>JANMAT010000091.1:0-1581 GCA_031359995.1 Actinomycetes bacterium
CCTTGGCCACGCGACGATCGCGATCACGCTTGATCTCTACTCGCACGTGACGCCAGGAATCGCTCGCGACGCCGCCGAGGCCGTCGCCGCAACGATCTTCTCGTGACCGACGAGGCGCGAGCGCTAGCTACTTCCCCCGGAAATAGCCTGGTAGCTGGGGTGTTGTATCGCGGGTGGGCGCGCGGGTGTTCGGTACGATGGCCTCCATTCCCTTCTGGTACAAGGGTCTGGAGGCCATCGATGTTGCGTACAGTAGGTCCACAGGGTTCGTTGTTCGAGCTGCTGCTACCGCCGGGGATGCGGGTGTTGTCGGGCGAGCTGGCTGACGTTGACGCGTTGTTGGAGATGAGCGGTTCTTCGGGCCGTTCCGGGCGTTCTTCGATCCGACGGAGGGTCGTCCGTCGATCCCGATCGACACGTATCTACGGTTGATGCGGGGCGTGCGTATTTCACCTTGGCGAGGACGGGGTACATCATCACCGGAACCGGTTCAGGGGCAACAGGCGGTGGATCACGTCCGGCTCGACCAGGGGCGGGTGCCCGATGTCGGTCATGGCGTGGTTCCACTGACGTGGTCGAGGTTCGCCGGGAACCGCTCGACACGCGTCACATCTTCCACGGCCTGAGCCTGGAACACGGAGCGCATGCCGCCCAGAGGACTACTTCCTGCGCCCGGGCTACGGCACCAGGCGCACCGCGGGCTCCCGGTCGTAGAAGCGCAGGCGAGCGGCAGCGATGAAGTCAGGGCCGAGGTCGACGACGCCGGCGTCGGGCTCCACGTTGGCCTTGTCGAGCAGCACCTGCGCCTCCGGGGTGTGGCCGATGGCCTTCAGGTGGGCGAAGGCGTCGGCCACGAACTGGACCGCGGTGGCGTCGGCGGCCAGCGCCAGGGCGCCGGCGGCGTCGACCACGATGGCGATGGCGTCGCAGGTGACCGATGGCGTGCCGGCCAGCTGACCATCGGCGTCCATCGGCTTCGGGGTGGTCGCCAGGCCCAGCAGGCGCGACGCGATCAGCATGGGCGTCGCCCCTTCGGCCCGCACGGCGTCGACGACCTTGGTGATGGCGGCCACCGGTGAACCGTCGGTGAACAGGATGCCGACCTTGCGGCCCTCGAGCGTGGCCTTGGCCTTGTGCACGATCGACAGCGTCGGCGAGAGGTCCACGTCGATGGGCTCCATCGCTGCCGGGGCCGCATCGGGCACGTCGCAGCCCAAGCCGCTGGCTACCCGCTCGGCCAGCTCGGCGTCGACGTTCACCAGGTTGGCCAGGACGCGCGTTCGCACGTGGGCCAGCGTGACCTTCGACAGCTCGAACACCAGGGCCGACGCGATGTGGGCCTGCTCCGGCGCCGTCTGGCTGCGGAAGAACAGGCGAGCCTGGCTGTAGTGATCGGCGAACGTCTCCGACCGCACCCGCACCTTCGGGCCTTCCACCCCCGCGGGATGGGTCACGTACCCGGTCGCCGACGGGCGCGGGCCGGGCTGCTCGCCGGCCAGGTCGAGGCTGTTGGGCTCGTAGTTCGCCCGGCCGGTGGGCACCAGCGTCTGCATCATCCCGTCGCGCTGGAAGTTGGCGAAC
>JANMAT010000106.1:0-28234 GCA_031359995.1 Actinomycetes bacterium
ATCTCCGCCGTGGGTGCCGAAGGTCGACCCGACGTGGTGCACGGCCTGTGGGCGTCGGTCACCGGGTTGGTGGCCGTGGCCGCGGCGCGCCGGTACCGCGCCCCCGGCCTGGTGCACGTGGCCGGCGGCGAGCTGGTGGCCATGCCCGACATCGCCTACGGCGGCGCCCTCGGCCGGGGTGGTCGCCTCATCGCCGCCGGCGGGTTGAAGGGTGCCGACCACGTCACCGTGGCCAGCCACTGGATGGCGGCCCACGTGCGCTCGCGCGGCTACCGCGTGGACGACGTGGTGCCCCTGGGCGTGGACACCGAGCGCTTCCGGCCCGCGGCCGTCGCCGCGCCGGGCGCACCGCCGCGACTCGTGCACATCGGCAGCCTGAACGGGGTGAAGGACCAGGTCACGCTGCTGAAGGCGTTCGCAACGGTGCGTCGGGCCCGACCCGGCATCACGCTCGACATCGCCGGCGTCGACACGACCGACGGGGCGACGCGCCGCGTGGCCGCCCAGTTCGGCGTGGCCGATGCCGTGCGCTTCCACGGCTTCGTGCCGTCGGACGAGCTCGTCGCGCTGGTGCAAGGGGCCACGCTCCACGTGCTCAGCTCCCGCCACGACGCCGGCCCGGTGGCCGTGCTCGAAGCGGCGGCGTGCGGCGTGCCCACCGTGGGCACGGACGTGGGGCACGTGGCCGATCTGGCCGTCGCCGACCCACCCGGCGCGGTGGCGGTGCCGGTGCGCCACGCCGACGAGCTGGCGGCGGCGATCCTGAGCGTGCTCGCCGACGAACCCCGGCGCGTCGCCCTGGCCTGCGCCGCTCACGCCTTTGCGGTGGTCAACGACCGTCGGGCCACGGTGGCCCGCTTCGACGCGGCCTACCGGCAGCTCCTGGCCAGGCGCTGAAGCAGGGTCACTGCCGCCATCGGGTCGGTGCCGCGCTGCAGCACGTGGCAGGGCCGGTCGAGCAGCTCGGCCACGAACGCGGCGGGCAGGTCGGTGCGCTCGGTGGCCAGGGCCGGACCCCAGAAGCGGTCCTGCGCCTCGGCGGTGTCGATGGGGCGCAGGTCGAGCTCGGTCGACGGGTCCCGGAACACGACCGCGTCCACGTGGGCGCCCTTGCGGCGCCGCGACACCGGCGGCTCGACCGGCACCTTCAACCGGTCGGCCCCGGGGTGCAGCACGGCGTCGGCACCGGCCAGTTCGGGAAAGCGGCCGATGGCTTCCGGCACCAGGAACATGCGCCACGGGTAGCCCCACAGCTGCCCGGCGGGCCGTCCGGCCACCGCGTACGTCCAGTCGTCGGACACGATGCGGGCCCCGGCCCGCAGGCACGCGTACGTGAGCGTCGACTTGCCGGCGCCCGACGGGCCCCGCAGCAGCAGGTGTCGTGACCCGAAGCCGACCAGCCCGGCGTGCACGGCCCGCAGCTGCCCCGAGTTGATGAGCAGGGTCGACGCCGCACCCTCCACGCACATGCGCACGGCGTCGGGGATGGCGAGCAGGGCCGGCGGCAGGGTGAGCTCGGCGGTGCCGATGTTGGCGTCGGCCAGCAGCGTGCCGCTGCCGCAGCGCAGCGTGAGCCGGCCGGCGGTGAAGGTCGTGCGGGTGACCGGCCACGCCGGGTCGAGGTCGGTGTCGGCGCCGGTACGGGCCACGAGGCGGAAGTCGCCGATGGCACCGGCATCGGTGGGGTAGCGGGCGAGGGCCACGCCCAGGGCGTCGAGCACGCGTCGGTCATCGGCTTCGACACGGAACGTCGCGCCGAAGGGACGCACCGTGCGGGTGAGGAGGGTGGGGGCCATGGGTGGGGAACGGACACCGACGGGAGGAGAAATCGGGCGCCCCGCATCGTGGCACGTCCCATCGGGCGCAGTACGGTTCGCAGCCATGCCCGACGTGATGCTGACGCATGGATACTTCCTGTGGGAGGACGCCAACGAGCGCGCCATCATGAAGCCGTACCCGCCGCTCGGTCTGCTCTACCTGTCGGCCTACCTCAAGCGCTCGGGTCGCACGGTCGAGGTGTTCGACACCACGTTCTCGTCGCGTGAGGCGGTCACCGAACGCCTGGCGGCCACGCCCGGCGGCGTGCTCGGCATCTACACGAACCTGATGACGCGCGGCAACGTCGTGTGGCTCATGGGCGAGGCCCGCAAGTACGACTGGACCGTCATCGCCGGTGGTCCCGAGAGCGCGAACTACGCCACCGAGTACCTGTCGCACGGGGCCAACGTGGTCATCATCGGTGAGGGCGAGGAGTCGCTGGCCGAGGTGCTCGCCGCGCTGCCCGACAAGGGCGTCGAGGGCCTGCACGACGTGCCCGGCGTGGTGTTCCGCGACCACACCGGTCGCATCGTCACCAACGAGGCGCGAGCCCAGATCCGCGACCTCGACTCGTTGCCGTGGCCCGATCGCGACGCCATCGACCTGCAGCGCTACGTCGACGTGTGGCGCGAGCACCACGGCATGGGCAGCGTGAACCTGATCACCGCTCGCGGGTGCCCCTACAAGTGCAACTGGTGCTCGCACGCCACCTACGGCCACACCCACCGCCGCCGCTCGCCCGCCGACTGCGCCGACGAGGTGGCCGACATCATGGCCCGCTTCCAGCCCGACCAGGTCTGGTACGCCGACGACGTGTTCACCATCAGCCACAAGTGGCTGTTCGAGTACGCCGCCGAGCTGAAGAAGCGCAACCTGCGCGTGCCGTTCGAGACCATCTCGCGCGCCGATCGCATGCGCAAGGAAGAGGTCATGGCCACCCTGGCCGAGATGGGCTGCTACCGCATCTGGATCGGTTCCGAGAGCGGCAGCCAGAAGGTGCTCGACGAGATGCAGCGCGGCGTCACCACCGACGAGGTGCGGTGGGCCACCAAGACCGCACAGAAGTACGGCATGGAAGTCGGCATGTTCCTCATGTGGGGCTACGAGGGTGAGACCATCGACGACATCGAGGCGACCATCGAGCACGTGAAGGCGACCAACCCCGACATCTTCTTCACCACGGTCTCGTATCCGATCAAGGGCACCGGCTACTACGCCCGGGTCGCCGACAAGTTGCGCATCATGGGCGACTGGGCGACCACGACCGACCGCGACTTGAAGATCGCCGGTCGCCATTCGAAGGACTACTACGCCCATGCCGATGCCTGGCTGCGGGCCGAGGTCGACGCGTTCCGGCTCGACGGCATCGACGGGCCCGGCGCCGCGGCGAAGCGGGCCGAGGCGGCCGCGGCGCACGAGCTGCTGCTCGCCACCGCCGGCGAGGTGGAGGCCTGAGCGCCGCCAGCCCCTTCGACGCCGAGGCTGCCGTCTACGACGACGTCTTCTCGCGCACCACGCTGGGCCGCCGCTACCGTGCCGCCGTCGACCGCTCGTTGCAGTGGGCCTTCGCGCCCGGCGGCCGCGTGCTCGAGCTGAACTGCGGCACCGGTGAGGACGCCGTTGCTCTGGCGTGCCGTGGTGTGCACGTGGTGGCCACCGACGCGTCGGCGGCGATGGTCGCCGCGACGCGGGCCAAGGCCGACGCCGCCGGCGTCGGCCAGTTCGTCGCCACGCGCGCGCTCACCATCGAGCAGGCCGCGAGCGCCGACGGCCCGTTCGACGGGGTGCTGTCGAACTTCGGGGGGCTGAACTGCGTGACCGATCTCGGCGCCGCCGCCCACGCCATCGCGTCGGTGGTGCGGCCCGGCGGCCGGGCCGTGCTGTGCATCATGGGTCCGGTGGTGCCGTGGGAGTGGGCGTGGTTCCTCGGTCACGGCCAGCCCGGCAAGGCGGTGCGCCGCCTGCGTCGCTCGGTCGAGTGGCGCGGTCTCGAGGTGCGGTACCCGTCGGTGGGTCGCGCCGTGCGGGCGTTCGCGCCCGACTTCACGCTGCACCGCCGTTGGGGCGCCGGGGTGGCGCTGCCGCCGCCGTACACCGAGCCGTGGGCGGCCCGCCACACCGGGCTCGTGGGCACCCTCGACCGCATCGACCGTCGCATCGAGGCGTGGCCGGGCGCCGCCGCGCTGGCCGACCACTACGTGCTCGAGCTCGTGCGCCGATGAACGCGCCCGACTGGCGCTGGGCGTGTCCGGCGTGCCGCACGGCGCTGATGCCCGACGGCGCCGACGCGCTGGCGTGCCGGTCGTGCCCGGCGCGCTACGAGCGTCGGGAGGGCATCTGGCGGTTCCTCACCGACGCCGAGGTCGCGCGCTACGAGCGGTTCCTTGCCGAGTACGAGATGATTCGTCGCGCCGAGGGGCGTGGCTCCACCGATCCGGCGTACTACCGCGCCCTGCCCGTCGTGGCCGATGACGATCTGTTGCGCGACCAGTGGCGCATGCGGGCCACGTCGTGGCGTCACGCCCGGGCGCTCGTGCTCGACGGCGGGGCCGCACCGGCACGGGTGCTCGACCTGGGCGCCGGCCTCGGCTGGTTGAGCCATCAGCTCGCCCGCGCCGGGCACCACCCCCTCGCCGTCGACCTGAGCGTCGACGACCTCGACGGGTTGGGCGCGGCGCGCCACCTGGACCCGATGTGGCCGCGCGTCCAGGCCGAGTTCGACCACCTGCCCCTCGCCGACGGCGAGGCCGACGTGGTGATCTTCAACGCGTCGCTGCACTACAGCGTCGACTACGCCGTCACGCTGGCCGAGGCCCTGCGGGTGCTGCGGCCCGGCGGTGCGCTCGTGCTCATGGATTCACCGATCTATCGAGACGCCGAGGCCGGCCGGTCGATGGTGTCAGAACGTCAGATCGACTTCGAGCAGCGCTTCGGCACCCGCTCGGACTCGGTACCGTCGATCGGCTTCCTGAGTGTGGCCATGCTCGACGAGTTGGCCGAAGGGCTCGGCGTCACGTGGCAGCGCGTCACGCCGTGGTACGGCTGGCGCTGGGCCGTGCGCCCGTGGCGGGCCAAGCTGCGCCGCCAGCGCGAGCGGTCACGGTTCGAGGTCGTGGTGGGCCGGCGGCGCTCCCCTTAGCTGCGGTCAGCTCCAGGTCGACCCGAACGAGTTGGGGACCACGATCGGATGGCCCTTGGCGCCGACCACGGCGGCGACCTTGGCCGGGTGCGGCTGCGGGGCAGTCTCGGCCTGGGCGGCGCTCGATGCGACGAGTCCGAGGCCGGTGAGGGCGAGGGCGGCGATGGCTTTGCGGACGGTGATCACGAAATGTGTTCCTTCGATGCGAGGGGAGTGACCGCACCGTACGGTCGTGGCACCGCCTGCAGTGCCCACCTGCCGAACCCTTGCCGGGATGGTGACCGTTCCACCACGCAGGGCGCAGGTTCTTGACCCCTGCTTGTCGGAGCGACCACGGCGGGCGCGGTCCCTTCCGCCGGCCGGGGTCGTAGGGTGCAGCCGTGGGACGGGTGCTCGGCGATCGGTACGAGCTGGGGGTGCGCCTCGCCATCGGGGGCATGGCCGAGGTGTACGAGGCCCACGACCTGCGGCTCGGTCGGCGGGTGGCCATCAAGATCCTGCGCACCGACCTGGGGGACGACAGCGCCCGGGCCCGCTTCGAGCGCGAGGCGCGCCTGTTGGCCAACCTCGACCACCCCGATGCCGTCACCCTGTTCGACGTCGGTGAGGACGGTCCGCGGCCGTACCTCGTGATGGAGCTGGTGGACGGGCGCAACCTCGGCGAGCACCTGGGCGACGTCGGCCGGCTCGACGGTGCCGCCGCCGTGGCCGTGATGGACCCGGTGCTGCGCTCGCTGGCTGCCGCCCACGCCCGCGGCATCCTGCACCGGGACGTGAAGCCGGCGAACATCCTGCTGGGCGACGACGGCCGCGTGCGCCTGGCCGACTTCGGCATCGCCAAGGTGGTGGCCGACGCCACCAGTGGCCTCACCGTGCCCGGCCTGGTGATCGGCACACCGCGCTACCTGGCCCCCGAGCAGCTGCGCGGTGACGCCGCCACCGTGCGCTCCGACGTGTTCTCGGCCGGCGTCGTGCTCTACGAGATGCTCGCCGGTGGACCGCCCTTCCCCGACGACGTGCTCCGCTCACCGATGTCGCAGCTGCACGTGGAGGCGCCGGCGCTCGCCGGGCTGCGGCCCGACGTCGACGCTCGGCTGGCCGCCGTGGCCCACCGTGCCCTGGCGCTCGACCCGGCCGACCGGTTCGCCAGCGCCGACGACATGCGGCGGGCCCTGATCGACGCGCCGCAGGCCGGCCCGGTCATGCCGCCGACGAAGCTGATGCAACCGGCACCCACCGTCCCGGTATCGGCGTCGGCGCCGTCTTCGCGTCGTACCGGGATCATCGCTGCGCTGGTCGTCGTCGCCGTCGTCCCCGCCGTCGTCGTGGTGCTGCTCACCCGCCTCCACGGCGACGGCGGGAGCGCGGCCGACGCGTCGGTGGTGCCCACGTCGGTGGTCGCGACCGCACCGCCGGCGACCACCGCACCGCCGACCACGGTGCCGCCCACCACCACGACCGCCGCGCCGACCACGACGAGCGCGGTGCCCGCGACCACCACGACGATGGTGGCCACGACGACCACGACGGTGCGGGCCACCACGACCACGGCGCGGGCCACGACCACGACCACGCTGTTCCCCACCACGGTCGACGGGCTCGTGCGCCTGCTCACCCCGTCACCCGACGCCGTCGGTGACCGCGGTTCCGACCTGCTGCCGAAGCTGCAGGCCATCGCGGCCATCAACCCTCGCAAGGCCGGTGGCCGCGATCTGCGCCAGGCGGTGGACGCCGCGCTGGTCGACATCGCCCGGTGGCGCAAGGACGGCGGCCTCCACGAGGACTTCGCCGACCGGGCGACCGCGATCCTGCAGTCACTGACGGCGTAGGGCCCCGTCCGGTGTCGTGGAGTCATACCCTCGAAATCGTGGCGAGCGGTGGGCTCGCGACACGAGGAGGCCACGATGGGCATCATCAGCGCGATGTCGGGGAACGCCGGCGAGATCTCGGCCGAGGACGCGGCGCTGGCCCTCGGCGCGGTGTTGATGCCGGGTGAGCAGGTGCACAAGGCGTACCAGGTGGGTCGTGACCTGTTCGTCTTCACCGAGCGACGGCTGGTCCTGGTGGACCGCCAGGGGTTGACCGGGAGCAAGGTGGAGTACCACTCGCTGCCGTACCGCTCCATCACCCACTTCTCGATCGAGACCGCCGGCCACTTCGACCTCGATGCCGAGCTCAAGGTGTGGATCACCGGCAACCCCCTGCCGATCCAGCGGGAGTTCAACAAGAAGGTCAACGTCTACGAGGTCCAGGCTGTCCTCGGTCACTACGTCATGCGGTGATGTCTACGCTCCGGTCATGACGACCGTCCGCTACGAGGCCGTCGACGGGGTGGCCACCATCACGCTCGACCGGCCGGCATCGCTCAACTCGCTCACGCCCGAGGTCATGACCGACCTGACTGGCGCACTGACCCGCGTGGTGGCCGACGATGCGGTGCGCGTCGTGGTGCTCACCGGCGCCGGACGTGGCTTCTGCTCGGGTGCCGACCTGAGCGCGGTGCCGCCGGCCGATGCCATGGTGGCCGCCGCCGATGGTGATGCGGCACCGCTCGACACCGCGGACACCTACAACGGTGCGCTGCGGGCCATCGCCGACCTGCCGGTGCCCACCATCGCCCGCGTGCAGGGCGTGGCTGCCGGTGGCGGGGTTGGACTGGCGCTCGCGTGCGACATCACCATCGCGGCGCGCTCGGCCAGCTTCGTGTGCACGTTCGGGCCGCGCCTCGGCATCGTGCCCGACCTGGGCGTCACGTGGCAGCTGCCGCGGCGCGTCGGGCGGGCCCGCGCCCTCGGGCTCACGCTGCTCGGGGGTCGGCTCAGCGCCGACGACGCGGTCGAGTGGGGTCTCATCTGGTCGGCCGTCGACGACGACCGGCTCGACGCCGAGGTCGCGGCGGTCGCCACCCAGCTGGCCCGCAGCTCGCCGGCGGCGATGACCCGCATCCGGAGCACAGTCGATGCCGCGTCGACGAACACGTTCGCCGAGCAGATGGAGCTCGAGATGGCGCACCAGGCCGTGCTCATCCCCCGCAACATGGGCGAGGGCGCCGCCGCGTTCCGCGAGCGCCGTGAGCCCACCTTCGACGGGCATCGCTAAGCTGCCGCGTCTCACCACGGGGGTAGCGATGAGCGACGGGTTCGAGCACGGGCAGATCGAGGCGAACGGCATCTCCATCCACACGGTGTCGATGGGCAGCGGGCCGCTGGTGCTGTTCTGCCACGGCTTCCCGGAGTCGTGGTACTCGTGGCGCCACCAGTTGCCGGCCGTGGCCGATGCCGGCTTCCGTGCCGTGGCCATGGACATGCGCGGCTACGGCCAGACCAGCAAGCCGGCCGACGTCGGTGCCTACACGATCAGCCATCTGGTGGGCGACGCCATCGGCGCGGTGGCCGCGCTGGGCGAGCAGCAGGCCGTGATCGTCGGCCACGACTGGGGTGCGCCGGTGGCGTGGTACAGCGCGCTCATGCGCCCCGACGTGTTCCGCGCCGTGGCCGCCATGAGCGTTCCGTTCCCCGGTCTCATCCCGGCCCTGCCCGAGGGCATGACCATGAACGACATCATGCGGACGATGGCGGGCGAGGGCCGCGACTACTACCGGCTCTACTTCCAGGAGCCGGGCGTGGCCGAGGCCGATCTGGAGGCCGACGTGCGCCGCACCGTGCTCGGCTTCATGTACACGATCTCGGGCGACATCATCGCCGACGGCATCCACCAGACGGGCTGGGACGGGCACTTCCCGATGGGCCAGACGTTGAGCGAGCAGCAGGTGGTGCCCGAGGAGCTGCCGTCGTGGCTGACCTCGGCCGACCTCGACTTCTACGTGCACGAGCTCACGCAGTCGGGCTTCCGGGGCGGCCTCAACTGGTACCGCAACATCAACGCCTTCCCGGCGATCCTCGCCCCGTTCGCCGGGGCCACCATCGCCCAGCCCGCGCTCTACCTCGGTGGTGAGCACGACATGATCGCCGGCAACACGCCCGAAGCGCTGGCCGGCATGCAGGCGACCGTGCCCGGTCTGCGGAACCTGCAGATGTTCGCCGGAGCCGGCCACTGGCTGCAGCAGGAGCGCCCGGCCGGTGTCAACGCCGCCCTGGTGGAGTTCCTCCAGGGTCTCTGACCGCGGCCGGGCGCCGACGTGCTCAGGCGTACGTCTTGAGCACCATGCCCCGACCCTGGTCTGCAGCAACGCGTCGGGCGACACGTCCTGCTGCTTGGCCAGGTCGGCCAGCGACGTGCCCTTGGTGAGCGCGCTGGTGAGATCGGTGCTCGACATCTTCAGCATCGATGCGACGTCGTCGAGCAGCTGGCTGTTGGGCGGCGCACCGGCGCCCTCGGGCCGGCGTCCGCCGTCGGGGCCCTGACCGGCGGCGATCTTCTCGGCCACCTTGCCGGCGCCGTCGTCGCCATCGCCGCGCCCTTCAGGGCGGTGGCGCCGGTGCTGAGGGGCTGATCATCGGGTTGGTCATGGCGGATCTCCTGGATGAGGGGCGGGATGCGTCCTACGACATGCGTCGGCTCGTGCCCGCGGTCGCACAACCCGCGGCAGGTGTGAGCTCGACCAGAGTTCGGTGTGGACGACGGGCCGCTACCGTCCGGGTCATGGCCCACCGTGACGCCCCCGGACCCCAGCGGCCACGCCTGGCCTCCGTTCTCACGGTCACCCCGGCCGACGACCTCTACGACGACGGTGACCGCCCCGACTGGGCCGGCCTGGCCGTGCACGGCGACCTCGTCGACTGGGAGGCCGACGGCCTGACGGTGACCGGTTGCCGGCTGGCCGCGCTGCAGCTCACCGGCGCCCGGCTGGAGCGGGCCCGCTTCGTCGACGTGCTCTTCGAGGGGTGCGAGCTGTCGGGCGCGGTCCTGACCCAGGCCTCGTTCCTGCGGGTCGAGCTGCGCCAGTGCCGCCTCGTCGGTTCGGTGTGGACGGGGGCCCGCCTGCGCCACGTCCGCATCGACGGGTGCAAGCTCGACCGGGTGGCGTGGAACGAGCTGACGGCCGAGGACCTGCTCGTCACCGGCTCGTTGCTGGTGGAGGCCGACCTGGCGCGGGCCCAACTGCCCGGTGCCCGTTTCGCCGACTGCGAGCTCGGCCTGGCCGACGTGTCGGGCGCCTCGTTCGCCGGCGCCCGTCTGCACGGCTCGCGTCTCGACGGCATCCGCGGCGTGCGCGGCCTCGGCGGCGCCCACATCGACAGCTTCCAGGTGCTGGCCCTGGCCCCGCTGCTGCTGGCCGACGCCGGCATCGTGGTGGACGACGCCGAACCTGCCGAGGGCGCCGCGCAATGACGAGGGTGGTTCGCACTTGGTGGCCGGAGGCGGTAGCGTGAACAAGCCATGGGTTCTCTGATCAAGAAGCGCCGTAAGCGCATGCGGAAGAAGAAGCACAAGAAGATGCTGAAGCGCACGCGGTTCCAGCGACGCAACAAGTAACCACGCGCGTTCCGCGCTCGAAGGTCTCCGACACCGACCGCCCGTTACGGGCGGTCGGTGCGCGTCACCACCACCTGCGCCGGCGCCAACGCCTCGGCCAGGTGCGGGTGGGCGCCGGCCACGAACCAGGTGGAGCCGCTGCCGGCCAGCACCGGCGGCTGCCCCGTGGCCTCGGCGATGCGATCGCGCCACCCGGCCAGGCGGGGCTCCACCACCAGGGCGGCCGGCTCCAGGTCGTTGGGCCCCGCCGCGGTGGGGCCGCCCAGGTCATCCCACGCCCGGTACACCGCGGGTGTGCTGCAGCCGAAGGGTGGCAGCACCAGGGTGAAGGCCCGCTCGACGAACGCCAGCGGCTCGACGATCTCGCCGATGCCGCGCACCCGGGCGCGCGGCACTCGGGCCAGGCAGAACGGCACGTCGGCGCCGACACGGGCGGCCACGGCCAGGTCGGTGCAGCCGGCCCACACCAGCACGGCGGCGGCGTCGGCCGACCCGCCGCCCAGCCCGCCGCCGGCGGGGATCCGCTTGTCGATGTGCACCGCGGCGCGTCGGCCCACGAGGGTCAGCGCCTTGTGCACCAGGTTGCCCTCGTCGGTGGGCACGCCCTCGGCGTAGGGGCCGCTCATGCTCAGCCCGTCGCCGTCGGTGAACGTCAGCGTGTCCACCAGCGCCAGCGTGACCATCTCGGCATCGATCAGGTGGTAGCCGTCGGCCCGCACCCCGGTGACGCGCAGGGACACGGTGAGCTTGGCGCGGGCGAGCACGACCGTCAGTCTGGCTGGTGCAGGGCGCGGGCGAGGGCGCCCCACGCGACCACGCCGAGCTCCTCGGCGCGGGCGTCGGGCCGCACGCCGGCCCGCTCGAAAGCGGCGGCCAGCACCGGTGCGGGGGCCACGCCGGCCAACGAGCGCCGCAGCATCTTGCGCCGCTGGGCGAAGCCGGTGCGCACGAGTGCGAACAGTTCCGCCGCCGTCACGTCGGCGGCCACGGCCGGCTCGGCCCGGCGGGTGATGGACACGAGGGCCGAGTCGACGTTGGGGCGGGGCAGGAACACGGTGGCCGGCACCTTGCCGGCCACGTGGGCCGTGGCCCAGTAGGCGACCTTCACGCTGACCCCGCCGTAGGTCTTCGATCCGGGCGGGGCGGCCAGGCGCTCGGCCACCTCGAGCTGCACCATCACCAGCATCCGCTCGATGGCCGGCACGGTGTCGAGCAGGTCGGCGATGAGCGGGGTGGCCACGTTGTAGGGCAGGTTGGCCACCAGTACCCATCGTTGGTCGCCCAGCAGCGCGTTCCAGTCGACGGCGCGGGCGTCGCCCTCGATGACTCGGACCTGGTCGCCGAGCTCGTCACGGAGCACCTCGCACAGACCGCGGTCGATCTCGACCGCGGTGACGCTGGCCCCGGTCTCGAGCAGGGCCCGGGTCAGCGCGCCCAGTCCGGGGCCGATCTCGACCACATGGTCATCGGGGCCCACGGCGGCCAGCCGGGCGATGCGCCGCACCGTGTTGGGGTCGACGACGAAGTTCTGCCCCAGCGACCGCTTCGGGGCCAGGCCACGCTCGTCGAGCCGGGCGGCGGTGTCCTTGCGGGAGAGGGTCAACGGTCGGCGGGTCGCCCGCCGCTCAGGCGGCGGTCCAGGTGATGCGCACGGGCACGGGTGCCTCGGCCAGGTCGGCGACGTCCTGGAACACGGTGGAGTCGAGCAGGATCGCCAGGCCCGCGCCCGGATCGCTGGTGGCGGCCACGAGGCAGGTGGTGGCCTTGCCGTTGTCGAGGTTGGTGACGGTCAGCACCGTGTTGGCGGGAGCGGCGGTGAACAGGCACGGGCGGCCGTTGGCGCTGGCCTGCCAGGTCCGGTAGCCGGCCCTGCCCTTGGCCCACTTGGTGCCCTCGGGCGGCGAGGTGGGGACGGCGATGACGATCGTCTGCGGCGACGTGCTGGCGTCACCCGGCATCGGCACCAGGGCGACGTTCGGCGGCACCGGGTCGGTGCTCTCGGGCTGGTTGCGGAGTGAGTCGGTGATGTTGCCTGCCCCGGCGCCGGGCGCGATGGCCAGACCCGGCGCCCCCGAGCCGCTCTGATCGAGCAGGAACGGCAGTGCCAGGACGGTGACGGCGGTGGCCATTGCGAGCCGCCACTTGTCGACAGGTTGAAACCTCAGCGCTCCACCTTCCCCGAAGGAATGGTACGCCGCGGACCGCCCCGAGAAAGCGCGGTGTCCGCCCGCAGCAAAGCTCACGCTATGGCTGGGGTAGGCCGAGTGCAACACCGGCGTTGCTAAGGGAAGCCAAAGCCAGGGCGGCGAGGGGCCACGCCGTGACCTCTGACAGGCACGCTGCCACCAATGGCACGAAGGCGGGTTCGTTCGTCTTGCCCCGGTGGGGAACGGGCGCCAGATAGGGCGCGTCGGTCTCGATCAGCAGCCGGTCGAGGGGCGTCAGCCGGGCCGCGTCGCGCAGCGATTCGGCCGTTTTGAACGTGACGATCCCGGAGTACGAGAGGAAGCCGCCGCGATCGAGGCACTGGCGGGCCTCGTCGGGGCCGCCGGTGAAGCAGTGGAAGACCGTGCGCTCGGGCACACCCTCGGCGTCGAGCACGTCGAAGGTGTCGGCCCACGCGTCACGGGTGTGGATCACCAGCGGCAGGCGCCATTCGTGGGCCAGTGCGATCTGGGCGGCGAACGCGGTGCGCTGGACGTCGCGGGGCGAGTGGTCGTAGTGGTAGTCGAGCCCGCACTCGCCGATGGCCACGACCTTGGGTGCATCGAGCAGGTCGACGATGGAGTCGACGCCGTTCACCGCGTCGTGGGGGTGCAGGCCCACGGTGGCCCACACCTCGGCGTGCTCGGCGGCGATGGCGATCTGTCGGATGCTGTGCTCGCGGTCGACCCCCACGCTCACGAACTGCACCACGCCCTGGGCACGGGCCCGTTCGATGGCGCCGGCCGCGCCGCCGATGCGTTCGTCGTCGAGGTGGCAGTGGCTGTCGCAGTAGCGCAGCGCGCCCGGGTCGGCCGGGGTGGTGTCGCTCATTGCCGCGGGAACAGCGGCGCGCCCTTGGTGACCGTGAGCCCGCCGGGGTAGCGCCCCCACGCCGCCGCGTCGGGCAGGCGCTCGTCGGCCACCTGGCCGCGGAGACCGATGCGCTCCCAGATGGTCTGGGCCGCGGTGGGGATGGCCGGGCTGGCCAGCACCGTGACGATGCGCAGCGCCTCCAAGGCGTCGCCGATGACGTGGTCGAGGGCGGGGCCGGGTTCGGCCTTCCACGGCTCGTGCGTCTCCAGGTAGGCGTTGGTGGCCCGGATGAGCGACCACGTGGCGTCGAGGGCCCGGTTGGGCTGCACGTTGTCCCACGCCGCGGCGGTGGCGGCGTAGGCGTCGGCCGCGGCCGGGGCCAGCGGGCTGTCGGCCGCCGGCGCCGGCCCGATGCCGTCGCACTTCTTGCCGGCCACCGTGGCCACGCGCGACAGCAGGTTGCCGAGGTTGTTGGCCAGGTCCGAGTTGAACCGCGACGTGAGCCCCTCGACCGTGAAGTCGCCGTCGGAGCCGTAGGGCGTCTCGGCCAGGATGTAGTGGCGGAAGCCGTCGACGCCGAAGGTTTCGATGAGATCGAGCGGGTTGATGACGTTGCCCGACGTCTTGCTCATCTTCTCGCCCCCCACCAGCAGCCAGCCGCCCACGGCCCAGCCCTTGGGCGGCTCGATGCCGGCCGACAGCAGCATGGCCGGCCAGTACACGCAGTGGTGACGGATGATGTCCTTGCCCATGAGGTGGTAGTCGACCGGCCACCAGTGGGCGAACTCGTCGTCGTCACGCCCGTAGCCCACCGCCGACAGGTAGTTGGTGAGGGCGTCGAACCACACGTAGGCCACGTGCGCGGGGTCCCATGGCAGCGGGATGCCCCACGTGAGCGACGTGCGGCTCACGGAGAAGTCGCGCAGTCCCGAGCGGATGAGGCCGAGCGCCTCGTTGGCGCGGTGCTCGGGCACGATGGCGCCGGGGTGGCTGCCGTACCAGTCGAGCAGACGGTCCTGGAAGCGCGAGAGGCGGAAGAAGTAGTTCTCCTCTTCGAACTCGTCGACCTTGCGCTTGTGGATCGGGCACAGGTCGCCGTCGAGCAGCTCGTCGTCGGTGTAGTACTCCTCGCACGCCACGCAGTACTTGCCGCGGTATGTGTCCAGCTCGATGTCGCTGGCGTCGTAGCAGGCCTGCAGCAGCTTGCTCACCGCCACCTTGTGGCGGGGCTCGGTGGTGCGGATGAAGTCGTCGTTGGCGATGTTCAACCGGCCCCATGCCGACTGGAACTTGGGGGCGATCGAGTCGGCGAAGGCCTGTGGGGTGAGGCCCGCGGCCTCCGCCGCCTGGGCGATCTTCAAGCCGTGCTCGTCGGTGCCGGTCAGGAACTTCACGTCGTCGCCGAGCAGCCGGTGCCAGCGGGTCAGGGCGTCGCCGACGATGGTGGTGTATGCGTGCCCCAGGTGGGGCTGCGCGTTCACGTAGTAGATGGGTGTGGTCACGTAGAAGCGGGACACAGCCGGTGAGGCTACGGCCTCGGCGGCGCCAACGCCCGGCCGATTGCGTCAGCGCCGGCGGCCGACGCGCACCCCGACGGCGAACGCCGCGCCGGCCAGGCCCAGTGCGCCCGCCGCGGTGGAGGTGTGCTTGGCCACCTGCTTGGTGCGCTGGCTGAAGATCACGACCGGCCAGCCCCGTTGGCGGGCGGCGCGGGCCAGGGCGGTGTCGGGGTTCACCGCCACCGGGTGGCCGACCGCTTCGAGCATGGGCAGGTCGGACGCCGAGTCCGAGTAGCCGTAGCAGCGCTCCAGGTCGTAGTGCTCCCACGTGGCCAGTTCGACGATGCTGTCGACCTTGCCGGGCCCGTAGCAGAACGAGCCGACGAGCTCGCCCGTGTACACGCCGTCGACCACCTCGCCCACCGTGCCGAGCCCGCCGGTCATGCCCAACGCCTGGGCCAGGGCGTCGACCAGCTCGCGGGGCGAGGCCGACACGATGTAGGTGTCGCGACCGGCCTTGCGGTGCATGTCGAGCAGGTTCTGGGCCTCGGGCCGGATCCGTTCCAGCAGCCGCGGTACGACCTCGGCGTTCAGGGCGAGCAGGTCGGCCTGGCGGACGCCCTTGACCGCGCCGAGCATGCGTTCGCGCACCCCGTCGGCGGTGGCGTCGGAGGCACCCGACAGGCGGAACGCCACCGCGCCCAGGGCATCGCGGGCGAACTGCCCCGTCGGCACCAGATCGCTGCGCCAGGCGGCCACGCCGAAGGTGAACGCCGACGAACCGGCGATGAGGGTGCGGTCGAGGTCGAAGAACGCCGCGGCCCGGGCCCGTTCCCACAGGGGGCGCACGGGGGTCGGTCCGGCCACCGGTGGGTTGCTCATCGGACCCGAACCTAGTCAGGCGGGGTCACCCGGTGGGGGGCACCGCACCCTTCGAGCGTTCGATGTCGAGGTCGTACACGTGGCGGCGGGGTACGCCGAAGGCGGCGGCGATCTCGGCCACGGCGTCGCGGCCCGAGCGGCCCCCGGCCCGGGCGGCGGCCAGCGCGGCACGCAGCTCGTCGTCGGTGGCGGGGGCGGCGGCCGTGGCGCCGGCCAGCACGAGCACGTGCTCGCCGATGGGGTCGGCCCGCGCGGCGCGCCCGGCGGCTTCGCCCAGGGTGCCCCGCCACAGCTCCTCGTGGAGCTTGGTGAGCTCGCGGGCGATGACCACCGCCCGGTCGGCGCCGCACGCCTCGGCCAGGTCGGTGAGCGTGCGGTGCAGCCGGTGGGGCGCCTCGTAGAGCACGACGGTACGGGGTTCACGGGCCACCTCGGCCAGGCGCTCACCGCGCTCGCGGCCCTGACGGGGCAGGAAGCCCTCCATCACGAAGCGCGCCGTGGGCAGCCCTGACACGACCAGTGCGGCGAGCAGTGCCGAGGGCCCGGGCACGGCCTCCACCACGTGGCCGCCGTCGATGGCGGCCCGCACGAGCCGTTCGCCGGGGTCGGAGATGCCGGGTGTGCCGGCGTCGGTGACCACGGCGACGGTGGCGCCACCCTCGAGCAGTTCGCGGACCTGGGCGGCGCACGAGGCCTCGGTGTGTTCGTTGGCCACGAGCATGCGCCGACCGGCGATGCCGGCGTGGGCCAGCAGACGCCCGGTGCGGCGGGTGTCCTCGCAGACGATGACGCGGGCTTCGTCCAAGGCGGCCACGGCGCGCGGCGACAGGTCGCCGAGGTGGCCGATGGGCGTGGCCACCAGGACGAGCTTGCCGGTCACTCGCGCACTTCGATGACGTCGCCCACGTGCAGGCCCCAGCGCCCGAACGCGCCGGCCTCGGCCTCGATCACGGTGCGGGCCCGGACCACCGGCAGGCCGAGGCGGTGGCGCCGCATGCGCACGATGCGGATGACCTCCCCCTCGGCGTCCAGGAAGGCCACGTCGAGCGCGAAGCGCATGCCGATGGTGTGGATCTGCCGGCACGGGCGCAGCACGATGGCACCGTCGATGCCGTCGCGGCCCAGGAGGCCCTTGGAGCGCGTCGCTTTCGTGTCGGCGACCTCGGCCGACGCCAGCACGCGGGTGTCGCACACGAGCCAGGCCATGGTCCGATGTTCTACACGGTGCCGTGCACCGGTTCGGGCCGGTCAGGCCGCGTGGGGCAGGCCGGCGGTGATGAACTCCTCGGCCTGCTCGGTCGAGAGGGGGCGGGCGATCAGGTAGCCCTGCGCCGCCCCACAGCCGAGCCCACGGATGGCGTCGAGCTGCTGGGTGGTCTCCACGCCTTCGGCGACGCTCTCCATGCCGAAGGAAGAGGCGATCTGGATGATGGCCTGCACGATCATGGCCGCCTGGCTGTCCTCGGTGGCGCGCTCCACGAACGAACGGTCGATCTTCACCGTGTGGGCCCCCAGACGCTCCAGGTAGCGCAGCGAGGTCTGGCCGGTGCCGAAGTCGTCGATGGCGAGCTGCACGCCCAGGGCGCGCAGCTGCCCGAGGGTGCCGATGGTGGTGGGCAGGTCGGTCATCAGGTCGCCCTCGGTGATCTCGAGGTGCAGGCGCTCGGCAGCCAGGCCGTGCCGGGCCAGCACGGCGGCGACGACGGCGGGCAGGTCGGGGCGGGCCAGCTGGCGGGCCGAGACGTTGACCGACATGGTCAGCTCGGCGGCGTTGGGGTGCACGGCGCTCCAGCGGACCAGGGTGGCGCACGCCCGCTCCATGACGAAGGTGTCGATGCGGGTGATCAGGTCGCTCTGCTCGGCCACGTCGAGGAAGCCGGCCGGTTCCACCTGGCCGTCGGGATGTTCGAGGCGCACGAGCGCCTCGAACCCGCGCAGGCGCATGGACGTCGAGTCGACGATGGGCTGGTAGACGACGGTGAGGTGCTGCTCGGCGAGGGCGCGGTGCAGGGCGGCCTCGACCTTCAGCTTGCGCTGCGCGGCGAGCGACAGGCGCTGCTCGTAGCGGCTCCAGCGGGCCCGGCCCGCCGCCTTGGCCTGGAACATGGCGAGGTCGGCGTGGCGCAGCAGGTCGCCGGCGAGGTCGGCGTCGTCGGTCGTGGCCACGCCGATGGAGGCCGACACGTGCAGATCGTGACCGTCCACGTTGATGGGCTGCTGCACGAGGGTGCCGAGGCGGTCGGCGATGCGCTCGACCGTGCGGTTGAAGGCGTCGGCGTCGGCGGCGTGGTGGCCTTCGACGACGACGGCGAACTCGTCGGCGCCCAGCCGGGCCAGCAGGTCGCGCGGCCGCAGCGCGGCCCGCAGTCGCTGGGCCACGACGCGCAGCACCCGGTCACCCACGTGGTGGCCGAGGCTGTCGTTCACGGTCTTGAAGCGGTCGAGGTCGATGAACAGCACCGCGGTGGGGCCCTGGTCGGTCTCGCCCAGGCGCCGCTGCAGGTGGCGTTCGACGGCGCCGCGGTCGGCGAGGCCGGTGAGGAGGTCGACGCCGCGGGCCGGGTCGCCCTCGGCGGCGCGCCGCTCGTGCTCGAGGTCGCGAAAGCAGGCGACCAGGCCGCCGACGGCAGGGGTGTCGAGGTGGTTCGTGACCGTCGCCTCGACGCGCTTCCAGCTGCCGGCCGGTTCGGCCTGGCGGATGCGCAGCTCGACCGTGAGCTTCGGGGTGCGGTCGCCCAGCAGACCGGCCAGGGCCAGCGCGATCCGCTCCCGGTCGTCGGGGTGGACCAGGTCGAGCGGGTCGCCGGCGGCGGCGTCGAGGTCGTCGCCCACGATGCGGCGCACGGCGGCGTTGGCGTAGGTGATGGCCAGGGAGGGCCCCAGGACGATGATCGAGTCCTGGACGCTGTCGAGCAGGGCGTGGGCCCGATCGACGCCGGGGCACGCAGGGGCAACGTCGTCGGGGGCGGGCGTCTGGTTCACGCCGTTCTTGTCGACCTCTTGAGCTTTACGTTGATGGAACTTAACAATCCCTTGAGAAATGGAGGGGGGCGATCGGCTGGCGCGACACTCTCGACCGTGCGCATCCAGGACATCCCCTTCCGCGAGTTGCTCGCCCTGGAGCCCCACGGGCCCGACACCTACGTCGGCGTCGCCGCCGACTACCCGTGGGGTGGCGCGGTCTGGCCACCGGCAACGTCATCGACATCGACGGCACCCACGTGGCCACCGTCGCCCAGGAGGTGCTGTTGCGGCGCCGTCGCTGACGCGCCGTAGTGTCGCCGCGCATGGCTCCTCCTGTGCGCTTCGGTGTCGGCTACGACTTCCGCAACCCGCTCGGCTCGGGTGTGCCGACGAGCCGTGTCTACGGCGAGATCCTCGACCAGATCGTGGCCGCCGAGGAGTGGGGCTACGACCTCGTGTGGTTCACCGAGCACCACTTCATGGAGGACGGCTACCTGCCGGCGTGGGTGCCGGTGGCCGGCGCGGTGGCGGCTCGTACGAGCCGCATCCGCGTCGGCACCGACATCGCGTTGCTGCCGCTGGCCCACCCGGTGCGTCTGGCCGAGGAGGTGGCCGTGCTCGACAACCAGTCGAACGGTCGCATCGACCTGGGCCTCGGCATGGGCTACGCACCCCACGAGTTCAAGGCGTTCGGGGTGAACCTGAAGAACCGGGTGTCGCTCATGGAGGAGGGCATCCAGGTGCTGCAGGCGGCGTGGTCGGGCGAGCCGTTCACGTTCCAGGGCAAGCGGTGGAGCTTCGAGGACCTGCGCGTCACACCCGACCCCGTGCAGCCCGGCGGGCCGCCGCTGTGGCTGGCGGCCATGACCGGGGCCGGGGCCCGCCGCGCCGCCCGCTTCCACTGCCACTTCCTGCCCCAGGGGAGCAAGGAGGACACGCTCGACGTGTGGCGGGCCGAGACGGCGGCCGCCGGCGTGGAGCCCGACACGCGCCGCGTCGGCATCGTGAAGTCGTGGCTCGTGACCGACGACCGCGACCGCGACTGGCCCGACGTGCGCGCCGCCGAGCGCTACCGCATGTCGACCTACCGCCGCCTGTTCGAGGAGGCGCAGACCACCTTCCAGCTCGGGGGCAAGGCGGCCATCCCGCAGACGTGGATCGTCGGCGACGAGGACCGCGTGGAGGCCGAGATGGCCGCGTTCATCACCGAGTACGGCATCACCGATCTGGTCACGTGGGCGGTGCCGCCTGGCTTCGCGCCCGACCGCACTGCCGAGAGCCTGGAGCGCTTCGCCCGCAACGTGGCGCCGCGTCTGCGCCAGCGCTTCTCGTAGCCGTCGCTACGGGCGGCGGGCGCTCACCATCCACACCGCCGCGGGGAAGCGCACCTCGCGGTCGACGCTGCGCTCGCGCAGTCCGGCCCGCGCCGCGGCGATGCCGGCGTCGCGGGCCTCGGCCGGCGCGGCGTCGAGCGCGGCGCGGATGGGGCCGTGCACCATGAAGTCGAGGGCGTCGTCGCGGTCGCCGCCCATCACCAGCATGGGCATGAACGTGTCGATGGTGACGTCGGTGAAGCCCGCGGTGGTCAGGATGGCCGCCAGACGGGCTCGGTCGCCGAACGCGAAGGGACCGGGACCGCTCGCGAACGGGGGTGGCGGCAGCTCGATGTGGGCGGCCAGCATCTGCGACGCGAACGTGTACCAGGGGTTGCGGTCGCTCGACTGCCAGCACGCGAAGCACAGGCGCCCGCCCGGCTTGGTGGCGGCGAAGAAGTTGTGGAACGCCACCACCGGTTGCTCGAAGAACATCACGCCGAATCGCGAGGTGACGAGGTCGAAGTGGTCCGTGGGGAGCTTGGCCTCCTGGGCGTCGGCCTCGTCCCAGATGATGTTGTGCACGCCGGCCTCGTGGGCCCGCTCGTGGGCCCGGCGCAGGAGCGGGGCCGAGATGTCGAGGCCCATGACGCGGCCGTCGGGGCCGACGGCGGCCGCCAGGGCCAGCGTGGTGGACCCGAACCCGCAGCCCACGTCGAGCACGTGCTCACCGGGCCGGGCCGCGGCCCGGCGCAGCAGCTCCTTGCCGATCGGCGTGAGCATCTGGTCGAACTGCTGCTCGAGGGCGACCCACTCCGGGCCGGACGCCTCGTTCCACTGCGTGCGCATCGCATCGTTGGTCATGGGTCAGCCTTTCGCGGCGGCGATGCGGCGGAGCGCCTCGTCGACCTCGTGGTCGGTGGTCTGGAAGCTGGTGACGAAGCGGGCCAGGCCCGTTCCCATCCCGTAGAAAGCAACGCCGGCGTCGGCCACGCGGGCCTGCACCGCGTCGTCGAGCCGCACGAAGGCCATGTTGGCCGCCGCCGGGTCGACGAGGTCGAAGCCGAGCCGGCCGAGGCCCTCGGCCAGGCGGGCCATGGCGGCGTTGGCCCGTCCGGCGAGCCGGAGCCAGAGTCCGTCGGCCAGGTAGGCGTCGAGCTGCACCGACTGGAACCGCATCTTCGACGCGACGTGCCCGGCCCGCTTGAGCCGGTACGTGAGCTGCTCGGACGCGGCGGGGTCGAAGCTGACGATGGCGTCGGTGCTGAGGGCCCCGTTCTTGGTGGCGCCCAACGAGAGCACGTCGACCCCGGCGCGCCAGGTGAGCTCGGCCGGGGTGCCGCCCAGGGCGGCCACGGCGTTGGCGATGCGGGCGCCGTCGAGGTGGACCCGCAGACCGCGGGTGCGGGCCAGCCCGCTGAGCGCCGCGATGTGAGCCGGTGGGTACAGGGTGCCGTAGTCGGTGGGGGAGGTGAGCGACAGCACCGCCGGCTGGGAGTGGTGGTTGTCGCCCCACCGCGTGGTGGCGAAGGCATGGGCCAACGCCTCGACGCTGACGAGGTGGCCCTCGCCGGGCAACCCTCGCATGACGGCGCCACCGCCGAACATGGAGGTGGCGCCGCACTCGCTGTTGAGGATGTGGGCGGTCTGGTGGCACAGGACCGATCCCCAGGGAGGGCAGAGGGCGGCCAGGCCCAATGCGTTGGCCGCGGTGCCGCTGACCACGGGGAACACGGTCGCGTCGGGGTGCTCGAACACCTCGCGGACCCGGTCCTGGAGCCGCTCGGTCCACTCGTCGGCGCCGTAGGCCAGGGCCGAGCCGCTGTTGGCGGCGGCCACGGCGGCCAGGATCTCCGGCGCCACGCCGGCGGCGTTGTCGCTGCGCAGTTCGATGGGGGTGGGCATCGGGACGTTTCTAGCTGTTCCGGACCGCGAGAGGGTCCCCAGAAGAATTCTTGCCGGATGGCGTCATAAGGTACCGGGGTGGTTCGTCTACTCCCCGGTACCTACCCGGAGGAACGCCCGCATGATCACCACGGAACCCCAGACCTACACGCCGCGGGAGCAGCTGGTCACCCCGACCGGCCCGATCGCGACGATGGCCACGGATGGCCCGATCACCGATGGCCGCCACGCCCGCCGGCACCGGGCCACAGAGGCCGTGGTGACGGCCACCATCGACCTGTTCGCCGAAGGTGAGCTGTACCCGACCGCCCAACAGATCGCCGCCCGCGCCGGCGTGTCGCTGCGCTCGCTGTTCCGCTACGCCGACTCGCTGGAGCGTCTGTCCGGCGTGGCCCTGGGCGCATGGGATCAGCAGTTCCCCGCCCTGCGCCTGACCCCGCGTGACCTGGCGGCGCCGCTGGCCGATCGGGCCCGCCGGCTGGCCTCGCACCAGACGGCGTTCTGGGTGATGACCGCCCAGTACCGGTGGGCCGTGAGCACGCTGCGCGTCCGCATGCCCGACGCCGGCAGGGTGGTCGACGGCTGGTCGACGCTGACCCGCTCGAACGTCGAGGAGCACCTCGCCCCCGAGCTGGCCACCTTCGACGACGACGAGCGCCGCTTGCGCCTCGGCGCCGCGGAGGTCGCCGTGCAGGCGGCCACGACCGACCACCTGTACGGCCCGCTCGGCCTGGAGCAGCCCGACCTCGCCACCACCGTGGGTCTGCTCGTGGAGGGGGCGCTCCGGCTGCCCCCGCGTCGCGGCTGACGGCTGCCGGTGGCGTGACGCGGGGCGTCGGAGGTCGAGGGAGCCGCGACCGCTACGGTGCGGGCCGGGGGCACTGAGCGAAGGGGAGTGGCATGGATCCTCGGTATTCGGCAGAGGCGGAGGCGTACCGCGAGAGGATCCAGGCGTTCCTGGGCGAGCACCTGGCGGCGGGCTGGCACGGCGTCGGCGCCCTGCCGGAGGAGCAGCGCCACGGGTGGACCGAGCAGTGGCGCAAGCTGCTCGTCGTCAACGGCCTGATCGCGCCGGCCTGGCCCAAGGAGTACGGGGGCGGCGGCCTGTCGGCCATCGAGCGCGTCGTGCTGCACGAGGAGTTCGCCAAGGCGGCGGTGCCCACGGGCGGACCCAACGACGGCTTCGGCATGGGCATGATCGGCCCGACGATCATGGTGATGGGCACCGAGGAGCAGAAGCGCCACTACCTGCCCCGCATCCTCTCGGGCGAGGACCGCTGGTGCCAGGGCTACTCGGAGCCGAACTCGGGCTCCGACCTGGCGTCGTTGGCGACGAAGGCCGAGCTCGACGGTGACGAGTGGCTCATCAACGGCCAGAAGATCTGGACGTCGGAGGGCCACACCGCCAACTGGATCTTCGTGCTGTGCCGCACCGATGCCACCGCGCCCAAGCACCGGGGCATCTCGTTCCTGGTGGCGCCGCTCGACCAGCCCGGCATCGAGGTGCGGCCGATCATCAACATCACGCGCAGCCACGACTTCAACGAGGTGTTCTTCGCCGACGCCCGCACGCCGCGTGACTGCGTGATCGGTGGCGTGAACGACGGCTGGCGCGTGGCCAACCAGCTGCTGGCCTTCGAGCGGGGCGACGACGCCACGCTCGTGTCCTACCGCATGCGCGCCGTGGCCGACGGGTTGCTCACCCTGGCCTGCCGGCGCGGCCTCGACCAGGACCCGGTGATCCGCCAGAAGCTGGCGTGGGTGCATTCGAAGGTGGAGATCCTGCGCTTCTTCGGCCTGCGTACGCTCACGCAGGTGCTGAAGAACGACGTGCTCGGTCCCGAGTCGTCGATCAACAAGATCCTGTGGAGCGAGCTGTTCCAGAAGATGACCGAGCTGTCGCTCGACCTGCTCGGCGCCGAGGGCATGGTGATCGAGGGGCCCGGCCCGCTGGCCACGATCTCGCCCCAGGCCGCCGGTGACCCCGACAGCTCGAACCGTTGGATCACCCACTTCCTGGGCGCCCGGCCGGCGTCGATCTACTCGGGTTCCAACCAGATCCAGCGCAACATCCTGGGCGAGCGCATGCTCGGCCTGCCCAAGGAGCCCCGCTCCGACGAAGGCCCCTGGAACCAGACCCGTCGCTCGTAGTCGCGCGCCGCGCCGGGTTGTCGCGCCCGGGTTCAGCGGGCGACGCGGCGGTGCTGCTTGTCGGCCACGAGCCGGATGTCGGCGTGGCGCACGGCGTCGCTGACCGACGCTTCGGGCGGGCGGCCGGCCACACCGAACGAGGCCGACACCGGGGCGCCGCAGGCGATGGCGCGGTCGGGGAGCGCGGACCGCGCACCGCGAGGGCCAGGTCGTCGAGGGCCCGCCCGGGCCCGACGCGGAGGATGCCGAACTCGTCGCCGCCGATGCGGGCCACCACGGCGCCGGCGGGAGCGGCCTCGCGCCGCACCGCGGCGAACGCCTGCAGGAGGTCGTCGCCGGCGTCGTGACCGAAGGTGTCGTTCACGCGCGTGAGATGGTCGACATCGGCCATGAGGACCTCGACGGTGAGGTGCTCGGCCCGGTTGCGATCCCGGTCGCTGGCGCGCACCGCGCACACGGCGGCGAAGGCGAGGAAGCCGCCGCCGAAGCCCATGGCGGTGGCGTGATCGAGGGGCCGCGTCTGGGGCCGGCGTCGGCGGCGGATCTCGATGATCTCGCCGACGTCGGTCAGGGCGGTGCGGGCTGGAGCGTCCGCCACGGGTCGACCATGACGTCGTCGGTGAGCCACGTCGCGGCGGCGCCGCGCGAGCTGAGGGTGATGGTGACGTTCTGGCGCCCGGCCGCGTCACGGATGTCGGGGAGCACGAAGCGATCGCTCGGTGCCCAGCCGTAGGACGAACCCGTCGATGTCGGCGTCCATCGTTGCCACGTTGACGCCGACGGTCACGTGCACCGCCACGTGCAGCACGGCGCCGCGCACGCCCGGCCGCCGCACGAAGGACCGCATCGAGTCTTCCTTGGCGGCCACGCGCCACGGCTCGTTGCCGAGAAGGCCGAGAGCGCCGGACGTCATGGTCCAGTTGTTGGTCAGACCGGGCTCGAAGCCGCCGCCGGGGACGCGGAAGTACTCGTTGGTGTCACCCCACGCCGCCGACGATCGTCGCCACCGCGACGCTCAGTGCCAGGATTCCTCGTGCTGCCCGCCGCATGTACTTCTCTCGCCTCCGCTCACCTCGACCGGATGGTCCCGGCCAAGGCGCGGCACTGTCCGCACCAGGTTCACATGCCTCGGTAACGTCCGCTTCACGTCGCTTCGTCTCTAAGGGATGTCTCGACGGTGGAACGTCATCTCATGTGCTTCGCGGTCCTCGTCGAGACCGAACGAGATCACGCGTCGCGGGTGCAGCCTGAGCAGGGGGCGCCCCTCGATCTCGATGGCTTCGGCGTCGGCACGGATCTCGAGGCATCTCACGCGCCACGGCTCGATCGAGACGATGTCGTCGACGACGAACGCGGCTCGTCCGTTGTCGGCCACGTTGCGGTACTTCTGGCTGTTCGCGAGCCTGAAGCCGGAGATGTCGATCGTGCCGTCGGTGGTGTTGACCTCGAAGCCGACAGGGCTGTTCTGCAGGGTCCCGTTGGGTTGGGCGGTGGCGAGGCGCCCGAGTCGCTGAGTGGCCAGGTACGCCAGTTCGGTCTCGGTGAACACCGCCGGGCTGGGGGCGGCACGGTCGGGCGAGTGGTCGGTGGGGGAGCTCATGGCGCCGGCGTCGGGTAGATGTCGAGTGTCCACCACTTCGACATGGGCAGCGTCATCACCGTTGCTTCCGCCGACGCGTCGTCGTCCGCGAAGATCTCGATGAACACGGTCTGACGTGGGAGCGACACGTGGATCGAACCGATCCGACCCTCGCTCGCCAGTACCTGCACGTGCGCGCGTTCCTCCTGAACGACCGCCATCACCTCGCTCATGTCCGTGCCGGTGTTGAACGTGGCGATCACCATGTAGGTGTCCAAGATCTCGTGCTCCTTCGATGTGGGTTGTTCGCCATCCTCACACCTCAACTGTTCTTGAGGTCAAGTGATAGTTTCGACCTCGTGCCGCGTGGTCGAACATCGTTCAACGAACTCTCCGTCGGGCAGATCGCGCAACGCAGCGGGCTCGCCGTGTCGGCGCTGCACTTCTACGAAGCGAATGGCTTGATCACCAGCACCCGGAACTCGGGCAACCAGCGTCGATACACCCGCGAGACGTTGCGCCGGGTGGCGTTCATCCGCGCGTCCCAGCGGGTGGGGATTCCATTGGCAGACATCCGCGACGCGCTCGACGGGCTGCCCGATCAGCGCACACCGACGCCGGAGGACTGGCAGCATCTCTCGAACACCTGGAGCGACCGACTCGACGAACGCATCGAACAGCTGATCCGGCTGCGCGAAGATCTCACGAAGTGCATCGGCTGCGGGTGCCTGTCCTTTGCCACGTGCCGCCTCGCCAACCCCTATGACGTCATGTCCGAGGAGGGCCCGGGTGCTCGCCGCCTCATGCCGGGATCGGCACGACCGGAAAGCCCGGCGACGGCGCGAGATCGTTCGGGCCGTCACCGATGAGTGCGACGAGCGTGGCTTCGTCGACCGGGCCGCACCGCCACGGGAAGACGCCGACGTTGATCACGTCGACCCTGCCCACCGTGAGGCCGGCAGCTTCGGACTGGTGCAAGCCGAGTCCGGCGCCGATCACGATGGCCGCCTTGAACGGCTCACTCGTCGCGGCGAGCAGCGCGTCGACCTGATCTATCGACATCGGAAAAGGTCGGCGGCGCATCGACCCGCGGCACCCGCACGTCGTCGCACGGGTTGCCTCCACCGAGCAGACCGCCGTCGAGCGCCATGTTGAACACGCCGGAGACATGCTGCATCACGACCGCACCGTGTTCGGCGCGAGCGGCAGCCCGCTCATGATCGCCGTGTCCTTGCCAATCAGCGTGAGCTCCGGCCGGCCTTTGGGGGACCTCATGACCTGGCATCCTCCAACGGATCCTTGGCCCTGGAGACCTCGTCCCACAGCGCGGCGACCGGGATCGCCCAGACCCGGTCGCCGAAGCGTGCGCTGATCGGACCCGTGTGGAACAGGATGCCGCACTGGAACCGATCGCCGAGTCGATCCCGAAGGAACGTCAGGCCGCGGGCGTCGCGCTGGCTCACGGATCGGGCGGACTTCACCTCGATGGCCACCACGCTGCCGTCGGGGCGTTCGACGATCACGTCGACCTCGACCCCCGAGCGATCGCGGAAGTGGGCGAACGTGAGCGCTTCGTCGATGGTGGTCGCCTGCCGCGTCAGCTCGGCGACCACGAACGATTCGAGGAACGCACCGCCCATCGCAGCGGTGGCCAGGCGTTGCGCCGAGAGCGACAGGACACCGGCCGCGAGTCCGGTGTCGGTGACATGGACCTTCGCTCGGCGCCCGGTCTTGGCCGAGACGCCGACGGTCCAGCCGGGCAGCTCGGCTGTCAGGTACAGGCGCTCAAGCAGCCGTCGGTAGGTGGACGCTGTCGGCTGGGCGATGTCGAGCGCCTGTGACAGCTCGGTGTTGACCGCGATCGACGAGGTCCGCTGGGCGATGAGCCGGTAGAGCCGTGACAGTGCCCCCGAGTGGCGAACATCGATGAGATCGGGTAGATCGCGATCGGTCACGGTCGCCAGGTAGCTCGCGAACCAGCGGGTTCGTTGCGCCGGCGTCGCACGCCGGAGGGCCGCCGGGTAGCCACCCGCAGCGACCACATCGAAGACGTCGCTTCGTTCGAGGGTCGTGCGGAAGTTGCGGGGCTCGCCTGCGGCAAGCAGCTCGGCCAACCACCGATGCTTCGCACCGAAGACTTCGGCCGCGGCCAGCGGCATGAGCGAGAGCCGGTGTGCTCGACCCGTGAGCGTCTCGGTCCCAGGCGGCAACAGGAACGAGCTCACCGAGCCGGCGAGCAGGAACCGGCCCGCGCCACCTTGGCGATCGACGACGCGCTTGACGTAGGAGAGCACCTCCGGGGCGCGATGGAACTCGTCGATCGCCACCAGCCCTGGCGATGCCAGCGCGGAACCGACGTCCTCGCGAACGAGCTGGAGCACGCTGTCATCGTCGAGGTCGAGTACGAGTGCGTTCCGTCGATGGGCGATCGAGCGCAGCAGCGTGGACTTGCCGGATCCTCGGGGGCCTTCGAGCAGGATCGCCGGCTCTTCGTCCAGCAGCCGGTCGATGAACGGATCGGCCCACCGTT
>JANMAT010000138.1:0-25210 GCA_031359995.1 Actinomycetes bacterium
GGGCACCCGCACGCTCGAGCTGGTGACGCCCACGCTGTCGCCGGAGGCCCAGCACGTGCTGCACGACGTCACCGAGCGACTGGTGCGTCCGACCGACCTCGTGGTGCAGCACCGCGACGGTCGCTTCCTGGTGCTGCTCGACGCGGCCGAGGACGAGGCCGTGGCGTCGTTCGAGCGTCGGGTCAACGACCACCTCACGGTGGCCCTGATGGCCGCCGGACAGCCGGCCACGAACGTGACCGTCCGCCCGGTCGACACCCTGGTCGAGGCAGGCTGAACCCGGTCGGGACGGTCGGCAGGGACGCCCCCGATTCCGACCCCCTACGGGGAGGCCCCCGGCCCGTAGCATGGGGCTCCATGTCCCCCGGCCTCCGCATCGACGCGACCCCCGAGCAGCTCGCCGCCGTCATCTACGACGCCGCCGGCCTGGTGCCCGCCATCGTGCAGGCCCACGACACGCGCCAGATCCTGATGATGGCGTGGATGAACGCCGAGACGCTGCGCCTCACCATGCAGGAGGGGCGCACCGTGTTCTGGTCGCGCAGCCGTCAGGAGGTGTGGCGCAAGGGCGACACGTCGGGTGAGGTGCAGTTCCTGCGCGAGGCCTACTACGACTGCGACGCCGACTGCCTGCTGTTCGTCGTCGAGCAGCACGGCAGCGGGGCGTGCCACACGGGTGCCTACTCGTGCTTCTTTCGCGCCTTCGGCCCCGGTCCGTCGTGAGCGAGCTCGCCATCCGGCCCAGCCGGGAGGAGTTCCACCGCCTGGCCGCCGACCACACGGTGGTGCCCGTGTGGACCGAGCAGGTGGCCGACCTGGAGACCCCGGTGGCCGCCTACGCCAAGCTCGTCGGTGACGGCCAGGGCTTCCTGCTCGAGTCGGTCGAGCACGGCGAGCGCTGGAGCCGCTTCAGCTTCGTCGGGCGTGACCCGCAGGCCACGCTCGTGCTGAGAAACGGGCGCATCACCGTGGACGGTGGGGTGCCGGCGTCGGTGCCACGCGACCAGGGCATGCTGGCCGCGCTCGACGCGCTGCTGGCGGTGTACCGGGCGCCCGTGCTGCCCGACCTGCCACCGCTGCAGAGCGGTGTCGTCGGCTTCCTCGGCTACGACATCGTGCGCGAGGTCGAGCGGCTGCCCGACGTGCCCGCCGACCAGCTCGGCCTGCCCGACGCGGTCATGTCGGTCATCGGTTCGCTCGTGGCGTTCGACCACTGGCGTCAGCGGGCCTACGCCATCGAGAGCGTGCCCGTGCTCGGCCTGGCCGGCGCCGCGCTCGACGCCGCCTACGACAACGCGGCGCGGCGGGCCTTGGCCACCGCGGCCGAGCTCGGCCAGCCGCTCACGTACTCACCCGTGGTGCCGCCGTCGCCCGACGACGAGCTGCCCACGGTACGCTCCAGCATGGCGGGCGGGCAGTACCAGCGGGCCGTGCAGGTCGCCAAGGACCACATCGTGGCGGGCGACATCTTCCAGGTCGTGCTGGCCCAGCGGTTCGACCTCGATCTCGGCGCCGACCCCTTCGACTTCTACCGCGTGCTGCGCCAGGTGAACCCCAGCCCGTACATGTACTTCCTGCGCCACCCCGAGGTCACCATCGCCGGCTCCTCGCCCGAACCGATGGTCCGCGTGAACGGCCCCAAGGTCATCTCGCGACCCATCGCCGGCACGCGGCGTCGGGGCCGCACCGAAGAGGACGACCGCCGCATGGCCGGCGAGCTGCGCGAGGACCCCAAGGAAGTGGCCGAGCACATCATGCTGGTCGACCTGGCCCGCAACGACGTCGGCCGCATCGCCGAGTTCGGCTCCGTGCACGTGGACGAGCTGATGACGCTCGAGCGCTACAGCCACGTGATGCACCTCACCAGCGAGGTGTCGGGCACCCTGCTGCCGGGCAAGTCGCCCATCGACGTGCTGAGGGCGACGCTGCCCGCCGGCACGCTCTCGGGCGCCCCGAAGGTGCGGGCCATGGAGATCATCGACGACCTCGAGCCGTCCAAGCGGGGCCCGTACGGCGGCGTGGTCGGCTACGTCGACTTCTCCGGGAACCTCGACACCGCCATCACCATCCGCACCCTCGTGGCCGGCCCTCGCGGGGCGTCCGTGCAGGCCGGAGCGGGCGTGGTGGCCGACAGCGACCCGGCGCTGGAAGACCTGGAGTGCCACAACAAGGCCAAGGCGCTGCTGTCGGCCGTGGCCGCGGCTCGCCGCATGACCGCCTCACGCAAGGAGGGCTGAACGATGGCCGATGTCGTCACCGTCGATGGACCCGATGCCGCCACCTACCTGCAGGGCCAGATCACCCAGGACGTCACCACGCTGGCCGTAGGCGACGTGGCGTGGACGTTCGTGCTCGAACCCACCGGCCGGGTGGTCGTGCTGGCGCGCCTGCAGCGCGCCGCGCCCGACCGCTTCCAGTTCGTGGTCGACGACGGCTACGGCGAGGCGCTGCTGGCCCGACTGAACCGCTTCAAGCTGCGGGTGAAGGCCGACCTGGCGTTGGCCACCAGCGTGGCCGACGATGCCCCCACGGCGGCGGATCGCATCGCCCGCACGTGGCCGGCCATGGGGCACGAGATCATCCCCGGCGACACCATCCCGGCCGAGACGGGCATCACCGGTGCCGCGGTCAGTTTCACCAAGGGCTGCTACACGGGCCAGGAGCTGGTGGAGCGCATGGACGCCCGCCAGGCGACCCCGCCCCGGCGGCTGGTGCGGGTCCACGCACCTGCCCCGTTGGCCGAGGGTCGCGAGCTCACGCTGGCCGGCAAGGTCGTAGGCGTGGTGACCACCAGCGCCGGCACGGACGCGCTGGCCTACGTTCACCGCACGGTCGACGCCGGCTCCACCCTCGACGCCGACATCGCCGTCGCCTGACGCGTGCTGATGACCTGACGCACCGGTTCGGTGCCACCGGGTCATCCGGTCGCCAGGGGGAGGCGGACCACCATGCGGGCACCGCCGGTGGGGGCCTCCTCGGCGCTCACCGTGCCACCCATGGTCGTGACCAGTTCGTGCACGATGGCCAGGCCGAGGCCCGAGCCGATCTCCCTGCGGCGCGGTTCGCGCCGGGTCACGTAGAGACGCTCGAAGACGTGGGGCCGGTCGGCCGCCGCGATGCCGGGGCCGTCGTCGTCGACCCACACCATCGCGGTGCCGCCGGCGGCCTGGGTGCCCACCTGCACGCTGGACAACGCGTACTTCATGGCGTTCTCGACCAGGTTCGCCAGCACCTGGGCCATGCGGTCGCGGTCGACCAGCACGCCCACGGGGGCCGGCGAGTGGGCGCTGAGGCGCACCCCGGCGATGGCGGCATCGGGCGCCGCGCCCTCGAGCGCTTCGACCGCCAGGGCGGACAGGTCGGCGCCCGCCGGCTGGAACGAGAAGCCGTTGGCCTGGAGCTTGGCCAGGTCGAGCAGGTCGCGCACGAGGCGCTCCAGCCGCCGTGACTCCGACAGGATCACCCCGGCGGCCCACTTCGGGTCGCTCGTGGCGCCGTCGGTGATGGCCTCGGCGTAGCCGCGGATCGACGTGAGCGGCGTGCGCAGGTCGTGGGACACCGACAGCAGGAACGACTGCTCGAGCCCCTTCGACCGCTCCAGTGCCTCGGCCATGCCGTTGATCGTGCGGATGAGGTCGGACAGCTCGTCGGTGGCCGTCGGGGGTGGTTCGGGCAGGCGGGTGGACAGGTCGCCGGCGGCGATCAGCCGGGCCGCCACGTCGGCCTCACGCAGGGGCTTGGTCAGCCGTCGGCCGAGGCTCACGGCCACGGCCGCGCTGATGAGGCAGACGGCCACTGCGATGAGGAGGAAGAAGCGCAGCACCCGGTTGTCGTTGGTGATCTTGCGCGTGGCGACCACGGCGTAGCGGGTCTCGGTCGCGCCGAGGCGAGCGTTGGGTACCGAGGCCAACGTGGCGGCGAAGACCATGCGCCCCCGCCGCGACGACACGGTCGCGCCGGCCAGCACCGCGGGGCCGCGCAGCTGGACCGCGGTGACGCCGGCGGGGAGCGGGTCGAGTGGGCGTCCGGTGGCGCTCAAGCGCACGAGGTCGACGTCGTCGACGTCGAGGAGCTTGGTGTACAGCTCGCGGATCGACTTGGCGAGGGCGGGCCGGCCGGCGGTGATCGTCGCGCTCTCGACCACGACCGGGGCGAGCTGCTGGACCTTGGCCCGCAGGTCGCGTTCGGCCGTGGCCCGGGCCCGCAAGGTGGCGATGCCCAGGGTGCCCAGCCCGGCCAGCAGCAGGGCGGCGACGGTGGTGCCGAGGATGGCGAGGACGAGGCGGCGGGTCATGTCAGCCCAGCCGGTAGCCGACGCCCCACACGGTCGCCAACGGCAGCTCGTCGCCCAGCTTCTTGCGCAGCTGGCGCACGTGCACGTCGACGGTGCGGTCGTCACCGATCCAGTCGAGCCCCCACACCCCGTCCAGGAGCTGCTGGCGCGACAGGGCCAGGCCCTGGTTGCGGGCCAGGTGGGCGAGCAGGTCGAACTCCCTCGTCGCCAGCGCCACGGTCACGCCCTTGGCGGTGACCTCGCGGCGGGCGGTGTCGAGCTCGATGCCGGCGCCGAGCTCGAACGCGGTGGCCTCGCGGGGCAGGGCGGCGATCTCGTTGCGGCGCAGGATCGCCCGCACCCGTGCCACCACCTCGCGCGGGGAGAACGGCTTGGTGACGTAGTCGTCGGCCCCGAGCTCCAGGCCGAGCACGCGGTCGATCTCGCCGTCGCGCGCCGTCAGGAACAGCACGGGCACGTGGCTCGTGGCTCGGATGCGCCGGCACACCTCGAAGCCGTCGATGCCGGGCAGGCCCACGTCGAGCACCACGAGCTGCACCGACTGCTGGCCGAGCTGGGCCAGCCCGCGCTCGCCGTCGGGGGCGAGCAGCACGCGGTAGCCCGCCTCGCGCAGGTAGAGGTTGAGCAGGTCGGCGATGCTCGGGTCGTCCTCCACGACGAGCACGCTGGTCTCGGGGCCGGGGGACACGCTCGTCATCGTGGCAGACGGTAGGGCGCGATCGGCGGCCCCGGTGGTGGAGCGGCGGGCTGCGGGCACCGTGGCATCGCAGCAGGAAGGTGTGGTGGAAGTGTGAGCTGCCGGCCCGGAGCGGGGTCCGCTACCGTGCGACCCGGCATGGCGACCTACCTCGACAAGATCCTGGCGGCCCATCGCACCGCCGCCGCCGCCGACCGCCGACCGCTGGGCGAGCTCGTGGAGGCGGCGGTGGCCATGCCGGCCGGGCGCGGGTTCCGGGCCGCCCTCGTGCGGGGCGCGGCTCACGGCCTGGCGGTGATCAGCGAGATCAAGCGCCGCTCGCCGTCGAAGGGCGATCTGAACGTCGGGCTCGACCCCGACCGGCTGGCCGCCACCTACGAGGTCGCGGGGGCATCGTGCCTGTCAGTGCTCACCGACGAGGCGTTCTTCGGCGGCAGCGTCACCGACCTGCAGGCCGCCCGCAACGCCACCGCCCTGCCGGTGATCCGCAAGGACTTCACCGTCAGCGAGCGCGACGTGTGCGACGCCCGCATCATGGGTGCCGACTGCCTGCTGCTCATCGCCGCCGCACTGGCGCCCACCGAGCTGGTGTCGTTCCACCGCTTGGCGCGTGATCTCGGCCTCGACGTGCTGGTCGAGATCCACGACGAGGTCGAGCTCGAGGTGGCCATGGCCGCCGGCGCCTCGTTGGTGGGGGTGAACCAGCGTGACCTGGTGACGTTCCAGGTCGACCACGAGCGGGCCGTGCGCATGGCGTCGCGGATCCCCGACGGCGTGGTGAAGGTGGCCGAGTCGGGCGTGCGCGGCCCCGACGACGCCCGCTCGCTGCGCGAGGCCGGCTACCACGCCATCCTGGTGGGCGAGACGCTGGTGACGGCGCCCGATCCCGCAGCCACGCTGCGCTCGCTGCGCACCGCCTGAGCGGTGGCGGCGGCGGGCCTGCGGCACGCCCTATCGTGGCGGGCGCGCCATCCGATCGAGGGGGATCTCCATGCGCTTCAACCTGCCGTCCGACAAGATGCCGACCGCGTGGTACAACGCGTTGCCCAAGCTGCCCGAGCCGCTGCAACCGCCGCTTCACCCCGGCACCCGTGAGCCGGTCGGCCCCGACGACCTGGCGCCACTGTTCCCGATGGCGCTGATCATGCAGGAGATGTCGGGCGAGGCCTACATCGACATCCCCGGTGAGGTGCTCGACGTGTACCGCCTGTGGCGGCCCACACCGCTCGTGCGGGCCCTGCGCCTGGAGAAGGAACTGGGCACGCCGGCGCGCATCTACTACAAGGACGAGTCGGGTTCGCCGGCCGGTTCGCACAAGCCGAACACCGCGGTGCCCCAGGCGTACTACAACGCCAAGGAGGGCATCGCCCGGCTCGCCACCGAGACCGGTGCCGGCCAGTGGGGCACCGCGCTCGCCTTCGCGTGCGCCCAGTACGGCATCGAGTGCAAGGTGTACATGGTGCGCAACAGCTTCGAGACCTAGCCGTACCGGCGCATCATGATGGAGACCTGGGGCGCCGAGTGCGTGCCGTCCCCGGTGGCCGATCCGTCGTCGCCCGGCTCGCTCGGCATGGCCATCTCCGACGCCGTGGCCGACGCCGTGGGCCGCACCGATTCGCACTACGCGCTCGGCTCGGTGCTGAACCACGTGCTGCTGCACCAGACGGTGATCGGGCTGGAGGCCAAAGAGCAGCTCGCCCTGGCCGGTGAGGTGCGTCCGGACGTGGTGATCGCCCCGTGCGGTGGCGGCTCGAACCTGGGCGGTCTCGCGCTGCCGTTCCTCGAGGACGCCGCGGTGCGCCTGGTGGCCGTGGAGCCGTCGTCGTGCCCCACGCTCACCCAGGGTCGCTACGAGTACGACTTCGGCGACACCGCAGGCATGACCCCGCTGCTGCCCATGTACACGCTCGGCGCCGACTTCATGCCGCCCACCATCCATGCCGGCGGTCTGCGCTACCACGGTGACTCGCCCATCATCTCGCTGCTCGTGAAGACCGGCCGGATGGAGGCGGTGGCCTACCCGCAGTCGAAGACCTTCGAGGCGGCCAAGCTGTTCGCCCGCGTCGAGGGTCGCCTGGCTGCCCCCGAGGCGGGCCACGGCATCCGCGCCGCCATCGACGAGGCGCTGGCGTGCAAGGAGACGGGCGAGGAGAAGGTGATCCTGTTCAACTACTGCGGCCACGGCTTCCTCGACCTCGCCGCGTACGACGACTTCAACCACCAGCGACTGGTCGACGTCTGACCCGACCCTCGTGACCGGCCGACGGTCACGAGAGGTTCACGCCGTGCGCTAGACAAGCGGCCCATGGGAAGCCGGGGGATCAGGCTCGGCGTCGCGCTGGTGGTCGGCACGCTGCTGGCCGCCTGCTCGACGACCACCGCATCGAAGGGGATCGTGTCGACCTCCGCGGCGGCGCCGGCCCCGTCGGTGTCGACCACGGCGGCGAACGGAGCGCCCTCGACGGCGGCCGGCGGCACCACCACGGCGGCGGCCGAGGTGCCGACCGGAACCGTCACCGTCGCCCTCGACAGCGAACCGCCCACGCTCGACCCTGCCGGCAACTCGCTGACGCTGGCCAACGGGTCGATCTACGGCGCCATCTTCGAGACGCTGACCGCCGACCTTCCCGGTCAGCCGTTGCAGCCGCTGCTGCTGGTGTCGATGCCGACCGAGTCGCCCGACCGGCTCGCGTGGACCTTGAAGCTGCGGCCGGGCATCACGTTCCACGACGGCACGGCGTTCGACGCCAAGGCGGTGAAGTTCAACCTCGACCGGCAGAAGATCTCCGCGTTCAACGGTGGCACCGTGCTGCTGATCGACTCGGTCACGCCCGATGCGACCGATCCGCTCACCGTCACCGTGAAGCTCACCAAGCCGTGGACGGCGTTCCCGGCCGTGCTCGCCGGCATCGTGGGTGTGATGATCTCGCCCACCACGGGCAAGGGCGGCAAGTCGGTGGCCCGCAACCCCGTGGGTACCGGGCCCTACGTGTTCGGCGCGTGGCAGCCGGGCCAGTCGGTGACGCTGAAGGCCAACCCGTCCTACTGGGGCGAGCAGAAGGCCAGGGTCGGATCGCTGGTGTTCAAGTTCGTGCCGGTCGAAGCCACACGCGTGGCGGCCTTCGACGCCGGCGAGATCGACGCCTACACCACGATCGTGACGTCGGTGGCCGACGAGGCCCAGGGCAAGGGCGCCCAGATCGCGGCACCGCCGCCCACCGGCTACGGGCTGTTCATGATCAACACGGCCAACGCGCCCTTCGACGACCCCCGGGTGCGCCAGGCGCTCGAGCTGTCCTGGGACCGCGATGCCATCGCCAAGGCCTACGGCGGCCAGGGCTATGCCGATTTCTCGTGGAGCCCGTTCGTGAAGGGCACCGAGTGGTGGTCTTCGCCGGCGGCAGAGTTGGCGTTCGATCCGGCGAGGGCCAGGGCGCTGTTGGCCGACTACGGCAAGCCGGTGAAGTTCACGGTGCTGCAGTTGAAGGGCAGCCAGCAGATCGAGGACTCGGTCCGGGCCGTCGTCGACTACTGGAAGCAGGTCGGCATGGACGTGAGCCTCGACGTGGTGGCCGACATCAGCTCGTACATCACCGCGGTGGTGACCGGCGCCTACGAGGTCGCCGGGTGGATCGGCGGTTCGCTGAGCGACCCCGACATCGTGCTCTACAACCTGTTCCACACGGCCGGTTCCGGCAACTACATGAAGTTCTCGTCCCCCGACCTCGACGCGGCCCTCGACGAGGGCCGCACCGCCACCGACCCCGCGGCGCGCCGGGACGCCTACGCCAAGGCACAGGACCTCATCCGGACCCTCGCCCCGGTGCTGGTCACGAGCCACGGGCAGATCTTCATCGTCGGCTCGAAGAAGCTGACCGGACTGGACCCGAACTACTTCTTCCCGTCGCGCACCGTCGGCCTGCGCGCCTGAGGACGAGCTGATGAGCCTGCGGTGGTTCGGTCGCCGGCTGGCGTCGCTCGTGGTGGTGCTGCTGCTGGTGTCGTTCCTCACGTACGCGCTGCTCGACCTGCTGCCCGGGTCGCCGGCCAACGCCATCCTGGGCACCGCGGCGACGCCGGCCGCCATCGCCACGGTCGAGTCCGACCTGCAGCTCGACCGGCCCCTGCCCGTGCGCTACGGCATCTGGCTGGGCCGGGCGGCCCGGGGCGACCTCGGTGTGTCGTACCAGACCGGCGAGATCGTGAACGCCTCGCTGCGCCAGCGCCTGCCCATCTCCTTGGAGCTGCTGGTGCTGGCCCAGGGGTTGGCCATCGGGCTGGCGCTGCCGCTCGCCCTGGCTGCCGCGCGCCGTCAGCGCGGTGTGCTCGACCGCGTCGCGTCGACCGCGTCGTTCGGGGCCATCGCCCTGCCCCAGGTGGCGTTCGGCATCATCCTGCTGACCGTGTTCGCGGTGAAGCTGCGGTGGTTCCCCGCCACCCGGTTCGTCACCTTCGCCACCGACCCGCGGCAGAACCTGCGCGCCCTGGTTCTGCCGACGATCACCCTCGGCCTCCCGCTGGCCGGCATCTACTTCCGGGTCCTGCGCACCGACCTGGCCCAGGCGCTGGCCAGCGATCACGCCACCTTCGCCCGGTCGATGGGGCTCTCGTCGCGCCGGGTGCTGCTCGGGCGGCTGTTGCGGCCGAGCTCGTTGACGCTGCTGTCGGTCATCGGCTTGAACACCGCGTTCCTGCTCGGCGGGGCGGCCGTGATCGAGCAGGTCTTCTCCGTGCCGGGGCTCGGCTCGTTCCTGCTCAACGCCGTGCTCTTCCGTGACTTCGTGAAGGTGCAGGGCGCGGTGCTGGCCATCGCGGTGGTGTACGTGTTGGCCAACCTGGCCGTCGACATGCTCCTGTCGGTGCTCGACCCCCGGATCCGCCTAGGCCGGAGCGCCACGTGAAGAAGCTGCGGGCCCTCGGGACCGGCGGGCTGGTGGCGGCGGCGTGGGTCGGCCTCGTCACCTTCGCCGCCGTGTTCGGGCCCTGGCTGCCGTTCGCCCGGCGCCAGAACCTGGACCAGGTGCGTCAGGCGCCCAGTTGGCGACACCCGCTGGGCACCGACGCCCGCGGGCTCGACATGATCGGTCAGGTGGTCGACGGCGCCCGGCACTCGCTGCAGGTGGCGGCGGTGGCCACAGTGGTCGGGCTCGCACTGGGCGCCACCGTCGGTCTGGTGAGCGGCTACCGCCGGGGCGCCGTGGACCGGGTGACCGTCGTGGTGCTCGATGTGATGGCCGCGTTCCCTCCGCTGGTGGCGGCACTGGCCGCCTTCTTCGTGTTCGGCCGCGGCCCGTGGCGGTTGGCCGCCGTGCTGGGCGTGCTCACCGCGCCGGCCTTCGCTCGCGTCACGCGGGCGCTCACGCTGCCACTGGCCGAGCGCGAGTTCGTGCTGGCGTCGCGCATGGTCGGGGCGTCGCACGGCCGGGTCGTGCGCCGGGAGCTCGTGCCGAACGTCGTGGTACCGGTGCTCGCGTACGGTTTCGTCGCGGTCGGCATCATCGTGGGCGTCGAGGGCGCCCTGTCGTTCTTCGGAGCGGGCCTGCCCGAGGGCTACCAGTCGTGGGGCAAGCTGATGGCGGCCGGGCAGGAGAAGATCCGACAGTCGCCCCACTTGACCGTGGTGCCGGCCGGGGTGCTGGTGGTGACGGTGCTCGCCCTCTACGCGCTGGGGGAGCGGTGGCAGCAGCACTGGTTGTTCGGTGGCGTCCGACTGCCCAGGGCGAAGGTGGCCTCGACCCGACGCCGCCCGACCGCCGCGGGCCCGGGTCGCGCCGTCGCCGATGTGCGGCAGGGTCTGCAGATCGACGATCTGCACACCTGGTTGCTCACGCCGTTCGGCGAGGTGCGAGCGGTGAGCGGGGTCGATCTCGACGTGGCGCCGGGGGAGATGGTGGCCCTCGTCGGCGAGAGCGGTTCGGGCAAGACGATGCTGGCTCGCAGCGTGCTCGGCCTGGTGAACGCGCCGGTCCGCGCCGACGTCCCCGGTCGCATCGTGCACGCCGGTGTCGACCTGCGCACGCTCGACGAGCGGGCGCTCGGGCGGGTGCGGGGACGCCGCATCGCCATGGTCTTCCAGGACCCGATGACGAGCCTCGACCCGGTGCACCGCGTGGATCGCCAGCTCATCGAGCCGATGCGGCTGCACCTCGGGCTCAGCCGGGCCGAGGCCCGCGCCCGTGCCATCGACCTGCTAGAGGCCGTGGGCGTGCCCGACCCCGACCGACGCCTGCGGGCGTACCCGCACGAGCTGTCGGGTGGGCTCCGCCAGCGTGTGGCCATCGCCATCGCCCTCTCGTGCGATCCCGACGTCCTCCTGGCCGATGAACCGACCAGCGCGCTCGACGCGACGGTGCAGGCGCAGCTGCTCGACCTGCTCGACGAGCTCCGGCGCGAGCGTCGCCTCGCCGTGCTCCTCATCACCCACGATCTCGGCGTGGTGGCCGGGCGCGCCGACCGTGTCGCGGTCATGTACGCCGGGCGTCTGGTGGAGTCGGGACCGACCGCCGCGGTGCTCCGGTCGCCCCGCATGCCCTACACCCGGGCGTTGCTCGATGCCGTGCCCCGGGTGGACGCGCCGTCGCATCAGCGCCTAGCGGCCATCGGTGGAGCGCCGCCACCGTTCGCCGGCTACGAGGTCGGCTGCGCGTTCGCGCCCCGCTGCGCCCGGGCCACCGACCGTTGCACGGCGGAGCGGCCGGCCCGGTCGGCCGATGGCGACCGCATGTACGCCTGCTGGTACCCGCTCACCGGGGCCGAGGTGGCCGCCGGCTAGCGACCGGCCAGCTCGGCCACGACCGGGGCGAACGCGTCCACGTCTTCGGCGCCGACCACGATGTAGGAGAAGCCCCAGCGGTCGCGGCGCTCCTTGAGGTCCTCGGCCAGCTGCTTGGGCGTGCCGATGAGGGCGAACGGCGTGGCGGCCACGTCGGCCTCGGGCAACTTCAGACCACCGGACAGGCCGGCGATGGTACCGGTCCGGTCGTTGGTGACCGACACGAAGAACGCCCGCACGCTGAGCTCGATCTGGTCGAGCCGGTCGGCCGCCTTGTCGCGCACGATGGCGACCTTGTCGTCGACCGCGGCGGCGGTCATGGACGCCAGCGCCTCGTCGTTCACCGCGCCGGCGGTCATGGTGCCGTTGATGCCGACGATGTCGGCGTGGCGGGCGGCGATCGACAGCACGCGCTTGCCGCCCCCACCGATCAGGATGGGCGGCCACGGCCGCTGCACCGGCAGGGGCAGGCTGTCGTAGTTGGTGATCGTGTAGTGGCTGCCGGCGTAGGAGAAAGCGCCCTCGGCGAAGCAGGCCTTCAGCACGTCGATGCCCTCCATGAACCGGTCGACGCGCACGCCGGGCGCGTCGTAGGGCATGCCGACCGCGTCGTAGTCGCTACGGGTCCACCCGGCACCGATGCCGACCTCGAGCCGTCCGTCGGACAGCACGTCGATGGTGGCCAGCTCCTTGGCCAGCACGGCGGGGTGCTTGTAGTCGTTGTCCCACACGAGGGCGCCGACGCGCAGCTTGGTGGTGGCGTCGGCGGCAGCCATGAGGGCCGGTACCGGCGCCAGCTGGTCGGTGAAGTGGTCGGGCATGGTGAGCGTGGCGTAGCCGAGCGATTCGACCTTGCGGGCCAGGCTCACCCAGCTGGTGCGGTCCGGGGTGGAGGAGGCCTGCACACCGAAGCGGAACGGACGACGGGGAAACGCGCTCACGCCGGCACCACCGGGGCTGTCAGGATCACCCGCCCGACGCTAGCCCGCCGGGTGACCGGCCGGGCCGGAGCGCCGCCGTTCGCGCCGACCCGACGGCTAGCGTGATGCCGTCGTGCGTTCGTTGTTCCGGCTCGCTCTCGTGGTGGTGGTCGCCGCTCTCGGCGTCACGGGCACCGTCGTCGCCATCGCGCCCCACTTCGCCAGCTACACCCGAGCGGTGCAGATCGAAGCGGGCGACGTGCCCGACCTGGCCCCGCTGGCGCGGGGTTCGAAGATGTTCGACGCCGCCGGCAACCAGATCGACGAGCTCTTCGTCGAGAACGTGCAGCCGTTCCGCCTGACGGATGTGCCCCGGGACGTGATCGAGGCCGTGCTCGCCGTGGAGGACGCCGGCTTCTACGAGCACCGTGGCGTCGACGCCAAAGGCCTGCTGCGTGCTGGTCTGGCCAACGTGTCGGTCGGCGGCACGACCCAGGGCGGGTCGACCATCACCCAGCAGCTGGTGAAGAACGCGCTCGTGGGTTCCAAGCGCGACGCCAACCGCAAGATCCTGGAGGCGTCGTACGCGGTGGCGCTGGAGAAGCGCCTCAGCAAGGACCAGATCCTCGAGGCGTACCTGAACCGCATCTACCTCGGCAACAACGCCTACGGCCTCCAGGCCGCCGCCCTCACCTACTTCGGCAAGGACGTCCAGCAGCTCGGCCTGCTCGATGGCGCGTTCCTCGCCGGGCTCATCCGGAACCCGGTCGGCTACGACCCGATCTACCGGGCCGAGCGCAGTCGGGCCCGCTTCAAGGACGCCCTGCTGCGTCTCGTGAAGGTCGGCCGCATCACCGAGGAGGCGGCCAAGGGCATCGGTGAATCGTGGGCCCTGCCCGACCACCTGCAGAGCCCCACCAAGGTCCAGACGGCGCGCACCTACTTCTCGGCCGAGGTCCGCAAGTTCCTGCTCAACAACTCCACGATCCTGGGGGCCGACTACCAGCAGCGCTACAACGCCCTGTTCCGGGGCGGGCTGAAGGTCATCACGACGTGGGACCCGGCCATCCAGGCCGCGGCCGAGCAGGCCCGGGCCGACCAGCTGCCCGACACCGCCGGGCGCATCGAGGCGGCCGTGGTCACCCTGCAGAACGACACCGGCGCGGTGCGGGCCATGATCGGTGGCCCCGGCTTCGACACGACCCAGGTGAACCTGGCGACCACGCCCCGCCAGACCGGTTCGGCCATCAAGGGCTTCATCCTGGCCGCCGGCATCGCCGCCGGCCTGCAACCCGACGACCAGATCAACGGCATCAACGACAAGACGTGCCAGTTCTGGCACACCCCGCCGGACAAGCTGGATCCGTACAAGCAGGACTCCGACGAGACCCACGACGGCCAGGGTCGCCTCGACCAGATGACGTGGAACTCGGTGAACTGCGCGTTCATCCGCATGTACTTCTCGGTCGGCGGGCCCCGCGTGCTCGCCACCGCCCACCGCATGGGGGTGAAGGGCAAGCTGCAAGATCAGTTCTCCTTCGCCACCGGCGGCAACGAGGTGTCCGCCCTCGACATGGCGGCGGGCTACTCCACGCTGGCCAACGAGGGCGTGCAGCGCGACCCGTACATGGTGGAGCGCATCGAGGACGCCGAGGGCCGCGTGGTGTACCAGCACGAGGTCGTGAACAACCAGGCGCTGGAGCGGGGCGCGGCGCTACGTACGGTCGACATCCTCAAGGGCGTCATCCGCCAGGGCACCGCCACCCGGGCCAAGCTGGCCGACGACCGACCGGCGGCGGGCAAGACGGGCACCTACGAGGCCGACAAGCACGCCTGGTTCGTCGGGTTCACCAAGCAGTTCACCACCGCCGTGTACGTCGGCAACCCGAACACGCCCGAGCCGATGCAGAACATCCCCGAGTTCTCGCAGCCACCGCTGCCCGGCCAGCAGGCCTTCACCAAGGTGTTCGGCGGGTCGTACCCGGCGCTCATCTGGAAAGAGCTGACCGAGACGATTCACGCCAACCTCGAGGCGCAGGACTGGGAGGCCCCGCCGCCGCTCGTGCGCAAGCCCGCCCGGGTGTACGCCCCCGGCCAGGACTGCTACGGCGTGGTCGTCGGCGACGACGAGACCGGCAAGAGCGTCGTGCCGGGCAAGACCCCCACCACGCCGGCCGCCGACCCCGCCGACGCCGCCGCGCCCGCCGCCGTGGCCGCGGTCTTCCAGCAGTTCTACAACTGCCACTACGGCGGGTTCGTGCTGTCGCCGCCCAAGACGACCACGACCGTCGAGGGCGACCCGGGTGCGGCAGGGGCCGATGACGCTACGGTCACGGGCACGCCCACGAGCACCCGCCCGCGCCCCGCGACCACGAAGAAGCCTTGATGCCCATCACCGACCTGCTCGCCCTCCAGGACCACGACATCCTGCTCGACCAGGCCCGCCACCGGCGCGGCCACCTGCCGGAGGCGGCCACGGCCGCCCAGCTCGACCAGGCTCGCCAGGCGCTGGCCGCCAGGCGGGCGACGCTGGCCGCCGACCAGGCCCGGCTCAACGGCGAGCAGGAGTCGCTCGAGGGCGACATCGAGATGAGCCGGGCCAAGCAGGTCGAGCTGGCCAAGCGCCTGAGCGCCACGTCGGTACCGCGTGAGGCCCAGACCCTGCAGCACGAGATCGAGACGGCCCACGCCCGCCAGACCGAGCTCGAGGACCGCGAGCTCGAGCTCATGGAGGCGCTGGAGCCCATCGACGCCGAGGCCGCCGACCTCGACGTGCGGCTCACCACACTGGCCGAGCAGCTCACCGTGGCCCACGCCGAACTGGCCGCCCGCGAGGCCGAGGTCGACGCCGAGCTCGCCGGTCTGGTGGCCGCCCGCGAGCCCCTCGTGGCCGCGGCCGGCGACCTCGTGGAGACCTACGAGAAGACCCGCGCCCACATGGGCGGGGTGGCGGTGGCCCGTGTGGCCCACGGCACCTGCGACGGCTGCCACATGCAGATCTCGTCCTCCGAGGTGCAGCGTCTGCGCCAGCTTCCGCCGGGCGAGGTGGCCGAGTGCGAGAACTGCGGCCGCATGCTCGTGCTGTAGGACCCTTCGGTGCTCTTCTGGTTCATCGGCGGCGCCACCGCCATCGTCTGGCTCGTCTTCAAGGATCCCCGGTTCGACGAGCGGCTGCTCGCCGTCGGCGCCGTCGCGCCCGACGCGATCGACGTGTTCCTGGGCGGCGCCCGGATCTTCCACGCGATCGTCGCGCCCGTGGCCGTGCTGGTGCTCGTGATGGCGGGCACCACCGGCCGCCGGCCCATCCGCCGGCGCCTCCTGGCCGTCCCCATCGGGATGCTCCTGCATCTCGTGCTCGACGGCGTGTTCCGCGACACCCGGGTCTTCTGGTGGCCGTTCACCGGCGTGGGCCTGCCATCGTCGCGGCTGCCCAGTCTCACCCGGGGCTGGTGGAACGTGCCGCTCGAGCTGGTCGGCGTGCTGATCGTGTTCGTGCTGGCCCCGCGTTGGCGCCAGACGGAGACGGGTAGCGTGCCCACATGCTGATCCTCGCCCGTCACGGCCGAACCGAGGCCAACGCCCGGGGGCTTCTGCAGGGCCACATGGACCTGCCCCTCGACGACGAGGGCAAGCGCCAGGCCGCGGCGATCGGGCGGTCGCTGGGCCGGGTCGACGCGGTGATCTCCAGCCCCCTCCTGCGGGCCCGCCAGACGGCGGCCCACATCGACGGGCCTCTCACCATCGACGAGCGGTGGATCGAGCTCGACTACGGGGCCCTCGACGGGATGCCCCTGAAGGACGTCCCCCGTGACCTGTGGGCCACCTGGCGGGCCGATGTCACCTATGCCCCGGGCGGGGGCGAGTCGATCCTCGCCCTGGTTCAGCGCCTGACCCCCGCCCTCCAGGAGCTGGCCGAACAGGCCCAGGAGGGCACGGTGGTGGTCGTGACCCACGTGTCGCCCATCAAGGCGGCGCTGGCCTGGACCCTGGGAGCCCCGCCCGAGCTGGCGTGGCGCTCCCACCTGGACCAGGCCGCCCTCACCCGGATCGCTTTCGGGGGTTTCGGACCCGTGTTGCACGGGTTCAACGAAACCTCTCACCTTCTTTGACGACGTATGGGTCAGATGGGCCTCAAGTAGTCACCGCTCGCAGCCGAAGACCCTCTTGCACGTCGGAGGTGAGGCAGCGGTGGACAACATCGATGAGGTGGTCGCCGAGTTCCTGGTCGAAAGCCACGAGAACTTGGATCAGCTGGATCGCGACCTGTTGGAACTGGAACGACGTCCCGGTGACCGGGCCGTGCTGTCCAGCATCTTCAGGACCATCCACACCATCAAGGGCACATGCGGCTTCCTGGGGTTCAACCGCCTCCAGGCGCTGACGCACGTCGGCGAGAGCTTGCTCAGCCGTCTGCGGGACGGATCGCTGAAGATCGACGCCAACATCACCACGGCCCTGCTGGCCATGGTCGATGCGGTGCGCGAGATGCTGCGCTGCATCGAGGCCGGGGGGAGCGACGGTGAAGAGGGCTACGCCGATCTGATCACCCGCCTGGCCGCACTGCAGGACGGCAACGCCCCGGTGGGCGTGGCAGCCGCGCCCGCACCGGTCGTCGCCGTTGCCGAGGGGGCCGCCCCCTCCGTGGCCGCGGCCGCCGAGGTCAAGCCGGCGAAGGGCAAGAAGGCCAAGGCGGCCAAGCCGGCCGCCGACCAGACCGTGGCGCGGCCGCCGGCCCACCCCGAGCCGGCGCCCAACGCGCCGGCGCTGGGCGACCTGCTCGTCGAGCTCGGCGTCGACTCCGACCAGGTGAGCCTGGCGCTGGCCGCCCAGGGTCTCGGCGACGGTCGCCGGCTCGGCGAGATCCTCGTCGAGGACGGCATCGTGGCGCCCGAGACGGTGGAGGAGGCCCTGGCCGCCCAGGCCGGCCAGCCGAGCCCGACCGATGGTCGTACGAAGTTGTCGGATTCGAACATCCGGGTGGATGTGGGTCTGCTGGACCGGTTGATGACGTTGGTGGGTGAGCTGGTGTTGAGTCGGAACAACATCTTGCAGCATGTGAACCATCAGGCTGACCCGGCGGTGATGGCGGCGTCGCAGCGGTTGGATCTGGTGACGGGCGAGTTGCAGGAAGCGGTGTTGAAGACGCGCATGCAGCCGATCCGCACGGTGTGGGCGAAGTTCCCTCGTGTGGTGCGTGATCTGTCGATGACGTGTGGGAAGCAGGTGAGGGTCGAGACCGAGGGTGATGACACCGAGTTGGATCGCACGATCATCGAGGCGATCAAGGATCCGTTGACGCACGTGATCCGCAACTCGGTCGATCATGGGATCGAGACGCCTGAGGAACGGGTGGCGAAGGGGAAGCCGGCGCAGGGGACGTTGCACATGCGGGCCCATCATGAGGGTGGTCAGGTGATCATCGAGATCACCGATGATGGTGGTGGTATCGATGTGGCCCGGGTGAAGGCCAAGGCGGTGTCGCGGGGGTTGCTCACCGAGGCCGAGGCGGTGTCGTTGCCTGATCGTGAGGCCCGCCAGTTGATCTTCATGCCTGGTTTCTCGACGGCGGAGACCGTGACGAACGTGTCGGGTCGTGGTGTGGGCATGGATGTGGTGAAGACGAACATCGAGAAGATCGGTGGGACGGTCGATCTGCACAGTGAGTTCGGGGCGGGTACGACGATCCGGGTGAAGATCCCGTTGACGTTGGCGATCGTGCCGGCGTTGGTGGTGTTGTGCAACGGGGCCCGTTATGCGATCCCGCAGCTCGATGTGCTCGAACTGGTGTGGCTCGACGGTGAACGCGCCGGCGGGGTGGAGACGTTGCACGATGTGCCGGTGTACCGCTTGCGCGGGAACCTGTTGCCGTTGTTGTCGTTGCGGGAGCAGCTGGAGTTGCCGGCCAACGACGACAAGTCGGTGACGATCGTGGTGCTGTCGGCCGATGGTCGCCAGTTCGGCCTCATCGTCGACGGTGTCGTGACGACAGAAGAGATCGTGGTGAAGCCGCTCGGTCATCTTCTTTCGGGTGTGCCCACGTATTCGGGGGCCACGATCATGGGTGACGGCAGTGTGGCCTTGATCCTCGACGCGGTGCAGCTCGCCCAGCACTCGGGTCTGGTGGCGGCTGCTCGTCGGAGCATGCGTTCGGAGTCCGGGAACGAGCACGACAAGCACCAGTCGGCCACGGCCGAGATGCTCGTGGTGGCCGTGGGCGATCAGGGTCGGGTGGCGTTGCCGCTCGACGAGGTGGCCCGCCTGGAGGAGATCCGTCGTGACTCGCTCGAGTTCAGCGACGGTCAGCCCGTGGTCCAGTACCGCAACCAGATCCTGCCCCTCATCGAGCTCGGCCCGCTCATCGGGCGGGGCGGCTCGGCCGGTGACGGCGAGAACCTCACCGTGGTCGTGCACCACGCCGGCAATCGCGAGGTCGGCCTGGTCGTCGATCGCATCATCGACATCGTCGAGGTGACGGTGTCGGAGAAGGACCTCGCCCGGGGCACCACGTTGGTGATCGGTGACCGGGTCACCGATCTCATCCAGATCAAGACCCTGCTGGGCGATTCGCTCGGTTGGATGGACGACAACGAGGAGGCGATGGCGTCATGAGCAAAGGCTTGTGCACGTTCTGGCTCGACGGGCGGTGCTTCGGCATCGACGTCACCGATGTCCAAGAGGTCGTCCAGTTCCAGCGTCTCACCGCCGTGCCACTGGCCCGACCCGTCGTGGCCGGCCTGCTGAACCTGCGCGGTCAGATCCTGACCGCGCTCGATCTCCGTCGCCGCATGGAGCTCACCGAGCGACCCGCAGGACAGCAACCCATGAACATCGTCGTGCGTACCGACGACGGTGCCGTGAGCCTGCTCGTCGACAAGATCGGCGACGTCGTCGAGGTCGAACCGGAGACCTTCGAAGCGCCGCCCGACACCCTCGCCGGTGTCGCCCGCGAGTTCATCACCGGTGCATACAAGCTCGACGGCTACCTGCTGCTCGAACTCGACACCCGCCGGGCATTGGCCGGCCTGGCCGCCAGCCAGAACTGATCAGGAGGATTCAGTGCAGGCTCTCGTAGTAGACGACTCCCGCGCCGTGCGGATGATGCTCAAGCGCATGCTCATCGAAGCAGGTTTCGACACCATCTCGGAGGCGGGTCACGGCCTCGAGGCGCTCGAGCGCCTGGGCGAAGGTCCCGTTCCGGACGTCATGCTCGTCGATTGGAACATGCCCGAGATGAACGGCATCGAGCTGCTCCGTACGGTGCGCGCGACGCCCGAGTACCGGGCCATTCCCGTCGTCATGGTGACCACGGAGACCGAGGCGTCACAGGTCGTGCGGGCCCTCGCCGCCGGCGCCAGTGACTACGTGATGAAGCCCTTCACCAAGGACATCATCGTCGAGAAGCTCGAGCTCCTCGGCATCGTCCAAGTCGCCGACGACGTCTGATCGGTACCAGCCTCCGCCATGAGCTGGACCATCTCAAAGAAGCTGGCCGCACTGTCGGTCACCGCGGTGGCGTTCGTCGTCGCCGTCTGGTTCGTCGGCCACCGGTCGACGACCCAGCTCGGTGCGGCCGCCCACCGCATGCAGAGCGCGCTCACGGCCGGCCAGTTCTCGAACATGGCCGACATGGCCCACGACGCGCTGCGCGGTGACGTCGTCCTCGCCGCGACCGGCGACGCGGCCCAGGCCAAGGACCTCCTGGAGAACGCCACGAACCACGTGGACGACCTCCGTACCGCCCTGGCCTCGGTGAAGAGCACGCACATCGGCTCCACGGTCGACGCCGCAGTCGACGCACTGGCCGATGACATCACGCTCTACACTGAGAGCGGCGTCGCGTTGACCAAGGCAGCCGCCGGGGGCGACCGACCGACCTCTGTGCAGCTGGCCGACTTCAACACGTTGTTCAAGCGCCTCGAGGTGAACATCCCGACGGTGGCCGACGCCATCGACGCCATCACCCAGCGGGCCGAAGCCGACACCGCCGGTACGAGGCGATCCGGCGAGATCGGCATGGCCGCGCTGGCCGGCCTCGCCGTGGCGATCCTCGCCGGCATGGCCGTGGCGGTCACCCGCTCCGTGGTGCGGCCCATCCGGCGCACGATCGGCGTGCTCAACCGTGTCGCCCAAGGCGACCTGGGCACGCGGCTCGAGCACGCCGCCGACGACGAGGTCGGGCAGATGGCCGGTGCCCTGAACACCGCGCTCGGCAACCTGGCGACGACGATCCGCTCGATCGACGCCCAGGCGGACTCGCTCGCCACCACCTCCGGCAGCCTCACCGACGTGAGCGAGGGCATGGCCCACGCCGCCGAGGCGACCTCGGTGCAGGCGGCGGCGGTCTCGGCCGCGGCCGACCAGGTGTCGATGAACGTCGGCACGATGGCGGCGGCCAGTGACGAGATGACGATATCGATCTCCGAGATCGCGAAGAACGCACAGCTCGCCGTCGATGTGGCCGACGAGGCGGCTCAAGCCGCCGGTGAGACGTCGGCCACCATGGCCAAGCTCGAGGCGTCATCGGCCGAGATCGGCAGCGTCGTCAAGGTGATCACCTCCATCGCCGAACAGACCAATCTGCTCGCCCTCAACGCCACGATCGAGGCGGCCCGCGCCGGCGAGGCCGGCAAGGGGTTCGCGGTCGTCGCCAGCGAGGTGAAGGACCTGGCCCAGGCCACCGCCGCGGCAACGGCCGAGATCTCCCTGCGGGTCAACGCCATCCAGGCCGACGCCGCCGCCGCGGTCCGTGCGATCGGGGCCATCACGTCCACCATCGGACGGGTCAGCGAGACGCAGTCGTCGATCGCCTCCGCGGTGGAGGAGCAGACCGCGACGACCAATGAGATCGGGCGCAACGTCGCCCAGGCCGCGATCGCATCGGGCGAGATCGCCCAGATGATCGACCGCATGGCCGATGCCGCCCGACAAGCCGCGGGCAGCGCGACGCAGACGCGGGAGACCGCGATCGAACTGTCACGCACGGCCAGCCACCTCCAGTCCATCGTCGCGGGGTTCCAGACATGATCGACCTGAAGGGAGGTGTGCGACCCATGAAGAAGATCCGGGTGCTGGTGGTCGACGACTCCGTCGTGGTCCGCCGGGTGATCACCCAGGCCCTGTCGGAGGATCCGGCGATCGAGGTCATCGGAACGGCCAGCAACGGCAAGCTGGCCCTGCCCAAGGTCGCGCTCCTCCGCCCTGACGCCATCACGCTCGACATCGAGATGCCCGAGATGGACGGCCTCGAAACCCTTCGGCACATCCGTCGTACCAACGCCAAGGTGCCGATCATCATGTTCTCGACGCTGTCGAAGCCTGGCGCGTCGGCCACGCTCGACGCCCTGTCACTCGGCGCGTCCGACTTCTGCACCAAGCCCGAGAACCTGGGCGGTCTCGCCGACGGCGTGGCCATGGTGAGGTCCCAGATCGTGCCCAAGCTCAAGGCGCTCTGCGGCCACACCGGCCTGCGCAGTGCCGGCCGGCTCGGCGGCACGCTGCGCCCCGCGCTGGCACCACCGTCGCTGCGCGGCGCACCGGTGGTCCGTCCCGTCGGGCCCCTGGCGCGGGTCGAGGCCGTGGTGATCGCGGTGTCGACCGGTGGGCCCACCGCCCTGCGGGTCGTGTGGGACAGCATGCCGTCCACGTTGACGGTGCCCGTGCTCGTCGTGCAGCACATGCCGCCGATGTTCACGACGCTCCTGGCCCAACGCCTCAACGACGTGGGCAACATGCCGATGACCGAAGCGGTCGCCGGCACCCAGGTGCAACCGGGCCGCGCCTACCTGGCGCCCGGTGACCACCACATGACGGTGCGCCGCGATGGCGCCGGCATCAAGCTGCACCTCGATCAGAACGCACCCGAGAACTCCTGCCGCCCCGCCGCCGATCCGCTGTTCCGCAGCGCAGTCAACGTGTGGGGCAAGGGCGTCCTCGCCGTCGTGCTCACCGGCATGGGCTCCGACGGCCTCCACGGCTCCGAGGCGGTCGCCGCCGCCGGAGGCCAGGTCCTCGCGCAGGACGAGATGACCTCGGTCGTGTGGGGCATGCCGGGTCAGGTCGTGCAGGCCGGGCTCGCCGATCAGGTGCTCCCGTTGAACGAGGTGGCTCACGCCATCGTGTCCCGTGTGAACGGCCGTGCCGTCGTCTCCACCCCGACCCGTAGTGATCGCGCGGAGGTGCGGTTGTGACCCTCGATCCAAGTGATTTCACGCTGGTGACCAAGATCGTCTACGAGCGCAGCGGCATCGCGCTCGAAGCGGGCAAGGAGTACCTGGTCGAGGCCCGGCTCACCACGCTGGCCCGCCAGGAAGGCCTCGCCTCGGTGGCGGCCATCGCGCAGCAGGTGCGGGCCAGGCCCGGCGGACCGCTGACCCAGAAGGTCGTCGAGGCGATGACCACCAACGAGACCCTGTGGTTCCGCGACGTGCGCCCCTTCGACGCCCTGAAGACCGTCGTGCTGCCCAAGGTCATCGAGGCCCGCAAGGCGCAGCGCAAGCTCACCGTCTGGTCGGCGGCGTCGTCCACCGGTCAGGAGGCCTACTCCATCGCCATCCTCTTGCGCGAGCACTTCTCTGAGCAGGCCAACTGGCAGGTCAAGATCGTCGGAAGCGACATCGACACCGAGGTCCTGGCCCGAGCTCGCCAGGGTCGGTACAGCCAGCTCGAGGTGAACAGGGGGCTGCAAGCCTCGCTGCTGGTCAAGTACTTCGAACGCGACGGCATGCACTGGAAGGTCAACCAGACCGTCCGCAACATGGTCGAGTTCATCGAGCTCAACCTCGTGGCACCCAGCTGGTCCGGGCTGCCGCGGGCTGACATCGTGTTCCTCAGGAACGTGATGATCTACTTCGACGTCCCCACCCGCCGACAGATCCTGAAGCGGTTGGCGACGACGATGGCACCCGACGGCTACCTGTTCCTAGGTGCCGGCGAAACAACACTGGACATCGACGGCGCGTGGGAGCGCGTCGATCTCGGCCGGGCGCACTGCTTCCGCATGGTTGCACGCTCCGCCTCTTCTGCCCCCAAGGAGGAATCGTGGAACCGACGTCCGACGACATCACTGCGTTGACGGAGCAGGTCTGTGACTCGGTGCTCGGCATGAGCATCGAGCCGCTGTCCGAGCCCGTAGCAGCGCGTACCGAAGTGATGGCGTGCGTGCAGATCACCGGCGGCTGGCAAGGTGCCGTCGTGATCACGTGCGCGCGTGCCGTCGCCGAGGCCATCACCGAGGCCATGTTCGGCATGGATCCCGGCACGACGAGCGCGGAGGAGCTCGACGATGCCATGGGAGAGATGGCGAACATGATCGGTGGGAACATCAAGGGCCTGATGCCCGGCCCGTCCCAGCTCTCGTTGCCCACGGTGGCCGAGGGCACCGACTTCGCCGCCGGCTTCCCGGGCTCCATCGTCGCGGTCGAGGCGCTCTACGCCCTGCCGTCCGGTGCACTCGGTGTGCAGGTGTACCGGCAGGACGCCGGGAACAGCCATGCCCATGCCCATGTCCATGCTGCGGCGAGCGAGAACTGAGGAGCGAGATGAAGAAGATCCTGGTGGTTGACGACTCGAAGGCCATGCGCATGATCGTGCGGCGCACCCTGCGTCAGGCCGGGTTCGAAGGGCATGACGTGCAGGAGGCCGGCGACGGTCAGGAGGCGTTGGGGCTCATCGGGTCCTGGGGTCCTGATCTGGTGCTGTCCGACTGGAACATGCCCAACATGAGCGGCATCGAGCTGCTGCGCCAGATGCGCGGCAACGGTGACAAGCGGGCGTTCGGCTTCGTGACCTCGGAGAGCACTCCCGAGATGCGCAAGCTCGCGTCGGAGAACGGCGCACTGTTCCTCATCGCCAAGCCATTCGACGAGGACACCTTCCGGTCCGCGCTCGAACCCGTCCTCTAGAAAGGGGAGATCCTCCATGCCCGTCGATTCCCCGCCCGGCGTCGGCACCATCGCCAAGATGTTCAAGAGCCTGCTCGGCGTCCCCGTGCTCGTGAAGGAGATGGACGACAAGCTCGTCCACGGCAAGCCCGACACCCCGACGTACGCCGGTGTGTACGCATCGAACCACGGTGACATCTGCGCCGCCGCCATCTGCTCGCTGTCGCTCGCCGCGGCCACGGGCGCCTGCCTCGGGCTCATCCCGGCGGCCCAGGCCGAGGAGTGGGTGAAGACCCGCAAGATCCGGGCTGACGGTCTCGAGAACTTCACCGAGATCCTGAACGTGATCGCCGCTGCCTTCAACGAGGCGTATCCCGGCCGTCACGTGCGCCTGCGCGGAGTGCTTCAGCCGGGCCAGATGCCGCCACAGCAGGACATCCGTCAGCTCCTCGACGGCACCGTGCCCGGCATCAACATGTACGTCGACATCGAGCGCTATCCGGGCGGACGTCTGACCCTGCGTTCGCGCTGAACCCGCGGGTCGTGGGGGCCCGCCCTGGCGGGGGCCGCCCACCCGGCTCAAAACCCCCCCCCCCCCCGCGGGGGGGTGGGGCCGGGCGCGGGAGCCGGGAGGGGCCGGCCCGGGGG
>JANMAT010000059.1:0-57157 GCA_031359995.1 Actinomycetes bacterium
GGAGACCAGTCTGAACCAGACGTACTCCGCAATCCAGCCGCGAAGATGCTCCTCAGGCTTCGGTGCACCGTCAAGACCGAACAGCGGGCTTACAAACGGCACCACACGACTACGGTCGCCTCCTGACAGTGCCGTTCCACCGTTGACCGCGTTGCGCCACAGGAGGTAGCTGGCGGGCGCCCCGCGACATCTCCAGCGCATTATCCCGTCGGCGACAACGCACGCCGCAGCGTCCAGGCCGGCCTGCTCGTCCGGGTGAAGCCGCGCTGACCTCCACCTACAGACAACACCTGACCCTGGAGCGAGTTGGACGAGTTCACCGAGGCGAGGATGTGGACCGTCGTTCGCTACGCACGAACACGCCGAAGTCTCAGTCGGAAACGGGTCGAGCCATGCAGGGTCCTCCGCCTCGTCATCGACGATTGCGTCCGTCTCGTCGGTCATGCGACAAGTCTGGCGCTGGTGGCAGTCACATTGCGCCATGCCGACAGCAGCTGAGCCGTCAAGTCAAGGCCAACGACGCATTGTGCGCCTCGGATGCTGGATTCGATCTTGCAAGTGCATGGACGACCGGCTCTCGCCGCAGTTCGCGGCGACGAGATCTGGGCTTCGCGCTGGCCTCGTTGCTCCCGGGTTGCTCCCGATCTCGACGTCGACGCCAGCCCGATATCATCGCTGACCAGGCACGACGCGACTCGTAGTACCTCGATCTGCGAATCCCTCCCGTTCCGCGAAGCAGTGGACAGTTCCACGAGCTGGCCGACGCATCTCTGGGACCAGGTCACTTCCAGGCGACGATGCGGTCGACCAGTGCCCGGATGCGCGTGTAGCGCTCGTCGGCCGCCCGAGGCGTGAGCCGCTGCTCGTTGATGAGGCTCGTCATTCCCGCGCCGGAGCGACTGCCGAACAGCTCTCGCACGCGGGTGACAGCAGCTACGCGCTCGGGCCCAGTGAACTGCGCCGGGTCGGTGCCAGCAGCGAAGCACACCTCGAGGCACCGCCAGATGTCGACGACGTCGGTCGCTTTCGATCGGACTGCGGTCGCGTGTGCTTTGAGCACCAACGCCGACACCTCGTCGGCTCCAGAGACCTCGGCGTGGAGCAGATCACCGTTCAGTCGATGGAGCTCGAGTGACATCTCGATGGCCGGGTTTTGCAGCGCGGATGCCAGGCCCGGGACCTCGGTGGTCACCAGATGGTCACCGAACCTGCGGTTCTGGCGGAGCCGGCTCGTGTAGCTCGGGACGAGGATGTCGACGACTGCCTCCGGCTTCGGCGCATCCGCGCCGACCAGCCGGACAGGAACGTCGGACATCGGGCGGGCGAAGCGGTTGCCGGCCCGGCGCTCGTAGCCGAGCGCGGTCAGACGGTCGATGATCACGGGGTTCGCGACGGCTGTCGGCGGCACGCCGAGGCCGGTGTCCTGGGTCTGACGGTACAGGTCGGGGCCGAGCGCCCAGCGTGCGACCAGCATCATCACCATGTGCCCACCGATGATGCGGTAGTTGTTGCCCGCCACGACGCGGCCGAGGTCACGAAGGGCGACGAAACCGACATCGTCTGCCACCGATCCGGCACTGAGGACGAGACGATTCAAGGGTGGTCGCGCAGGATCCATTCGCGCATCACCTCCGCTGCCTCGAGCCGGTCCTGTCCGCCGAGCTGATGCAGATCCCAGATCATCTGCGTCGGATCCGCGAGCGGCACCTCGACCCCCTGCACGCCGGCCACCAGTTGGTGTCGGGGGAACACCGAGGTGTCGCGCGGAGATCGCACGATGACGTTGGCGTCGTCCCGGCCTTGCGCATCGACCAGCCCGCCGGTCGTCCAAGGAACGATCGCATCACGGACGTACACGATGAGCATGGTGGGGCGCCTCCAAGCCCGGATCAGGTCGGGCCCAACGTCCGCGGAAACGGCCACCGAGCCGGCGGGAGCAGCGGTGGCCATCGACATCGCGACCTCGGTCGACGGGTCCAGCGAGTAGAGGTAGCGCTCCGAGCCACCAGGGCCCTTGTACTCGCTGAGGAACCGGTCGAGCAGCGCCGGCCGGTCGGGGTGCCATCGACCGTGACCGGTTCTTGTGACCAAGCCGTGCCTGTGCAACTGGCTGAGCACTTGCGAGGCCCGGGGCTGGCTGACGTTCGCATGCGCGGCCAGAGTCGTCGCACTCGCTTCCTCGGTTTCGTCGTCGCTGAACCCGATCAGTGAGCGAATGATCGCAAGGCTGCCCGAACCTTGGGGGAGCGCCGTGCTCTTCGCAGGCGGTGAGATGTTCGTGGTTCGCTGCCGTAGCACCAGCCCCGCCGCGCGAAGGTCGAAGTTCCCGGCATCATCGGCCCACGACCACCCCGCCCGCCGCAGCGAGTCCCCCACCCCGTCCGAGACGAAGGGTACGACAAGGAGCGGTGTCCCGACCTCGGCAAGCCGCGCTCGGAGCACCTCCAGCTTGTCCAGTTCGCTCGGATAGGGCGCCCGCCCACGCTCCTCGACGACGAACGAGCAGCCCTCCACGTCCACCACTGCGTCCACCCGAACGCCGGCCGTCGCGGGTGCGTCGCGGACTGCCTCGACCGACAGTCCGGCCTTGCGGAGCGAGTTCAGCAGCGTCATAAGCACAGATGAAAGATTAGCACCGTGCTTATGTAGGTCAAGATGCTTATCTTGCTCGGACACCCGGACCGACGGGCGCTCCGATGAACGGCTCGGCGGCTTCCGAGCCGAGGTCTCCTTCGTCGGAGTTTCACTACGCACTGCGGACCGGCGGCGCGACGTGTTGTCTGGTGCGCATTCCCGTCGGCCTGTTTCCAGAACGCCACCACGGCGCCATCCGATCGCTTGGTGGCGACCATGTCTGTCGTCGACGAGCCACCAACGCGAGCCAAGCGGGCGGTCTACTCGATGTGCCGCTGGTTGCGGACGGGTGCAGTGCTTCCACGCCGAACTCGGCGTGCCCGAGCTCGCCGATGCGGCGATCGACGGACCGCTGGGGGAAGCACATCAGCCGGTAGACGTCGGCGAAGTCGGTCGCCACACCGACCGAAACCCTGATCGCCGCGAGCTCGCGGCCGTGCTCGCGTCGGATCCCTTCGTGGACGTCGACCGGCCACACCGGTTCGTGCCGGCCGAACCAGCGCGCCATGTCGTCCACGCCGAGACCATGGGCTGCTTCGCCGGCGCCCGGGTTGCAGAAGCAGCCGGTGCGCCGCGAGATGCCGGCTCGGTTCGCCAGCTCCTCGACGCAGACCTCCCCGACCACCACAAGCCGGGACTGCCCGGCCTACTCCTCGGCAACCTCGTGATCGTCGTCGGAGGTGAGAGGCCCGAACAGCGAGCCGAGGGCCGCGGCGATGGCGAAGGCGTCGTTGGTGGCGAGCACCTCGAGCATCTCGTCGACCGCCTCGGGCGGCACGGTCATGAACCCGCCGAACCCGCGGTTGGACTCGCCCACGGGCAACGCCCGACCCACCAGCATCGTGCCGATCGGGGTGTCGCCGCTCATCTGGATGCTTTCGATGACGTACTGGTCGTCGGTGCGCACGTCCATCAGCAGGATCTGGTCCCGCCCGATCTGGGTCACCGCGAACAGCGACCGGGGCGCGCCGAGCCACCGTTGGGCCAGCGTGACCTCGTCGGCCGGCAGGATCGACCGACGGATGCCGAGGAACTGGTCGAACAGGTGCAGCTCGTGCAACGCCAGGTCGGCCACGAACGGCGACGCCACCAGCTCGTCCATCAGGTCCTGCGGGACCTCGTCCTCGATCGTCGACACCATGGCCTGCCCGATCTCGTCGAGCGTGTCCTCGAAGTAGGTGCGCAGGAACCGTCGGGCCTTGTCGTACAGCCACGATGCCCGATCCTCGAGCGACGCCATCTCGTTGCCGAGATGGCACACCTTGTACTTGCGGCCCGACCCGCACGGGCACGGGTCGTTGCGGCCCACCGTCGCCCGCGTGCGGCTGCTGCGGGCGAACCCCTGCACCTCGCGCCGCAACAACTGACCGACCTTCCAGTTCGGGTCGAAGTGCTCCTCGATGGCCAGATCGGTGGCGAGCACACCGGCCTGCCCGAGCAGCCGGTACGACTCGACCGCATCGCCCCGATCGGAGGCGTACGCGGCCGCCTCCAGCAGCACCGGCTTCCATTCGCAGTGCCGGGCCAGCAGCTCCTGCACGAGCGCGTCGGCCCGGCCGCCGTCGCCGCTCATGTCGTTGGCCCGGGCCAGCACCCGCACCAGCCCCAGGGGGAGCGGCCCGGCGAGCCGGCCGGCCAGCGCGTCGAGCACGTCCGCCACGTCCTCGGGCACGACGTGGAGCCGCAGCAGTTCGGCCAGCAGCGCCTCGCTGGGGGCCTGCTCGTCAAAGGCCGCGGCCACGGCGTCGAGGTCGGTGGCGGGTGCGCCGACGAGGTGGCACGCGGCCACCGCCGTGAGGACCGCTTCGATCTGGGTCGCGTCGAGCTCGAACAGGTCGCGCAGCCGCTGTCGGGGCTGCCACCACTCGAACGTCGCCCAGTCGCTGTCGTCCGGCGCGACGACCGTGTCGCGCAGCACGAGCCCGGCGGCGGCGTACAGCTCGGGCAGCGGGGCGACGGGTGCGGCACCCAGTGCACCGGCGGCCAGCGCTTCCAGCACGGCGTCATCGCCGTGCACGCACCGGAACACGACGTCGGCCTGGCCGGGCCGGCTCAGCACCTCGACCACCGCCGACCGGGAGAACCCGATCTTCATCGCCGCGGCCTGGGTCGTATCGGGGTCGGGCGCGTCGCTCAGCACCGTCCAGCGCAGGCGGCTGTCGACGACGGCGACCGCGGCCCACTGACCGGCGAACGGCGCCAGCCAGCCCTCGGGTCCCTTCACCACGTCGATCTCGCGGTCGTCTGACCAGAGGGACTCGCCGCGGACCTCACCGAGCGGTTGGCCGTCGGCCGTCTCGACCTCGACGGGCTCCTCGACGAACCACCACGCCAGGGGAGAAAGGTGGGGTTCCACCCGAACGATGTCGTCGTCGGCGTCGTCGGGGTCGACCCACACGGTCCACGTGGTCCCCTCCAGGAGGGCGGGCAGGTGGAACAGGCCGTCGGCCACGGTCACGAAGGTCGGGTGGGACAGGATCACGTCGCGCAACGCGTCGGGGTCGGCCGGGAGGCGGCCCCGCTCGGCCAGGCTGCGCTGCAGCGCCTCCGGATCCAGCACGGCCGTGCCCAGCACGTCGATAACCGCCGACTTCAGCTCATCGAGGTCGCTCACCCCGTGATCATGGCCCGGCGGTGCCGTCCGTGGCGGTGACAGCTGTCGTTTTTCGGTCGGACGGGCGAGTCCCATCCCATTGGGCGCCCCGATTCCTTCAAGAGCTCGACTCGTTGAAGATCGACCGATCGTTCGTCATGGCCATGACCCTCGGGCCAGGGTGTGCCTGGGATGGTCGCTCGTTGGCGTCGATCCGTTGATTCGTCCTCTGCCGAGTTCCCGGTACGAACGCGCGGGGTGACGTGCTGACAGCGGTCGTGGTCCCGGGAGCAAAGGCATCCTTGTCAGCGGCGTAAGTTGCCGGCCACGATCGTGCCAGCTGTCGCTGTCACCACTACCGTCGGTGAGCGTGGGCGAGCAGACGTGGGGCACGGCGCAGGCGTTGACGCGGACGATGACGACGGAGATCGGAGTGGCACCCATCGACGGACGCCACGCCCGACGCGGCCGCAACAACGATGCGGTGATCGACACCGTCCTCGACTTCTTCCGGGACGGTGAGCCCTTCCCGACGGCGCAGCAGGTCGCCGATCGGGCCGGCGTGTCCCTGCGCTCGATCTACCGCTACCACCCCGATCTCGATGCGCTCATCTACGCCGCCTTCGAGCGCGCCGTGGACCGCAACCGTCGCCTGCTGGAGTTCGTACCACCCCCCACCAGCGCGCCGCTCGTCGAGCGCCTCGCGTACCTGGTCCGTCAGCGGCTCGACCTCTTTCGCCACCTCACGCCACAGCTGCGGGCCGTGCTGGCGCGCGCGGCGCGTGACGAAGCGGTGCGGGCGCTCCTCGACGTCCACCGCGCCTCGTTCGTGCAGCACCTGCACGACCTCTTCGTGCCCGAGCTCGCCCAGCTGCGTCCGGTCGAGCGGGCCACCATCATCGGTTCCGTGCACACCGCGTTGCTGTTCGAGGGCTACGAGAACCTCCGACTGCGCCATCGCATGAGTGACGACGAGATCGCCGATGCCTACCGACTGACGGTGCGCAACCACTTCGCCCGGTTCCTCTGACCGTCGCTCACCCGACGTAGGCCTCGTCGGGCAGCGGTCGGCGCCAGTCGACCGCGGCGGCCCCGGCCGCGGCGCCTGCGGCGACCGCGCCGTCGATGTCGCGGTACGTCCACCACGCGGCCAGGAACGCCGCGATGAACGCGTCGCCGCACCCGACGGTGGTGCCGGTGACAGGCCGGGCCACCGCGGGGAAGAACCGCTCGGATCGGGCGCCATCGCGGCCGTCGACCACCAGCGCGCCACGCGACCCCAATGTGACCACGAGCAGGCGTCCGAGTGACCGGGTCACGTCGGCCACGCTCGCGATGATCGGGTCGTCGGGCGCACCGGGCCAGCCGATGAACGCGACGTCGAGCGCTGCCATCACCGCCGCGAACTGCTCGACCGTCCAGCGCCGCAGGCTCAGGAAGTCGCCCGAGGCTTCCACGCCCGCGAGGCGACCGGCGCGGTGCAGGCGCCGCACCTCGTCGGCCGCGCTGCGTACGAGCACGGTGTGCACGTGCCGGGCGTGGCGCACCCGGTCCTCCTCGCCGTCGGTCATCCGGAACGACGCGCCGACGCCGTCGACGAAGTTGCCCATGTGGGGCTGGCGATCGGCACCGATGCGGATGTCGATCGACGCCGACCGACCGGGCCGCACCAGATCGGGGGTGGCGATGATGCGGTGGTGGCGCAGGAACGATTGGAACAGGTCGGCGCGGTCGTGACCGATGCGCGAGACCAGTTCGAACGGGAGGCCGAGTCGGCTCCAGTGGAACGCCATGTTCAGGATGCCGCCGCCGGGCAGCACCGTGCCCTCGTCGACGTAGCGGTCGAGGCTCAGCGGGCCGAGCAGCATCGTCGGTGAGACCGGGTGCGGGTCAGATGCCATCGAGGGCGTGGGCGCGGGCGGCGCCGAGGGCGAGGAAGCGGTCGTAGCGGACCTCGACGACCTTGCTCATCTGCCAGAAGGCCTCCACCGACAGGTGGGCACAACCCTCGGCGTGGTACCAGCTCACGTGGTCGGGCAGTGTGGTGAGCAGCGTCTGGTCGTACATCGGCACCACGGCCGGGTTCAGGCAGTAGCCGGGCGATGTGGGTTCGCGGATCTGCAGCAGGAACCGGCCGCGGAAGCCCTGGGCCCGCGGCAGCGCGTGCACCACACCGGTGCCCAGGTCCTGCAGATCGGCGACGGCGGTGTCGGTGCCGGTCACCGACGGCCACGCCGGATCGTCGACCAGCTCGGCGATCACCCGGCGCACCGAGATGTCCTGGTAGTGGTTCATGGCCGCGTGGGGCTGGTGGTAGTCGCCGTCGTACACGTTGGTGACGTTGTCGTCGTAGACGTTGCCGCACCGCTCGGTGAGGAACGCGACCAGCGCCGGACGGTCGCGCAGGAAGCGGCGGTACGCCTCCTCGTACTCGGTGATCGCCTCGCGGGCCGGCACGAGCCTGCCCCGCACCACGTGGGCGAAGCGCCAGCCGTCGGCGCCGAAGCGACGGTCGAGCACCCGCTGGCGCTCGGCCTTGGCCGCGCCGCTGTAGCCGGGCACGCCCACCGGGATCCAGACCTCGCTCAGCAGCGCCAGCGCGGCATCGTCGAACAGCTCACCGTCATCGCTCATCGGCCCCTCACGGTACCGGTGCCCGACGGTACGGTGCCCGCGGTGGATCCTGTCGTACGCCAACTGGTCGACCACTACGGCATGGAGGACCTGCCCATCGAGGGCACCTTCTTCGTGAACACCTACCGCAGTGCCGAACGCACCGCCGCCGGAGGCCCCGTGGGCACCGCCATGCTCGGCCTCTACTGCGCCGACCCGCCCAGCGCGTCGCGCTTCCACCGGCTGGTGTTCGACGAGGTCTGGCACTTCTACCGCGGCGACCCGATGCGCCTCGTGCTCCTGCACCCCGACGGTACGAGCGAGGTCGTGGTGCTCGGTCACGACCTGGCCACCGGCCAGCGCGTGCAGCACGTGGTCCGGGCGGGCACGTGGCAGGCGGGCGAGCTCGTCCCCGGTGGTTCGTGGGCGCTGTTCGGCGCCACGATGGCCCCGGGGTTCGTCGGCGACTGCTTCGAGGGCGGCCGGGCCGCGGCGTTGCTGGCGACCCACCCCGACCGGGCCGACGACATCGTCCGGTTGGCCGTGCCCGACGACCACGACACCCTGTTGCCCGAGGGGTACGTGGGCTGACCGTCAGCCCCGCACCCGCCGCCCGGCGACCCACACCGAGGTGATGTCGGCCGGGCCGGCCAGGCGCACGATCTTCTCGAAGGTGCGGGCGTCGTCGTCGATCTCGTCCCACACCCGCAGCGCGCCCGACCGCCGGTGCAGGTCGACCACGAACGCATCGAAGGCCCGGCCCGGGGCCAGCAGGCCGCACGGGATGCCGAGCAGGTCGGCCCCGCCCACGGTGGCGAGGTGGAACGCCGTCACGGTGTCGATGGTGCTGTCGGCCACGCCGCGCTCGCTCGCGGAGCGCGCCGGGTCGACGCCGTCGTGGGCCATGCGCGACGACGTGACCGCGCTGACGCACTGGGGCAGCAGACCCGGGTGGCAGCCGCCGGCCACGTCGGTGCCCAGACCCACCTTCACGCCCCGGGTCAGCGCCCGCCGCACGGGGAAGACCGCGTTGGCGAAGTAGCTGTTCGAGAGCGGGCAGTGCGCCACGCCGGCGCCCGCGGCGCTGATGAGCGCCATGTCGGCGTCGCCGATGTGGTTCCCGTGGGCCAGCACGGTCCGGTCGCGCAGCAGACCGAAGCGGCGCAAGGCCTCGGTGTCGGTGCCGCCGTAGCGATCGAGCACGTGCCCGTGCTCCCAGTCCGACTCGGAGCAGTGCGTCTGCACGATCGTGCCGGTGCGGGCGGCCAGCTCGCCCATGCCGGCCAGCAGTTCGTCGGTGCACGCCGGCACGAACCGCGGCGTGAGGATGGGCCTCACCAGCGCGCTGCCGAGACCGTCGATCGCCTCGATCGACCGGGCCGACGCGGCCAGCGAGGCGGCGGCATCGGCGTCGCGGTACCAGGTGGGCGTGCCGTCGGAATGATCCATGGCCACCCGACCCACGAAGGCACGCTGGCCGTGGGCCACGCAGGTGGCCGCCAGTTGCCGCGTTGCTTCCTCGTGGATGGACGCGTGGTACACCGCCGTGGTGGTGCCGTGGCCCAGCAGGCACGGCACCATGTCCTCCCACACGCGCTGGGCGAACGCGCCGTCGGCGTAGCGCGCCTCGAGCGGGAAGGTGCTCTCGAACAACCACTGCTCGAGCGGCAGGTCGAGGCCCGTGCCGAGCTGCGGCCACTGGGGCGCGTGCAGATGCGTGTCGATCAGGCCCGGCAGCAGGCGCTCGCCCGTGGCCAGGCGTTCGACGCGTCGGGCGGCCGCCGTGGCCGCCGCTGCTTCGATGGAGCCGACCGGTTGCACGGCGGTGATGACGCCGTCGTCGCCGACCACGACGGCCACGTCCCGCAGGACCTGCAGCGCCGTCGGCGTCGGGGTCTGCAGCACCGTGCCGACGACCACGAGCGACGGGACGGGGTCGGGCATCGGCGCATGGTAGGCCCGGGAGGCGGACGCCCGCAGAGGAAGCGGGTAGGTTCCGCGCATGCGCATCGGACTCTTCCTCGGGCTCACCGTGCCGCCCAACACGCCAGAGCTCCTCGCCGCCGTCGCCCGTCTGGCCGACGAGCGCGGCATCCAGTCGCTGTGGTTGGGCGAGCACGTCGTGCTCTTCGACCAGCACGACAAGAACTACCCCTACGCAGCCACGGGCGACTTCCCGATCAAGGGCGAGGGCGGCCTGGCCGAGCCGTTCACCACGTTGGCGTGGTGTGCCGCCATCACGACCCGGGTGCGCATCGGCACGGCGGTGTGCCTGGTGCCGCAACGCAACCCGCTGTACACGGCCAAGGAGGTCGCCAACGTCGACTGGCTGTCGGGCGGCCGCTTCGACTTCGGGATCGGCGTGGGCTGGCAGCGCGAGGAGTTCGAGGCACTCGACGTGCCCTTCGCCGACCGCGGCCGGCGCAACGACGAGTACATCGAGCTGATGCGCACGCTGTGGCGCGACCCCGTATCGCAGTTCGACGGTGAGTTCTGGAAGCTGGCGCCGTGCCGCGCCTACCCCAAGCCCGTGCAGCAGCCGCACCCGCCCATCCACATCGGTGGCGAGAGCGACATCGCGCTGCGGCGCGTCGTGCGGCTGGACGCCCACTGGTTCCCCTTCAACCTGGACCCCGTGGGGCTGGCGTCGCGCCGGCAGCAGCTGCGTTCGCTCCTGGCCGATGCCGGCGACCGCAGCATCGATGACGTGACGATCACGGTGAGCCCGGCACGTGACCACGCCGGTGCCGAGCACGCTCACGCCTTCGCCGAAGCGGGTGCCGACCAGCTCATCGCCCGCCTGCCGCGCGACCTGACGCTGGCCACGGTCGAGAGAGCGTTCGACGAGCTGAGCGCGGCGTACGACCTGTAGGTCCGTGGTTGCCGCGCGGCACGCCCCAGCGCACCCGAGGACGCCGCCATGGTGGGCTCCTCTCGTGGCGGCCTGAGTATCGTCGGTCCGGTGCACGTCGGCGATCCTGCGCTCGCAGACCTTCGAACCCACGGCTACTGCATCGTCCCCGGCTTCCTGGCCGCCGCCGAGCTGCACCAGGCCCGCGAGGCACTGTGGCGCAACTTCCCGCGCCCCGAGGACTACTTCGCCGACCCGGGCGCCGCGCCGCACGCACGCCTGGCTCGCAGCCAGTTCGCCGGCAACCTCCGTTTCCCGTTCGGCGGGTGGGACCTGAACCGGCTGGCGTTCCACCCCGATCTGGTCGATGCCGTCGAGCGCTACCTGGGCCGGCGCGACCTCGCGCTCTACAAGAGCGAGCTGTGGGCCAAGTACGCCGGGGCCATCGACTACGACCAGCCCCATCACCGTGACTTCGGCAACCACACCATCGTCGTGCCCCGCAACGACGGTGCCGGCGCCCAGATCACCACCTTCATCCTGCTGAGCGACGTGACCGGGCCGGACGGCCCCACGATGATCGTGCCGGTCGGTCACACCGGACACCTCCCGATGGTGGCCGACGACCCTGAACCGGGCTGGTGGTACTCGGTGCGTCGCGGGTGCTTCGCCGACGTCGAGGTGCCGGTGGTGGGCTCCGCCGGCACGTTGCTCATGTACCGCACCGATGTGTTCCATCGGGCCACGAACTTCGGCGCGCCCGGTCGATCCCGCTTCGTGCTGCTGGCCGACTACGTGGCGCGGGGTGCTCCGTGGGCCGGGAAGATGGCCTGGCCCGACAGTGCGTTGTCGCCCCACTGGGTCCAGGCCATCGAACGCATGACCGTGCGCGAGCGCGACCTGTTCGGCTTCCCGCCCCCCGGTGACCCCTACTGGAACGCGCAGACCCTGTGCGATGTGCAACGGCGGTACCCGGAGCTCGACCTCGCCCCGTACCGGCCGAGCTGAGGGCGGGCGCGAAGCTGCCCCGGCGCGCGGGCGACAACACCGGGACAGCGAGCCGCCGATCCAGAGAACCGACCGCCTGGGATCAACGCTACGGGCGGGCGCGGCGGTTTGAACTCCCCCGAACGGGCCAACCGCGCGGGGTACGGCGCTGACCAGAGGAAATGTTCCCGGATGCAGGTGTAAACCGTCGCCCGTTCGGGAACCCCTCGCTCACCTAGGTGGTGCCCGGGGGCGTCCCGCCCGCTCGTCGTCGGGTGCCGACCTGGTTCAGGTTGGACCTCCCGGCCGACGCGACCCCCCTTCGTCGGCCGGGAGGCTCCGCCCCGCCGTGATCGCTTCTACAAGCAGCAGAGCTGACGAGCCCCGGCCATTGCCGCCCCCACCGGCGGGCCTGGCGTGCCGACTACAAGGTCCGCATCTTCACGCCGGTGGCCGAGCTCCCGTTCGCCGGTCCCCCCACACGCTTGGCTGCGCAGCGGCGGTGTGGCGGCCGGCGGCGAGGTCGTTGTGCAGGAGTGCGTCATCGGCCTGGTGCGCGTCCGCCGTCGGCCCGACGGCGGACTGGCCTTTGCCGCGCCGCCCGTGCTCCGCCACGGCGCGCTCGACGACGAGCTGGTGGCCCGGCTCACGGCGATCCTGAACGTCGCCGCCTGCGATGTGGTCGACAGCCAGTGGGTCGACAACGGGCCGGGTTGGGTCGCGGTGATGCTGGTCGACGCCGAGGCGGTGCTGGCGTTGCGTCCGGGGTTCGTCGATGACCTCAAGATCGGCGTCGTGGGCCCGTACCCGGACGGCGCGCCGTTCGCGTACGAGGTGCGGGCCTTCTTCCCGAAGGACGGCGCGACGGTGGAGGACCCGGTCACCGGCAGCCTCAACGCCTCGGTCGCCCAGTGGTTGCTCGGCACGGGCCGGGCGGTGGCGCCCTACGTCGCCAGCCAGGGCACGGCCATGGGGCGGGCCGGTCGGGTCCACGTCGAGCTCGACGAGCAGGGCGACGTGTGGATCGGCGGTCACGGGGTCACGTGCATCGACGGCACCGTCGACCTCTGATCGGCGGAGCCGTTCGACGGGTCCGGGTTCCCGCATCGCTCCAGAACCGAACGGCTGGAAGCGGGCACCTCCATCGAGATCTGACGTCCTCAGTCGTCGGGACGACCCGTGGTGAACCGGTACCCGAGGTGCGGGTCGGTCCGGAAGTAGCGGGGTCGGGCCGGATCGGGCTCGAGCTTGCGTCGGATGTGGGCCATGTGGACGCGCATGAGGCTCGTGTCGATCTCGGCCGGCGAGCTCCAGATGTGGGCCAGCAGTTGGCGTTGGGTCACGAGCTGATCGGCGTGGCGCACCAGGAACTCGACCACCTGCCACTCGGTCGGGGTCAGGCGCGACGGCGTGCCGTCGGTGCGCACGACGGTCCGGTTGGCCAGGTCGAGCTCGAAGTCGGGCGTGGTCACCACCGGGGCGGCGGCCGACGGCTGATGCCGGCGCAGCGCAGCTCGCAGCCGGGCGAGCAGCTCGTTCATGCCGAACGGTTTGGTCACGTAGTCGTCGGCGCCCGCGTCGAGCGCGGTCACCTTGTCGGCCTCGGTCTCGCGGGCCGACAGGATCACGATGGGCACGTCGGTCCAGCCCCGTAGGCCCTGCACGACGCTGATGCCTTTGATGTCGGGCAGGCCGAGGTCGAGCAGCACCACGTCGGGTCGGCGATCGGCGGCCAGGGTGAGCGCGGTGCGTCCGTCGGCCGCCACCTGCACCTCGTACCCGCGGGCCTCCAGGTTGGCCAGCAGGGTGCGCCGGATGGCGGGGTCGTCGTCGACCACGAGCACGCGTGTCACGACGCCAGCTCCGAGTGCTCGGAGGCCAGGGACTGGACCGGGGCCACGGGCATCTCGAGCACGACCGTGAGCCCGCCGCCGGGCGTGTCGTCGAACACCACCAGCAGCACGCGACCTTGTCGCTTCGATCCGGCCATCGCGCCGAAGGTGACCGTCATCGCCACGGGGATGAGCAGCAGCAGGTAGTTCTGCAGCAGGTTCGTCCACCGTTCGGGCTCTCATAGGGGTGGGCCGAGTTGGCGTTGAAGAAGCCGCCACCGTTCCTGAGCGGCGCAGGCATCGATCTTCACGCCGGCGCAACGGCCGATCCGGCCCGGCGTTCACGTCGCGTGAAGGGGGTTCCCCTGAGACCGTCGTGGGGGTACGAAGATCACATGGACTCTCGCCGTGAACCGTCCGCTGCACTGATGCTCGGCCCCGCCGCCGCGATTCTGATCGCCGGTGTGCTCACCACCGCTCGCAGCGCGTTCGGCACCACCAACGTGGCGCTGCTGCTGGTGCTCGTCGTGGTGGTCACCGCGGCGGCCAGCGACCGCCGGGCCACCGTGGTCACCGCCGTCGCCGCCGCGCTGGCCTACAACTTCTTCCACACCCGTCCGTACGACACGCTGCGCGTCGACGACCACGTTGACCTGACCACGATCGGTCTGCTGGTCGTGGTCGGGCTCGTGGCTGCCGAGCTGAACGCCCGACGTCGCCGCCGGGCGGCTCAGGTGTCGACACTGGCCGACGATCTCGACCACTGGCGCCAGCTCGTGGCCGTCGCCGCCGTCGGAGACTTCGACGTGACGGCCGAGTCGGCGACCGCCATGCTCACCACGGTCATGCACCTGAGCACGTGCCGCTACGAGCCGGCGGCGCGCATCACCCACGGGCTCGTGCCGATGCGGCGCGACGGGAGCATGGACGTGGCGACCCTGCACTGGGCGCCCGAGGGCTTCGAGCTGCCGCTCGACGGGGTGGCCGTGCCGGTGGTGCGGGGGCGTGCGGTCGTCGGCCAGCTCGTGCTGGTGCCGGGTGCCGATGCGGGCGCGTCGATCGAGCACCGCCGCCTCGCCGTCGCCGTGAGCGACCTGCTGGCCGTCGCGTCCGCCAGCTTTGCGCGAACGTAACGGTCGGTTCTCGCCTGACCAGGGGAGATGACATCGAAGGGCCCAGGCCCCGGCCCGTTCCTACGCTGCTCAGGTTTCGGCGAGAGGGATGATGGCGTGCACGTCGTGGTGGCCGGTTGTGGTCGGGTGGGTTCCTCGCTCGCGCTCGAGCTGGTCCAGGCCGGTCACTCGGTCGCGGTGATCGACCGCAACCCCGATGCGTTTCGCCGCCTGATCGGCGACTCGGGCGGCTCGGCGTTCGCCGGCACCACGGTGCAGGGCGTCGGCTTCGATCGGGACCGTCTGCTCGAGGCCGGCATCGAGCGGGCCGACGCCGTCGCCGCGGTGACCAGCGGCGACAACTCGAACATGCGCGTGGCGCGCGTGGCGCGCGAGGCCTTCGCCGTGCCCCGCGTCGTAGCGCGCATCTACGACCCGCGGCGGGCTGCGATCTACGAGCGGTTGGGCATCGCCACGGTGGCCAGCGTGGCGTGGGCCACCGAGCGCGTGCTGCGGCGCATCCTGCCCGACGTCAGCGGCGTCCAGTGGATCGATCCGAGCGCCAACGTGATGATCGTGGAGCGCACGGTGCCGGCCGCATTGGCCGGGCGCACGGTCGCTGTCGTAGAGCAACAGGCACCGGGCGCCCGCGTGATCGTTCTGTCGCGGGACGGGGCCTCCCAGGTGCCCCGGCCCGACGCGGTGGTGCAGGACGGTGACGTGCTCTTCGTGGCCGTGGCCGACAGCGAGTTCAGCTTGACCGGAGGGTCCCCGTCATGAAGGTCATCATCGCCGGCGGGGGGAGCGTCGGCCGGTTCATCGCCCAGGAGCTCGCCGGCAGCGGGCACGAGGTCGTCATCGTCGACAACGACGCGGGCGTGGTCGCCCGCCAGCGTCGAATCGGCGAACCCGCGGGCGTCGCTTGGCTCGAAGCCGACGCGTGCGAGGTCTCTACGTTGGCGGCCGCCGGTTGTGACGACGCCGACGTGGTCGCGTCGGTCACCGGTGATGACGAGGACAACCTGGTGATCTCCCTGCTGGCCAAGCAGGAGTTCGGCACGCGGCGCGTGGTCGCCCGGGTGAACAGCCCGAAGAACGAGTGGATGTTCAACGAGATGTGGGGTGTCGACGTCGCGGTGTCGACCCCGCACCTCATCACCGCGCTGGTCCAGGAGGCGGTGAGCGTCGGCACGTTCGTGCGCCTGCTGTCCTTCGACGGTGGCAAGGCCCGTCTGGCCGAGGTCACGCTAGCCGTCGGTTCGCCCGCGGCGAACCGTGAGATCGTCGAGCTCGGCCTGCCGCGCGACTCCACGGTGGTGGCCATCCTGCGCTCCGACCGCGTGGTGGTGCCGCGCGGCGACACCGTGCTGCGCGAGGGCGATGAGGTGCTCGTGCTGGTGACGGGCGACAGCGAAGACGCCGCACGCTGCATCCTCACCGGTGCGTGACATCCGGTACCGGCCGCGCCCGCTCGGCCGTCAGTGCTGACCGGGCGCGGCCGGCGCGGGCGGCACCGAGAGCAGCTCATACACCGGGTTGATGATCACCAGGCGACCGTGGGTCTCGCTGACGCTGCCGCTCAGTCGCACGGTCGTGCCGATCCGCACGCCGCCGATCTCGCGGCGGCCGAGGAACACCGCGGTCACCGTGCCGGTGCCGTCGGTGACCCGGCACTCCAGGCTGGGCGAGCTGCCCCACGGCTGCACGCGCAGCAGCTGGATGCGCCCGGCCACGGTGGCGTGCTGGCGGGCGACGAGGGCACCGATGCGCGTGCCGTTGCCGTCGTCGCCGTCGATCACGATGCGCTCGTCGGCCAGCGTGGTGCCTCCGGCGTGCGCCAGCCCGTTGCCGTTGTTCGACGGGGGGGTCTTGATCGGCTTGGATCTGCCGTCGCCCTCGCCCTCGCCCAGGTGGTAGGGCACGATCGTGACGTTGCAGTGGGCGACCGAGGCCAACGCGGCCGAGATCGCCGCCGACGACCGGTCGTGCAGGAAGCGGTGCCAGACCTTGGTGTACTCGCGCCGCGGGATCAGCACCGTGACCTCGGTGTCGCCGCCGGCGGTGCTGTCGACGACCATGTCCACCGCGGCGCGGGTGATGCGCCGATCGGGGCACTCGATGATGTCGAGCGGGAACCGGGCCAGACCGAGCCGCTGCCACGACTCGGTCAGCTGCTCCGTCTTCCAGCCGTCGATGTCGAAGTGCACGGCGCGGAGGTCGATGGCCACCAGCGTGCGCGCGTACTGCAGGGCCCGGGCCGTGGCGGCGTCCAGGTTGTCGACCAGCACGACCACCGCGTGCTCGCGGCGCACCGGTGCCGCGGCCAGCACGTGGACGTCGTCGAGCAGCTCCTGCTCCTCGGTCTCGTAGGCCTTGTTCAAGCGCACGAGGCCCAGCACCATGACCGGCACGAGCACCACGATCACCCAGGCGCCTTCGGGGAACTTCACGTAGGCGACGATGCCCAGCACGAGCAGCGAGAGCAGCGCGCCCATGCCGTTCACGAACACCCCGAGCCGCCAGCCCTGCTCCTTCTCGCGGATGTGGTGCTTGGTCATGCCGGCCTGGGAGAGCGTGAAGCTGGTGAACACGCCGATGGCGTACAGGGGGATGAGCCGGCTGACCTTTCCGCCGGTGCCGAGCAGCGTGATGACCGAGGTCACCGCGAGGAAGATGATCCCGTTGGAGAACACCAGGCGATGGCCGCGCACCATGAACTGGCGGGGCATGAAGTTGTCACTGGCGTGGAACGACGCCAGGCGGGGGAAGTCCGCGAAGCTCGTGTTGGCCGCCAGCACAAGGATCAGCATCGTGCCGACCTGCAGCAGGTAGAAGAACAGGTGGCCGGCCGCCGACGCGCCGTACACGCCCCTGCCCACCTGCGAGATCACGGTGGGGTCACCGCTCTTGTACGGCATGGCGTGCACCTTCGAGGCCAGCACCGACAGACCCAGGAACATGACGCCGAGCGCGGTGCCCATGATCACCAGGGTGGAGCGGGCGTTCTTCCACGCCGGCGGCCGGAACGCCGGCACGCCGTTCGAGATGGCCTCCACGCCGGTCACCGCGGCACCGCCCGAACCGAACGCCTTGAGCACGATGAACAGCGATGCCCCCATGAGCAGGCCGCCACCGGTGTGGCCACCGACCTCCTCCATGCCCGGCAGGTTGGTGGCGCCCTTCACCAGACCACCCGTAGCCAGGCGGTAGGCGCCCACGCCGAGCAGCACGCCCATGTTGGCGATGAAGAAGTAGGTGGGGGCGGCGAACAGCTTCCCCGACTCCTTGGTGCCCCGCAGGTTGCCCCAGGCGATGATGCCCACGAAACCGATGGCGATCCACAGCTTGTAGGGCGACAACCCGCTCACGGCCGAGGCGAGCGCGTCGGTGCCGGCGGCCACCGACACGGCCACCGTGAGCACGTAGTCGGTGAGCAGCGCCACGCCGGCCACCTGCGCGGGCAGCAAACCGAAGTTGTCGCGCGTCACGATGTACGCGCCGCCGGCCGACGGGTAGGCCTTGATCGTCTGGCGGTACGACAGGATCAGGAAGCCGAGCACCACGAGCAGTGCGATCGTGACCGGGGTCACCAGTGAGAACGCCACGAGGCCCACGTACGGCACGAGGACCCGCAGGATCTCCTCCGTCGCATAGGCGCACGACGAGAGGTTGTCGGAGGCGAACACGGCCAACGCGGTGGGCCGACCCAGTGTCTCGTGGGCGAGGCGCTCGCTGTGCAGCGGTTGACCGAGCAGGCGGGTCTTGAGCCGGTATCGCAGGGGGTCGACGGGCGCACGACGTTCGACGGTCGAGTCCACGGGTGTCAGCGTTTGCACGAGTGCCAGTGAACGGGCACCGTCGTCGGCGCGTCGACTGCAACGCGCATCAGAACGGTCGAGAACGGTGGCGCGGGTACCGTCACCTGCGGCGATGCCTGCCCTCGGCGTCGCCGTGCTTCTCGGCCGGCGAGGCCGGGTCGTTAACTCGCTGCGAAGATTCCAGGTGACTTCGCACCCGTCGCCCCGCACCGCGACGTGTGAGACTCACGCCGTGCGGCTGCCCTTCGCGCCTCGACGGCCCGTGTTGCTCCCCATGCGCCGACGGGTGAGTGGATGGCTGGTCCTGCTGGTGGGCCTGCCGCTGCTGACGGCCGCGCTCGTGTCGTCCGAGGACGACAACCTGGCCGTCGGCCTGCTGCTGTACCTCGGCATCGTGCTCGCCGCCGGCGCCGTCGGTGGCCTCGGGCCCGGCCTGGCCGGCGCCCTGGCTTCGGCGGCCACCGCCAACTACTTCATCGTGCCGCCCGTCCACCGGCTCACCATCGACAAGGCGACCGACCTGGTCGCGCTCGTGATGTTCGTGGCGGTGGCCGCCACCGTGAGCACGTTGGTGAACCGCTCGGCCCGGCTCAGTGCCGAAGCGTCCCGGGCGCGGGCCGAGGCCGAGACGTTGGCCGGCAGCACGGCCACCTTGGTGGCCGAGGTCGACCCGCTGCCGGCGCTGCTCACCCAGTTGCGCACCACGCTCGGGCTGGAGGCCGTGGGGATCTTCACGCCGTCGCCCCTCGGCTGGGTCGAGCTGGCCGCGGCCGGTGCGCCCATCGGCACGCCGGACGACGCCGACGTGACGGCGCTGGGCAGCCCGGACGGGCCGGTGCTGGCGATGCGCGAGGGCAGGCCGCTGTCGGGCGCCGACCGCGGTCTGCTGCGGGCACTCACCGGTCACCTCGCCCTGGCGATCAGCGCACGGGAGCTGCAGACCGAGGCGGCGCGCGTCGCCGCTCTGGAGCAGGCCGACGCCCTGCGCACCGCCATCCTGCGCGCCGTGTCCCACGACCTGCGCACGCCGCTGTCGTCGATCAAGGCCGCGGTCACCAGCCTGCTGGGCGACGAGGTCGACTGGAGCGCCGACGCGGTGCGTCAGTTCCACACCACGATCGACGCCGAGGCCGACCGGCTCGACCGGCTGGTCGGCAACCTGCTCGACATGAGCCGGCTGCAGGCCGGCGCGCTCGAGCTGCGGCTCGGCCCGGTGGCGTTCGACGACATCGTGGGGTCGGCGCTGGCGAGCCTGTCCGACACCTCGACCCCCGTCGACATCGACGTCCCCGACGCCACCCCGCTGGCCCACGCCGACGCCGCCCTGCTGGAGCGGGCCGTCGCCAATCTGCTGGCGAACGCTTGTGCCCATGCTGCGCCGGGCACCAGCGTGCTGGTGGAGGCGGGTGGGGCCGGGGCCGAGGTCGTGCTGCGCATCGTCGATCACGGCCCGGGCGTACCGCCCGAGCAGATGGCCAGCATGGTCGAGCCGTTCCAGCGTCTGGGCGACACGTCGGCCCATGCCGGCGTGGGCCTCGGCCTGGCGGTGGCCAACGGCTTCGTCACCGCCATGGGCGGCCACCTCCGCTTCGAGACCACGCACGGCGGCGGGCTCACGGCGTCGATCGTCCTCCCGTCCGAGCCGAGCCACGGCGCGGCACCAGCGCAACGGAGCGCCTCATGACCCGCATCCTCGTCGTCGACGACGAGTCCCGCATCACCCAGTCGTTGTCGCTCAACCTGGAGGCCCGCGGCTTCGAGGTCACCGTCGCCGCCACCGGTCACGACGCGTTGGCGGCGGCGGCCTCGCTGAACCCCGACGCGGTCATCCTCGACCTCGGCCTGCCCGACATGTCGGGTCATCAGGTGGTGGTCACGCTGCGCGAACGCAGCGACGTGCCGATCGTGATCCTGTCGGTGCGCGACGCCGAACGAGACAAGGTGGCCGCGCTCGACGCTGGTGCCGACGACTACGTCACCAAGCCGTTCAGCATGAACGAGCTCGTGGCCCGCCTGCGGGCTGCGCTGCGCCGGCGCCAGCCCGTGGGCACCGCCAGCGTGGTGACCACCGACCACTTCACCCTCGACCTCGACGACCGCACCGCGGTGGTGGGCGGCGAACCGGTGCGGCTCACGCCGACCGAGTGGGCGATCCTGGACGCGCTGGCCCGCCAGCCGGGCCGGCTGGTCACGCAGGAGAAGGTGTTGCGGTCGGTGTGGCCGAACGGAGCCAGCGACACGAGCGCGCTGCGCGTGCACCTGACGCACCTGCGGCGCAAGCTCGAACCCGACCCGGCCCGGCCGACGTACATCCTCACCGACGCCGGCGTCGGGTACCGCTTCGTGGTGCGCGCCCGCGAGTGACGCGCACCGCGCGCTCAGGTGTACTGCTTGGCCAGTTCGGCGTAGCGGTCGAGCAGCGGGATCACCTGGTCGGCCCCGGCCGGCGGCAGACCGAACACGATGCGGGTGAGGCCGAGCCCGATCATCTGCTCGACGATCTCGGGCTTGGCCGGGGTGCCGAACTGTCCGAACTCGATGGTTGCCGGATCGCGCCCGGCGTCGCTGGCCATCTGGCGGATCTGGGCGATCTGTGGGGCGATGTCGGACCGGCCGGCGATCGGCATGAACCCGTCGCAGAACTCGACGATGTGGGCCATCGTCTTCGGCCCGGCGGTGCCGCCGAGGATGATCGGTGGGTGCGGCGTCTGTGCCGGCTTGGGCCACGACCACAGCGGAGAGAAGTCGACGTGCTCGCCGTGGTACTCGGCTTCGTCCTTCGTCCAGATCTCCTTCATGGCGAGGATGCGCTCGCGCAGCACCGCGCGCCGATCGGCGTACTGCACGCCGTGATGGGCGAGCTCCTCCTTGTTCCAGCCGTAGCCGATGCCGAACAGCAAGCGTCCGCCCGACAGGGCGTCGACCGTGGCGACCTGCTTGGCCAACCAGATCGGGTCGCGCTGGGCGACCAGCGTGATGCCGGTGGCGACCTTGATCGTCTTGGTCACCGCCGCGGCCATGCCCAGGGCCACGAACTGATCGTGCGTGCGCCAGTACTCCTCGGGAAGCGGCGGCGCCTTGGGGTTGCCGCCCCACGGCGTCTCACGACTCGTCGGGATGTGGCTGTGCTCGGGGAACCAGATCGATTCGAACCCGCGGGCTTCGGCCTCCTGGGCCACCTCCATCGGGTTGATCGCCTTGTCGGTGGGGAAGATCATGACGCCGAAGTTGACCATCGCGGCACCTTAGCGAGGCCGGGGGCCGGCCTCGAACGTCGGGTCCTTGACGCGACGGATCGGCGATCCCTAGCTTGCGGCCCTCACGACGGAGGAGCCCACCATGCGTCTCGGCACCATGCTCTCCATGCCCGGCGATCCGGCGGGCACGAACACGCTGGTGGCGCGCGCCGTCGCCGCCGAGGCCGCCGGCTTCGCGTCGGTGTGGCTGCCGCAGGTCGGCACGGTCGACGCGCTGATGGCGCTGGCCCTGGCCGGTCGGGAGACCACGCGCATCGAACTGGGCACCGCGGTCGTGCCGACGTACCCCCGGCACCCGACGGTGCTGGCGGCTCAGGCCCTCACGGCGCAGGACGCGACCGGCAATCGCCTCGCCCTCGGCATCGGGCTGAGCCACCGCTTCTTCATCGAGAACAGCCTCGGTCTCGACTACTCGAGACCGATCCCGCACACCCGTGAGTACCTCACCATCCTGAACGGTTTGCTCGCGGGCGAGGTCGTGCGTCACCACGGTGACGAGTACCGCGTGACCGCGCAGGTGTCGGTGGCGGGCGCCACGAAGCCGCCCGTGCTCGTGGCCGCTCTCGGCCCGGCGATGTTGCGCCTCTGTGGGCGTCTCGCCGACGGCACCATCACGTGGATGGGCGGCATCGACTACCTGCGCGACGTCGCCGTCGCGACGATGAGTGGCGCTGCCGCGGACGCCGGCCGCCCTGCGCCCCGCTTCGTCGCCATGGTGCCGGTGCTCCTCACCGACGACGCCGCCACCGGCCGGGCGGTGGTCAACGAGACGTTCCAGATGTACGGCCAGATCCCGTCGTACCGCGCCACGCTCGACCGCGGTGGCGCCGCCGATCCGGCCGACGTCGCGGTGATCGGCGATGCCACCGCGATCGAGGCCGGGGTCCGGGCCTACGCCGAGGTCGGCGCCACCGACTTCGTCGCGGTGATCCCCACGTCGTCGCCCGGGGCGGAGGCCACGATGGAGCTCATGGCCTCGTTGGTGCCGACCTCCTGACCCCCAGGGTCAGCTCCAGGGCGCCCGGTTCTTGTAGTTCTTCAGCATGTTGCGGGCGACGACCATGTGGTGCACCTCGTCGGGCCCGTCGTAGAGGCGGGCGTAGCGCGCCTCGCGGTACATCTTGTCGAGCGGTCGGTCGGCGGTGACGCCCATGGCGCCGTGCACCTGGATGGCCCGGTCGATGACGTTGTGCAGCATCTTGGCGCCGTGGAACTTGATCAGCGAGATCTCGACGCGCGCCTCGGTGCCGGCATCGAGGGCGCGGGCGGCGTCGAGCGTCATCAGCCGGTGGCCCTGGATCTCGGCCGCCGACTCGGCGACCATCTGCTGGATCACGCCCTTCTCGGCCAGCAGCGAGCCGTGGGCGTAGCGCGTGAGGGCGCGGTCGCACATGATCTCGAAGGCCCGTTCGGCCTGGCCGAGCCACCGCATGCAGTGGAAGATGCGACCGGGTCCGAGGCGCTTCTGGCTGATGAGGAACCCGCGGCCGCGCTCGCCGAGCAGGTTCTCGCGCGGCACCCGCACGTTGTCGTACACGACCTCGCAGTGCTGCCCGCCCACGTGGCCCATGGTGGCCACGGCCCGTTGGATGAGGTAGCCGGGGGTGTCGGTCGGCACGACGATCGCCGAGAACTGGAAGTGCTTCTCGTTGTCGGGGTCGGTCTTGGCGAACACCGTCGTGTACGCCGCCCTTGTCGCACCCGAGGTGAACCACTTGCGGCCGTTGATGACCCACTCGTCGCCGTCGAGATCGGCGGTGGTCTGCATCTGGGTGGGGTCGGAACCGGCCACCGCCGGTTCGGTGAGACCCACCGACGGGTAGAGCTCGCCCTGCACCATCGGCAGCAGGTACTGGGCCTGCTGCCGCTCGTTGGCGTACTGGTGCATCATGATCGAGTCCTGCATGCTCAGCGAGCCCACGGCCACCTGGCCGTACTCGGACCGGCCGATGATCTCGTTGAGGTACACGAAGTCCATGAACGGCAGGCCGCCGCCGCCGATCTCGGCCGGGTGGCCGAGCGCCCACAGGCCCCGGGCCTTGGCCTCGGCCTTCAGGTCGGCCATCAACCCGGTGTTGCGCCGCCCGACGATCGCCGCATCGAGCCCGAGGCCGCGCACGCCGGCACTGGTGTCGTCACCGCGTTCGGCGGCGAGGTCGTAGAGCTCCAACGGGATGCCCGTCTCGGGGTGGTAGCCCTGCTCGGCCAGCCGCTCCAGCTCGGGCTCGGCCTTCATCACGACGTCGTCGATGAACTCCTTCATCCGGGCTCGTAGCTCGCGCAGCTCCGGCGACATGTCGGCGATCGTCATCACGCACCCCCACTGGCCGGCGTCCTCCCATGGATGCCGGTCCGCCCCGATCCTGGCACACCCCGCCTTCCGCACTCTCTCCGCAGGTCAGCCGGCGAGGTGGCGGTGGCCGCTGCGGCGGCCGTTCATGGCCCGGTAGATCAGCAGGGCCACGACGGCACCGATGATCGACCCGATCACGCCCGACGCCTGGATGGCGCCGTCGGCGAAGTCCTTGCCGAACAGGGCCCACCCGAGGAAGCCGCCGATGAACGAGCCGACGATGCCGAGCACGATCGTGCCGCCGATGCCGAGCGGATCCCGACCCGGCACCAGCGCCCGGGCGATGGCGCCGGCGACGAGTCCGAGCAGGAGCAGGAAGATGATGAAGCCGAGCACAGCGGTACCTCCGACGAGGGGTGGTGGTGGATGCGGCCACGCTGCGGTGACCGTCGACCATCGAACTACCCGACCGGCGGCGCGGTCAGACTTCCGGCATGGATGTCGTGGCGCGGGCGCGCACCTTCGTGATCGAGCACCATCCGGGCGCGGTGCTCGCCCTGCTCGGGGGGAGCCACGCCCGGGGCATGGCCACGGCCACGTCCGATCTCGACGTGGTGATCGTGGACCCCACCGTCGAGTGGGCGTTCCGCCGGACGTGGCTCCTGGGTGACGGCGCGAAGGTGGAGACGTTCGTGTATCGCGACCTCGACGTGCTCGCCGGGTGGCTCGACCGGGAGCGGGCCAAGCGCCAGCCGACGCTCTTGTCCCTGGTCGGCGAGTCGATCGTGCTCATCGACGCGACGGGCCTCGCGGACGTGACGCAGGCGGGCGCCCTGGCGTCACTGGTCGCCGGACCCGACCCTCTCGACGACGTGGCGCACCTCATGGTGCGGTACCACCTGACCGATCTGCACGACGACCTGCTCGACATCGCGCCGGACGAGCTCGCCGGCCTGGCGGCCCAGGCGTGGGAGATGATCGCCACCGCGGTGCTGCATCGCCACGGAGCCTGGCCGGGGCAGGGCAAGTGGCTGCGGCGCTACGTGGAGCGGGTGGAGCCCGGGCGGGGCGATGCGCTCGACGATGCGCTGAGGGCCGCGCTGGCCGGTGACCGTGCGCCGATCGTCGCGCAGGTGGCATGGGTGCTCGAGGCCCTCGGTGGTCGTGTCGACGTCACCGACGCGCTGGTCGCGCCGCGGCCGACGGGCTGATCGCCCTCACGACGCCAGCGCCCGCAGCCGGGCGCGTTGGCCCGTGTCGAGGCCGGCCGCGACCGCCAGCGAGGCCACGTTCTCGTGCAGTTGCGCCACTGACGTGGCGCCGAAGAGCACGCTGGCGATCCGTGGATGGCCGAGGGCGAACGAGAAGGCGAGGCTGGCCGGCGTGACGCCCCACTCGGCGGCGAGGGCCATGAGCGCCGCGGCGCGGTCCTTGCCCTTCGCGATCGTCGGGTTGGCATCGGCGCTGGCCCGGCCCTGAGCGCCGTCGGCCAGGTACTTGCCCGTAAGGGTCCCGCCGGCGAGCACGTACGAGGCCACCAGGCCGATGTCGGCCGAGCCGAGCGCCGCGTCCATGGCCGGGTCCTCCACCCAGTCGGGGTGGACGAGGCTGTAGGGCAGCTGCGCCGCGGCCGGCGCCGGCAGGCCCTGGTCGGCCGCGGCGGCGACGGCGTCGGCGAGCAACGCCGCCGGCCAGTTGCCGATGCCCCAGGCCCGCGCCCGTCCACTGGCGACGAGGCGGCCGATCTGGGCGACGGCCTCGGCGACCGGGAGCCCTTCGGGCGGGGGCATCGACGTGATGAGGTCGACGTGGTCGAGCCCCATGCGACCGAGCGAGCCGTCGAGCTCGGCCACCGCGTCCTGCGCGGGCCAGAACTCCCACCACAGCTTGTTGGCCACGACCACCTCGTCGCGCACCCAGCCCGCGTCGCGGAACAGCTCGCCGAAGACGACCTCGGACCAGCCGGTGGGGATGGGGGCCGAGCCGGTCTCGTCGTCGTAGCGGGCGTCGTCGAGAAAGGTGATGCCGGCCTCACGCCCAGCGCGCATGACCGCCAGACCTTCCTCGCGCGGGATGCGCTCGAAGGTTCGCCACGAGCCGAGGGACAGGAGCGAGACGGACAGCCCGGAGGCGCCGAGCCGACGTTGGGGCAGGCTGGGGCGGGCGTGGGCGCGTGCGTTCACGGGCGCGATCCTCGCAGCCGCGACCGAGCGACGTTGCCGTCGGGGACGCAGAGCGCTACAACGAGTCTCGCATGTCGACGGTTGCTCCTTCGCTCGCCCGCGACCGGGTGACCACGGTGGTCGGCGGCGCCTACGTGCTGATCGGCGCGGCCAACGCCTCGCTCGGCCCGGTGAGCGATCAGCTCCGGTCGTCGTTGCACCTCTCTGGAGCCGTCACCGGCCTGCACGGCGCGATGTTCGGCTGGTTCCTGCTCGCCTGCGGCCTGCTCTCGGCGTGGATCCTGCGGGTGGCCGACGTGGCCGTGCTGTTGCGGGCCGCCATCGTCGCCATCGGCGTGGGCCTCGCGGTGATGGCCAGCGGCCACCACGTGGTCGTCACCATGGCCGGTGCGGTGATCGTCGGCCTCGGCGGCGCCGTCATGGTGCTGGTGGCACCGCAGATCATCAGCGCGCACCACGGCCCCGAGTCGCGGGGCGCTGCGTTCACCCACATCAACGGCCTGTCGCAGATCGGCAGCATCGGCGCGCCGCTGCTCCTGGCTCTCACGCTCCACCAGTCGTGGGGCTGGCGGTGGCCGATGGCCGCCATCGGGCTCGTCGGCGGTGCGCTCGTGCTCACCGGTGCGCTGCGCACCGACCTGCCCCATCACGTGGTCGAGGTCGACGCCGCGGCACCGGTCGGCACGACCGGTTCCGATGGCCCGCGCCGCAGCGCGATCGCCCACCTGCGTCGGCTGCCGGTGGCCCGCCTGCGCTGGCTGGTGCTCACGCTGGGCATCTCGGTGGAGTTCGCCACGCTGTTCTGGGCGTCGGCCAGCGTGCAGGAACTGGCCGGGGCGTCGTCGTCGGCCGGCGCCGTGGGGGTGGGCCTGTTCGCCGGAGGCATGGTGGTTGGTCGCATGGTCGGACCCCGCCTGCTGCCCCGCGTGGCCGAAGCGACCGTGCTGCGGGTGTCGTTCACGGTGGCCGCGGTGGGCGCAGTGCTCCTGCGGGTCGGACCCGGCCTGGTGGTGCGGTTGGGGGCCCTGGCCGTCGCCGGCCTCGGCCTCGCCCTCGTGTACCCGGTGGCGTTCTCGCGGCTCTACGGCGTGGGCGTACCCGAGGCGGACGTGGGCGCCGTGGGCGCCCTCGCCTCGGGTACCGCGGTCACGCTCTCGCCTCTCGCGCTCGGCGCGCTGGCCGACGCATCGAGCCTGGGGCGGGCCCTCCTCATCGTGCCGGCGATGGCACTGGTGGGGCTGGTCGCGGTGCGGGATGGCGACGGCGACCGCCCGGCGGTCGGGCCCTCCGCCTGACGGCCGAGTGGAGCGCTCCAACTTTTCTGCCCAGGTTGGTGACCGGGCCCGTTCGGCATGAGTAAGCTCCCGACGCGCTGCCAGACCGGTCCGGGGGGGACCTTCCAACCTCGTCGTCCTTCGGTCCGTCCGGCCGCGATCGGTGCCACATCCAACGAAGTGAAGTCACATCACAGGGGGAGTACCCATATGAAGAAGGCGTATCGGCTGGTCGCGCTCGCGTCCGTAGCCGGACTGGCCGCCACCAGCTGTGGCAGCAGCTCGAAGGGCTCCACGAGCTCGTCGGCCGCGTCGACCGGTTCCACCGCAGCGGGAGCGACCACGGCTGCTTCCCAGGTCCAGGCGACCGCGGCAGGCGACATCACCATCGCCGTCATCACGCACGGCGACGGTGGCGTGTTCTGGTCGGTGTTCCAGAAGGGTGCCGAGAAGGCCGGCAAGGACCTCGGCATCACGGTGAAGTACCAGGGGTCGAACAACACGGGCACCAAGCAGGCCGAGATGATCAACCAGGCCGTGACCGACAAGGTCGCCGGCCTCGCCGTCTCGCTGGCCGACCCGGCCGCCGTCAAGGACGCCGTTGCGGCGGCGGTGAAGGCCGGCATCCCGGTCGTCACCACCAACTCGGGCTCCGACAAGTACAAGGACTTCGGCGCGTTCACCCACATCGGGCAGGACGAGTTCACCGCCGGTGCCGGCGCCGGTGAGAAGTTCCAGGCCGCGGGCCTCAAGCACGTGCTGTGCGCCAAGCAGGAGCAGACCAACACAGGCCTCGACGCCCGTTGCGCCGGCATGAAGAGCACGTTCAAGGGCCAGTACGACGAGATGACGACGTCGGGCGACAAGTCCGGCAAGCAGCAGGGCGACATCAAGGCCAAGCTCGACTCCCTCAAGGACGTCGACGCCGTGTTCGGTGTTGGCCCGATCGTCGGTCACGATGCCGCCGCCGCCGCCAAGGAGCTTGGCCGCAAGGTCACCGTGGGCGCCGTCGACCTGTCGACCGACCTGCTGAAGGACATCTCCACTGGCGACGTCGCCTTCACGATCGACCAGCAGCAGTACCTGCAGGGCTACGTCTCGGTGCTGGCGCTCTACCTGAACGCCACCAACAAGAACACCCTCGGTGGCGGCCTGCCCATCAACACAGGCCCCGGCTTTGTCACCAAGGAGAACGCCGACGCGGTGGCCAAGCTCGTCGCCGCTGGTACCCGCTGACGGCAAGGCAGTGAAGCCGACCGGGCACGCACCGGCCGGATCAACGTAGGACCGTCGGCTGGGGTGGGTCACCACCCCGGCCGACGGGCTGTTCCAGCACAGAGAGATGTGGGACGGGGGAGCCCGATGAGTTTGACGAAGCCAGCTGTCCAGACCGCGCCCGAGGATCCGCCGGAGAAGCACGGCGACGAGCGCGTCGTGCACCGTGGGCCGATGCGGCGCTGGCTGATCTCACCCGAGATCGGTGCCCTCATCGGCGCGGTCGTGGTGTGGGCCTTCCTGTGGGGCAACGGCGAGACGTTCGGTACCGCCGGCACCACGCTCAACTGGCTCGACGTGGCCGCGCCGTACGGCATCATGGCCACCGCCGTCGCGCTGCTGATGATCGGTGGCGAGTTCGACCTCTCCTCCGGTGTGCAGACGGGTGGCGCCGCCATGGTCATCGGCCTGATGTCCCGGTTCTTCACCGGAACCGGCATGTTCATCGGCTGGGCGATCCTCGCCGCGTTCGCCGTCACCGCCGCCATCGGCTGGTTCAACGGTTACATGGTCAACAAGACCGGCCTGCCCAGCTTCATCATCACGTTGGCGTCGTTCTTCGTGATGCGGGGCCTCATGCTCGTGCTGTCGAAGCGGTTGGCGCAGAAGGTGTACGTCGACCAGATAAAGGACCAGCGAGGCGCGGCCGGGTTCCACCAGTGGATCGCCCACGAGTGGCTGTTGAAAGAGTTCTCGGGACGAGATCCCCTGTACGTCGTCGCCGTGATCGCCGGCGTCGCCATGTTCATCTACGGCCTCTGCGATCAGTCGTTCATCCGTCGGGCCAAGATCTCCGTCGCCGGCCTCGGTGTGTTCGTGGCTGGCCTGGCCGTCGCCATCGGCGGGTTCGTGGCCCTGCTCAACACCGACGGCGTGAGCAAGAACGTCCTCCTCGGCGCCGTCACCGGACTCGGCACGATCGTCGCCGTCGGCGGGCTCGGTGTTGGCCGGTGGCAGACCCGCTCCGACGCCGGGCGCCCCACCCGGCCGGGAGCGCTGCCCCAGTCGGCCATGCTGCGCGCCGGACTCGGTCTGGCCGGCATCGTGCTGGCCTGCATCATCCACGTGCCGTTCGACCGGCACGAGCGCCGGGCCGTGCTCACCTGGATCTCCTCGGGCCTGCGCCCGGTCGTGGCCGTGATCGCGCTGCTCATCGGGTTCGGCCTGGCGGCCAGGTCGATGCTCCCCGGCCTCCGCGAGCGCGTGCGGGCGGCGTCGGTGGTCAAGCTCGTGTTCTTCGGCCTGTACGGCTCGCTCGTGCTGGTGGCCCTCGTCATCTCGGTGCTGCAGCTGACCACCGTCCAGGCCCTGCGGGCCATGGGCATGCTGCTGCTCGCCCCGGGAGGCACCGCACTGCTGTTGAACGCCAGGGCCCACGCGGCGAAGGTGTCCAAGACGTGGCAGCTCCTGCTCAGCGTCGTCACCGCGGCAGCCCTGGTCGTGCTCGGGCTCGTGGTGCGGTCCGACGCCACGGCGGTGCGCTTCCGCACCGTGCTGCCGGCCTCGCTCCTGATCGGTGCGGTGCTCCTGCTCGGCAACGCGGTGCTCGAGTTCGCCCTGGACAAGCGCGGCTACGCCGACAGCGTGGTCGACCGGGCCGGCCGCCGGCTGCAGGTCCTCGGCGGTGTCGTCGTCGTCGTCGGCATCGTCGTCCGGCTGGTGTTCACCAACTTCACCGACGCCCATGCCGCCGCGCTGCGGGCGGCGGGCAAGCCGGTACCGCAGAACGTGCTGCGCGAGACGGTGCTGTGGTGGCTGCTCGTGGCCGCCATCGGCGCCTACGTGCTCAGCAAGACCCGCTGGGGCAACTGGATCTTCGCCGTCGGCGGCAACAAGGACGCGGCCCGAGCCGTCGGTGTGCCGGCCAACCAGGTCAAGATCGCCCTCTTCGTCGTGGTCGGCATCTGCGCCGCGCTGTCGGGCACCCTGATCGCCCTCCGGTACGGCACGGTCCAGGCCGACCAGGGCACGGGGCTCGAGTTCGAGTTCATCATCGCCGCGGTCGTCGGCGGTTGCCTCATGACCGGCGGCTACGGATCGGTCATCGGCGCCAGCCTCGGTGCCGGCATCCTCGCCATGTCCACCACGGGGTTCCAGACCGTCAAGGGTTGGAACGGTGACGGCCGCTACGCCTTCCTCGGCGGTGTGCTGCTCGTCGCCGTGCTCGTGAACACCTACACCCGCAAGAAGGCCCAGGAGGCGCGATGAGCACCGAGTCCCCGCTCCTCGAACTGCGCGACATCGCCAAGTACTTCGGCAACGTCACCGCGCTCGAGGGCATCTCCACGTCGGTGTACGCCGGCAGGGTCACGTGCGTGCTCGGCGACAACGGTGCCGGCAAGTCCACGTTCATCAAGATCCTGTCGGGGCTGCACAAGCCCAGCTCCGGCGTGTACCTCATCGACGGTACGCCGGTCTCGTTCGAGTCGCCCCGTGAGGCGCGCGATCGCGGCATCGCCACCGTGTACCAGGACCTGGCCATGGCGCCACTGCTGTCGGTGTGGCGCAACTTCTTCCTCGGCGCCGAGCCCATGCGGTTGGGCGTGGTCATGCGGACGAACTTCATGAAGCAGACCGCCAAGGACGAGATGGCCAAGATGGGCATCGACGTGCGCGACATCGACCAGCCCGTCGGCACCCTGTCGGGCGGCGAGCGCCAGTCGGTGGCCATCGCCCGCGCCGTCTACTACGGCGCCCGCGTGCTCATCCTGGACGAGCCGACCTCGGCGCTCGGCGTGCGCCAGTCGGGTGTGGTGCTCAAGTACGTGCGGGCGGCGGCCGAGCGCGGGCTGGGCGTGATCTTCATCACCCACAACCCGCGCCACGCCTACCCGGTTGGTGACCGCTTCCTGCTGCTCAACCGCGGCCGGTCGCTCGGTGACTTCTCGAAGGAGGAGATCAACCACGAGGACATGACGCGGCTCATGGCCGGCGGGTCCGAACTGGACGCGCTCGAGCACGAGCTCGGGGTGCGCTGAGCGCACCCAGGAGGCTCAGTAGACGTTCTTGCCGCCCCCCGCTTGGGGGGCGGTGCCGCGTGATTCGGCCAGTTCGGCGGCCATGCGGGTGCGCATGGCCAGCATGTCGTTCGACACGGTGATCATCTGGAAGCCCTGCTCCAGCCGGCGGGCCGCCAGCGCGCCGCTGGCGTGGATGCCGGGCACCACGCCGGCATTGCGGCACGCCTTCACGATGGCGGCCAGCGCGTCCTCGAACAGCGCCTCGCCATCGTTGTTCTGAGGCGGCAGACCGAGGCTGAACGACAGGTCGGCGGGGCCGACGTAGATGGCGTTCACGCCCGGCACCGCGACGATCTCGTTGATGGTGCGCAGCGCTTCCACCGTCTCGACCATGGGCACCACCGCGACGCGACCGTTGGCGTTCACCGCGTACTGCGGGTCGCGCAGGCCCGACAGGACCGGGCCGAAGCTGCGGGCGCCGGCCGGCGGGTAGCAGGCGTAGCGCACCACGGCGCGCGCCTCGTCGGCGCTGTTGACCATGGGCACGATGACGCCTTCGGCGCCGGCGTCGAGCATCTTGCCGACGATGCCCGGCTCGTTCCACGGCACGCGCACGATCGGGTTCGAGCCGCCCAGGATGATCGCCTGGATCATGGTGACGGTCACCTGGTAGTCGACGGCACCGTGCTGGTTGTCGACGCACACGTAGTCGAAGCCGGCGCGCGCCGCCGTCTCCGCGCTCTCCGACGACGGGATGCCCAACCAGCCCCCGAACGTCGCCTTTCCCTGCCCCCACATCTCACGCAACGAGTCCATGCCGGGTGTCTAGCACCACCGCCGCCTACTGGTGACCTGACGCACCCGATTCGGTGCGTTCGAGCACCCGGTCGCCGCCGGTCAGGGCACCTCGGTGGCGGGCCGACCGGCCAGGCAGGCCAGGGCGTTGTCGATGGCGTGCTCGTACAGGCGGTGGCGCCCGGCGGTCGTACCCGAGGCGACGTGCGGGGTGACGATGACCCTCGGATGGGTCAGCAGCGGGTGGCCGACGGGCAGCGGTTCGGGCTCGGTGACGTCGAGGGCGGCACCGGCGAGGGGGCCGGTGTCGAGGGCGGCCAGCAGCGCGTGCTGGTCGACCAGGGCGCCGCGTGCGCAGTTCACCAGGTAGGCGCCGGGCTTCATGGCCGCGAAGGTGGCCGTGGTCATGAGGTGGCGGGTGTCGGGCGTGGCCGGCGCGTGCAGGGTGACCACGTCGGCCATGGCCAGGAGGTCGTCGAGCGGCACCATCGTGACGCCGGCCGGCGCCTCGGCGACGAAGGGGTCGGCCGCCACCACGCGCATGCCGAGCCCCAGGGCCGCGGTCGCCACGCGTCGGGCGATGCGGCCGAGGCCGACGACGCCGAGCACCCGACCGTCGAGCTCGAGCGCGCCCGGCTGGGGTCCGGTGCCGGCCAGGCCGGCGGCGGCGCGCGCCTGCATGGCGGGCAGACCCTTGGTGATGGCCAGCAGCAGGGCGATGGTGTGCTCGGCGGTGGACACCATGGGCGCCTCAGGGGCGTAGCACACGGTCACGCCGATGGCCCGCGCCGCGGCGACGTCGACGTTGTCGTAGCCCACGCCGGTGCGCGAGATCACCTTCAGGTTCGGGGCCAGCGCGAAGGCCGCCGCGTTCCACGGGCGGGCCGCGCCGGCGATGACGCCGTGGGCGGCGGCGAGGTCGGCGTCGTCGGGGCCGACGGGGTTGGCCCGCCCTTCGACCAGCGGGCGGTACAGGTCGGGAAGGCCGCCGTCGAAGTAGAGGTTCGGGAGCTCGGTCACGTCACATCTTCCCCGCCGCGGCCCGCTCGACCATGGCCGCCGCCTTGGCCACCGCGCCGGCCACGTCACCGTCGGGCGGGTACAGCAGGGCCCGACCCACGACCAGGCCGCGCACGGTGGGCTCGGCCAGCGCCCGCTCCCACGTGGCGAAGGTGGCCTCGGGGTCGGGTCCGGGCGCGCCACCGAGCAGCAGCAGGGGCTGGGTGGTCATGGCCGCCACCGCGCCGATGTCGGCCGTCGCCTGGATCTTCAGCCACGTGTAGGCCGAGCTGGCCCCCAGCGCCGCCGACACCCCGACGGCGCGCAGCAGCTTGAGTGGATCGGGATCCCACATGGCCTTGCCTTCGGGCGTCTTCATGGCCGGGATGGGCTCGACCATGGCCATCATCTGGTGGTCGTTGAGCTCCTGCACGGCCTGCGAGCACGCCTGCAGGGTCGGGATGGTGCCCGGGTCCTCGTCGTCGATGCGCAGCAGCATCTTGCCGGCGTCGAGCCGGGTGGCCACCAGGTGGGCCGTGTCGTAGGCGGTCATGCGGTCGTCCATCTCCCACCGGGCACCGGCCAGACCACCCCGGTTCATGGTGCCCACGGCGACGCGGTCGTCGAGGACGCCCAGCACCACGAGGTCGTCCATGATGTCGGCGCTGGCCAGCACGCCGTCGACGCGGGGGTGGGCCAGCGCCACCAGCAGCCGGTCGAGCATCGAGCGGCGGTCGGCCATGGCACGCGGGTCGCCGCCCAGGGCGACCATGCCGCGGGCGGTGTGGTCGGCGGCGACGATGAACAGCATGCCCTTGCGCGTGAGCGTGCGCCGCCGCCGTCGGGCCTCGTACGCCATGGCGATGCGCTCGGGTGCGTGCACGCGCACGTTGAGCAGTTCGCGGTATCGGTCGTCGTCGAGCGGCATGGGTCTCTCTTCTCGGATGGGCGCAGCGTGGGAGTGGCGGGAGTGGTGGCAGGGCGGGAGTGGCACGGTCAGAGCGGGGGGCACGGCACGGGCGCGGCCGGTGCCGCATCGGGCGGGGTTGCCGCGACGAGCGGGGCGAGGGCGTCGACGCCCACCCCCCAACCTTCGCGATCGGTGTTGCGGCTGGCGGCCCACACCAACCCGCCGAGGGTACCGTCCGTGCGGACCAGCCCGGCGCCGCTGTCGCCGTGCACCACGGCGGCCCGCAGCACGTAGCCCGGGCGGGCGTGGCGCCCCTTCACGTAGATGTCCTCGCTCACGATCGATGCCGCCGTCGTCACGGTGAAACCCACCGGTGCGGCTTGCCCGCCGGTGTAGCCCACGTACGTGCCGCGCTCGCCGACCGCCAGCTCGGCCTGCGGCGTCGGCCGCTCGGCCAGCCCGGCCACGTCGAGCAGGGCCACGTCGTGCTCGGTGTCGACGGCCACGATGGTGGCCGCGAGCCGGCGCCCGTCGGCAGTGGTGACGCGCACGTCGGCGGCGCCGGCCACCACGTGGGCCACCGTGGCGACTCGGGCACCGCCCAGGGCCACGCCGGCGCCCAGGGTGGTGACCGCGGTGCAGCCGTCGGCGGCGACGCGCACGGCCAGCGGGAACCGCACCGCGCTGGCGCGGGCGGCGCCCTCGGGACCGGCAGCCGCGCCCAGGGCCACGGCGATGGCGATGGCGCCGAACCCGCGGGCCCGGGACTTCGGCGCGGTCGGTCCGCGCGACGGGCGTGGCGTGTCCCCGGTGCTCACCGCACCCACTATTGCACGGAACCAGTGGAGCGCTCTAACGTCCGCGGCGCGGTCGAGGCCGCGCTGCCGAGGGAGCACCGTTGGGCCACCCGACGATGGAGGATGTCGCACGTCGCGCCGGGGTGTCGCGCGCCCTCGTGTCCCTCGCCCTGAACGCCAGCCCGAAGGTGAGCGACCTGCGCCGCCAGCGGGTGTTCGACGCGTGCGCCGAGCTCGGGTACCGGCCCAACGCCGCCGCACGGCAGCTGGCCAGCCGTCGCAACGGCTCGGTCGGTGTGCTCCTGAACGACCTCCACAACCCCTTCTTCGCCGAGACGTACGACGGCGTGGCCGTGGCCGCCGAGGACCACGACATGCGCCTGCTGCTCACCACCGGAGGTCGGCGACGTTCGGGCGAGCAGGAAGCCATCGACCACATGCTCGAGCACCGGGTCGACGGCATCATCCTGGTCAGCCCCCGCCTGCCGGCCAGCGCCATCGTGGCCGCCAGCGCCGTCGTGCCGGTCGTGGTCGTCGGGCGGGTGGTGAAGGGCGACCGCCTCGACTGCGTCACCAACGACGAGCGCCGCGGTGTGCGCGAGCTCGTCGACCACCTGGTGGGGTGCGGTCACGAGCGCATCGTGCACATCCATGGTGGGCCCGGTGCCGGCGCGCGGGCGCGATGGCGCGGCTACGAGCACGCCATGAAGGCCCACGGCCTCACCCCCGATGTCGTACCGGGCGACTTCACCGAGCAGGCCGGCGCGGCGGCGGCGGAGACGTTGCTGAAGCGGCGCGCCATGCCCACCGCGGTGTTCGCCGCCAACGACATGGCCGCCGTGGGCGCGCTGAACACCTTCGAGCGGGCCGGCGTCCGCGTGCCCGACGAGCTGTCGATCGTGGGCTACGACAACACCTTCCTCGCCCGCATGCAGGACATCTCGCTGTCCACGGTCGACCAGTCGACCGAGGAGATGGGCCGCCTGTCGGTGGCCCTGCTGGCTAAGCGCATCGACAACGCCGATGCCCCGCCCACGCTCGAACTGGTGGTGCCGCGCTACGTGCCCGGCCGCACGTCGGGCCCGTGCTCGCCCCGTTCCCGTCGTCCCCGATGATCCCGTCGTTCTCCCGAGGAGCTCCGTTGCGTCCGTACTTGAAGCGCTCTACTGTCCGACCGACCGGGGGGAACTGATCGTGGCCGACATGCGCACACCGCTGCAGGAGCGGATGGCCGGCGCGCCCATCTCGTGGGGCATCTGCGAGGCACCCGGTTGGGGCGCGCAGCTGCCCGTCGACCGGGTGCTGGGCGAGATGCGCGAGGTCGGCCTGCAGGCCACCGAGCTGGGGGCGGCCGGCTGGCTGCCCACCGACGCCGAGGGGATCCGGGCCGCCACCTCGAAGTACGACCTGAGCGTCATCGCCGCGTTCGTGCCGCTGGTGCTGCACGACGCGACCCGTCTCGCCGCGTCGCTGGCCAGTGCCCGGCAGACGGCGCTCACGCTGCAGGCCGTGGGGGCCACTTGCTTCGTGACCTGCGTCGTGTCCGACGACGACGTCTGGCGCCGTCCCCCACTCACCGACGCCGAGTGGGACCACCTGTGCCGCGCCATCGATCAGGTGGGCGCCATCGCCGCCGAGCACGGGCTCGTGCAGGTGCTGCACCCCCACGTCGACTCACTGGCCGAGCAGGTCGACGAGGTCGAACGGCTGCTCGCCGGCACGAGCACGAAGGTGTGCCTCGACACCGGCCACCTGCGCATCGGCGGTGCCGATCCGGTGGCCTTCGCCCGACGTCACGCCGACCGCGTGGGCCTCGTGCACCTGAAGGACGTGCGCCTCTCGGTGGCCGAGCGACTGCAGCGCGGCGAGCTCACCCTGATGGGCGCGGTGCAGGCCGGCGTGTTCAGCCCGCTCGGCCAGGGCGACCTCGACCTCGCCGCGGTCGTGCGCACGTTGGAGGAGGCCGGCTACGCCGGCTGGTACGTGTTCGAGCAGGACGCGGCCCTGACCGACGGCCTGCCCCCGGTGGGCGAGGGTCCCATCGACGACGTGCGGGTCAGTGTCGACTTCCTCCGCTCCCTCGCCGCGAGCATCGGCTAGTCCGGCATGAGCGAGCCCGCTCCCCTCGAGCTGCTCACCATCGGGCGCGTCTCGGTCGACCTGTACGCCGAGCAGCTCAACGTCGGCGTGCGCGACGTGAAGACGTTCCGCAAGTCCATCGGCGGCACGGCCACCAACGTGGCCGTGGCCGCCGCCCGGCTCGGGCGCCGCGCCGCGGTGTGCACCCGGGTCGGCGACGACGAGATGGGCGAGTACGTGCGCTACGCCCTCACCGAGACGTTCGGGGTCGACGCCCGCTTCGTGGCCACCGACCCCACCCTGAAGACGCCGCTGGCCTTCGCCGTGCTCGACCCGCCCGAGGACCCGCGCATCATCTTCTACCGCGAGCCCCGCGCGCCCGACATGAACCTGACCATGGAGGACCTGGACCCGCAGGTCGTGACCGACGTGCCCATCCTGTGGATCGCCGCGTCGAACCTGGCCTACGAACCCAGCCGCACCACCATGCACGAGATCCTGGCCCGGCGCGGCCGGCGCACCCACACGGTGCTCGACCTCGACTGGCGGCCCATGTTCTGGGGCTCGCCGGCCGATGCCACCGCCGAGATCGCACCGCTGCTCGGGCAGTTCACCATGGCCATCGGCAACCGCACCGAGTGCCAGATCGCTGTCGGCTCCGACGACCCCGACGACGCGGCCGACCGTTTGCTGGCCCACGGGCTCGAAGCAGTCATCGTGAAGCTCGGCGGCGACGGCGTGCTCGTGGCCGATCGCCACGGCCTGCGCCAGCGCGTGGCGCCCGTGCCGGTCGAGGTCGTGTGCGGCCTGGGCGCCGGTGACGCCTTCGGCGGCGCCCTGTGCCACGGCCTGCTCAGCGGTTGGGACCTGGCCACCATCGCCCACGTCGCCAATGCGGCCGGCGCCATCGTGGCGGCGCGCCTCATGTGCGCCGACGACATGCCCACCCTCGCCGAGGTCATGGCCGTCGCCGGCCCGGTCCCCTCGTGATCCACCCGACCCTCGCACCCAGGAGCACCCCATGACCCGCCGCCTCGGCATCGCCGTGATCGGCTTCGGCTGGATGGGCCAGGCCCACAGCCGCGGCTACCGCCGCACCCGTCAGCTGTTCAGCGACGCCGCCTACGAGACCGATCTCGTGATCTGCGCCGACGACGCGCCGGCCCGCCGCGAACACGCCGAGCGCGGCTTCGGGTTCACCCACACGACCGCCGACTGGCGCGAAGCCATCGACCGGCCCGATGTCGACATCGTGTCGATCTGCGCGCCGAACATGCTCCACGAGGAGATCGCCACCGCGGCCGCTGCGCTGGGCAAGCAGATCTTCTGCGAGAAGCCGGTCGGGGGCACGCCCGAGCAGACGGTGCGGGCCGAAAAGGCGGCGCGCACGGCCGGCGTGATCACCGGCGTCGGGTACAACTACCGCTGGGCGCCGCTGGTGCAGTACACGAAGCAGCTCGTCGACAACGGCGATCTGGGCGAGATCACCAACTACCGCGGCCGCTTCTTCTCCATGTACGGCAGCGACCCGCTCGGTCTGCTGTCGTGGCGCTTCCTGAAGGACGGCGCCGGCTACGGCGTCAGCTCCGACATCCTGAGCCACTCGATCGACCTGGCCCACATGCTCATCGGCCCCATCACCAAGGTGGTGGGCACGGCCGAGACGTTCATCAAGGAGCGGCCGCTGCCCAAGCCCGGCGTGGGCACGCACTACGACCGCGGTGCCCCCGGTGACCCTACGGGCGAGGTCACCAACGAGGACTACTTCGGGGCCATGGTCGTCTTCGCCAACGGCGCCCGCGGCACGTTCGAGACGTCACGCAACATCATCGGGCCCGAGAGCGAGAACGCCTTCGACCTGCACGGCACCAAGGGCGCGGTGCACTGGAACCTCGAGCGCATGAACGAGATGGAGCTGTACCTGGGCGGCGATGGCCCCCGCGGTTACCGCCGTGTGTACAGCGGCGACGGCTTCCCGTACCACGGCGCGTTCGTGGCCGGCACCGGCAACGGCATCGCCTACGAGGACCTCGTCACCATCGAGGACCACGAGTTCCTGAGCGCGGTGGCCGCGGGTCGTCAGTTCTCGCCCGGCTTCTCCGAAGCGGTCGACTACGTCAGCGTGCAGGCCGCGCTGCTGAAGTCGAACGAGTCGGGTCGTTGGGAAGACGTCGTGTCGTTGCGGGCGGACTGACGTGGAGACCGTCCGCCTCACCATGGCCCAGGCGTTGGTGCGCTACCTGATCGCCCAACGCATCGACCTCGACGGCGTCGAGGCACCGCTGTTCCCCGGCGTGTTCGCCATCTTCGGGCACGGCAACGTCACCAACCTCGGCCAGGCGCTGGAAGAGGCGCGCGCCGAGCTGCCCACGTGGCGGGGTCAGAACGAGCAGGGCATGGCCCTGGCCGCCGTCGGCTACGCCAAGGCGGCGCGCCGCCGCCAGATCATGGTGGCCACCAGCTCCATCGGGCCTGGCGCCACCAACATGATCACCGCCGCCGGCGTGGCCCACAGCAACCGGCTGCCCATCCTGATCCTCGCCGGCGACACGTTCGCCAGCCGCGTGCCCGACCCGGTGCTGCAGCAGGTGGAGCACTACCACGACCCGTCGATCACGGTGAACGACGGCTTCAAGCCGGTCTCGCGCTACTGGGACCGCATCATGCGGCCCGAGCAGCTGCTGCACTCGCTGCCCCACGCGGTGGCCACCATGCTCGACCCGGCCACGTGCGGCCCGGCGTTCCTGGCCCTGCCGCAGGACGTGCAGGCCCAGGCCTTCGACTACCCCGTGCGCTTCTTCGAATCGACGGTGCACCGCATCGCCCGTCCACGCGCCGATCGCGCCCAGCTGGCCGGGGCCCGGCGCGTGCTGGCTGCGGCCGAGCGGCCACTGATCATCGCCGGTGGCGGTGTGCACTACTCGTTCGCCGAGGCCGAGCTGGCCGCGTTCGCCGAGAAGCACAACATCCCCGTCGTCGAGACGGTGGCCGGTCGTACGTGCCTACCCGCCAACCACCCGCTCAACGCCGGACCGATCGGCGTCACCGGGTGCACGTCGGCCAACGCGCTGGCCGCCGAGGCCGACGTGGTGGTGGCCGTGGGCACGCGCCTGCAGGACTTCACCACCGGCTCGTGGACCGTGTTCCGCGACGAGAGCGTGCGCTTCATCGGCATCAACGCCGCCGGCTTCGACGCCATCAAGCACCTGGCTCTGCCCGTGGTGGGTGACGCCCGCGAGACGCTGGCCGAGCTGAGCGCGCTGCTGGCCGACTTCCGGGGCGGCGACGACTGGACGAACCGGGCGTCGGCCGAGACGGCGCAGTACCACGCCTACATCGACAAGATCGCCGCGCCCGACACCAGCGGTGACATCCCGAGCTACGCCCAGGTCGTCGGCGCCGTCGACCGCGTGGCCCTGCCCACCGACTACGCCCTCACCGCGGCGGGCGGCTTCCCCGGCGAGCTGGTGAACGGCTGGCGGGCCAAGGCCATCAACACCCTCGACTGCGAGTACGGGTTCTCGTGCATGGGCTACGAGATCGCGGGGGCGTGGGGCGCCAAGATGGCGATGCCCGATCGCGAGGTCGTGGTGTTCGTGGGCGACGGCTCGTACCTGATGATGAACAGCGACCTGTACAGCTCGGTGCTGTCGGGCCACAAGCTGATCGTGATCGTGTGCGACAACGGTGGCTTCGCCGTGATCAACCGCCTGCAGGTGAACCAGGGCGGCGAGCCGTACAACAACCTCATCGCCGACGCGAACATCGTCGAGCCCGTCAGCGTCGACTTCGCCGCCCACGCCGGGTCGATGGGGTGCCGCACCGAGACGGTGACGACGATCAGCGAGCTCGACGCCGCGTTCGCGCGGGCCCGGGCCAGCGACCGCACCTACGTGATCGCGCTGCAGACCCGGCCCGACGTGTGGACCGAAGGCGGCGCGTTCTGGGAGGTGGGCGTGCCCGAGGTCAGCGGGCGCGCCGAGGTACGAGCGGCCCGAGCGGCCATGGACGAGGGCAAGACGGCCCAGAGGGTGGGATGGTGAGCGACACCGCACGACTGGACGGCAAGGTCGTCCTGATCACCGGAGGAAGCCAGGGCCTCGGCCAGGCCACCGCCCGGCTGGCCAAGGCGAGGGGGGCGGCCGGGCTGGTGCTGGTGGCGCGCGACCGCGGGAAGGGCCAGCGCGCCGCCGCCGACCTGACGGGCGACGGTTGCCGCGCCATCTTCGTGGAGGCCGAGCTGGCCAGTGCCGAGGCGTGCGCCGGCGCCGTCGCCATCACCGACCGGGAGTTCGGCGTGGTGCACGGCGTGGTGAGCTGCGCCGCCCTCACCGACCGCGGCTCGGTGTGGGACACCACGGTCGAGCTGTGGGACGCCATGCTCGACGTCAACGTGCGCGCCCCTTTCCTGCTCATGCAGGGCGCCGCCAAGATCATGGCCCGCGAGGGCGTGGCGGGCTCCATGATCAACATCGGCAGCGTCACCGGCCACGGCGGCCAGGAGTACCTCACGCCCTACGCGGTGTCGAAGGGCGCGCTGCAGTCGATGACCCGCAACCTGGCGTGGTCGCTCATGCGCAACCACATCCGCGTGAACCAGGTGAACCTCGGCTGGATGGACACGCCGGCCGAGGACCTCGTCCAGCGCAGGTACCACGGCGCCGGCGACGACTGGTTGCAGAACGCCGAAGCGGCCCAGCCCACCGGGCGCCTCATCAAGCCCGACGAGGTCGCCCGCACGCTGTGCTTCCTGCTCAGCGAGGAGTCGGGTCTCATGACCGGTGCGGTCATCGACTTCGACCAGTCGGTGCTCGGCGCCGGCTTCATCCCCAAACCACCGCCCGAACTGCGGCACACCCCGGACAGGAAGCCATGACCCACCCCCTCCGCATCGCCGTGCTCGGCTGTGGCCGCATCGGCCAGATGCACGCCGAGCTCCTCGCCCGTCGCGTCCCCGGCGCGACCGTGTCGTTCGTGTACGACGCCGTGCCCGAGGCGTCGGCGTCCGTCGGCGCCCGCCTGGGCATCCCGGTCGCGTCCAGCGTCGACGAGATCCTTGGCAGTGATCAGGTCGACGCCGTCGCCATCTGCTCCAGCACCGACACCCATGTCGAGCTCATGATCGGCGCGGCGCAGGCCGGCAAGGCGATCTTCTGCGAGAAGCCGGTGTCGCTCGACCTCGAGCAGGTCGACCGCGGCCTCGACGCCGTCGACCGCAGCGGCGTGCCGTTCATGGTCGGCTTCAACCGCCGCTTCGATCCCACCCACAAGGCGGTGCGCGACGCGGTGGTGGGCGGCCAGGTGGGCGACGTGCACCTCGTTCGCATCACCAGCCGCGACCCGGCGCCACCGCCCATCGCCTACATCAAGGTGTCTGGCGGCATCTTCTGCGACATGACGATCCACGACTTCGACATGGCCCGCTACGTGACGGGCAGCGAGATCGTGACCGTCACCGCCAAGGGTGGCGTGCGCGTCGACCCGGCCATCGGCGAGGCCGGCGACCTGGACACCATCGTGGTGGTCATGGAGCACGCCAACGGCGCCATCACCACCATCGACAACAGCCGCCAGGCCGTGTACGGCTACGACCAGCGCGTCGAGGTGTTCGGCTCCAAGGGCATGGCCGCGTCCGAGAACCCGTACAGCACCACCAACGTGTTCCGCGACGCCACCGGGTCGCACCACGCGACGATCCCCTACTTCTTCCTCGACCGCTACATCCCGAGCTACCTCGCCGAGTGGCACGCGTTCCTGGAGACGGCGGCCGGCGCACCCTCGCCGGTCACCAGCACCGACGGCCGGGCCCCGCTCATCGCCGGCCTGGCCGCGTGGCGTTCGTACCGCGAGGGTCGCACCGTGGCCACCAGCGAGATCACCGCGGGCTGAGCCGCGCACGACGACAGGAGCCCCATGAGCGACGAACTGCACCACATCGCCCCGACCACCGACGGCACTGTCCGGGTCGACGTCACGCCGGCGTCGGCCGGCTGGCGGTACCTGAGCTTCGCGGTGGTCGAGCTGGCCGCCGGCCAGACCCACACGTCGTTGCTCACCGACCGCGAGACGGCCATCGTGCCGTTGAGTGGGGTCGGCACGGTGCACGCCGGTGACCGTTCGTTCTCGTTGGCGCGCGAGAGCGTGTTCACGCAGATGCCTCAGGTGCTCTACGCGCCACCGGGCACGGCGCTCACGTTGTCCACCGACGGTGCGTTCTCGTTCGCCATCGGCTCGGCGCCGGCCGAGGGTCGGTACCCGCTGCGCCTCTTCGAGCCGGGCGAGATGAAGAGCGAGCTGCGCGGTGGCGGCACGAGCTACCGCCAGGTGAACCACGTACTGGCCATGCCACTGCCGGCCGAGCACCTCATCCTGTACGAGGTGTACGTGCCTCGCGGCACGTGGGCCGGTTGGGCGCCCCACTGCCACGACGGCCGCGAGGGTTCGCCGTACCTGGAGGAGGTGTACTGGTTCCAGATGGACCCGGCCAACGGGTTCATCCTGCACCGCAACTGGCGCGACGACGAGGGCTTCGACGAGCAGTTCGTGGTCAAGCAGGGCGACGCCGTGCTGGTGACGAAGGGCTACCACTCCACGGTGGCCTGCCCGACGTCGCACATGTACTTCCTCAACTACCTCGCCGGTGACCTCGTCGACGACGACCGCCGCACGCCGCCGTGCTTCCACGCCGACTACACCTGGATCGTGGACGACTGGTCGGCGGGCGCGTGGGAGCTCCCGATCCTGCGCCCGTGATCGTCGACATCACCGACGCCACCGGTGGCGTGCGCGTCCTCGCCATCGACCACCGCGACTCGATGCGGCGCTTCCTCGCGCCCCACGACCCGGCGTCGGTGGCCGCGGCCGACATCACCGCGCTGAAGATCGAGGTGGTCGGCGCGCTGGCCGATCTGGCCACGGGTGTGATGCTCGAACCCGAGTACTCGATCCCCCAGGTGATGGATGCCGGCGTGGTACCGCCCGGTGTCGGGGTCATCGCCGCGCTCGAAGCGCAGGGCTACCACGACGATCCGGCGGCGGCGCCGACCCGCGTGCTCGAAGGCTGGTCGGCGGCGCAGGCGCGCGCCGCCGGCGCCGCCGTGGTGAAGCTGCTGCTGGCGTACCGTCCCGGCGCGTCGTTCGCCGCCGCCCAGGAGGACGTCGCCCGACAAGTGCTGGCCGACAGCGCGGCGGCGGGCATGGACCTGGTGCTGGAACCGTTCCTGTGGGACGTGACCGACCCCGACGAGCACGCCGCCCTGGTGGTGGCCACCGCCGAGCGGTTCGTGCGCCTGGCGCCGGCGCTGCTGAAGCTACCGTTCCCGGGCGAGGGTCGGGCCCGGCCCGGCGTGGCGGCCCAGGCGTGTCGGCGCATCACCGCGCTGTGCCCCATGCCGTGGGCGGTGCTGTCGGGTGGAGGCACGTTCGAGTCCTTCCTCGACCAGGTCACCATCGCCGTCGACGAGGGTTGTGCCGGCTTCATGGTGGGCCGGGCGCTGTGGGGCGACGCGGTGAAGGCGCCGCCGGCCGACCGGAGTCGGCTGCTGCGTGACGTGGTGCGCCCGCGCCTGGCGGCGTTGAACGAGGTCGTGACGCCGTCGGTGGGCGCCTGACGGACGGTGGTTTACAGTGCCCCGGGGGAAGGGGGCCGTCGTGACCCATCAAGCCGAGCACACCGCGGCCGGGTCCGTGGCGCCACCTGTGGCCGCCGCGCCCGAAGGCGCCGCCGGTGTCGACAGCCGTGCCGGGTGGCTCGTGGTGGCGGCCACGTTCGTGTCCACCTTCACGTCGTTCGGTGTGGTCTACAGCTTCGGCGCGTTCTTCCGCCCGATGGCCGACGAGTTCGGCAGCGAGCGCAGCGCCACCGCGTTCTTCTTCGCCATCACCACGTTCCTGTACTTCGGGCTCGGGGTGTTCAGCGGTCGCCTCGCCGACCGCGTCGGGCCGCGGCGGGTGCTGGCGTTCGGCGCCGTGATGATGGTGGCCGGGTTGCTGGCCACGTCGCGGGTGCATGCGCTGTGGGTCGGCTACATCACCTACGGCATCGGGGTGGGCACCGCGGTCGCCTGCGCCTACGTGCCGATGGTGGCGGCGGTGGGCGGCTGGTTCGACCGGTACCGCACCACCGCCATCGGTCTGTCGGTGGCCGGCATCGGTGCCGGCACGCTCGTGGGCGTGCCCGTCACCGAGCGGCTCATCGACGCCCACGGGTGGCGCGACACCTACGTGATCATGGCGGGGGCCGCCGCCGTGCTCTACGCCATCGCCGCCATCGGGGCGCGCCGGCCACCGCGCTCCACCACCGCGCCGGCACCGGCGCGCCTGCGCGACTCGATCGGGCACAACCGCCAGTTCTGGCTGCTGTACGTCTCGTGCCTGGTGGTGGTGCTGCCGCTGTTCACGCCGTTCGTGTTCCTGTCCGACTACATCAAGGAGAAGGGCATCTCGGGCTCGGCCGGTCTGGCGGTGGGGGCCATCGGGCTCTCGTCGGTGGTGGGTCGGCTCGGGCTCGGCGCGTTGGCATCGCGCTTCACGCCGCTCGGCGTGTACTCCGGCTCCTTCCTGGTGATGGCCCTCAGCTTCCTGCTGTGGTTCGCGGCCGGACAGAGCTACCCCGTGCTGCTCGTGTTCGCCGTGGTGCTCGGCGTGTCGTACGGCGGGTTCGTGGCGCTGGCACCGGCGGTAGCGGCCGACCTGTTCGGGCCGGTCGGCCTGGGCGGCATCCTCGGCGCGCTGTACACCGCGGCCGGTGTGGGTGGTCTGATCGGCTCGCCGCTCATGGGCGCGCTCATCGACCGGTTCGACTACCGGCCCACGCTCCTCATCTGCACCGCGCTCGGCCTGGTCTCGGTGGCGGTGCTGCGGTTGGTGAAGAAAGCGGCCCCGTGAGCGGTGCCCAGCACCTCGCGGTGTTCAACACCGCGGTCGGCCCGTGTGGCGTCGTGTGGCGCGCCGACGACGTGATCATCGGCGTGCACCTGCCGGAGGCCGATGCGGCCGCCACGGCCCGGCGGATGCGACGCCGGTTCCCGAAGGCCACCTCGGCGCCGCCGTCGCCGGTGGTGGCCGTCGTCATCGAGCGCATCGTCGTCCTGCTCGACGGCGGCGACGATGACCTCGCCGACGTCGCGGTCGACCTGGCGCACATGGGCGAGTTCGAGCAGTCGGTGTACGCGGTGGCCCGCGGCCTGCCGCCCGGGTCCACGCTCACCTACGGCGAGGTCGCCACGCGCCTCGGCTCGCCCGGCCTGGCCCGGGCCGTCGGCCAGGCGCTGGGGCGGAACCCGGTGCCGATCATCGTGCCGTGTCACCGCGTGTTGGCCGCGGGTGGCGCCATGGGGGGCTTCTCGGCCAACGGTGGCGTCGACACCAAGCGGCGGCTGCTGTTCATCGAAGGCGCCATCGCCGCCGAACCCCTCCGTCTCTTCGACCAAGGATGAGCCCCGTGATCTATGAAGTGCGTGACTACCACTACCGTCCCGACCTGATCGGTGCGTACCGGGTGTGGGCCGACGAAGCGGCCCAGATCCTCAAGGCCCACCTCGACGTGGTCGGCTTCTGGGTCGACGAGGGCAGGTACGAGCCGTTGGTGAAGGGCAGCGATCCGTTCGACTCGCCGATCGGGCACGCCAACGTCACGTGGATCATCCGGTGGGAGAGCCGTGAGGCGCGCGAGGTCGGCTACCCGAAGGCGTTCGCCGGCCCCGACTGGGCGTCGGTGAAGATGAAGCATCCCGACACCGACGGCTACCGGCAGATGACGGTCCGGTTCATGGACGCGCTCTGACCGACGGTCAGCCGTCGGCGAGCAGGCGCCCGAGCTCCAGCTCGACCACGGCGTCGCTGTCGACCGCGGTGCAGATGGTGACGGCGCGTCGCCCCGACCATGGCGTCTCGTGGTCGGCGATGCGCAGCGCGGGGATGGTGCGGCCCCGCCCGAAGCTGTGGCCGGTGTCGACGCGGATCGGGTGCGAGCGCGTCTCGTAGTGCTGCGGGGCCAGCAGGTAGCTGACGGTGCTCGAGTCGTGGATGTGGATGCCGTCGAGCCCGGCGCGCTCCCGATAGAAGCGGGCGTAGAACGGTGTGATGGCGGCGATGTGCTGGGCGCGCGCGTTGGTGGCGCCGGCCAGCCGGGCCAGGTGGGCATCGGTCATGATCGTGCGCTCGGTGACGTCGAGGCCGAGCATGGTGATGGCGCAGTCGGCGCCGAACACGATGTCGGCCGCTTCGGGGTCGTTCAGGATGTTCGCCTCGGCCGACGGCGATGCGTTGCCGCCGCAGAACGCGTTGCCGCCCATGAGCACCATGCCGGCGAGCTTGCTGGTCATCGTCGGGTCCAAGATCATGGCCATGGCTACGTTGGTCAGCGGGCCCAGCGGCACGAGGGTGATCGCACCGGGCGCGGCGTTCACGGTGTCGATGATGAAGCGCGCCGCGTCCTGGGCGATCGGTGCGGTCGTGGGCGGGGGCAGGAACACGTTGCCCTGCCCGTCGTCGCCGTGCACGAAGTCGGCCGGGCCGCGGTAGGGCATGGCCAGCGGCCGGGTCGCGCCGCGGGCGACGGGGATGTCGGTGCGACCGGCGATCTCGAGCAGTCGCAGTGCGTTGGTGGTGCAGACCTCGGTGTGATGGTTGCCGAAGATGGTGGTGAGGCCCACCACGTCGAGCTCGGGTGAGTCGAGGGCATAGAAGATCGCTATGGCGTCATCGACGCCCGGGTCCGTGTCGATGAGGAGCTTGCGGGGTGCGGCGGTCACGCTCCGACGTTAGTGAACGGCGTCGCCCCTGGGCTGATGACAGCTACTGAGATCAGGTTCCGGGAGGCACCATGAAGGTCTTCGTGACGGGTGCGTCGGGCTGGATCGGCTCGGCCGTCGTGCCCGAGTTGCTCGGTGCCGGCCACGAGGTGGTCGGGCTGGCCCGCTCGGACGAGTCGAGCCTGCTCCAGGACCTCGGCGAGGAGCACTGCTACCGCTGAGCGGAACCTCAGCCGCCGCTGCCGTCGGCGGGCAGGCTCGTCGCCGCGCCGATGTCGAGCGACATGCGCTCGCCGGGGCCGGGCACCTCGACGATGGGGTCGTCGCGGTCGTCGAACTCGAGCCGCAGGGCGCGGCACATCGTGGCGTGCATGTCGTACATGCACGTGATGTAGGTGAGCTCGAGGATCTCCTCCTCGCTCAGGTGCTCGCGCAGCGCGGCGAACACACCGTCGGCGGTGCGCCCGCCGTTGAGCACGAGGGCGTCGGTGTAGGCCAGCACGGCCCGCTCGACCGGCGAGAAGCACGTGGCGACCTCCCACGAGGGGATGGCGGTGATCTGCTCCTCGGTGAGGCCGGCCGACCGGCTGGCCTTGCAGTGCTGCGAGAAGACGAACTGGCTGCCGCGCGCCCAGCCGGCGCGGGTCTGGCCGAGCTCGCGCAGCGGGGCCGACAGACCGCGACTGCGGTACAGGGCGAAGCCGTCGACGGCGTGCTGGAACACGTCGGGCACGATGGCGAACACGGTCCACCAGTCGCCCGGCGTGCCGGTGGCCGTGCCCGGCTCGGCCACCGGGTCGCGGTCGCCGAACAGGTAGTCGTAGTACGGCACCACGTTCGGCGCGGCATCTGCGCGTGACACCTGACGCAACCTCGGCATGACACGTCCCCTCGTCCCGTCGGTGCCCCCGTGCACCGACGAGCGTGAACCTAGACGACCCGGTGCAGGAGCTCCTCGCCGGTGGCGAGGCGGCGGCAGTTCTCGACGGCGACCGCGAGGCAGCGGTCGACCGTCTCGACCGTGAGCCACGCCACGTGGGGCGTGAGGACGACGTTCGGCAACGACAGCAGGGCCTCGTCGCCGCGGGTGGGTTCGTCGGCGAACACATCGAGCCCGGCGCCGCGCAGATGGCCCGACTGCAGCGCGGCCGTGAGGGCGGCCTGGTCGACCACGCCGCCGCGTGCCGTGTTCAGCACCACCGCGCCCGGCTTCATGTGGGCGATGCGCTCGGCCGACAGCAGCCCGGCGGTCTCGGGCGTGAGAGGCACGTGCAGCGACACGACGTCGCAGGTGGCCACGAGCTCGTCGAGCGACCGCCACGACGGTCCGTCGGGGGTGCGCGACGTGTGCAGCACGGTGGCGTCCATGGCGGTGAGCACGCGCTCGACGCGCCGGGCGATGGCACCGTGACCCACGAGCCCGACGGTGCGCCCGGCGACCTCGCCGGTGGTGTCACCTACCGCCGCGTCCACCGCCCAGCCGGCCCCGGCCGCGGTGGCGGCGTGGTACACGGGCAGGCGGCGCAGCACGGCCAGCAGCAGCGCCACGGTGTGCTCGGCCGCGGCCGCGGTGTTCACGCCGGGCATGTTGGCCACCGCCACGCCGCGCGCCGAAGCGGCGCCGAGGTCGATGGTGTTCACCCCGACGCCGAGCTTCTGCACGAGCCGCAACCGCGGTGCCAGGCCCAGCTCCAGCTCGGTCACCGGGTCGAGCACGTGGAGCAGCACGTCGGTGGCGGCCAGGGCGGTCGCCAGACGGCCACGGTCGGCCACCGGGCACCAGTCGATGGTCAGCTCGGTGGACCGGTAGCGGACGAGCAGGGCCAGCACGGCGGGGCCGGCGTCGAAGTGCAGCAGGGCCTTCACCCGGGCGAATGTACCGGTCGCCGCCGCCCGGCGACCGCCGTAGGATCGTCGGTGAGGGGATCGGTGCCGCTCGGCGAGCAGCACCGGCGGAACGAGGGGGATGGCGATGGGAAAGCCGATGGGTGTGCACCACGTGGCCTATGCGTGCCGTGACATCGACGAGACCAACCACTTCTACACCGAGCTCATGGGCATGCCCCTCGTGCACACCGAGGTGAAGTCGTTCGACTCGGGCTTCTTCCGCCACGTCTTCTACGACATGGGTGACAGCACGTGCATCGCCTTCTTCGACGTGCACGGCGTGGGCGAGAACGACGGCTGGCGGGCCGACATCTCCACCGGCAACGGTCTGCCTGTGTGGGTGAACCACATCGCGTTCGCCGCCGACGTGGAGCGCCAGGAGGCGGCCCGCGCCCGGTTCGAGGCGGCCGGCATCAAGCCCCTCATGGAGATCGACCACGGCTGGTGTCATTCGCTCTACTACCTCGACCCCAACGGCATCATGGTCGAGTTCTGCCGCGACACACCGGGCTTCGAGCCCGATGGTGCCCTGGCCACCTCGCGGCTGCACAGCACCGAGGACACCGACCACTCCACGCGCCTCTGAGCGTGAGCGGCGCCGCGGCCGGCGACCTGCCGGCCGATGTCGTCGACGCGCTCGTGCGCATCGGTCTGGTCGCGGCCGGCGAGCGCGTGACCGGCGAGGCGCTCACCGGCGGAGTGTCGTCGGAGATCTACCGCGTCGACACCGCCGGCGGCGCCTTCTGCGTGAAGCGGGCGCTGGCCCGGCTGAAGGTCAGCGCACTGTGGGAGGCGCCGGTGGAGCGCAACCGCTACGAGCGCGCCTACCTGGAACTGGCGGCGGCGCTGGTGCCCGGCGCGGTGCCGGCCGTGCTCGGCGCCGACGACGACGCCGGCCTGTTCGCCATGGCCTACCTGGACCCGGTCGAGCACCCGGTGTGGAAGGCGCAGCTGCGCGACGGCCACGCCGACGCCTCGGTCGCCGCCGCAGTGGGCGACCCGGCTCGGGCGCATCCACGCCGCCACCGCCGATCGGGCCGACCTGGCGGTGGCCTTCCCGACGGCACCCCTGTTCGACGCGCTGCGCCTCGCGCCGTACCTGGCGGCCACCGCGGCGGCCCATCCCGACCGGGCCGAGCGCCTGCTGGCCCTGCGCGATCGCACCGCGGCGACGCGCCGGGTGCTGGTGCACGGCGACGTGAGCCCGAAGAACATCCTCGTGGGCCCCGACGGTCCGGTGCTGCTCGACGCCGAGTGCGCCACGATCGGCGACCCCGCGTTCGACGTGGCGTTCTGCGCCAACCACCTGTTGCTCAAGTGCGTGTGGAACCCGACGGCGCACGCCGGGTTCCTGCGCTGCCTGTCCGCGTTCGTGGCCGCCTACCTGCGCCACGTGTCGTGGGAACCGCCACCGGCGGTCGAGGCGCGCACGGCGTCATTGCTACCGGCGTTGCTGCTGGCCCGCGTCGACGGCACGTCGCCGGTGGAGTACCTGGACGAGACCCAGCGGACCCGGGTGCGTGGCAGAGCGCGTGCCATGCTTGCGCAGCCTCCGTTCGAGCGCATCGAGCAGGTGGTTGACAACTGGACGTGAACGGTGGGGCGAACACCTTGAGCGAAGCAACGATCGATGACGTACGGGCGCGCCGCGTCTGGGATTCCCGCGGTAGACCGACGGTCGAGGTGGAGCTGCGCAGCGGACGGTCCGTGGGTCGGGCCATCGCGCCGGCCGGCGCGTCACGCGGCTCGGGCGAGGTGGTCGACCGGCGCGACGGCGGTGAGGCGTTGGGCGGTCACGACGTCCGCCTCGCGGTTGCCGCTGTCAACGAGGTCATCGCCCCAGCCCTGACGGGTCATCGCATCGGCGACCCGTCGGCCCAGCTCGACCTCGACTCGCTCCTCGTGCGCCTCGACGGCACGACCGACCGCTCGCGCCTGGGCGGCAACGCTCTGGTGGCCACGTCGATGGCCGCGCTGTGGTTGGCCGCCGCGGTGGAGGACGTGCCGCTGTGGGCGATGCTCGGCGGCACCGGCCACGTGCCGCTCCCCGAGATCCAGATCATCGGCGGCGGCGCCCACGCGGTGGGCACGCTCGATCTGCAGGACCTCATGGTGGTGGCGCCCGGGGCGCGGTCGTTCACCGAGGCCCTGGAGTGGACGGCTGAGGTCTACCTGGCCGCCGGCGACCTGATGCAGCGGTGGCGCCGGCGGGCCGGCGTGGCCGACGAGGGCGGCTGGTGGCCGTCGTTCGATTCGAACGAGGAGGCCATCGCCCTGCTCGCCGCGGCCATCGACCGGGCCGGCTTCCGGGCCGGCGAGCAGGTGGGCATCTCGCTCGATGTCGCCGCCACCGAGCTGTTCGCCGATGGCCGCTACCACCTGCGCCGCGACCACCGCTCGCTCGATCCCGACGAGATGGCTGCGCAGGTGCTGCAGTGGGTGCGCGAGTACCCGGTCCTCATGGTGGAGGACCCGCTGCACGAGTCCGACATCGCCGGCACCGCGGCGTTCACCGCCGAGGTCGGCCCCAGCGTGCTCGTGGTGGCCGACGATCTCACCGTCACCGACGCGCGGCGGGTGCGGGCGTGCGCCGCGGCCGGCGCGGCCAACACGCTGCTGGTGAAGCCGAACCAGGCCGGTACGGTGAGCGAGGCGCTCGACGCGCGCCGCGCCGCCGCGGCCGTCGGGTGGCGCTCGATCGTGTCCGCTCGCTCGGGTGAGACCGAGGACGTCACCATCTGCCACCTGGCGGTGGGCTGGCAGAGCGATCTGTTGAAGGTGGGGTCCATCACCCGGGGCGAGCGCACCGCGAAGTGGAACGAGATGCTGCGCATCGAGGAGCACCTCGGCGACCAGGCTCGGTTCGCCGGACGCAGCCCGTGGTCGGGTCGGGCCCTGCCGGCCTGACCGCCGCTACCGTTCGTTGGAAATATTGGGTACATTTCCACCGATGGCAGGGGGGAACCGTCCGCGACGCTCCACGAGCAGCACCATGTCCGAGGTCGCGGCGCGGGCCGGCGTCGGCATCGGCACCGTCTCCCGGGTGCTCAACGGGAGCCAGCAGGTCAGCCCGGAGACGCGGGCCAAGGTCATGGCGGCCGTCGAGCAGCTGGGGTACAGCACGGCCCGAGCCAGTGACAAAAAGGCCTCTGAACAGGTAGGACTCATCGCGGTCGTCATCCCCGACTTCGGCTCGTCGTCGTCGGTGCTGCGCCTGGTCGGGCTGGTGGGCGCCCTGCGATCGCGCGGGGCCCACGCCGTCATCTACCCGGTCAACGCCCCCGACGAAGCCCGCCGGGCCCTCATGGAACTTCCAAAGACGAAGAACCTCGATGGGGTGATCGTGATGTCGTTGCCCCTCCGGGGCGACGAGGGCGAGCGCCTGGCCAGCGCCCGGTTCCCGGTCGTGCTGCTCGACACCTGGCACCCCGATCTGCCCCGCGTCACCATCGACGACGTGGCCGGCGGCCGGCTGTCCACGCAGCACCTGATCGACCTCGGCCACACCCGCATCGCCTTCGTCGGCGAGCCGGCCCGCAACCCGATGTGGTTCGTCACCAGCGCCCAGCGCGAGGAGGGCTTCCGCGACGCGCTGGCCAAGGCCGGCCTGGAACGGGTGCCGAAGTACATGCGCTACGGCCCGCACCTGCGCTCGGCCGCCCGTCAGCTCGGCACCGAGCTGCTGGCCTTGGCCACGCCGCCCACTGCGGTGGTCGCCGCGTCCGACACCCAGGCCGTGGGCGTGCTCGAAGCGGCGCGCACGTCGGGCTGGTCGGTGCCGCGCGACCTGTCGGTGATCGGCTACGACGACATCGACCTGGCTCATCTGGTGGGCCTCACCACCATCCGCCAGCCGCTGGAGACCTCCGGCATCCGCGCCGCTGAGATCCTGCTCGGCGCGCTCGAATCCGGTCAGAAGCCGCAGCCGTTCAACGACGTGCTCTCGCTCGAGCTGGTGGTGCGCACCACCACCGGCACGCCGCCGCGGAAGTAGCCCTCACCCCACATCTCTCCCGTCCGGAGCCGCACCATGCCCGACACGCCTGCCTCGTGGTGGACCGACGCCGTCGTCTACCAGCTCTACGTCCGCTCGTTCTGCGACGCCAATGGTGACGGCCGAGGCGACCTCGCCGGGATCCGCGCCCGCCTCGGCTACCTCGCCGATCTGGGGGTGGATGCGATCTGGCTCAACCCGTGCTACCCGTCGCCCCAGTACGACCACGGCTACGACGTGGCCGACTTCTTCGACATCGAGCCCGACTACGGCGATCTGGCCACCTTCGACGCCATCGTGGCCGAGGCGTCGGCGCTGGGCCTGCGCGTGATGATGGACATCGTGCCCAACCACTGCAGCTGGGAGCACCCGCTGTTCGAGGCGGCCCTGGTTGCCGCGCCGGGCAGCCCCGAGCGCGAGCGGTTCTGGTTCCGTGACGGAAAGGGCGAGCACGGCGACGAGCCGCCGAACAACTGGACGTCGTACTTCACCGGCCCGGCGTGGAGCCGGGTGATCGACGCTGACGGCCATCCGGAGCAGTGGTACATGCACTCGTTCGCGCCGCAGCAGCCCGACTGGAACTGGACCAACGCCGAGGTCGTCGACCACTACGACCGCGCGCTGCGCTTCTGGCTCGACCGCGGTGCGGCCGGCTTCCGCGTGGACGCGCCGCAGCCGGTGGGCAAGGCGACGGGCCTGCCCGATCTGGCCGATCTGCCCGACGACCCCACGGTGTTCGTGCCGAACCCGTACCGCGAGTTCCGGCCCGAGGGTCACGCCGTCTGGCAACACTGGCGCGAGGTGCTCGACGCCTACGAGGCCGAGCACCCGGGGCGCGACCTCGTGATGGTGGCCGAGACCTACAGCCACAAGCGTCCCGACATCGTGGCCGAGTTCGTGGGCCCGAACCAGCACCACCAGGCCTTCGCCTTCGAGCTGATGCTGTCGCGCTGGAACAGGACGGCGCTGCGCGACGGCATCGACAGCGTCGTGCAGTCGCGCATCGGCAAGCTGTCGACCCTGGCGTGGACGATGAACAACCACGACGTCCAGCGCTCGGTGACCCGCCTCGGCCGGGCCGACGCCCACCTCGATCCCGACGACGACGGCCCCCAGAGCCTGAACCAGTCGGACGCGCCGGTCGACCTGGCCGTCGGCGCGGCCCGGGCCGGGGCGGCCCTGTTGCTGATGCTGCTCCTGCCGGGCAGCTCGTACATCTACCAGGGAGAGGAGCTGGGCCTGCCCGAGGTGCTCGACCTGCCGGCCGAGGCGCGCGAGGACCCCATGTTCCATCGTTCCCACGGCGCCGTGCTGGGCCGTGACGGCTGCCGCGTGCCGCTGCCGTGGACGGTCGACGCCGCCTCGTCGTACGGGTTCTCGCTCACCACCGCGCCGGCGGCGCCGTGGTTGCCCCAGCCGGCCGCCTGGGGCCGCTACGGGGCCGACGCGCAGGTCGGCGACCCGGCGTCCACGTTCGCGCTCTACCAGCGGGTGCTCCGGCTGCGCCGGAAGCAGCGCCTGGCCCATGGCCCCTTCGGTTGGCTCGACCACCCGGCGCTGCTGGCCTACGAGCGCGGCACCACGGTGGTGGTGACCAACCCGACCGGCACCACCGTGGCGCTGCCCGCAGCGTGGATCGATGGTCGGATGCTCGCGGCCTCGTCGGCGGTGGGCGACCACGACGCGTCCGTCGTGCCCGCCGACACCACGGTCTGGCTCACGCGCTGAGCCAGACCGCGGGTGCAGGGCTCAGGAGCGGATCGCTGCGCCCGTGGCGAGGTCGAACATGTGCAACGCCGACGTGTCGACGCTGAACGACGCCGTGTCACCGATGCGCAGCTTGCTGCGGGGGCTGATGCGGGCCACCAGGCGACCGCTCGCCGATTCGCTGCGCAGCGCCTCGTCGACCGCCGACGGTGCGTCGTTCTTGATGTGCAGGATGATCTCGGAGCCGAGACCCTCGTGCACCTCGACCTCGCCGCGCAGGATGTCGTCACCGGGCTGGACGGTGGCGTCCTCGAGGCTCTCGGGGCGGATGCCGATGCCGATGAGCTGGCCGTCGTAGCCGGCGAGGGCCGGACGCTCGGTCAGGATGTGGCCGGGCACGGTGAGGGTCTGCGACCCGACGCCGAGCGTGCCGGTGCCGTCGCCGTTGCGGTTGAACGTGCCCTGCACGAGGTTCATCTGCGGCGAGCCGATGAAGCCGGCCACGAACAGGTTGGCAGGGTTGTCGTAGAGCTCCTGCGGGCTGGCCACCTGCTGCAGGATGCCGCGCGACATGACGGCGACTCGATCGCCCATCGTCATGGCCTCGACCTGGTCGTGGGTGACGTACACGGTGGTGATGCCGAGGCGGTGCTGCAGGCTGGAGATCTCGGCGCGCATCTGCACGCGGAGCTTGGCGTCCAGGTTCGACAGCGGCTCGTCCATGAGGAAGCACTTGGGCTGGCGCACGATGGCGCGGCCCATGGCCACGCGCTGGCGCTGGCCACCCGAGAGCTGACCGGGCTTGCGGTCGAGGTTCTCGGTGAGCTCGAGGATGCGGGCCGCTTCGGTGACGCGCTGGTTGATCTCCTCCTTGGGCGCCTTGCGCAGCATCAGGGGGAAGGCGATGTTGTCGCGCACGGTGAGGTGGGGGTACAGCGCGTACGACTGGAAGACCATGGCGATGTCTCGGTCCTTGGGCTCCAGGTTCGTGACGTCGTTGTCGTCGATGCGGAGCGTGCCCGAGCTGATGGACTCGAGGCCGGCGATCATGCGCAGGGCCGTGGACTTGCCACAGCCCGACGGCCCCACGAGCACCAGGAACTCGCCGTCGTCGATCGACAGCTCGAGCCCGTGCACGGCGTGGAAGCCGTTGTCGTAGATCTTGTCGATCTTGTCCAACTGGATGGTTGCCACGACTGGATCCCCCTGGGTTTGTTGCCGGGATGGTGTCGGTCTGATGAACACCTTCCCCTGTGACCGTTCGCATGCTAGGTTAGCCGTGCGAACTTTCCATGAAGTTCCACGGTTAATTCCACCGGAGCGGAAGCCCTTGCGACACCTAGCAAGCGCCGCGATGGGAAGACACGTCAAGGGGGAGTACCCAGCATGAATCACAGGAAGCGCCTGCTGGCGCTGGCGGTCGCTACGACCGCCGTCGCCGCCGCGTGCGGGAGCAGCAGCAGTTCCGGTTCGAGTAACAGCACGGCCGCAGCGGGTGGCGCGACCACCGCAGCAGGCGCCGCGACCACGGCGGCAGCCGGTGGCGCGACGAC
>JANMAT010000193.1:0-18421 GCA_031359995.1 Actinomycetes bacterium
GGAGCCGTCAGTGCGAGAAGTGGACGTGGGGGAGTCGCTTGGCGATCCAGTTCGGCAGCCACCAGGTGCGCTTCCCGAGCAGACCGAACAGCGACGGCACGAGCATCATCCGGATCACGGTGGCGTCGAGCAGCACGGCCAGGGCCAGGGTCACGCCGAGCTCGGTGGGCGGGATCGGTCCCGTCACGCCGAAGGCGATGAAGACCACGATCATGATGAGGGCGGCGTTGGTGATCGGGCGCCCGGTGCGGGCCAGCCCTTCGCGCACGGCCAGGTGGGGGTCGCCGGTGGCGTCGTGACGCTCCTTGATGGCCGCCAACAGGAACAGTTGGTAGTCCATCGACAGCCCGAACAGCAGGGCGAAGAAGAACAGCGGTGCCCACGCGTCCACGAAACCCTGGTGCTCGATGCCGAGCAGTCCGGCGCCGATGCCGTGCTGGAACACGAGGGTGGCGAAGCCGAAGCTGGCCGCCACGCCCACCAGGTTCAGCACGATCGACGACAGGGCGATGGTGAGGCTGCGGAAGACCACGAGCAGGAGCAGGAACGCCACCAGCATGATGACGGCGATGGCCAGCGGCGCCCGCCCGGTGAGCACCGCGGTCAGGTCGTGGTTCTGGGCGCCGGGGCCGCCCACGAACGCGTCGGGCGCCACCGTGTGCAGCTGGGCGCGCAGGCGGCCCACCAACGACGAGGTCTCGGCGGCGTCGCCTGCGGTGCGCGGGGTCACCCGCACGACCAGGCGGCCACCGGCTGCCGGCCCGGTCACGATCTGGGCGGCCAGCACGTTGGCGTCGGCGGCCGCCGCGGCCACGATGCGCTCGCCGTCCGCGGCGGGGGCGGTGACGAACAGCGGTGCCGCCGCGCCGGGGCCGTAGGCGGCGACGAGCAGGTCGTAGCCGTCGCGGCTGGAGCGGCCCTTGTCGACCACGTGGGCGCCGGGCATGCCGAGGTGCATGCCGAGGGCGGGCAGGGCCAGGGCCAGCAGCAGGGCCACGCCGGCCGCCAGTGTGGTCTTGGGCCGGCGCAACGCACCGGCGGTCCAGCGGGCCCAGCGCCCCTCGGCCTGGCGGTCGGGGTCGTCGTGCCCCTTGGCCACCAGCACCCGGTCGCCGAGGGCCACGAGCACGGCGGGCAGCAGCGTGAGCGAGGCGACGGCCACGGCCACCACCGACAGGATCATGCCCAGCGCCATCGAGCGGAAGACCATGACCGGCACCAGGAACACCGCCGCCAACGACAGCACCACGGTGAGGGCCGACAGGAACACGGCCTTGCCCGCGGTGGCCAACGTCGTGGCGATGGCGTCGGCGGCGTCCTTGCCGTCCTCGCGCTCCTCCCGGTACCGGGAGACGATGAACAGGCTGTAGTCGATGCCGACGGCCAGGCCGATCATCATCGAGAAGTTCATCGACCACACCGACAGCGGGGTCACGTGGGTGAGCAGGTTGATGGACGCGAAGCCCACCGCGATGCCTGCCACGGCCAGAAGCAGGGGCAACCCGGCGGCGATGGCCGATCCAAAGGCGATGAGCAGCAGGATGATCGTGGGCAGCCCCGAGACCAGCTCGGCCAGGTGCAGGGCCTGCTCGTTCTCCTGGTTGAAGTCGTGCCACACCGCCCACTCGCCGGTGGCCTCGGCGCGGGCACCGGCGGGCAGCGGGGCGCGACCGACCGTGGCGATGAGCGCGCCGGCCGACTCGGGCAGGTCGGCGTCCTTCGCCGCCGCCAGCTGCACCGCCACGATGGCGGTACGCCCGTCGGGTGCCAGCAACCCCGAAGCCGGCGGAGCGGCCAGGGGGTCGACGACGCCGACCGTGCCGGGCGAGCCCTGCAGTGCCGCCACCAGTGACCGCAGCCCGCTCGGGTCGGCGGCGATGGCGCCGGGCTGCTGGTAGACGACCGCGGCCGCTTCCGCACCGGCCTGGGGGAAGTCACGCCGCAGTTCGTCGCGCACCTTCTGGGCCACCGAGCCCTGGGCTTCCCAGCCCGCGCCGGAGAGCGCCCCGTTGAGCGTGACGGCCAGCGGCGCGGCGGCCAGCACCAGCACCAACCAGGCCAGCATGACGACCCGCCGGCGCCGGGCCGAGAACCGGGCCAGGCGGGCGAACCACGGCTCACCTGACGGGGTGGCGGGATCCGGCGCGGGTGCGGTGCGGTCGGTCGGGGTCATCGTGGTCTCCTGCGGTGGGGCGCGACGAAGCGGGGCCGGCGAGTCGTGAGGTGCCGGGGCGGGCAGCCTCCGGTCAACATATACCCCCAAGGGTATATGGGTCAATCGCCGTCCCAATGGACGAACGTCGGCGAGTCAGGGCCGGAGGTCCCTGCGCGCGGATACCGGAGGGGGTACATGCTGAAGGAAAGAGGAAGGGAGCCGGCCATGACGCACCGGATCGTGATCCTGGGAGGCGGCACCGGCGGCACGCTGACGGCCAACCGGCTGCGCAAGCGCTACAGCCGCGACGTGGCCACCATCACCGTGGTCGACCGTGACGACGCCCACGTGTACCAACCGGGCCTGCTGTTCGTGCCGTTCGGACTCACCACCGCCGACGACATCGTGCGGCCGCGCGGCCGGCAGCTCCACCGTGGCATCGAGTACGTCCGCAGCGACATCGACCGGGTGGTCGTGGCCGAGGACCGGGTCGCGTTGAGCGACGGATCGGCGCTGCCCTACGACGTGCTCGTGGTGGCCACCGGCGCGGTGCTGCAGCCCGAGGAGACCGAGGGCCTCACCGGCGCCGGCTGGCGCGAGAACGTCCACACGTTCTACGACCTCGACGGCGCCACGGCGCTGGCCGACGCGCTGGCCACCTTCGAAGGTGGTCGCCTCGTGGTGAACGTGGTCGACCTACCCATCAAGTGTCCGGTCGCACCGCTCGAGTTCTGCTTCCTCGCCGATTGGTACCTGCAGGAGCGCGGCATCCGCGACAAGGTGCAGCTCACCTACGTGACCCCGCTCGACGCCGCCTTCACCAAGCCCGTCGCCGCCGAGCGCCTGGCCGGGATGCTGGCCGAGAAGGGCGTCGAACTGGTGACCGAGTTCAACACCGGTGAGGTCGACGGTGAAGGTGGTCGCCTCGTCGGCTACGACGGGCGCGAGGTGCCCTTCGATCTCGCCGTCGTCGTGCCCGTGCACGGTGGGGCCCCCTACGTGGCGCGCTCCGAAGGTCTCGGCGACGCCCTCGGCTTCGTGACGACCGACCCGCACACGCTGCAGTCGAAGGTGCGCCCGAACGTGTTCGCCATCGGCGACGCCGCCAACCTGCCCGCCTCGAAGGCCGGCTCGGTCACCCACTTCGAGGGCGAGGTGCTCGTGGAGAACATCGTGCGCTTCCTGGCTCAGGAACCGCTCGACAGCAGCTACGACGGCCACGCCAACTGCTTCATCGAAACCGGCTTCGGCAAGGCCATGCTCATCGACTTCAACTACGAGCAGGAGCCCGTGCCCGGTCACTTCCCCGGCCCGGTGGGCCTGCCCCTGCTCAAGGAGTCGCGGGCCAACCACCTCGGCAAGCTGATGTTCCAGTGGGTCTACTGGCACGGCCTGCTCCCCGGCCGCGACCTGCCCGGCATCGGGGCCGACATGCCCCGCGCCGGCAAGGCGCTGGCCACCAAGCACTGACGATCACAGGAGGATCATCATGACGACGCGCACGGTCGACGGCATCGCGGTCGACGTCAACGACGAAGGCTTCTTCGACCACCCCGAGCAGTGGACGGAGGCCATGGCCCCCACACTGGCCAAGGAGGTCGGCATCGACACGCTCACCGATCGGCACTGGCTCGTCGTGCGGTTCGTGCGCCACGAGTACGAGGTGAACGGCACCGGCCCCATGGTTCGCGTGCTCGGCAAGACCTCGGGCGTGGCCACGAAGGAGCTGTTCGCGCTGTTCCCCAAGGGCCCGGCCAAGATCGCCGCCCGCATCGCCGGCATCCCCAAGCCGCGCGGCTGCATCTGACCCGAGCTGCACCCTGTCCCCACTCTCTCCCACAAGCAAGGACCGATCATGAGCGACACGATCGAAAAGGTCTCCGTCATCATCTCCAAGGGCTCGCTGGACGGCATCTATCCCGGGCTCATCATGGCCAACGGCGCCCGCAACGAGGGCATGGAGGCCAACTTGTTCTTCACGTTCTTCGGGCTCGACGCCATTCACGTGAAGCGCCACGACCACATCAAGATCTCCACGGTCGGCAATCCCGGTCTCCACGTGCCGACGCTCGTGGGCGGTCTGCCCGGCATGTCGGCGGTGGTGACCCACCTGATGGACAAGAAGATGCACGAGCTCGACATCCCGCCCATCCCCGAGTTCATCGAGATGATCGCCGACACCGGCGCGGGGATCTACGCGTGCAAGGCGTCGGTCGACCTGTTCGGCATGACGAGCGAGGACTTCGTGCCCCAGCTGAAGGACATCATCACCGTCGGCGAGTTCTACGAGATGGCCGCCGGCGGCCAGATCATCTTCACCTGAGCGAGCTCAGCCCGACTCCTGCGGGGTGAGACGCACGGCTGGTCGGTCGCGACGGCGGCCGACCAGCCGCTCTGCGCTCGCCGCCGGTGCTCGTACTCGGTCAGGGTGTTCTCGTTGCGCCCCGCCATCGCGTCACCTCGTGCATTCCGCCATCACCACGTGGGCGGCGTTGCGTCCCGACGCGCCCCACACGCCGGCGCCCGGATAGGTGGCCGCGCCCGTGAGGTACAGGCCGTTCACCGGCGTGCGGTAGCGCGTGAGCTCGGGGTTGCGGCCCAGGAACGCGGCGAGCGCACCGCCACCGAAGCTGGTGGCGTGGCCCTGCGGTAGGTGGAACTCGCTCTCGTAGCGGTCGGGTGTCATGGCTCGGAACCGGCGCACGCCGGCGCCGAAGTCGGGCTGCACGAGCGTGCCCAACTGGTCGAGCCATCGTTGTGGTTCGCCCGACGTGGACCAGCCGCCCTGCAGCGCGTAGGGCGTGAACAGCACCTCGAGGCTGAACACGTGGTCGCCGTCGGCGGTACGCATGGTGGGGTCGAGGGCCGACGGGGTGTTGGCGAAGAGCATGGGTTGGGTGGCCACGCGCCCCTGTTGCATGGCCTGGTGCGCCTCGTGCATGCCCTGCAGGGTGGGAGCCACGATGGTGGTGGCGTGGGCCGGGTCGAAGCCGAGCCGGTTCACCAGCGCGTCGTCCAGAGCCCGGAACCGGGGCGGCGCGGCCACGATGGCGTCGATCTTCGACTCGTAGCCGGCGTGCTGCGGTGTGGCCTTCCACCGTTCCACCAACGCCCGGGCCACTGCGGGCGGCTCGCGCAGCCAGTGCAGAAACGTGGCGTGCGGGTCGCACGCCGACACCACCGCGCCGGCGTCGAGCTCGGCGCCATCGGCCAGCGTGACGCCGCGCACGCGGTCGCCCTCGCACCTGATGGCCACGACTCGGGCGTTGCAGCGCACCGTGCCGCCCGCAGCGGTGATGGCGGCGTGCAGCGCATCGGTGAAGGCACCACTGCCGCCGACGGGGCGCCCGACCCGGGCCACGTGCTTCATGGCATAGGTCAGCGCGCCCAGGCCGGTGCCAGGTGTGAACGGTGACAGGCCCCACACGGCGGGCCCGACCACCACGGCCGGTGCCAGCAGTGCCTCTTCCGAGAAGAACGAGCGCAGCACGTCGGCCACGCTGCACCGGTTCCACGCCAGCAGGGTGCGCAGGCCGGCACCCTTGTAGCGGGCCGCGGTGGCCAGCAGTGAACGGCGCGACGGCACCTGCGATGCCGCATCGAGGGCGAGCTCCACGATCGGTCGGGCCGCTCGCACGTAGCGGCGGTAGCCCTCGACCTGATCGGGGTAGGTGGCACGCAGCGCGTCGAGCGTGCGGTCGAGGTCGTGGAACACGGGCCACGCCGGTCCGCCGTGCCACGGCACCGACACCTGGGGCGGGTCGACATCGAGGTAGCGCAGGCCGTGGCCGGCCAGGCCGAGCTCGTCGATGATGGGCGTGGTGCGCACCACGGCGTGATCGCAGTTGCAGATGTTGACGCGTGCGCCGAGGGCGTCGACGGTGGACGCGCAGCCACCCACGCTGTCGCGCGCCTCGAGCACGAGGGTGCGCAGACCCGAGCGGGCGAGGTACGCCGCGCTCACGAGCCCGTTGTGGCCCCCACCGATCACGATCACGTCCGCATCGGCCATCTATTGATGGTATCAATAGGCGATGGCGCGGCGCTCAGCGATGGATCGCCGTGGTGCGCGTGGTCGTGGCCACCAGCCTTCCCCGGCGGAACACGAGGCGGTCGGCCGGCGCCTCGGCCACCGCGGCGCGGGTGTTGGGCGCGTCGATGGCCACCAGGTCGGCCGGGTCGCCCACCGCCATCGTGACGCGGGGCAGGCCCATGGCGGCGCGCGCCTCGTTGCTCACCATGTCGTAGGCCACGCTGGGGAACTGGTGTCCGGCCACCACGAGCAACGACGCCGTCTCCAGCGGGTCGCTGCGACCGACGGGGTTGAACGGGTCCTGCACGTTGTCGCCCCCGGCCGCCACCGTGACGCCGGCCTCGCGCAGCACGTCGATGGGCGCGAGGGCGCGGGGCACGCTGACGCGGTGCTGACGGCCCTGCAGGTACAGGTTCGTCTGGGGCAGCGGGATCACGGCGATGCCGGCGGCGGCCACCTCGGCCGCCACCGCCTCCTGCGTGGCGTGGTCCTGCACGGCCAGACTCACGCAGTGGCTGGCGGCCACGCCGCCGGTGAAGCCGCGGTCGCGCACCTGCCGGGCCAGCTCGCGCAGCGTGAGCATGTCGACGTCGAGCGTCTCGCCCACCGTCAATGAGCACACCGCGGGTGGCCGGTATTGATGCAGTCAATACCGGCCACTAGCTTGGGGTCGATGAGCACCACGGGTGATGTGGCCCAGCAGTTCGTGCGCGACGACCACCGCGCCATCATCGCAGTGGTCGGCGGCGACCCGTACGCTTGGAAGGGCTACGACCCGGCTCCGCAGGCGGTCGACATCCGTCCCCACTCGCGGCCGGCGGCCCCCGCCGCGGACGCGCCCACACCCACAAGGCAGGCACCATGAAGCTCGGCGCGTTCTTCTTCGGCGGCGTGGAGATGGACGACGCCGGAGCCGGTGCGCCCAACCCCATGGACCGTCGCTACGACAACGACGCCTGCTGGGACGCGACCGAGAAGTACATCGGGGCGGCCCGCGCCGCCGACCAGCTCGGCTACGACAGCTTCTGGACCACCGAGCACCACTTCCAGCACGAGGGCTACGAGGTCATCCCCAACGGGCTCATGATCTCCACGTGGATCGCGGCGCGCACCGAGCGCATCCGCCTGGGCACCATGTTCAACGTGGTTCCCCAGTGGCACCCGCTGCGCCTGGCCGAGGACTTCGCCACGCTGCACAACCTGTCGGGCGGGCGCGCCATCCTGGGCGTGGGCCGGGGGACCGTGCCGCGCGAGCTGCTGCACCTGAACCCCGACGCGGTGTCGGTGGGCTCGCACGACAATCCCGACAAGGCGGCCGACGACACCCACAACCGCGAGTGGTTCGAGGAGGCCATGGACATCGTGCGCCTGGCCCTCACCCAGGAGCGCTTCTCGTACCACGGCAGGTTCCACCAGCTGCCCGTGCCCGGCATCCCCGACCGGGGCACCACCGTCAGCGAGCTCACGCTGATCCCGCGCCCGAAGTACCCGTTCGAGATCTGGCAGGCCGTGACCAGCCCGCCCACGGTCGAGTACGTGCCCGTGGTCGACCACAGCGCCGTGTTCTGGAACCAGCACCCGGCGTTCATCAAGCGCATGTGGGACCGCTACGGCGAGCTCCACGAGCAGCACCACGGCGCCGCGCTGGCGCCCGGCGACAAGCGCATGCTCGTGGTGAGCGTGCGCATCGAGGACACCCACGAAGACGCGCTGCGCACCGCGCGCGACGGCCACGACGAGTTCTGGAAGTTCCTCGGACCCTACGGCTGGAGCCGTGGCTACATGGGGGCCGACGGCCGTCCCGCCGCCGCCGGCCTCATCCCCACGCTCGAGGAGTCGTTGGCCCAGAAGACGATCCTCGTCGGCACCGCGGAAGAGGTCGCCGAAGGGGTCCAGCACTTCCAGGACCTGCTCGGCATGGAGCACCTCACGATCTTCCCGCACCTGATCGGCGACCCGTACGGGAAGGCGATCGAACAGATGGGTCGATTCGTGAGCGACGTGCTCCCGATGGTGTCCTAGGTGACGTCGGTGACGGTGAGCGGGCAGCCATCGGTCGAATGGGAGGCGCTCGGCCAGGCCATCCGGGCCCGGCGGCTGGCGCGCGGGCTCACGCTCGTCGACCTCGCCGCCAGGGTCGGGCTGTCGCAGCCGTTCCTCTCGCAGGTCGAGAACGGCCGGGCCCGACCGTCGATGATGTCGCTGTACCGCGTGGCCGGCGCCCTCGACACGACGCCCCAGGCGTTCTTCGGCGGGCCGGTCGAGGGCACCGGGGCGCCGGCGCTCGTGCGGGCCGACGCCGCCCGTTCGGTCGAGGTAGCGGGCGAGACGGCGGCGTCGGTGTGCCGCCTCCTGCTCGCCGGTGACGCGCCGTTCCACGTGCTCGAGTTCCTGGGCCTGCCCACCGACTTCCTCGAGTACTGGGAGCACGACGGCTTCGAAGCCGCCTACGTGATCGAGGGCGACATCGAGCTCGACGTGGCCGGCACCGTCACCACGCTGCACCCCGGTGACTTCCTGTCGTACCCGGCCCGCCTGCCCCACCGACTGCGGTCACCCGGCGGCCGGCCGGCCCGGGTGCTGCTCATGGAGACCCGCGTCGAGGCCGTGCAGGGCCGCCGCCCGGCGAACCACGTGCCCGGCGGCGGCCGCAAGCGCACGACCCGCGCGGTGAAGGCGGCCTCGAAGGCCAAGGCGAAGGCCAAGATCACTCCCAAGGTCGCCGGACGCAGCCGGGCCTGACCCGCGCTACTTGCCGCGGGTGTTGGTGGCCCACTTGCCGACGGCTCGGTTCGAGATCCAGCCGAACGTGAGGAAGGCGGCCACGCCGAGCGAGCACGACAGGAACACCGCGGCGAGCAGCTCGGCTCCCTGCAGCTTGCTGGCGTAGCGCTTGAGCAGCTGCCCGATGCCGACGTCACCCTGACCGAAGAAGAAGTCGCCGACGATGGCGCCGATCACCCTGATCAGCCGACAGCAGGCCGAACAGCGTGTTCACCACGATCGGGAACAGGGCGATGAGCACGGCGACGAACACCCGCGACTTCCAGCCGTACCCGAACCAGAAGCCGATCAGGGGCACGATGGCCAGGATCGGCATGAGCACGATGGCGATGAGCAGCCCGACGACGGCCACCTTCGTGCTCGGCCTCCTGGGTCGGTGAGCCGACCGCCCCGTCGGACGGCGGCTCGGCCGACTTGGTACCCCCGATCGCAGTGCCCCAGACGTGGCCGCGCGATCGTCACGGTTCCTCCAGATCAGCGGGTGGCGGCGGCGGTGCGTTCGATGGCGAGCTCGCCCGCACCGACCTCGGCGTCCACGATCACCGTCATCGTCGCGGCGCCGACGGGCCGCTCGACGGTGGTCGTGTCGATGCGCACGCCGTCGCCGACCTCGTCACCATCCACCACCACGTGGCCGGCGCCCACCGATGTCCGCAGGTCGAGCACGGTGCCCGCCGGCACCAGCACCCGGAGCTGACCGAAGCCGACCTCGGCGCGGATCGTGACCGGCCGCTCGGCGGTCGGCAGGTCGCGCAGACCGCGCAGGTCGATGGTGAGGCGCCCGGCGGCGAGGCGCTGGCGTGCTCCAGCCTCGGCGACCGTGGCCGGCGCGACCGTGCGCTGGCCCACGCCGCCCGACAGGTTCGGCTGCACCACCAGCAGGGCCGTGGCCAGCAGGGCCAGCGGGGCCACGAGCAAGAGCGGCGCGTACGAGCGGTTGACGATGGCGCTGAGCCCGACCAGACCGAGCAGTACGAGCACCGTGGTGACGGCGGTGCCGAGCAGCGACAGGGTCCACCAGCCGAACAGGTGGCCGAGGCCGGCGGTGCCCACGCCGAGCACGGTGAGCAGGAAGCCCACTGAGCCCACGGGGACACGGCGTCGGGCGGACTCGGGCGGCCGGGCCGCGCCGAACGACGGACCCGGTGCGCCGGCCCCGTATCCCGGCGAGGCACCGGCCGCCGACGGCGCGGGCGGCGCCGGTGCCCACGGCGGGGTCGGAGGTCCCTGCCCGACGGTGGTCCCGGCGCCCGGCCAGGGCGCGGTCGGGCTCGGCACCGAGGTCCGCCCGGTGAGGCGGTCGGTGCCGACCCACAGCAGCACGCCGATCATCACCAGCACCACGCCCCACGACACGCCGCTGGCGTGGAAGGGCGAGTCGATGGTGATCAGCACGGTGAGGGCGATGAAGGCCAGGCCGACGATGGCCCCCACCGACAGACGGTTGCCCTGGCGCAGCATGTTGCGCAGGCTCACCGCGCGGCCGGCTTCGGGCGGCAGCAGGATCCACGCGCCCAGGTAGGCGAGGATCAGCGAGGGGAAGAACAGGCAGGCCAGCGCGAACAGGATCCGCACGAGGCGCAGGTCGAAGCCGTACGACCGACCGAGGCCGGCGATGACGCCGCCCACTTTGCCGCGCCCGTGATCGCGGGCGATCGGCACGTCGGTCCAGCGGGGTCGGGGGGTGGGCGGTGCCGGCGGGGGCAGAGGGCCACCGTGGGGTGGGGGAGTGTGGTCGTCCATCGGTCCGACCTCCATCGTTGCAGTTGCTGCGTCCATGGCTTCAGCATCCGCCCCGCGCCCTCGCTTCACCATCGGGGATCACCCTGGCCCGACCCTGAGCCGACCCCCGGTCCCCGGGGTGCGCTCAGGGTGTGCCCCTGATGGCAGCGGGGGTCGGCCCGTGCGACGATCGGGGGGTGAGCACCCGGCCGCTGAGCTTCGCCCGCCGGGCCGACCGGCGCTGGTTGGCCGGTGTGGCCGGTGGGTTCGCCGACCAGCACGGTGTCGATCCGTTCGTGGTCCGGGCCGCGCTGGCGCTGCTCACCCTCGCCGGCGGCTTCGGCCTGCTGGTGTACGCCATCGGCTACGCATGGTCGGGCGAGCCCGACGCCGAGGTGCCGGTGGCCCATCGGCTCGACGTGCGCCGCACCGTCGCGTTCGGCTGTCTCGCCGCCGGGGCGGGGTTGCTGGTGCGCTCGACCGGCCTGTGGCTGGGCGATACGGTGATGGTCCCGCTCGTGGTCGTCGGGGCCGGGCTCGCCGTCGTGGCGGCACGCGCCCCGGCCCCAGGCCCGGTGGCGGCGTTGGCCGGTACCCGCCTTCCCGAGATCGTGGAGGGTCGCCACACGCGTTCGCGCCTCATCGGCGGCGCCGTGCTCGTGGCTGTGGGGGTGGTGCTGCTGGGTGTTCGCCGTGGCGTGTCGTTCGGTGTGCGCCTCGGCGTGGTCGCCGCTGCATGCACGCTCGTGGGCGTGGCCCTGGTGTTCGGGCCGTGGCTGGCCCGCACCGCCCAGGAGGTGGCCGAGGAACGGCGCCGGCGCATCCGCAGCGAAGAACGGGCCGAGATGGCCGCCCACCTGCACGACTCGGTGCTGCAGACCCTGGCCCTCATCCAGCGCAACGCCGACGACCCCCGCCGCACCGTGACCCTGGCCCGGCGTCAGGAGCGCGAACTGCGCACGTGGCTCTACGGTGCCGCCACCGAGGAGCCGACGCTCAGCGCGGCTGTGCGGGCCATGGTCGAAGACGTGGAGGCCATGCACGACGTGCGCGTCGACACGGTGGTGGTGGGTGATCGACGCTCGGACGAGGCGGCCGCGACGATGGTGGCGGCCGTGCGCGAGGCCACGGTGAACGCGGCCAAGCACGCCCGTGTCCACGACGTGTCGGTGTTCATCGAGGCGTCGCCGACGCAGTTGGAGGCGTTCGTGCGCGACCGCGGCTGCGGCTTCGACCCGACCGCGGTGGCCGCCGATCGCAAGGGGATCGCCGAGTCGATCGAGGGACGCATCCGACGCAGCGGCGGCACGGTCCACATCGACAGCGAGCCGGGTGCCGGCACCGAGGTGCACCTGACCCTGCCGTTGGCCGACGCCACCGACGAAGGGATCCGTTCGTGAGGGTGTTCCTGGTCGACGACCACACCCTGTTCCGTGCCGGTGTGCGGGCCGAGATCGGCGGGGCTGTGGACGTCGTGGGCGAGGCGGGCACCGTCGAGGAGGCGGTGCCGGCGATCCTGGCCGCCGACCCGGACGTGGTCGTGGTCGACGTGCACCTGCCCGGTGGGGGTGGGCGGGCGATCATCGAGGCAGTGCGCCGGGAACGGCCCGATCTCACGTTCCTGGCGCTGTCGGTGTCGGACGCCGCCGAGGACGTGGTGGCGGTGATCCGCGCCGGTGCGCGCGGCTACGTGACCAAGACGATCGGCGCCGACGAACTGGTCGACGCCATCCACCGCGTGCACGCCGGCGACGCCGTGTTCTCGCCCCGCCTGGCCGGCTTCGTGCTCGACGCGTTCTCGGGCACGCTGGCCGCGCCCACCGATCCCGAGCTCGACCTGCTCACGGCGCGCGAACAGGACGTGATGCGCCTGATCGCCCGCGGCTACACCTACAAGGAGGTGGCGTCGCGGCTCTACCTGTCGGTGAAGACGATCGAGACGCACGTGTCAGCCGTGCTGCGCAAGCTGCAGCTGTCGAATCGGCACGAGCTCACCGCCTGGGCCGCCGACCGCCGCCTCCTCTGATCTCAGGTCATGCGGGCCGGGTCGAGCGCCGCGGCCAGGTCGGCGTCGGTGCCGTGGCCGCGGTCCACCGCCACCTCGTGCACGGTGCGATCGGTGGCGAGTGCCTCCTTCACCACGGCGCTGGCCGCCTCGTAGCCGATGAGGGGGCCGAGCACGGTGGCCAGCGCCGGCGTGCGCTCGGCGTTGCGCCGGCAACGGTCCACGTCGGCGGTGAGCCCGGCCACCAGCTTCGTGGCCAGCACCGCGCACGTCGCTGTCAACAGACGGGTCGACTCGAGCAGTGCGTCACCCATGACCGGCAGGTAGGTGTTCAGCTCCAGGATGCCTTGCGACGACGCAAAGGTCACCGTGGCGTCGTTGCCGAAGACGCGGGCCGCCACCTGGTTGGCCGTCTCGCACAGCACGGGGTTCACCTTGCCCGGCATGATCGACGAGCCGGCTTGCAGCGCCGGCACGTGCAGCTCGCCCAGGCCCGTGAGCGGGCCGCTGGCCAGCAGCCGGATGTCGTTGGCGATCTTGGTCAGCGCGATGGCCACCGCCCGCAGGGCGCTCGATGCGTCGGCCAGCGTGCCCTGCCCGCCCATGTGGGCCATGCGGCGCGGTGTGCTCGGCGCGGCGCGCAGGGGCAGGCCGGTCTCGGCGGCCAGGCGGCTCGCCACGTGGGCGGCGAACGTCGGTGGCGCGTTCAGGCCCGTGCCCGTGGCGGTGCCACCGAGGGGGAGCTCGCCGAGCCGGGGCAGCTCGGCATGGACGCGCTCGCGGGCCAGAGCCAGTTCGTAGGCCCACGCCGCCACCTCCTGGCCGAGCGTCACGGGGGCGGCGTCCATCAGATGGGTGCGGCCCGCTTTCACGACGGTGGCGAAGCGGTCGGCGGCGGCCTCGAACCCTTCGATGAGCGCGTCGAGTGCGGGGAGCAGCTCGTGCTGCATCGTCGCGGCCACGGCGATGCGGATGGCCGCCGGCACGGTGTCGTTCGATGACTGCGACGCGTTCACGTGGTCGTTGGGGTGCACGGGCCGGCCGAGGGCGCGTCCGGCCAGCGCGGCCACGACCTCGTTCACGTTCATGTTCGTGGAGGTGCCCGAGCCGGTCTGGTACGTGTCGACCGGGAAGGACGCGTCGTGGGTGCCCGCCTCTACGGCCCGGCAGGCATCGGCGATGGCGGCAGCCATGTCGGCGTCCACGCCGGGCACGGCCAGCGCGGCGTTCACGGCGGCGGCGTGGCGTTTGACGGCGGCGAGGGCCCGCACGATGGCCAGGTCGAGCGGCCGCCCCGAGATGGGGAAGTTCTGCACGGCCAATGCGGTCTGCTCGCCCCACAGCGGGGTCGCGTCGGTGCTCATGCGCGCCTGGATCGCATTCGGTTGCCCTTGGCGTTGTGCTCCAGCTCGACCAGACCGAGGTGCTCCATGAGCGGCGGCACGTACATGCCGAAGCGCCCGCGCAGGCCCTTCTTCAGACCGTACCAACCGCCCACCGGGTTGTCCTCGGCCCGGGCCCACGCCTCGACTGTGCCGGCCTTGGCCGGTTTCTGCTCGTCGGCCGACCCGAGCTCCATCCAGTCGCCGTGGGCCTTCAGCATGGCGTGCGTGTCGTCGAGGCAACGTGCGTCGTAGAGCAGCACGGTCTTGCCAACGGTGCACACGATCACGTCCCTGCCGTCGCGGGTGTCGCGGTGCATCGTGTACGCCGACGACAACGGCGGCGTCTTCAGCTGCCACGGATCGTCGACGGTTCCGGTGCCGCTGCGGATCGGTTCGTTGCTCACGGATCGCCTCCTGGCGTGCGGTGGTCGATGACGTCGCGGTAGCGACGGGTGACGGCGGCCCAGCCCTGCACGGTGCGTTCCCGTCGCGTCGGGCCCTGTTGGCCCAGGTCCGCCCAGCCGGTCTGCACGAGCCGCACGCGCGTCCCGCCGTCGGCGGGCGTGAAGGTGAGCGCCACCCGCGTCGCGTCGGCCGGGGTGAAGAACAGGTGCCACCGGAAGTGGACCTGGTTCGGTGGCTCCCAGACCAGCACCTCGCCCCACACGTGCTCGGTGCCGTCGGGCGCCCGCTCCACGATGCGGCCACCGGGCCGGGGTTCGAACGTGATCGCGGCCGGATCGCCTGACACCGTGTGACCGGCGGGCCACCACAGCTCGACCCCGCCGGTCCACAGCTCGAAGGCGTGCGTTGCGTCAGCGGCCACAGTGAACTCGACGATGAGCGGAGTGATCGGCGCGGGCTGGTCGCTCATGGCCGCGCCTTGGGTGCGACGTTGTCGGCCACGAGTCGGTAGCGGGCCGTGGCCTCGCTCCACAGCTCGGTGAAGTAGGCACGCGCGGCGTCCAAGCCCTCGGCCCGCAGCGAGTAGATGCGTTGCGCGCCGACCGCCTCGTCGTGCACGAGGTCGGCCCCCTTCAACAGGCGTAGGTGGCGCGAGACGGCGGGGCGGCTGATGGGGAGGCGATCGGCCAGGGCCTGCACCGACGAGGGCGCCGCGGCGAGCAGCTCCACGATGGCGCGCCGGTGCGGATCGCTCATCGCCTCCAGTGCGGCGGCAGGAGCCGGCTCGACCATCGCCACCTCCATCGTGAGATCGGTAACGCACAGGTTACCAGTTGTCCCCGCGTGAGAGTTCGTCGACCGTACGAATCGACGGTCGCAATCCTCGCGGCCTCGCCGCCCGTACTACCTCGCGACCCGTTGGGGACGGGTGGGGCCAGCGACCGTTCGGTGCTGACTCTCGTCGCGCCAGGGGTCTCTCCTCGACAGAAAGTTGAAAACATGCGCAAGACCAGGATGGCCGCCGCAGTGGCCGTCGCGTCCACCATGCTCCTGCTGACCGCAGGAACGGGCAGTGCGCTCGGCGCACGGGTGGCCGACCCGATTCCCACGCTCATCCCGACCGGCGACCTCACCGTCGGCCTCGAGACCGTCGCCAGCGGCTTCAACGGCCCGGTCACCGCCACCCACGCACCGGGCGACGACGAGCACCTCTACGTGGTCGAGCAGTCGGGCAAGATCTGGCAGGTCGACATCGGCGAGCACGGCATGGGCGCCAAGCGCCTCTTCGCCGACCTCTCGAGCGTGGTCATCCCGCTCGGGTGCTTCTTCATCAACTACGACGAGCGTGGGCTGTTCGGGCTGGCCTTCCACCCCGACTACACGCACAACGGGCTGATCTACACCTATTCGTCGCAGACCCCCGCCGGTCAGCCGGCGGTGCCGGCGAACCGGTGCAACTCGCGTACGCCCGATCACGACAACGTCGTGACCGAGTGGCGGGTCGCCCAGCCTCGCTCGAGCGAGGCGATGGTGGACGCCGGCAGCGCCCGCGAGGTGCTGCGCAACCCGCACCCGCAGTTCAACCACAACGGGGGTGAGCTCCGCTTCGGCCCCGACGAACTGCTCTACGTCGCCATCGGTGATGGCGGCAGCGCCGACGACCAGGGTCCCGGCCACGCGCCGGGCGGCAACGCCCAGGACCTGTCGAGCCTGAACGGCAAGATCCTGCGCATCGACCCCAACGCCGGTGCGATGACGCCCGGTCACTCGGTGCCGAAGGGCAACCCGTTCGTCGGGGTGCCCGGTGCACGCGGCGAGATCTTCGCGCTCGGGTTCCGCAACCCGTTCAAGATGTCCTTCGACGGTGAGTCGCGCCGGCTGTACGTCGCCGATGTCGGCCAGAACGACGTGGAGGAGATCGACCTCGTCACCAAGGGCGGCAACTACGGCTGGCCGGTGAAAGAGGGCACGTTCGCCTTCAACGACAACGGGACCGGCAACGGCTTCGTCACCGCCGACGTGATCTCGGGGCGCTACATCGACCCCATCGCGCAGTACGACCACTGCGCCGGGCCGGTGAGCACGACCCAGGTCGGCCCGTGCCCGAAGCTCGAGGGCACCGCGGTCGTCGGCGGCTTCGTGTACCACGGTCACGAGGTCGACGCACTGAAGGGCCGGTACGTGTTCGGCGACTACTCGCGCTCGTTCTTCTCGAGTGACGGTCGCCTGTTCACCACCGGCGCCAAGGGCGGCCCGGTCAGCCAGCTGCGCCTGGCCGGCGGCGGTGAGCTGAAGCTCGGCCTGCTCGGCATCGGTGAAGACGGCGACGGCGAGCTGTACGTGCTCGGCAAGTCGGGCGCGGTGCCTGGCAACACCGGCATCACCGACCCGTCCAACACCTCGGGGGTCGTGCTGCGCATCGTGAGCGCCGACGACCACCACGGGCACGACGACTGATCCTTGCTGCGTGTCGGTGTCGCATCGTCAACGGCGTTGCGGCACCGGTACGCGCCCGAGGTCGGCGGCGGCGACCACGTCGACCGCGCCGGCCGCCATCGCCTCGGCGACGTGCTCGGAGGTGTCGGCGTAGCGCTGGCTGAAGTGCGTGAGCACGAGCCGGCGAGCCTGGGCCTGCACCGCGACGGTGCCGGCCTGGCTTGCGGTCATGTGCCCGTAGGCATCGGCCAACGCGGCATCGCGCCCCAGGAACGTCGCCTCGCACACGAGGAGATCGGCCCGCTCGGCCAGGGCCACCGCGGCGTCGCAGTAGCGCGTGTCCATGATGAACGCGGCGCGCTGCCCGCGCCGGGGTTCGCTGACCTCGCGCAGGGTCACACGGATGCCGCCGCGGTCGAGGGCGCCGGCGCGCTGCAGCTCGCCCACGGCGGGGCCGCTGATGCCGTGGGCGGCCAGGCGCTCGGGCAGCAGGCGCACGCCGTCGGGCTCGATCAACTGGTAGCCGACGCTGTCGACCCCGTGGTCGAGGGCGCGCGCGACGAGGGTGAAGCCGTCGGTCTCGGCGATGGCGCCGTCGGCCGCGACCGGGCGTTCGCGAACGTCGGCCTGGTCGAGGTAGATGGACGCGCGCCGCAACCGGTCGACGTACTCCTGGCCGCTGGCCGGGTAGTGGAGCTCGACGGGATGGTCGACCTTGTCCAGTGAGAGCCGTTGCAGCACGCCGGGCAGGCCGAGGCAGTGGTCGCCGTGCAGGTGCGTCAGGCAGATGCGGGTGATCGACGACGCGGCGACCCCGGCCAGCGTCATCTGGCGCTGGGTGCCCTCGCCCGGATCGAACAGGATCGCCTCGCCGTCCCAGCGCAACAGGTAGCCGTTGTGGTTGCGGTGCCGGGTGGGCACCTGGCTCGCCGTGCCCAGCACCACCAACTCACGGGCACTCACCGCCGGTCGTGCGGCGCGGTCACGGTCGCATCACCACACCGGCGACGGTAGCGGACGCGGAACGGGCGGTGGGCGTGCCGAGGTCGACACGCCCACCGCCCGGATCGGACGATCACGAACCCACCGCGCAGCGGTGGGATCGTCTCAGGTCAGAAGTAGTAACCCACCACGTCGACGACGACGTTCGTGGAGTGCGAGCCGCCGGTGATCTTGATGTCGGCGGTGCTGCTCACGGACACGCTGGTGCTGACGGCGAGGTTCTCGTTGGTGGCCGACCAGTTGATCGTGCTGGTCGCCGGTGCCGCGGCCAGTGCACCGGAGTACACCTTCAGGAAGCCCGCGGTCTCGGTGTCGGTGACGGTGACGGTGATCAGGGCGCCGGTGGCGCCCGGCGGCACGGCGAGCTTGGTGGCGCCGGCGCCGTCCTTGCCGAACCACAGGTTGACCGTACGGGTCTCGTCGGCCTTGACCTTGGTGGGCGTGGCCCCGTCACGGGAGTCGAAGGCCCGCAGCGGCTCGGACAGCATGTGCAG
>JANMAT010000195.1:0-18872 GCA_031359995.1 Actinomycetes bacterium
TCGGCGCCGAAGTCGGTGAGTGTGTTGTGGGCCCTGACCGGTGACGACCGGATCCTGGCCGTGCACGACCAGGCTGTCGCCGCCGCTCTCGCTCATGTGGAGCGGTTCGGGTCGACGACCCGGCTCCGCGTCAACGGGGACCGGATGTTCCCGGCGTCGCACGGGTTGACGATGGCCACGTTCCGCCAATCGACCTCGCGCGCCGATGACCCACAGTTGCACACGCACGCCGTGATCTCAGCGAAGGTCCAGATCGCGGACGGTCGCTGGCTGGCGCTAGATGCGCGCTACCTGAAGCGCCAGCAGCGGACGCTAGGTGGCCTCTACCAGTCCGCCCTCCGTGCGGGCCTCCACGCCGAGCTGGGCGTGGTGTGGGGTCCCGTGGTGAACGGGCAGGCCGAGATCGCGGGCATGCCGGAGGAGCTGCTGCGTGTGTTTTCGAAACGCACCGGTCAGGTCGAGACGGCGTTGGCCGACAAGCTGGTCGAGTTCCGGTCCCGGCAGGGTCGGGACCCAACCACCTGGGAACGCGCCGCCCTCACCCGGGAAGCCGCGGTCGATACCCGGGCTCACAAGACCGGGCACGGTCCCGACGATCTGGTGGGACGCTGGCTTCGAGAAGCGAACGAGGTCGGCTGGACCACACACCGCGTCCTTGACGACGTGCGCCCAGCGGCGCGCGACCTCTCACTCGACCACTCATTCTCCCTGGTCACCATGCTGGACCGGCTGTCCGTCGCCGGGTCGACATGGTCCCGCGCCGATGTGCTTCGGGCGGCGTGTGAGCTCGCCCCGGTGAAAGCCATGAACGCCGAACGGTGGGCCTGCGCCGTCGAGCGCGTGGTCGACCGGGTCTTGGAGTCCTGTGTGAACCTGGATCCCGAACCCGGTCGGGACGGGTCCCGGGATGGTTGCCGGGACACCGATGGGCGTTCAGTGTGGATCGAACCCACGGCCACCCAGTTCACGAGCGAGGTGATCCTGGCCCAGGAGGAACACATCCTGACGTGGGCTATGGACCGTCAGGCGACCGATCCCGACCCGTCCCACACCGTGGAGGTCGCCGGGTTGGACGTCGCCCAGGCCGACGCCGCCCGTGCTGTGGCCGGCCACGACCGACTCGTCCTGGTCGAGGGCCCGGCCGGGGCCGGAAAGACCACGATGCTGCGCGCCGCCGTCGGCGCCCTCGCTGCCGAGGGCCGTCCGGTCCTGGGGGTCGCCCCGACGGCGAAGGCCGCCCGGGTCCTGGCTGCCGAGACGGCGATGCCGGCGGACACCCTCGCCAAGCTCCTGCACGAGCACGCCCGCACGGACCGCCTCGCTCTCGAGCGGTACCGGCCACCGGCCGGGGCGACGGTGATCGTGGACGAGGCCGGCATGATCGGCACCCACACCCTTCACCAGCTGGCCGTGCTCGCCGAGGAACACGCATGGCGGGTCGTGCTCGTGGGCGACCCCCACCAGCTCCAAGCTGTCGGTCGCGGCGGTCTGTTCACCGAGCTGTGCGCCAGCGGCCGCGTGAACGAACTCGCCACCATCCACCGCTTCACCGCTGGTTGGGAAGCAGCCGCGTCCCTCAAACTGCGACACGGCGACGCGACCGTGTTCGGCACCTACGACGACCACGGGCGCATCACCGGCGGAGACCTCGACCGCCACCTCGAGCACCTCGCCCGCGCCTGGACCCACGAACACGGTCGGGGTCGCAGCGTGGCCATCACCGCGACCAGCAACACCCACGTCGACGCCATCAACGAAGCGGTCCAGACCCGGCGCCTCGCAGCCGGCGACCTCGACCCCGGGACACGGCAGCCGATCGCCGGCGGGGAGCACGCCCACGTCGAGGACGTCGTGGTGACCCGCCGCAACGAACGGTCCCTTGTGGCGAGTAGCGGGGAACCGGTCCGGAACCGCGATCGGTGGACCGTCACTGCGACCCATCCCGACGGCGGCCTCACCGTGACCCCACACCAGGGACACGGCACCATCCGGCTCCCAGCCGACTACGTCCGTGACCACGTCCGGCTCGGCTACGCGGCGACCGAGCACGGCAACCAGGGCGTCACCACCGACACCGCCCTCCACCTCGTCACCGACGCCACCACCGCCCGCGGTCTCTACGTCGGCGCCACCCGAGGACGCGACCGCAACCAGCTCTTCGTCGTCACCAGCGACGAGCGCGACGCCCGCGCCATCCTCGACCGCGTCCTGGCCAGCGACCGGGCCGACACCCCCGCCCTCGTGCAGCGCCGCACCCTCCACACCACCGTCCCGACGGTCCCGGAGCGACCGGCGCACCGAACGCGGATACCGCAGCCCGTGTGGCTGACCGAGTGGCGCGACGCCCTCGTCCGTCAGCGAAACGCGATCCTTACCGACCGCCGCGACCGCGAGACCGACCGTCTCCAAGCCGCCCGGGAACTCCGGGCGTTCCAACCCGAGCTGCGGGGCGCCCGCCAGGCGTGGCAGCCCTACCAGTCCCAGATCGACACCCTCGAACAGCGCCTGCGCGACGAGCTTCGCCCCGCCATGTGGACCGCCAACCGCGAGGCCCGCAGCGCCGGGTTCGGCCACCGCCGCACCACCACCCGCCGCGCCGACCAGGCCACCCGAGCCGTCACCGACGCCGAGAACAGCATCACCGCCATCCGTGAAGACGCCCACGCGATCAAGGACCGCCTGGACCGGGCCCAGAAGACCGCCAACAGCCTCGAACGCCGCGCCAGCGTCGATGACTACGCCGATGCCTGGGAGAACCACCAACTCGAGCGCAGTGGCCAACTCGTCACCGCCATCGACACCTGGACCCAATGGAACGCCGGTCGACCGACGAGCCCCACCGACCTCGCACAAGCGTTCCACGTCCTCGGCCACGAACGCGATCTCGCACCCGGGTACACCAGCGAACCTGGCGAAGCGAGCAGCCAACAGATCGACCAACTGGCCGCGCCACTCGCGAGCTGGCTCGAACGAGGCACCGACCGCCCAGCGCCCGTCATCGACAGAAGGACCGACTACGGCATCGACCGGTGAGCCCAGATGCCGCTGTCCTGCTTTTCGGAAACAGGCGTCTCGTACAAGATCAGCCAGTCAGTGACGTCACGAACGGGCTGTGCTCCATGCGGGGCTTGTACTTCGTCTCGTCGGACTACACGGGCCAGGCCGCCGGATCCGCCTCTAAGCGAGCGACTCGACGGAGAGGCTCGGGCCCGTGCACTGCTGTTCGCAATTCGCGAATTTCGTGCGAACGGCGAACGGAACAGCCGGCAGTGACGCGCGACTTAGCGCCAGGACTACAACGCGTCCGACCGCCACGGCCGAGCAGGGTTGCTTTGGTAGCTCGACTATGGCCTCGACGAGGTCGTCCGCCCGGTTGACCTCGACATTGACGACCCTCATCTCACAGCCGGATGCCCCGCTGAGCCCCAAGCCGACGGCAACCTCGGAAGAAAGGTCGACGTCTGCCGTCGAGAGCCCTTCGGTCAGTTTCGCAAGCGCTGCTGCGTTCGATGCGATCATCACCGGTGAAGCGATCGTTCCTTGCTCGTCGACAACGATCCGCCAGTTGCGTTGGGCCCGGCCCGAGGAAGAACACGCTGACGCTCCGACCATGGCGAACGCTACCAAGAGAAGAGAACAGTGAACAGGACGCACGCGATCAGCATAACCGACTGGGGCAGTCGCGCATACGGCTGGTGGCCGAGCCGTGCGCTAGCTGCGACCTGTGGTGATCGCAATCCTTGCACTCGGCTAGCGAACTTAGCTTTTCTTTAAGGCGAGAGCGGTTGCTCGCTGCGGCCACTTCGATCGACCATGCAGGTCAATTGAGCGCTGTACCTCTGCGTGAAGGTGCGGGCAAAGTGCTTTGGGGGCGAACATGCGATCGCGACGTATGCCGATCATTGTTGTGCTTGTTACAGGTGCAGCTTTCCTGATGTCTACACGGTCAAGCACCCAGGCTGCGGCCGTCGCACCGCCGTCACCGCCTGGCGCTCCCATCGCCTCGGCTGCACTTCCCGGCGACAACGCTGAGATCACCATGTTGGCGAGCCAACCCGGCGCCATGGGCGTGGTCAGCGATGCAGCCGGGCACCAGCTGGTCGTGGCCTACCGCGATGCTGTGATGCCACCTGTGAGTCACACGGAGGTGCGAGTCGCACTCGTAAGTAAGCCCGAAGCGGCAGCGGTGCATCTCGCGCTCATGGACGAATACGACCGCGAACACCAGGCACGAGCGTATTCGGGTCCTCTTCTCGGAGTTGATAGTTTGAGTGTTGAGGACGATCCAACTCTAGGAACGGTCGTTGTCAACGTCAACGGCGGAGACCTTACAAGAATTCGCGGCTTTACCCAAGGGCTGAACCGATCCGTGGTCATCAAGGAGACCGAGCCGATGCATCTCGCGCATCGGGACGGCGACGTGTCACCACACTACGGTGGCGCCGCTATCGCTCCCAGCGGCAGGGCGGGCTACTGCACCAGCGGGTTCGCGGTCACCAATGCCTTCGGAGACCCCTTCATGACAACGGCGTCTCACTGCTATTACGACATTGCTAACGGCTTCGGCACTTGGATCTCGTGGCGTACCAATAGTAGTGGCGGCGACCTGTTGTGGGGCAATGCTGACTACTACCGGGCCCCGGTTCAGAGGCACGACATTGCTCTAATCTCCCCGACTTACAGCACCTATTCGGGACGCATGTACGTTGACGACACGGGTTCAAAGCCGGTGAGTGGAGCAAGCGACATCACTCAGAGCGGGACCTACTGCTTGAGTGGGTCAACGTCTCGCACGCACTGCGGCCTGACGGTGCTTTCATTCAATACGTCCGTTTGCACTGCGACACGCTGCTCCGACAATGTGTACAAGCTTCACGACTCGCTTACGTCATGGGTGGGAGCGTGCGCCGGCGATTCGGGCGGCCCGATCTACAGCGACGCCGTGAGTTCAGTTATAATTCGAGGCATGATCATTGTATACGGAGGCACGGCGCGAACGACGGCGTCGCCGGTCAATGGATGGACGCTCGGATGCGGACGGGATCTGTGGGCGGAGAAGTGGTCGACATTCCAATCAGAGTGGTCGCTCTCGATTCGTCTTGGATAGCACCGAAGGCCCGCGCAGTGCATGGATCCTTTCCCCACAGGTAGTCGACACGATTGACACCCACGTACTTTGAAGCAGGCCTCGACCAGCGTTGTTGAAAGCTTCGCGAATCGGAAGTCGCCGATTTCATGCCGGGTGGGGGAGCTCTTGGCGCAAGGCAGTCCACGAACGAAGAGCTTGCGACATCCTTCGCCGGCCTGATCGGGTGCCGCGAGGTGGCGTAGCTACTTCCGAAACGCGGGGTCGCCGCCAACCCTCAGGCTCGATGCAGCGGTTTACGTCACGCACGGGCGCCAGTTCGTAGACCGCGCTCGCCAGCAATAGATGGTGCCGGCAAGAGGTGAGCCGGGCCGGCAGCTCCGGCCGACGAAGTCACCGGTGACCGTTCATCGCGGTGCTCGCCGCGATCCCGCTTCGGCGCAATCACCCAGAGCCGGAGGCACCAGCTTGTGACAGCCATGCGCCGACGTGCACTTCGCGTGCACCTGGCGAAGCACTCGGGCTTCGCCAGGCGGGCCGAAACATGGCCTGACCAGGTCAAACGTGGTGGGCGATCGCGGGCTCGAACCGCGGACCTCTACGGTGTGAACGTAGCGCTCTAACCGACTGAGCTAATCGCCCCGGGCCGGGACACTCTAGCGAAGGCCCGACAGGGCCTGCCACCCCGATCCGGGCTCGCTCGATGGCCGCTGAGCTCGCCATGATGGGCATCCATGCCCCCGGTCACGACCATCGACCTCGACCACGTGGCGCTGGCCACCGAGCACCTGAGCCTGCTGTGGCCACGCTACGCCGGCCACCTGGGCGGGCGATGGGTCGGCGGGTCCACCTCGCCCGGCTTCACGTTCGGCCAGGTGGCCTTCGCCAACGGCATGAAGGTAGAGGGCCTGCATCCGTTCCAGCCCGAGGACAACGACTTCCTACGCCGCTTCCTGGATGCGTCCGGCCCCGGCCCCCATCACATCACCTTCAAGGTCCCCGACCTCGCCCACGAGATCGCCCGGGCCACCGCCGCCGGCCTGCCACCGGTGTCGGTGAACCTGGACGACCCCGACTGGAAGGAGGCGTTCCTGCACCCGAAGGCCGCCTGCGGCATCGTCGTGCAGTTGGCGCAGTCGTCGGGCGGCGACCTGCCGCCCGAAGCGCCCGAAGCGCCCGAAGTGCCCGTCCCCGAGCCCCGCGTCACCCCGCCGGCGTCGCTCGACCGCATCGTGCAACTGGTGGCCGATCTGAGCCTGGCCCGGCGGGTCTTCGTCGACCTGCTCGGCGGACGGCCCGAGCACGAGGACGCAACCACCCTGGACCTGGCCTGGCCGGGGCCGGGCCGGCTGCGCCTCACCGTCCCCGTCCCGGGCTCGCCCGAGGCCGGGTGGATGGGCACCCGTAGCGGCCGGCTCGGACACCTCGCCTTCACCGTGGCCGACCCACAGGACGTCCCCGGCGCCGTGCCCCTGAGCGACGACGTCTACGAGGTCGCCCCCGCACACAACCTGGGCGTCCGCCTGCGACTCACCCGCGCTTGACGGGCCCGTCACCCGAGCATGATGCAGGCGACGCCGGCGGCGTCCGTGCGACGCAGTCCCACCAGCCCGGTGGGGCACTTCTGCTCCACCGCCAGGAACGACACCACGACCCCGTCGCGCCGGCCGCCACACGGCACCTCTTCGGCGTGGGCGTCGGCGCCCAACATCACCACGCACTCGTTGATGGCCAGCACCCCGTCCACCGTGGGCAGCTTGGGCGCCGGCGTGCGCGAGCTGCCGGCGTACGCGGTGAACAGGAACATGGCGAACAGCGTGCCGAGCAGCAGCAGGGACCAGAACGGCACCCGCAGCTTCCACGGCGCGGTGGCCACGAAGTCGACGTCGTCGTCGGAGGTGTCCTCGGCGAACGACCCGCTGTGGAACCGGGCCGAGCCGCCTCCGGCCGACGAGACCGGCGCCCGGCGCGACGCGTCGTAGAGCGCCCGCCGGCCCGGGTCCGAGAGCACCCGGTACGCCTCGTTCACGGTGGCCATCTGGGACGCCGACCCACCCGCGTCGGGGTGGACGCGCCGGGCCAGGCGCTTGTAGGCGGCGTGGATCTCCTCCGCCGAGGCGGTGTCGACCACGCCGAGCGTCTCGTAGTGCGTCACGGCGATACCGAAAGGGTACGTGGCCACGGCCGAACGCGAGCAGCCAGAGCGGTCAGTCGGGCACCGACCCGCCGGAGCGCCAGTACTGACGGTCCTTGCGGTCCAGGAAGCCCTCGTCGACCAGGTAGCGCCGCAGCGCGGCCGTGTCGGCGTGCCACTTCCCCAGCATCAGGTTCACCATCGGCTCGCCGTAGCGGCGACCCGGCTCGAACTCTTGCGCCAACATGTCCAGCACGACGAGCCGTTTGGCGTGCTGGCTCGGGATCGAGGTGAGCCGGCCGTCGCACACGAAGGCGTCGAGCACCTTGGCCACCTCGGGCGGTCCGTCGTGGCGGGGCGCCGTCGGCCGGGCGGCCTGGCGCGCCGCCCGCGCGAACGTTTCCCCCACCAGGTGGATGGTGCCGTCGTCTCCCCGGATCACCAGCCCGGCGCTCACCAGACGGGCCAGCGCCTTGCCCGCCGCCGCCGACGGCAGCCCGCTCAGCCGCTCCACTGACGCCAGGTCGGTGGCGTCGAGCACCAGCGCCGCCACCACCCGGCGCCGATCGGCGTCGGCCAGCAGCCCGGCCAGCGCAGCGGCGTCGAGCACGGCGGCTCAGTACCCGAGGTCGGGATCGACCAGGCCGATCAGGTCGTCGCCGTCGGCGTAGCGGGCCACGTTGGCGGTGATGCGCTCGGCCAGCAGCGGGATCGCCATCTCGGGCGTGTTCCCGACGTGCGGCGTGATGATGCAGTTGGGCAGCGACCACAGCGGATGGTCGTCGGGCAGCGGCTCGGGGTCGGTCACGTCGAGGGCGGCGCCGCCGATGGTGCGCTGCTCCAGGGCGGTCACGAGATCGTCGGTCACGACGTGCTTGCCCCGGGCCACGTTCACCAGCCACGTGTGCGGCTCCAGCAGGCCGAGCTCGCTGGCCGAGATGATCCCCTCGGTGTCCTGGGTGAGGGCCAGGGCCAGCACCACCAGGTCGCTGCCGGGCAGCGCGTCGTGCAGGCGGTCGGCCTCGAGCACGTCGTCGGCGCCCTCCATCTCCTCAGCGCGGTTGCGTACGACGGTGATGTGGCAGTCGAACGGTTGGAGCAGGCGCAGGAGCGATTCGGTGATGCCTCCGCCACCGACGATCGTGACCCGGGCGCCCTGCAGGTTGGTGCCCCGCGGACCGGTCCACGACGTCGCCCGGCTGTAGTGGCTCACACCCCGCATGCCGGCCAGGGCCAGCGTGAGGGCCAGCTCGGCCACCGGCTCGGCGTACACGCCCTTCCCGCACGTCCAGATGCGGTCGTCGTCGATGAGGTGGATGTAGTTCTCCACCCCGGCGTACGGCAGCTGCACCCACTTCACGTGCGGGGCCGTGTCCAGCGTGGCGGCCAGCTTCATCGGGTCGTTGGCCGAGGCCCACACGAGCGCCTCGGCGTCAGCGAGATCGGTGACGTGCCCCCCGCCGGCGAGGACCGCATCGGTCATCCAGTCCGGTGCCCCCTCGGGCACGAGGGCGATGCGGGGAGCACTGCGACTACTTGGTGGCATGGTGCAACGACGTTAGCGCGCCCGCGCCGCCAGCGGCAGGGGGTACATCAGGACCACGCCCGCTCGCGGCGACGCTGGACCAGCAGGCCGATGCCGGCCAGGAGCACGCTGGCCATCAGCACCAGGGTGCCGAACACGTTGATCTGCGGCGGGATGCTCGAACGCTTCTTCAACCAGATGGTGATCGGGAACGTCTGCTTGGTGCCGGCGTTCAGGTAGGTGATGGTGAAGTCGTCCAGGCTCAGGGCGAACGTGAGCAGGGCGGCGGCGAAGATGCCGGGGGCGATGAGCGGCAAGGTCACCTTGCGGAACGTGCGCGCCGGCGTGGCCCCCAGGTCGGCGGCCGCCTCCTCCAGGCTCCAGTTGAAGCCCCGGATCCGGGCCTTCATGGTGGTGGCCACGTAGCTGATGCTGAACATCACGTGGGCGATCAGAATGGTCCAGAAGCCCAGGGAGATGAACCCGCTGGCCGACACGAACAGGGTGAGCAGCGAAAAGCCGAGCACCACCTCGGGCATGGTGAGCGGCAGCACCAGCAGCATGTTCACCGGGCCCTTGCCCTTGAACCTGTACTTCACCAACGCCATCGCCATGGCGGTGCCCAGGATGGTGGAGATCAGGGTGGCCAGCGCGGCGATCTTCAGGCTGAGCTTGAACCCGCTGAACAGATCGGGGTCCTCGTTCCAGCCCGTCCACGCGTCGAAGCTGAAGTGGCCCCACTGGTAGTTGTAACGACCGGGCGGCGAGTTGAACGAGAAGATGACGATGACGACGATCGGCACGAACAAGTAGGTCAGAGCCAGCACCGACCAGATCGTCAGCAACGACGGCCGCTTGCGAGCGCTCACATCAGGTCCTCCGTGCCGAGCAACCGGGCGTAGGTGAGCACGCCCAGCAGGATGAGCGCCATGAGCACGAAGCTGATGGCCGAGTCCTTCGGCTGGAACGCTTCCTTCGAGAACGTCTCCGACACGATCTGGGCGATCATGCGCGTCTTGTCGGAGCCGAGCAACTCGGAGTTGATGAAGTCGCCGCACGCCGGGATGAACGTGAGCAGGCTGCCGGCGAACACGCCGGGCAACGACAGCGGCAGCGTCACCTTGCGGAACGTGCGCCGTCCGTCGGCGTACAGGTCGGGGCCGGCCTCGAGCAGCCGCCGGTCGACCTTCTCCAGGCTGACGTAGATCGGCAGCACCATGAACGGCAGGAAGTTGTAGACGAGTGCGCCCACCACCGCCGGGGCCCGACCGAGGATCTCGCCCTCGGAGCTGACCAGGCCGATGGCACTGAGCAGGCCGACCAGGTGCAGCCTCTTGATGATGCCCACCACCGGGCCGTTGCCGAACAGCAGGATCTTCCACGACAGCGTGCGGATGAGGTACGTGGTGAAGAACGGCAGCACCACCAGCGACAGCAGCACGTTCTTGAACTTCCCCCCCTTCATGGCAATGAAGTAGGCCAGCGGGTACCCGATGAGGATGGCGATGAGCGTGGCCGCCAGCGCGTAGGTGAACGTGCGCAGCAGCGTCTCGCTGTTGCGGCTGAAGACCCACCCGTAGTTGCTCGCCCCGCCCCGCAGCAGCGAGCGGCGAAACAGCGTGATCATCGGGATGACGAAGAAGACGGCCAGCCAGATCAGGCCGGGACCCAACAACAACCACGGGATGTACCACGGGGCCCGACGCCCCTCGTCACTGGCGGCCATCGCTCCTCCGCCTCAGAGCTTGGTGGCTTCGTCGTAGGCGTTCTCGAGCTCGGTGGCCTGCGCCTCGGTCATCTGGGCGAACTCGTAGATCTTCGGCTCGGCCGGCGGGTTGATCAGCGGGTTCTTGGCCGCGTCAGGAGTCATCTTCTCGGCGGCGCCCTTCACCGGCGACACGTACTGGATGGTCTCGAACAGCGCGCCCGATACGGCCGGATCGTAGAAGTGGTTGATCAGCTTCTCGGCGCCGGCCTTGTTCTTGGCGCCCTTCGGTATGACGAAGGTGTCCACGAAGTTCATGGCGCCTTCCTTCGGCAGCACCCACTTCAGGTCGGGGTGCTCCTTGGCGATGGACGCCACGTCGCCCGACCACGCCACCGCGGCGTACACGTCGCCGAGGCCGAGATCCTCGATGTAGCTGTTGCCCTTGATCGCCCGGAACTGGCCCTCGTCACGGGCCTTGCCGATCTCGGCGATGGCCTTCTTGGCCGCCTCCAGGTTGACCTTCGAGGGGTCGTCGCCGTTGGCCAGCATGAACAGGCCGCCGCAGTCGCGCACCTCGTCGAGCAGGGTGACCCGGCCCTTCAGCTTGGGGTCGAGCAGCTGCTTGACGCTGGTGATCTCGAAGCCGACCTTCTCGGGGTAGTAGGCGATGCCGACCTGACCGATGGCGTACGGCAGCGACTTCTTGCGGCCGGCGTCGAAGCTCGGGTTGGCCTGGTCGTCGATCACGTTGGCCTTGTTGGGGATGTTGGCCTCGTCGAACTCCTCGGCCCAACCGTTGGTGATCCAGCGGCTCACCATCCACGACGTGAGCACCGTGAGGTCGTAGCCGATGTAGGCGCCCTTGTCGAGCTGACCCTTGTTCTTCTCGGTGAAGTCGGCGTTGCCGTCGACGGCGACCTTGTAGTTGACCTTGATGCCGGTCTTGTCGGTGAACCCCTTGAGGGTGGCGCCCTTGGCCGGTGCTTTGTCGTCCTCGATGTACAGGGGCCAGTTGGCGAAGTTCACGGTGCCACCGCCGCTGCCGCTGCCGCTGCTGGCACCGCAGGCGGCGAGGAAGGCGGGGCCGCCGATGGCGGCGGCGCCGGCCCCGAACAAGAAGTGGCGACGGCTGAACGAAGGCTGGGTCATGGCGTTCTCTCCTGGGCTGAGAAAGGGTGCTGCCGATGCTGCGTGGTGGTTAGGGTTGGGTCTGATGCGGACGCCTCAGCGGTGGTGGCGCTAGAGCGAGGCTTCCACTTCGTCGACGTCGGTGGTGGTGGCACCGACGATGGTGCTCTGCTCGGCGAGCAGGTAGACGCAGCCGGGGCTCCACGTGATCCACAGGTGGTCGCCGGGCTGCACGTGAGCGTCGTCGGCCTCGAGCTCGGCGATGAGCTCGGTGCCGTCGGTGGTCTTCACGATGACCTTGCTGGACGCGCCCTGGAAGATGGTCTCGGTGACCACGCCTTCCAGCTTCGCCGACGTGGGCGGCTCGTTGGCGGTCAGCTGCAGCCGCTCGGGACGCACCATGGCGGTGACCCGGCGGTCGGCGGCGAAGTGGGCGTGGTCGGTGGCCACGTTCACCAGCGCGCCGGCGGCGAGCTGGGCGGTGACGAACCCGTCGCCGCTGGACACCACGGTGGCCGGCAGCAGGTTGGCCGAACCGATGAAGCCGGCCACGAACACCGACGCCGGCTGGTCGTAGATCTCCTGGGGCGTGCCCAGTTGCTCGATGCGCCCGTTCGTCATGACCGCGATGCGGTCCGACATGGTGAGCGCTTCGTCCTGGTCGTGGGTGACGAAGATGAAGGTGATGCCCACCTCGCGCTGGATGCGCTTCAGCTCGAGCTGCATGGCCTGGCGCAGCTTCAGGTCGAGGGCGCCGAGGGGTTCGTCGAGCAGCAGCACCGACGGGCGGTTCACCAGCGCTCGGGCCAGGGCGACGCGCTGCTGCTGGCCGCCCGACAGCTGCGACGGCTTGCGCTTGGCGAAGTCGCTCAGGCGCACGATGGCCAGCATCGCGTCGACCTGCGGACCGAGTTCGGCCTCGGAGACCTTGCGGCTGCGGGGCCCGAAGGCGACGTTGTCCCAGACGCTCATGTGCGGGAACAGCGCGTACTGCTGGAACACGGTGTTGACGTCACGCTTGTAGGGCGGCACGCCGGCGACCTCGGCGCCGGAGATGATCACCGAGCCCTCGTCGGGCTGCTCGAACCCGGCCAGCATGCGCAACGTGGTGGTCTTGCCGCAGCCCGACGGACCGAGCAGCGACAGGAACTCACCCGGCCGGACCTCGAGGTCGATGTGATCCACGGCGACCATCGTGCCGAAGCGCTTGGTGACGCCCGACAGCTTGACCGCACCCCGGTCGTTGTTCATCGGCGCGAATCTCCCCCGAGAGCTCCGGAGCGGGGAGCGACGAGTGGTGTGGCGTCGGCCGATCCGGGTCGGTGCATCGGCGTCATCATCGCACAGCCGTCCGGGGTCACCCCGGCATCGCGCCGGAAAGCTTTGCAAGGGATTCCATCGTGAACGGAGTGTTCCGAAACGGATTCCCTTGCCTTACACCGCCTGGGCGGGTCAAGATCGTCGCGCCGACCGTGCCAGTTGACCGCCAGGAGGTCACGAGATGTCCGACCCGCAGACCTTCTCCGACAAGGGCAACTTCATCGACGGGAAGTGGGTGCGCTCCGTGGACGGGCGCACCGACTCCGTGGTCGATCCGGCCACCGGGGCCGTCATCGCCAAGGTCACGTCGTCGGCCAAGGCCGACGTCGACAAGGCGGTGAAGGCGGCGGCCAAGGCGTTCGAGTCGTGGGGCACCGCGTCGCCGGCCACCCGCGCCGCCGCGCTCAACAAGTTCGCCGACGCCATCGAGACCAACGCCGACACCCTCATCGCGCTCGAGAGCGCCAACGTGGGCAAGCCGCTCGGCATCGTGCCGCCCGAGATCGAGTTCATGGTCGACAACCTGCGGTTCTTCGCCGCCGGCTCCCGCACGATGATGACCCAGGCTCCGGGCGAGTACCTGAGCGGCTACACGTCGATGCTGCGGCGCGAGCCGCTGGGCGTCGCCGCCCTGATCGCGCCGTGGAACTACCCGATGATGATGGCGGGCTGGAAGGTCGGGCCTGCGCTCGCCGCCGGCAACACCATCGTCCTCAAGCCCAGCGAGCTCACGCCCCTCACCGCGCTCTACCTCGCGGAGCTCGCGGGCGACATCTTCCCGGCCGGCGTGTTCAACGTGGTCACCGGCGACGGCGAGAACTGTGGCGCCGCGCTGGTGAGCAACCCGAAGGTCGCCATCGTATCGCTCACCGGTGAGGTCACCACCGGCAAGATCATCATGAAGGCCGCCGCCGACAGCCTCAAGCGCGTCCACCTGGAGCTCGGCGGCAAGGCACCGGTCGTCGTGTTCGACGACGCGGACATCGACGCCGTCATCGCCGGCGTGCGCGCCTTCGGCTACTGGAACTCGGGCCAGGACTGCACCGCGGCCACCCGCGTGCTGGCCGGCCCGAAGGTCCACGACAAGCTCGTCAACGGGCTGGCCAAGGCGGCCAAGAGCATCAAGATGGGCGACCCGGGTGGCAAGGGTGTGGAGCTCGGCCCGGTCGTGTCGAAGGAACAGCTCAAGCGCGTCGACGGCTTCGTGAGGCGGGCGGTGAAGGCCGGCGCCGAGGTCGTCGCCGGCGGCGCCATCGCCGACCGCAAGGGCTTCTACTTCCAGCCCACCGTCGTGGCCGGCGCCAAGCAGACGTCGGAGATCATCCAGCGCGAGGTGTTCGGTCCCGTCGTCACCGTGCAGCGCTTCACCGACGAGGCCGAGGCCATCGCGTGGGCCAACGGCGTCGACTACGGCCTGGCCGCCAGCGTGTGGACCCAGAACATCGGCCGCGCCCTGCGGGTGGCCAACGCGCTGCAGTTCGGCGAGGTGTGGGTCAACGACCACGGCCCGCTCGTGTCCGAGATGCCCCATGGCGGCTTCAAGCAGTCGGGCGTCGGCAAGGACCTGTCGGTCTACGCCATCGAGGCCTACACCGAGCTGAAGCACATCATGATCAAGACCAGCTGACCGGCCCGTCCCGGCCATGGCCCGTGCCCCCCACCTCGACGACATCGATCTCGCCATCATCGAGCAGTTGCAGCAGGACGGTCGTCTCCCGTACACCAAGCTCGGCGCCGCCGTCGGCCTGTCCGAGGCCGCGGTGCGCCAGCGCGTCCAGCGTCTGCTCGACCTGAACGTCATGCAGGTCGTGGCCGTGACCGACCCGCTGTCGCTCGGCCGACGGCGCGTGGCCATGGTGGGCCTGAAGGTGGAGGGCGACGTCGTCGAGGCGGCCGAGAAGGTCGGTGCCCTCGAAGGCGTCGAGTACGTCGTGATCACCGCGGGCAGCTTCGACATCCTCGCCGAGGTCGTGGCGGCCGACGACGACGCGCTGCTCGCGCTGAACCGGCGCATCCGCGCGGTGCCCGGTGTGCGCAGCACCGAGAGCTTCATCTACCTGCGCCTGGCCAAGCAGACGTTCTCCTGGGGGGCACGATGAAGGACTCACCGCTCTGGGGCCACTTCACGCGCCTGTCGGCCACCACGCCGCGCATCGTGCGGGGCGAGGGCGCCTACGTGTACGACGACCACGGCAAGCGCTACCTCGACGGGCTCTCGGGGTTGTTCACGGTGCAGGTCGGCCACGGCCGCAAGGAGCTCGCCGAGGCCGCGGCCCGCCAGTCCGAGACACTCGCGTACTTCCCGATCTGGGGCTACGAGACCGAGCCGGCGGTGCAGCTGGCACAGCGGCTCGTCGACCTGGCCGACCACGCGCCGCTCACCCGGGCGTTCTTCACCGCGTCGGGGTCCGAGGCGGTGGAGTCGGCGTGGAAGCTGGCCCGCCAGTACTTCCGGGCCCGCGGCGAGCACCTGCGCCACAAGGTCATCAGCCGCCAGTACACGTACCACGGCACGTCGCTCGGCGCGCTCTCCATAACCGGCGTGCCCGCCATCCGCGCCCCGTTCGAACCGCTCGTGCCCGGCGCCATCAAGGTGCAGAACACCAACCGCTACCGGTGCCACGACTGCTCGCGTCTCGACGCGTGCACGTTGCGCTGCGCCGACGACATCGCACTGCGCATGGAGATGGAGGGCCCCGAGACGGTGGCCGCTGTGTTCCTGGAGCCGGTGCAGAACACCGGCGGCGCCCTGGTGCCGCCGCCCGGCTACTTCGAGCGCGTGCGCGAGATCTGCGACCGCTACGGCGTGATCCTGGTGAGCGACGAGGTGATCTGCGCGTTCGGCCGGCTCGGTCACTGGTACGGCTCGCAGCGGTACGGGTACGCGCCCGACATCATCACCTTCGCCAAGGGCGTCACGTCGGGATACGCGCCCATGGGCGGCATGCTCGTGGCCGACCACCTGGCCGAGCCGTTCCTGGAGGATCCGTCGGTGTTCCTGCACGGCCACACCTTCGGCGGGCACCCCGTGTCGGCCGCGGTGGCGCTGGCCAACATCGACCTCATGGAGCGCGACGATCTGCTCGGCAACGTGCGTCGACATGAAGACCACTTCGGTGCCGTGCTCGAGGGCCTGCGCGACATCCCGATCGTGGGCGACGTGCGCGGTGCCGGCTACTTCCGCGTGGTCGAGCTCGTGAAGGATCAGGCGACGAAGCAGACCTTCGACGACGCCGAGTGCGAGTGGTTGTTGCGGGGCGAGCTCTCCCCCGCCCTGTTCGAGGCCGGCCTCATCTGCCGGGCCGACGACCGCGCCGACCCGGTGCTCGTGCTGTCGCCACCGCTCGTGTGCGGCCCCGACGAGCTCACCTTCATCGGCGACACGCTGCGCGCCGCGCTCACCCACGCGGCCGACGCCTACCGCCGGCGCTGAGCGCTACCCGATCACGCGGCGGAGCACGACCTTCGACTCGGTGCGGGCGGCGCCGCCCTCGGCCTTGAGCCAGCGCACGAGCACGTCGAGGCCCTCGGGGCCGGCGCAGTCGGCCAGCACCGTGTAGTCCGCGGGGCCGGTCACGTAGGCGGCGAAGGTGACCTCGGTGCGGTCGGCCAGGCGGGCCTCGAAGGCGGCCGGGTCGCCGCCGGGCGGCAGGGCCACGTCGATGACGGCCCGGACCGTGCGGCCGAGGGCGGCCGGGTCGAGGACGGCCCGGTAACCGGCCACCACGCCGCGTTGTTCCAGCCGGCGGACGCGGTCGGCCGCCGAGGTGGCCGACAGGTGCACCTGGTCCCCCAGCTCGCGCCAGCTGATGCGGCCCTCGCGGGCGAGGATGTCGACGATTCGTCGGTCGATCGGGTCGACCGCCTCGGAATCCACGGCCATCACCCCATTCTGCCGGCGAAGTCCCTCGGACGCCAGGGGGTGGTCGGGCGCATGATGGCAGCACGCTTGCTCTCCCCGGAGGAACCCATGGCTGCAGCTCCCCTCACCGTCGGCGTGCCCGCCGAGATCAAGACCGCCGAGCACCGCGTGGCCATGACCCCCGACGGCGTGCGCGAGCTCGAACGGGCCGGCGTGTCGGTGTTCGTGGAGGCCGGCGCGGGCGAGGGATCGGCCATCACCGACGCCGAGTACCAGGCCGCCGGCGCCACCATCGTGCCCACCGCCGCTGATGCGTGGGCCCAGCAGATGGTCGTGAAGGTGAAGGAGCCCCAGGCGTCCGAGTTCGGCTTCCTACGGCCCGACCTGACCCTGTTCACCTACCTGCACCTCGCGGCCTACCCCGAGGTCGCCAAGGCCCTCGTGGCCGCCCGTACCACTGCGCTGGCCTACGAGACCGTGCAGCTCGGGTCGGGAGCGCTGCCGCTGCTGGCACCGATGAGCGAGGTCGCCGGCCGGCTGGCCACGCAGGTCGGCGCTCACTACCTGGAGCGCCACAACGGTGGGCGCGGCGTGCTGCTCGGCGGGGCGCCCGGGGTGCGCCCGGCCAAGGTCGTGGTGCTCGGGGCCGGCAACGTCGGCTGGAACTCGGCGTGGATCGCCGCGGGCATGGAGGCCGAGGTGATCCTGCTCGACAAGAACATCGACCGGCTCCGTTGGGTCGACCAGATCCACCAGGGTCGCATCGTCACGCTCGCCTCCAACCGGGGTGCGGTGGAGCGGACCGTCGCCGACGCCGACCTCGTGATCGGCGCCGTGCTCGTGGCCGGCGGACGTGCTCCGGTGGTCGTCACCGAGGACATGGTGCGGGGCATGAAGCGCGGCGCGGTCATGGTGGACGTGGCCGTCGATCAGGGTGGCTGCTTCGAGACCACCCACGAGACCAACCACAACGACCCCGTGTACGAGAAGCATGGCGTCATCCACTACTGCGTGGGCAACATGCCCGGCGCGGTGCCCTACACGTCCACGTACGCGCTCACCAACGCCACGCTGCCGTACGTGGCCGAGGTCGCCGCTCACGGCGCCGCCGCCGCCGTGGCCGCCGACGCCGCGCTGGCCCACGGGCTCAACACGCACAACGGCGAGATCACCAACGAGCCGGTGGCCGAGTTCCTCGGGCTCGCGTACAAGGCACCGGCGACGGCGTTCTGAGCTCCCGGTCGGGGTACCGGCCCTCGTCGCCGTCGACCCGACCCACGGTCGGCCATCCGCTGACCCGCTCCGCTTCTGGGCCCGCAGAGCGTCACCCCTGACGCTCAGACGCCCCAGAGTCCGACCGGCCGCGCCGGCGTCAGGCCGGCGCCGTGCCGGCGACGGTGGGGCTCGGCGGCCGGTGTCGAGGTGCCTCACCACCGCCTGGGCGATCGGAGCAACGTGCACCGCAGTCGCAGCCATGTGGTGGACCGTAGCGCCGGGGGCCGGCCGCTCAGTCAGCGATCAGTCCGGGCCCCGCCGTTCAGTGCTCGATCCGTCTCACATATGAGACGGATCGAGCACAGAGTCACGGCTTCGTGTTGACGACCTTCAGCTCGACGACCGGGAGGTTCGCCGTCACCGTCCGGACGAAGTCGGGACGGTTGATGACTGTGGGGCCGTAGAACGCCTGGATCGTGAACGTCACCGTCGCAGTGACGTTCACCGAACCGGGTGCTCTCGGCGTGAAGACGCACGGCTGCGCGGGCAGCGGGTTCTCGGGCGGGTCGAGCTTCTGGTCCCGGAACCCGGCTGGTTCCGGTGGGAAGAGGGCGCTACCGGCCATCGGCGGGGTCGCGGTGTCGACACACGGGAGAGTGCGGCCTCCGACGTTGAACGACAGCACGCGTGGCGCAGCGACGACCTTCAACGGCCAGCCAAGGAAGTCCTCCGTAGGCGACTCGATCGGTGTCCACCGATCGCTTCGGACGCCGATGGCCGTGTGGACGTTCACGACGAGCCCGCCCCACACGGCGACGTCCGGCACCGTCATCAGCTCGAAGTTGGGGAGCTGGAGCCCGGTCTCGATCCGGATGATGCGGGGCCGCGGGTCCA
>JANMAT010000021.1:0-49689 GCA_031359995.1 Actinomycetes bacterium
CTCGACCGCGACCCGGCGGTGACCGCGTCCTAGCGTCGCGTCATGGCCCTCCTGAACTGGATGCAGCGCTACGCCGCCGAAGAGGTCGTGGAACACGCGCAGGAAGGTCGCTGCTCGCGCCGCGAGATGATGCAGCGGCTCGTCGCCATCTGTGGCACGCCCGCCGTGGCCACCGCGTTCCTGGCCTCCTGCGCCAGCACCTCGGGCGGCCGCACCAGCGCGACCACCATCGTGACGCCGTCATCGGCCTCGTCGGCCGCCACCACGTCCGCGGTGCTCTCGGTCGCGTCCGACGACCCCGCGGTGAAGGGTGCCGAGGTCACGTTCCCCGGCCCGGCGGGCACGCTGCTGGGCTACCTGGCCCGTCCGTCCATCGACGGGCCCCGCGCCGGCATCATCGTGAACCACGAGATCTTCGGGCTCACCGACCACATCCGTGACGTCGTGCGCCGGTTGGCCAAGGCCGGCTACGTGGCCCTCGCCGTCGACCTGGCGTCGCGTGCCGGCGGCACGGCCAAGGCCGGCAACGTGGCCGGCGCGCTCACGCAAGGGTCTGTCGCCGACCGTGTCGCCGACCTCGACGGTGGCTACGCCTTCCTGCAGACGCGCGCTGACTTCAACGGCAAGCTCGGCGTGACGGGCTTCTGCTTCGGAGGCGGCATGACGCTGTCGTTCGCCGCCGCCCAACCCAAGGTGCTGGCCGCGGTGGCGTACTACGGCCCCACGCCCGATCCCGCGTCGGTCATGAGCACGACGAACGCGGCGATCCTGGCCCAGTACGGCGCCAACGACGCCCGCGTGAACGCCGGCATCGACGCACTCGAGAAGGCCATGGCCGGCAAGGTGTTGGAGAAGCGCGTCTACGACGGTGCCGGCCACGCGTTCAACAACGACACCGGCGGCGCCTACGTGGAAGCGCGCGCCGTGGAGGCGTGGACGGCCACGCTCGACTGGTTCGGTCGCTACCTGGCCTGAGCCAGCGACGCCTCGGTCGCGGCGTCGTCGATGCGGGCCACCACCGATTCGACGAGCCGCTCGGTGGCCGCGGCGAACTCGGCACCGCGGAACCAGTTGCAGTAGTGGTCCCCGTGCAGCTCCACGACCTCGGCCCGCATCGCCGCGGCCAGGGCGCGCTGCTTGACCGGCGCGACCAGCCGATCGCGGGTGGTGAGCAGCACGCTCGTGGGGAAGCCGAGCGACGACGCCCACGGTCGGGCGTCGAAGTGGCGCAGCGCCCGCCCCGCCTCGGCCTGGGCGCGATGGTCACCGCGGCGCAGCTCACCGGCCAACCAGTTCTGGCTGCCGGCCAACGCGGTGTTCTCCTTCACGGCCCGCACGAGCCCGTGGTGGGCCAGGCGATGGGCCAGGCGCGAGCGCAGGGCCGTCTCCAGGAACGCGCTGGCCACCCACCGGCCCCGCTCGGCGCGCGTGTCGTGGAACTCGAGCGCGGTGGCCTGGAGCACGAGGCCGGCCACCAGGTGGGGATGACGCCGGGCGAACAGCAGGCTGATGGGACCGCCCATCGAGTAGCCGAGCACGATCACCTTGCCGAGCCCCAGAGCCACGACGAGTGCCGCGGCGTCGTCGGCCACCGCTTCCAGCGTGAACGGTTCGGGGGTGCGCAGGCCGCGCCCGTGCCCACGGTGGTCGGGCGCCACGAACGGATGGCTCGCGCCCAGCCGGTCGTACAGCGTGCCGAACTGGATGTCGGCCGACGCCGTCCACCCGTGCAGCAGCAGCACGGGCAGGGCGCCCGGCGCGCCCCCCGTGTGGTGGCGGAAGAAGACCTCGCCGCGATCGGGCAGGGGCAGGATGCGGCCGACCGGAACACCGGCCGGCAGGAGCGGACGCAGATCGACGGGCATGCTCGTCACGTTACCCAGCGGCCATCCCGCGCGCCGCGGCCGGGCAGCCGACGCCGGTCACACCTCACCCGCAGGCGCGACAGCGGCCCACGAGGTCGAGGCGGTGGTGGTCGAGCGCGAAGCCGGCGGTGGCCGCCACCGCCGAGAGCGCGTCGTCGATCGAGTGCTCCAGCGCGGCCGACACGGTGAAGTCCTCGACGCGACCGCACGACTCGCAGATCAGGTGGTGGTGGTGCTCGGTGAGCTCCTCGGCCAGCTCGTAGCGCGCCCACTCGTCGGTGGTGACGATGCGCTGCACCACGCCGGCCTTCTCGAGCACCGACAGGTTCCGGTACACCGAGCTCTGGGCCAGACCGGGCGCCTGGTCGAGGATCTCGGGGATGGTGACCGGCGCCCGCTGCTCGCTCAGCAGGGTGACGAGCCGGCGGCGGTTGCCCGTGTAGCGCTGACCGTCGGCCGCCAGTCGGCCGCCGGCCACCCGATCGAGCTCGCTGGTCACGGCGGCGAGCCTACCGGTGCCGCGACGGCCGATCCCGGGAAGGTGCGGCGGGGTCGCCGCCGCACCGCCTGCACCGCCACCGACACGACGAACCCGGCGCCGCTGGCCAACGCCACCGCCGCCCCGGCCGCGACCGGCCACGCCGCACTGATCAACATGCCGACCACGCCGGCCAGCGCGCCGAGCAGCGCACCGAGAAGCATGGCCGACGCCAACCGGTCGGTCCACTGGCGAGCGGTCAGCGCCGGCACCACGAGCAGCGCCACCGCCAGCAGCGTGCCCACCGCGGGGATGGTGATCACCATCGTCACGAGCACCACGACCATGGCCACCGCGTCGAGCAGCACGAGCCGGTACCCCTGCGCCGCGGCCGCGACCGGATCGAACGCGCCGAAGAGCAGCTCCTTGTGCGACAGCACCAACACCACGACCACGAGGGCCCCGAGCCCGACGGTGAGCACCACGTCAGCCGGGGTGACCGTGAGCACCGAACCCACCAGGTACGCGGCCAGGTCGCGCGAGCCGCTGGTGCGCGCCGACGCCAGCACGACACCCAGGGCGAAGGCACCGGCCAGCAGCACACCGGTGACCGTGGTGTCACCCACCGCCCGTTCCCGCCCGAGCCACAGCAGGAGGCCCACCACCACCAGACCGGCCACGAGGCCGCCCAGCACCAGGCTCACGCCGAGGGCGCCGGCCACGACCACACCGGGGAACGTGGCGTGGCTCATCGTGACCACGAAGAAGGGCAGACGCCGCACGAGCACGTGGGCCCCGACCAGGCCGGCCAACGCGCCCACGAGCACGACCTCGATCAAACCGCGTTGGAAGAAGCCGGTACCGATCGTGTCGAGCACGCCGCTCATGAGGCCGCCGCCCGTCGCTGCGCCAACCGCCACGCGCCACGCGCCAGCGCGGCCACCACGAACAGCCCCGTGCTCGTGAGCACCACCGTGGCGCCGGCGGCGAGGCGCACATCGTGGTGCAACGACGCCTCGGTGCTCACCACCAGTCCGAGCCATCCGCCGACGGCGCCGACGATGGTGGCGATGATCATCATCGATCCGACCCGGTCGGTCAGCAGGCGCGCCGTCGCCGCCGGCGTCACCAGGAACGCGACCACGAGCACGGTGCCCACCACCTGCACGGCACCCACGGCCGCCAGCGCGACCACCGCGTACAACGCGGCGTCGAGCCGACCGACCGGGTAGCCGAGCGCCTCGGCGCCGGCCCGGTCGAAGGCCAGCATCAGCAGCTCCTTCTGGAGGGCGAGGAGCACGACGCCACACACCACCAGGATCACCGCGGTCTGCACCACCTGGCGGTCGGTCACGAAGGCGAGTCGGCCGAACAGCCGCGCCGTCAGGTCGGCCTGGAACCCGCGTCGGCGCGACACCACCAGCACGCCCACCGCGGTGAACGTGGCGATGATCACCGCGAGGGCGGCGTCCTCGTCGATCGACCGGCGCGCCGCCACCACGAGCACCAGCACCACGGCCAGCGCCGCCGCGGCCGCGGCGCCGGCCAGCAGCGAGGTACCGAGCACGAAAGCCAAGGCGATGCCGGGGAACGCGGCGTGCTGCACCGCTTCGGTCAGCAAGGCCAACCGCCGCAGCACCACGTGCACGCCCACCAGACCGCCGAGCGCGCCGAGCAGCACCACCTGGACCAGGGCCCGACGCAGGTAGGGCTGTCGGAACGGTTCGAGCAGCATGCTCACGAGGTCTGCACGATGGTGCTGCCCGCCACGAGCTGCACGGCGCCGGCGCCGTAGGTGGCGCGGAGCCGGTCGGCGGTGAGCGTGTCGGCCACCGGGCCGAAGGCGACCTGACGCCGGTTCAACAGGCAGGCGTCGTCACACGCGAGGTGAGCGATCGACAGGTCGTGGGTCGACATCACGATGGCGGCTCCCCCGGCGCGCAGGCGGGCGAGCACGTCGAGGATGGCGTCGGTGGAGGTGGCGTCCACCCCGTTGAACGGCTCGTCGAGCAGCAGCAGCGCCGCCTGCTGGGTGATGGCCCGGGCCAGCAGCACGCGCTGGCGCTGCCCGCCCGACAGCGACCCGAAGCGGTCGCGGGCCCGGTCGGCCAGACCCACCTGGGCCAGGGCGTCGCGCGCGATCTCGCGGTCGGCCCGACCGGGCCGACGCAACCAGCCCACGCGCCGGTAGCGCCCCATGAGGGCGACATCGAGCGCCGACACGGGGAACGTCTCGTCGAGGGCGTCGATCTGGGGCACGTAGGCAACGTCGCCGCGGGCGAGCGCGGGGGTGCGCCCGAGCACCTCGATGCGACCGCTCGTGACCGGCACGAGGCCCAGGATCGCCTTCAGCAGCGTCGACTTCCCCGCGCCGTTCGGACCGATCAACGCCAAAGATCGCCCCGGCGCCAGCTCGCCGGTGACGTCCTCGAGCACCGACCGGCGGTCGTAGGCGGCGTGCACGAGCTCGAAGCGCAGGGCGAGCGGGGAGGGCGGTGTGGTCATGAGAGGTTGTCGACGAACGTCTTGGTGTCGTGACGCATCATGCCGAGATACGTGTCGGCGCCGCTACCCGCGGGGCCCAACGAGTCACCATAGAGGGCCTCGTCACCCTCCACGACCTTCACGCCGGCCTCCGTGGCCAGCGCGGCGGCCGCCTTGGGCGGCAGCGAGGTCTCGGCGAACACGACCTTCACGCCCTGGGCCTTGATGGCGGCCACGAGATCGGACAGCTCCGACGCCGACAGCTCGGCCTGCGTGTCGAAGCTGGGGATCACCGAGCCGACGAAGGTGAGGCCGTAGTGGTCCAGGTAGTACCCGAACGCGTCGTGGTTCGTGACGACCTTGCGGTTGGTGACCGTGGCCAGCTGCCCGGTGATCTCGGCGTCGAGGGCGTCGAGCTGCGCGACGTAGGCCGCCCGGCGAGCCTCGAAGACGGCGGCGTGGCTGGCGTCGACGGTGGCGACGGCGGTGGCGATGTCGCCGACCATCACCTTGGCGTTGCGGGGGTCGAGCCACACGTGCGGGTCGGGTTCGCCGTCGACCAGGCGGGGTGTGACCCCGGCGGTGGCCACCACCACGGTCGCCTTGGTCCCGGTGGCCTTCAGGGCCTGATCGACCCAGGCGTCGAGGCCCAGGCCGTTGCGCACCACGAGCTCGGCCCGGCTGATGCGGTCCAGGTCGGCCGGGGACGGCTCGTACTCGTGGGCGTCGACGTTCGGCTTCAGCAGGCCGACGACCTGGAGGTCGTCGCCCCCGATCACCCGCGTGAAGTCGGCGAGCTGCGTGGTGGTGGCGACCACCAGCGGCCGCCCCCCGCCACCGCTCGGACGTGACCCACCCGAGCCCGATGCCCCGCAGGCGGCCATCGCAACGGCGGCCAGGACGACCGCGCCGGCCCGGCGCCGGTACCCCCGTGCTCGACCCATCCCGACGCCCCCCTCCGATATGGGAATGAGACTCATACTAACTGGGAATGGATCTCGATTGCCATTCGCCCCTGCCAGCCACCCCTTCGCATGACCGCGGTCACGTCGTACACTGGCGGTCATGCGCAAGCAGTTGCCTCCCGACGCCCTGGCCCGCGACGACCGGTTCACCCGGGTGACCACCGCCGAGCGGGCCGCTGACGCCCGACCGTTCGTCGGGTTCGACCGCCGCATCGACACCGAGTTCCAGGACGTGGGCGACCGGGCCCGCCGGCAGATGCACGGCATCTTCGTCGGCGAGATCCAGGCCCTGGAAGGCGCCGGCCGCACGGCGTTCGACTTCGAGGTGGGCGACGGCACCGGCGACACCATCCCGTTCGCCATGAAGCTCGACATGGCCCGCCAGTGCTGGGACGAAGCCCGCCACGTGGAGATCTCCCTGAAGCTGGGCGACCACATGGGCACCGAGCCGGGCGAGTACGCCGAGAACGTCACCCTGTTCGAGGCGTGCTGCCACCCCGACCCGGTGTTCCGCCTTGCCGGCGTCAACCGCGCCCTCGAGGGCCTGGCCATCGACGTGTTCACCACCATGCGCGACTTCGCCGACGACGTGCAGGATCCGGTCCTGTACTTCTGCGAGGACTGGATGCTCGCCGACGAGGTGACCCACGTGAAGATGGGGTCCAACTGGTTGCGCGAGGTCACCAAGAACGACAAGGAGCGCCAGACGCGCGCCCTCGAGTTCCAGCGCACGGTCGACGGCCTGTTCAACTTCCGCGGCCAGCGCGGCGAGCAGAACGACGCCGTCATCCGCCTGGCCCGCAAGTTCCGCGAGATGGCCGGCTTCGACACCGAGGAGATCGACGAGATCGCCCGCATGGCCGAGCGTGACCGTCTCGCCGCGGCGGCGTCGGTATCGGCCTACTGACCGACCCGGTCACGGCACCCGGCCCTCTGCGACACTGATCGGGTGACCACCACGCCGCCCGAAGGCTTCCGCCAGCACCGCTTCGAGCCCCCGACGACGGCGACCACGGTCATCCTCGTGCGTCACGGCGAATCGGCCGCGGCCCGCCCCGACGAACCCTTCGCGCTGGTCGACGGCCACGGTGATCCGCCCTTGCACGAGAACGGGCAACGCCAGGCCGTGCTGGTGGGCGAGCGCCTGAAGACCCAGCGCATCGACGCCATCTACGTGACCACGCTGCAGCGCACGTCCCAGACCGCGGCGCCGCTCGCCGCGGCACTCGGACTGACGCCCGTGGTCGTGGCCGACCTGCGCGAGGTGCACCTGGGCGACTGGGAGGGTGGCCTGCTGCGGGTCAAGGCTGCCGCCAACGACCCGGTGTACGAGCAGATGCACACCGAACAGCGATGGGAAGTGATCCCCAACGCCGAGCCGCTGGCGACCTTCGTCGAGCGCACCCAGCGCGGCCTGCGCACCATCGTGGACGCCCATCCCGGCGGCCGGGTGGTGGCGGTCGTGCACGGCGGCGTCATCGGCTGCCTGCTCGCCCACGCGTCGGGCGCCACGTCGTTCGCGTTCAACGGGAGCGACAACGCGTCGATCAGCGAGCTCGTCGTCGACGGCGACCGCCAGGTCGTCCGCCGCTTCAACGACTCGGCGCACCTGTACGGGTGAGCGAGGCGGGCCCGGGTGACCGGGCGCCAGCCCCGAGCGGGCACGGGTGACGCCGCCGGTGGGCCCTCAGACCTGGGGGCCGGCGCGCCGGGCCTGCTCCAGGTCGGTCATGGCCGCGCGCAGCTGGGCGATCCAGTCGCCCTGGTGGCGGCCGACCAGGCGCACGCACCACGCCAGCGCCTCACTGCGACTGCGGGCCACGCCGGCGTCGATGAGCGTGTCGAGCACCTGACGCTCGGGGAGGCGGAGCCTGGTCATCACCGGCACGCCGAGCGAGGTGAAGATCTCGGTGCGGTCGCCGCAGCGGGCGCCCCAGGCGACCTTGCGCCCGAACGTGGCCTCGGCCTCGCGGGCGATGCCGATGCGCTCATCGCGCGTGTGCTCGCGGTGGGCCTTGATGCGACCGGCCAGGGCGACCTGCTCGGCGGCGGCATCGAGGTCGGCGAGCCCGTCGGGCCGGGCCAGCTCGCCGAGCACGAGGACCTCGTCGCGGTCGACGGTGACCTCCACGGGGCCGACGAACCAGCCGTCGGCCAGGCGGCCGGCGAACCAGGCGGTCAGATGATCAGCAGCGAGACGATCGGTGTCCATGACCTTGAGTGTAGCAGTGATTACATGATTACGTGGTTACGTGGTTACAAGGCGCCGGTACCGACGAAGGTGGCCGCCTTCACGCCCCGGCGGGCCAGCTCGGCCAGCAGCCGTTCGGTCGGGAGGCGCCCGTCGGCCAGACCGAAGGCGCCGGCCGGGAACGTGCCCCGCAGCACTTCCAGCGCCACCACGGCCGCCACCGCCCCCGCACCGATGGCCGGGCGGTCGATAGCCCCCAGGACCTCGACGGCGCGGGCCCCACCACGCGGGCCCCGCAACTCGACCCGCAACCCGCCGAGACCACCCTCGGGATGGGGAGGGCTCAACATCGGCAGCCGTGACGTGAGACGGTCGCGCCGGGTGGCGCTGGTGCGCGCCGCGATGCGCTGGGCCTCGGGGAAGGCGTCGTGCAGCAGCATCGGCTCGGCCGTTTCGGCCCGGTAGCAGTCACGCCCACCCAACGGCTCGGGGAACCAGCAGAGCTCCCGGCCCGACCCGGCGGGCTGGACGATCCAGCCATCGGGCCGCCACGAGCGGGCCGTCCCCGCCAGCGAGGCGTGGTGCTGCCGGGCACAGGCCGGACCGCCCGTGCCGTGCTTGGCCACGTAGATCTCCTCCACCACGTCGAATCGCGACGCGGCGAAGCGGGCCAGCAGACACGACAGGCCGGGCGAGAACCCCACCCCCACGACCACGCTCACGCCCGCCGTCTCGGCCCGATCGGCCAGGCGCAGCAGTGCCGTGGCGTCGGTGGGGTCGTCGGTGACGCTGACGACGGCGATGCCGCGGCGCAGCAGCTCCTCGGCCAGCGCGGCATGGGGCGCCGGGTGGGCCAGCACCGCCAACTGCACGTCCTCCAGCGCCCGCACGTCGGCCCGCACGACGACCTGCGGCCCCAGAGCCTCGGCCACCCGGGCCGCCCGGGCCTGGTCCGGATCGAACACGTCCACGCCCACACCGGGGCTGGCCACCAGTTGGCGGATGGCGCGTGTGCCGACGGCGCCGGCACCGAGCACGGCGACGCGCATCAGGCCTGATCGTTCACGACGAGCTCGTGCCAGCCGCCCGTCTGGGGCGGCACACCACCCTTGCCCCGGAGGCGGACGGCCGCAGCCACGAGGCTGGCTGCGACGAGCGCCAAGAGAGCTCTGCGCAAGGCTTTCACGGTGGGGCTAGCTGGAATCGAACCAGCGACCTTCACATTATCAGTGTGACGCTCTAACCAACTGAGCTATAGCCCCGCATTGCGACGGCACAGATTACCTGCGCGCTGCCCGCCGCCGTCAATCGGCTTCTGGTCCGACCACGCCGGCGGCGGAGACGCCATCGTCGGAGCGCGCCGGGGCCGGGGCCGCCGGTCCGGTCAGGGTGGTGCGCCCGACGCGGCGCCGGGTGCGGGAGCTCTCGAGCACGCGCACCTCTTCCTCGAGGACCGTGACCCGGACCCCACCGACCAGATCGGTGATGAGGTTGAACATGACCGCGGCGGTCACGTTCACCCCGGTTCCCGCGACCACGAGGAACACCCCGATCGGCCAGGACGCCCGGTACACGCGACGCCCATCGATCTTGAAGTTCTTCAGGCTGAACAGCTCGCGGATGAAGCCCTCGATGTTGGCCACCGTGCCCGTGCTCTGCGCCAGGTTCCACAGGAGCACACCGGCCACGAGGAGCACGAGGAACGTGAGGGCGTAGAAGATCACCGAGACCTTCAACACCGACCAGGCGTCGACGCGCCGCACCACACGGCTGACCTTGCGCACCCGGTGACGGCGACGAAGCCGGGACCGACGCGGCCGCACCGCCGACGCGGCCGGCGGCTCGGCCACCGCGGCCGGAACCACCTCGGTGACCGCAGGGGCACCGATGACCGGCGTGCGCTCGGTCGGCGGTTCGGTCGGCGCCACGACACGATCGAGCGCGGCCGGCGCCCGGTCGTAGGTGATGTCGCCCAGGGCCACGAACGGCGGGGCGAACGGCGTCGCCGTCGGCGACGGGGGCGCCAGCTCGATGCGCTCGACCATGGGGACGTGGACGGTGATGTCGGTCATGTCGGCCAACTCGACGACGACGATCTCGTCATCGAGGGGCGACACCGGGCCCAACGGCAGCGCCCGATCGGCGGTGTGGCTCCACGATTCGTCCCGGGTGACCGGTGGCGGCGTGACTCGGGTGCGGCCCCGCACCTCGCCAGCCTGGCGAACCACCGAGCTCGGGCTGCGCTCGATGCGCTGCTCTCGTTTGGCCGGCAGGACCGGACCGGTGCCGCGCGCCCCGTTCCCGTGCCCCGACCCGGCGGCGCCCGCGCCGCGGCCGGTGTCTCGTCGGGCGGCCCCGTTGCGGGAGCCGTTGCGATCGGGTGCCGCCATCGAGGACGAGTCTAGGGGTGGCTCCCGGTGACGCACCGGCACCGTGGCGCGCGGCGGCGTCAGCCGTCCAGGGACAGCATCGCCCGCGCCGACGCGGTGGCCCGACCGACCACCACCTGCACGAGCACCTCACCACCGGTCACCGTGAACGACACCAGCGTGGCGCCGTTGGCCGCGGCCAGGCGACGGGCGGCCGCCTCACCGTCGACCACGCCGGCCAGTGCCGCGGCGTCAGCCGCGGTGCGGGCGCGGGCGGCATCGACGGTGGCCCGGCCCGCGAGGCCGAGGCCCATCACCGCCAGACCGGCGACCACGATCACCGCGGCCAGGAGGGGCACGGCCTGGCCGCGTTCGTCAGGAGCGAGATGGTGGGGGATCGATGAGTGTCGGGCCATGCCGGCCTCCTTCGTCGGAGCGAACGAGGCCGGCACCTGCCGGCGATGGCAACAGAGGGCGACGACGCTCAGACGTCGTCGCCCTCACCGTCGTCGTCGTCGTCGCCGGCCATGATCGGCGCCACCGAGGCGACCACCTGCCCGGCTTCGATGTTCATGACGCGCACACCCGTGGCATCGCGGCCCTGCGACGAGATCTCCCGCACGGCCATGCGGATGGTGACGCCACCGGAGGACACCGCCACGATCTCGTCGTCGACGCCGACCATGAAGGCGGCGACCACCTCGCCCTTCTTGCCGGTGAGCCGGATGCCCATGACGCCCTGCCCTCCACGACCCTGCTGGTTGAACTTGTCGAGCTCCGTGCGCTTGCCGTAGCCCGACTCGGTGACCATGAGGATGGACGTGTCGTCCCGGGCCAGATCGCACGACACGACTTCGTCGCCCGGCTTCAGCTTCATGCCGCGCACCCCGGCGGCGGTGCGGCCCATGGGCCGGACCTCGTCCTCGGAGAAGCGGATGGTGAGGCCCTTGCCCGAGACGATGAAGATGTCGTCGCCTCCGTCGGTCACGATGACCTTCACCAGCTCGTCGCCGTCACGCAGACCGACGGCGATGATGCCGTCCCGGCGCGACGAGTCGTACTCGTTGAAGAGCGTCTTCTTCACCCGGCCCTGACGGGTGGCGAAGAACAGGTGACGCTCGCCCGGGAACTCACGCGTGTCGATGATGGCCCGGATGGTCTCGCCGGCCTGCAGTGGCAGCAGGTTCACGATCGGCATGCCCTTGGCCGTGCGCTCGCGCTCGGGGATCTCGTGGGCCCGCAAGCGGTAGACCTTGCCGCGGTTCGAGAAGAACAGCAGGTACGCGTGGGCCGTGGTGAAGATGACGTGACTCACCAGGTCTTCGCTCTTGAGCTTGGCACCTGACACGCCGCGGCCGCCGCGGCCCTGCGTCTTGAACGCCTGGGCGTCGACCGTCTTCACGTACCCGGCGCGGGTCATGACGACGACGAGCTCCTTGTCGTCGACGAGGTCCTCGATCGAGATCTCACCGACATCGTGGGTGACCTTGGCCCGACGGGGCTGACCGAACTCCTCCTTGATGGCGGTGAGGTCGTCCTTGATGACACCGCGCAGCTTCACCGGGTCGGCCAGGATCGACTGGAGCTCGGCGATGTTCTCGGCCACCGAGCTCATCTCGGCCTCGATGTCGATGCGGCTGAGGCGCGTGAGCTGGCGCAGCTGCATGTCGAGGATGTCGATGGCCTGGATCTCGGAGAACTCGAGCGGTGGCGCCATGAGCGCTTCCTTGGCCGCCGTGGCGTCCTCGCTGCCGCGGATCAGGGCGATGATCTCGTCGATGACGTTGAGCGCCTTGAGGCGACCGGCGAGGATGTGGGCCCGCTTCTCGGCCTTCTCCAGGCGGAAGTTGCTCCGCCGGGTGATGACCTCGACCTGGTGTTCCACGTAGGCCACCAGCACCTGGGCGATGTTGAGCGTGCGGGGCACGCCATCGACGAGCGCCACCATGTTCACCGGGAAGCTCGTCTGCAGCTGCGTGAGCTTGTAGAGGTTGTTGAGCACCACGTTCGGGTTGGCGTCACGCTTGAGGCTGATGACGAAGCGGGTGCCCGTCTTCTGCGACGTCTCGTCGTTCACGTCGTCGATGCCGATCAGGTCGCCGGCGTTCACCAGCTCGACGATGCGGGCGGCGACGGCCTCGTGGCTGATCTGGTACGGCATCTCGGACACGATGATGTCGTAGCGGTCGCCGCGCTTGCCCGCTTCCACGATCTCGGCCTTGGCCCGCATCTTCACGCTGCCACGGCCGGTGCGGTAGGCCTCCTGGATGCCGGCGCGGCCGAGGATGAAACCGCCCGTGGGGAAGTCGGGCCCCTTCACGAAGTGCATGAGGTCGTCGACGGTGGCGTCAGGGTTGTCGATGACGTGGATGGTCGCGTCGATGACCTCGACCAGGTTGTGCGGCGGGATGTTCGTGGCCATGCCCACGGCGATGCCCTGGCTGCCGTTCACGAGCAGGTTGGGGAACCGCGCCGGCAGCACCGCGGGCTCGCGGTTCTTGCCGTCGTAGTTGTCGACCATGTCGACGGTGTCCTCGTCGATGTCCATGAGGAGCTGCATGGCGATCGGTGCGAGACGGCACTCGGTGTAGCGCGGCGCAGCGGCGCCCATGTCGACCGAGCCGTAGTTGCCGTGGAAGTCGACGAGCGGATGCCGGAGCGAGAACGGCTGGGCCATGCGCACGAGGGCGTCGTAGATGGCCGAGTCACCGTGGGGGTGGAAGTTGCCCATGGTGTGGCCGGTGACGCGTGCGCACTTCTCGAACGGCCGATCGGGGCGGAAGCCCTGCTCGTGCAGGTCCCAGATGATGCGCCGGTGCACCGGCTTGAGCCCGTCGCGCACGTCGGGCAGGGCCCGCGACACGATGACCGACATGGCGTACTCGAGGAACGAGCGCTCCATCTCGTCCTGGATCTGGATGTTGCCCGACTCCTCGGGTCCACCGCTGTCGGTCGTGGTGTCCGGCGGCAAGGGGGTGTCGCTCATGTGATGATCTCGTCCCTAGAGGTCAGATGTCGAGGAAGCGCACGTCTTTGGCGTTGCGCTGGATGAAGTGCTTGCGTTGCTCCACGTCATCGCCCATCAGCTGGCTCACGATGTCGTCGGCCAGCGCCGCCTCTTCCACCGTGACCTGCAGCAGCGTGCGGCGCGGCGGATCCATGGTGGTGTCGCGCAGCTCTTCGGCGTCCATCTCGCCGAGGCCCTTCAGCCGACCGAAGTCCTTCTTGTGGTTCGGGCGGTCCTCGAGGAAACGGGCCTTGGCGGCGTCGTCCTTCAGGTAGATCTTCTCCTTGCCGACCAGCGTGGAGTACAGCGGCGGCTGGGCGATGTAGACGTAGCCGCTCTCGACCAGCGGCTTCATCTGACGGAAGAAGAACGTGAGCAGCAGGGTGCGGATGTGGCTGCCGTCGACGTCGGCGTCGGCCATGATGATGACCTTGTGGTAGCGGGCCTTGGCCGCGTCGAACTCTTCACCCACGCCTCCGCCGATGGCCGAGATCAACGCCTGGATCTCGGTGTTCTTCAGCATCTTGTCGACGCGGGCCCGCTCGACGTTGAGGATCTTGCCGCGGATGGGCAGGATCGCCTGGGTGCGCGGATCACGCGCCGACACTGCGGTGCCACCGGCGGAGTCGCCCTCCACGATGAACAGCTCGGCCTCGTCGGGGTTGCGTGTGCTGCAGTCCTTCAGCTTGTCGGGCATGCCGGCGCCCGACAGCGACGTCTTGCGGCGCACGGCTTCGCGCGCGCTCTTGGCCGCCATGCGGGCCTTCGACGCCTCGATGCCCTTGGTGATGATGCGCTTGGCCTCGGCCGGGTTCTCTTCCAGCCACTCGGCGAGCTTGGCGTTGGTGGCCTTCTGCACGAACGAGCGGATGGGGACGTTGCCGAGCTTGGCCTTCGTCTGGCCTTCGAACTGCGGGTCGCGGAGCTTCACCGACACGATGGCGGTGAGGCCTTCGCGCAGATCTTCGCCGGACAGGTTGTCGTCTTTCTCCTTGAGCAGGTTGCGGTCGCGGGCGTACTTGTTCAGCACCGACGTGAGCGCGGTCTTGAAGCCCTCGATGTGCATGCCACCTTCGGTGGTGGAGATGCCGTTGGCGTAGCCGTGGATGCCTTCGTAGTAGCCGGTGTTCCACTGCAGGGCGATGTCGAGCATCTGCCCCTCGGGATCGTCGTCCTCGTAGTGGCACACCTTGGTGAACAGCGCGTCCTTCGACGCGTTCAGGTGGGTCACGTAGTCGACGATGCCGCCCTTGTACAGGTAGGTGACGTCCTGCTCCCTGCCGGGCCGCCGGTCCTTGAAGACGATCTCCAGGCTGCGGTTCAGGAAGGCCATGGTCTGCAGGCGCTCGAGCACGGTGCGGGCCACGAACTCGGTACCCTCGGCCATGAAGATGGTGGGATCGGGCCAGAAGGCGATGGTGGTGCCGCTGACGCGACCATCGGGCGGCGTGGAGCCCACGGCCTCGAGCAGGCCCTGGGGCTTGCCCCCCTTGGCGTACTCCTGGCGGTAGCGTTGGCCGTTCTTGTCGATCTCGACGATGAGGCGCTCGGATAGCGCGTTCACGACGGAGACGCCGACGCCGTGCAGACCGCCCGACACCTTGTAGCCCTCACCGCCGCCGAACTTGCCGCCGGCGCCGAGGATGGTGAGCACGACCTCGGCCGCGCTCTTCCCCTTGTGCTGACCGGTCGGGTACGGATCCACGGGGATGCCGCGTCCGTTGTCCTCCACCGAGCAGCCGCCGTCGGGCTGCAGGGTGATGCCGATGCTGGTGCAGAAGCCGGCCATGGCCTCGTCGACGGAGTTGTCGACGACTTCCCAGATGAGGTGGTGCAGGCCGCTGAGACCGGTGGAGCCGATGTACATGCCCGGCCGCTTGCGGACGTGCAGGAGGTTCTCGAGGACCTCGATGTCCTTGGCGCCGTAGTCCGCCGACCCGGTCGTCTTGTCGTTCTCTGGAGCCAACACGCGTCCCTTCCGGACAGGGGGGTGACGAGGGGCGGAACCGACGCGGTGGGGAGTGGCAAAACTCCTGGTCAGTGGCCCGATCCGACGTGGTGACAGTCTATCAGGGAGCCGGGTGGTTCGAGCGCTTCCCCGAGGCCTTTCTGACGCCCCTCACCCGCACCTCGAGGCTGGTCAGCGGCGCCGGCGCGACCAGGGGTCGGACCTTGTCCAGCAGCGTCTGCTCGAGGTACCGCAGCTGGGTGGCCCACCCCGGTTGATCGACCTCGACCACCAGCCGGCCACCGTCGAGCACGACCGGGCGGACGTGGGCGGCGACCTGGTCGCCGACGGCTTCGTCCCACCCCCGGAACAGGCCGCCGAGGGCGGCCGAGGACGGCCCGCCCGTGGCCCGCGACGCGTGCCCGGCGATGGGGGCCTTCAAGCTCGACACGACGCCCTTCAACGACTCGCCCAAGGGGCGCAGCGCCGCATCGCGTTCATCGCCGCCGGAGCCGGGTCGGTTCACGGGACCAGCGTGCCATCAACGACGCGCAGGACGCGCTCGGGTGCGATGCCCGGCGGCAGCCCGCTCGCCGTGGTGAGCAACGCCTGTCCCGCCGGCAGCGACCGTACGAGCGCGGCCGAACGGTCGGGGTCGAGCTCGGAGAACACGTCGTCGAGCAGCAGCACCGGCGGGCTGCCCACACGCTCGCCCACCACGCGATGGGCGGCCAGGCGCAGGGTGAGCGCCAGACAGCGCTGCTCGCCCTGCGACGCCTGCGTGCGAGCGGGCAGGCCGGCCAGCACGACCTCGAGCTCGTCGCGGTGCGGGCCCACCGTCGACACCTGCCGGCGCACGTCGTCGGTGCGGGCCACGGCCAGCGCCCTGGCCAGCCCCCGCTCGCGCCACGGTGCGGCGTACGCCAGCGCCACCGGCTCGTCGCTCGACGCGAGGTCCTGGTACGCCGCCGCCACCACCGGTTCCAACCGCGTCACGAGGTCCTGGCGGGCCTGGGCCAGGCGCTCCCCCAACGTGGCCAGCTTGGCGTCCCAGACGTCCAGGGTGAACCCGATGTCGTCGGTGAGCCGACCACCGGCCTGCTTCAGCAGCGCGGCCCGCTGGCGCAGCACGCGGTCCAGGTCGGTGCGCACCGCGTCGAGACGCGGATCGAGCGCGACCAACGTGTCGTCCAGGAAGCGGCGACGCTCGGCCGGACCGCCCTTCAGCAGGATCAGGTCATCGGGCGAGAACACGCTGGCCCGCAACACGCCGAGCAGGTCGCGCGTGCGCACCAGACGGTTGCGGTTCACCTGCACGCGACCACGGCCCGTGCGGGCGATCTCGGCCTCGACCAGCAGTTGGCGCCCGTCGGCCTGGGTGACCTCGGCCCGCACCACCGCCCGATCCGCCCCGGCCCGCACGAGGGCCTCGCTCGGGGCCCCGCGGAAGCTCTCCAACGTGGCGAGGTAGTTGACCGCCTCGACGAGGTTGGTCTTGCCCTGCCCGTTGGCGCCGATGACGACCGTGAGACCGTCGGCCAGCGCGAGCTCGGTGGTGCCGTAGTTGCGGAAGTCGCTGAGCCAGAGCTGCCGGACGCGCACGAGGTGAGCGAGCGCGCCTTACGGCACGCGGACCGGCATGAGCAGGTAGAGGTAGTCCTGGCCATCGGACGGACGCACCACGGCCGGCTTGAGCGCGTCGAGGGTGTCGATGGCGATCTCGTCGCCGGACACCGCCTCGACGCCCTGTGCGAGGTAGTCGGGGTTGAACGCCACGGTCATCTCGCTGCCGGTGTAGACCGCGTCGAGCGTCTCGGACGCCTGGCCGATGTCCTGCGTGACAGCCGACAGCGACAAACCCTCACTCGACATCTTGAGCCGGATCGGGGTGGCGTCGCGAGCCAGCAACTTCACGCGGCGGATGGCGTCGAGCAACGGCTCGCGGCCGACGATGAGCCGGTTCGGGTGCGACGGCGGGATCAGCTGGCGGTAGTTCGGGAACTCGCCCTCGATCAGCCGCGTGGTGAGCCGGGCCGAACCGGTCTCGAACGTGGCCTCGCGCTCGCCGACGCGCAGCGTGATGTCGCCGGTGGCCGGCAGCATGCGGGCGAGCTCGTTCAGCGCCCGCGACGGCACCAGCACCTTCTGGTCGGCGGCCAGGGCCGACAGGCCGGCCAGGTCGCGCACGGCCAGCCGGTACGAGTCGGTGGCCACCAGCCGCAGGCCGTCGTTCTCGGCGGCGAGCAGCACCCCGGTGAGGATCGGACGCGACTCGTCGGACGACGCCGCCCGCACGACCTGCTTCAGCGACTCGGCGAACGCAGCGGCCGGCAGCGTGACGGCGTTGGCCGTGGGCGGTGCCAGCTTCGGGTAGTCGTCGGCGCCGAGGGGCCGCACGCTGAACGCTGAGCGCCCCGCGGTGATGCGCACCTCGTCGGGCCCGGTGGCGGAGACCTCGACCGCGCCGCCCTCGAGCGAGCGGACGATGTCGGCGGTGAGACGGGCCGGCAGCACGACGGTACCGTCGGTCTCGCCGGCGACCTCCAGCGTGGTCTGGATGGTGAGCTCCAGATCGGTGCCCGTGACCGTCAGCTGGTCACCGGACAGCACGACCTGCACACCCGACAGCACGGGCAGCGCGCCGGTGCGGCCGGTGGCAGCGCGGCCGGCAGCGCTGAGCGCCTCGGCAAGGACGTCACGCTCGCAACGGAACTTCACGCCGACTTCCTTCACAGTGAAGATGAGATGAATAGGTGGTGTTGGTAATAGGGCCTGTGGATTGGGGAGAACTCGCCGTCGCGCCTGGTGAACCGACGGATCCGCTGTCCACTGCGATCCACAGCCTTCCACAGCGGCGCCCGCCGTCAGCGGTTCGGGTGTGGTTCACGCCCAGTTCGTCCACCGTCGTCCCCAGCCCGACCACAAGCGCGTCCACTGGCGCGCCCACACGTGCTGGTACGCGACGGGTCGCGCCGTGCACGGTGTTCACTGGGCGCTCTTGATGCGACCGATGAGCTCGGTCACCTGGTCGTAGACCTGGTGCTTCTCGGACATCATCCGCTGCACCTTGTCGACGGCGTGGATGACCGTGGTGTGGTCGCGTCCGCCGAACTCGCGGGCGATGGCGGGGTAGGACAGGTCGGTCAGGTCGCGGAACACGTACATGCCGATCTGGCGGGCCATCACGAGCGGGCGCTGCCGGCTCTTGCCCTTGAGCTGTTCGACGCTGAAGCCGAAGAACACCGACGTGCGCTCCAGGAGCATGGCCGGCGTGAGGGCGCGGTGCTGGGGGCTCACCAGCAGGTCGGCGAGCTGGCGCTGGGCGAGGTCGACCGTGATCGGGATGCGGTTCAGGCTGGCGAAGGCCGAGACGCGGATGAGGGCACCTTCGAGCTCGCGGATGTTGTTCGTGATGTTCGAGGCGATGAACTCGAGCACCTCGGCTGGCACCGGAGTGGCGTCCCGCTCGGCCTTGTTGCGCAGGATGGCGAGGCGGGTCTCGAGGTCGGGGGGCTGGATGTCGGTGATGAGGCCCCAGCGGAAGCGCCCGCGCAGGCGGTCTTCGAGCGTGGGGATGGCGTCGGGCATGCGGTCCGACGAGATCACGATCTGCTTGTTGGCCCCGTGGAGCGCGTTGAACGTGTGGAAGAACTCCTCCTGGAGCCCTTCCTTGCCCTCCATGAACTGGATGTCGTCGACGAGGAGCACATCGGCGTCGCGGTAGCGCCGCTTGAAGGACGTGGTCGAGTTCGTGCGGATGGCGTCGACGTATTCGTTCAGGAAGGTCTCGGTGGAGACGTAGCGCACCTGGTAGTGGGCGTAGTTCTGATGGACGTAGTGCCCGATGGCATGCAACAGGTGGGTCTTGCCCAGACCGGCGGCGCCGTAGATGAAGAGCGGGTTGTAGGACTTGGCCGGCACCTCGGCGACCCGTTGGGCGGCGGCCAGGGCGAACTGGTTGGAGGCGCCCTTCACGAACGTCTCGAAGAGGTAGTTCGGGTTCAGGCCCTCGAGCAGGCGGGGGACGTCGGCCAGGCGGGCGTTGGGCACGTCGGCGGGGAAGAGCTCGTCGGGCTCGTCGACCAGGGGTTCGGGGCGGGCCTCGAGCTGCAGGGTGAGATGGCCCCCACCCACTTCGGTGAGCGCGTCGCGCACGAGGGGCAGGTAGCGCGACTCGACCCGCTCGCGCACGACCAGGTTCGGCACGAGCAGCAGGAGGCGGTCGTCGTCGAGATCTTCGGCCCGGACGTCCTGGAAGGTGGAGCTCCACACCCCGTCGGACACCTGCTCGCGGAGCCAGAGCGACGCCGCTATCCACAGCTGTTCTGCCTCGTTCACCTGCAACTCCGTCGCGCCCATCGGTAACACGTCCACACATCGGTCCACATCCTGTGGACAACGGCGGGGGCGGGCCGGGGGCCGCCTGACACCGGGGCACGGGACCGTAGCAGGTCTCCGGAGGGCGGTCATCCTGTCGTCCACAGGCCTGAGCAGGCCGGACGCCGCGACATCGCTGGTGGGCGCAGTTGCCGTCGGCCGGTCGCGCGCCTAGCCTTGCCCCTCCGGCGCCCATCGGCGCCGCATCGTCGAGAAAGCCGTTCGGGGCCCCACGAGACGGGTGGTCCGTCCCGGCGCTTTCCAGTGCACCGGGCTCGTCCGAGCCCGCCAGGAGGCAGTCGTGAAGCGTACGTTCCAACCGAGCATCAAAAAGCGGGCCAAGGTTCATGGCTTCCGCGCTCGCATGGCCACACCCGGTGGCCGTGCCGTGATCAAGGCCCGTCGGGCCAAGGGTCGCCTCCGCCTGTCGGCGTGATCTGGCGGCTGGCCGATCGGAACGACTTCCACCGTCTCCAGCAGCACGGGCGACGGGCCCGGCACGGTGTCTTGTGGATGACGTGGCTCAGCGATGCACAGGCAACCCCGCCCCGGGTGGGGTTCGCCGTGGGTCGGCCGGTCGGTCGCGCCGTGACCCGCAACCTGGTGCGTCGCCGGTTCCGGGCCATCATGCGCGAGTTGTCCGTCGAGGGCCACCTGCCTGACGGCCTCTACCTCCTCGGCGCCCGACCCGGTGTCGAGCAACTCACGTATCCCCAGCTCACAGCGGGTGTCGCCCAGCTCGTGAGCGCCGTCAACCCCCCGTCGCCGTGAGCGTCGCCGGGCGCCCGGCCGAAGGGCTGGTGCGGTGGTACCAGGTGGCCCGCCAGGGCCGGCCGTCGCCCTGTCGCTACTCCCCCAGCTGCTCCTCGTACGCTCTGACCGCCCTCCAGCGGTTCGGGCTGGCCCGAGGCCTGTGGTTGGCCGCCCGCCGGTTGGCCCGATGCCACCCGTGGGGTGATCACGGGTTCGATCCCGTCCCTGAGATGTTCTCCCTTCGCCGAAGGACCCCTGCATGATTGCGAGCATCCTCGACCCGATCTACCAGTTCGTGTCGACCATCCTGGCCGCGTTCTATGGCGCCACCAACAGCTATGCGATCGCCATCGCCCTGCTCACGGTGCTGATCATGATCGTCGTGCTGCCTCTCACGCTGAAGAGCACGAAGTCGATGCTCGAGATGCAGCAGCTGCAACCCGAGCTGAAGAAGCTGCAGCAGCAGTACACCGACATGCAGCAGCGCAACGAAGCGATGATGGCGCTCTACAAGGAGCACAACGTCAGCCCGCTCGGTGGCTGCGTGCCCATGCTCCTGCCACTGCCCGTGTTCATCGTGATGTACCGGGCCATCCGGGGTCTGACTCGGGTGTGCAACGACAAGCTGCTGGCGGATCCCAAGTACACGTCGCTCGGGAAGATCGGCGGCTTCTGCCCGGAGCACATCAGCGCGTCATCATCCCTGTTCAACAGTCTCGTAGGCCGTACGAAGATGGTGTCGTTCGGACTCGACCTCTCGCAGCCGGCCCTGGAGACGATCCGCAACAACGTCCTCAAGGGCCTGCCCTACGTGATGCTGGTGCTGCTCGTCACCGCCAGCAGCTACTACCAGCAGCGGCAGGTCACGGTGCGCAGCGCAGGGCAGCAGGTCAACCCGCAGCAGCAGATGTTGCTCAAGGTGTTCCCCCTGATCACCGGTCTCTTCTCCCTGTTCTTCCCGGCCGCGCTCATCATGTACTGGCTCGTGCAGAACGTCTTTCGGATCGGTCAGAACTCGTACATCACGAGGCGCTTCTACGGCGAGGGCTCACTCGGCCACAAGGCGGCCGAGGCCGCCGCGACGGCCAAGGCCCTGGCCGAGTCCACCAAGAAGGACGGCAAGTCCGACGGTGGCGGCAAGAAGGCGGCGGGCAAGCCCGTGTCGGGCAAGCCCGTGGCGGCCAAGCCGAGTCCGGGGGGCAAGTCAGGGGGGAGCGCCAAGGCACCGAGCAACGGGGCCAAGGCCGGCGGAGCGTCGCGGCCCGAGCCGTCGCGACCGAAACCGTCGCGGCCGACCCCACCCCGTCCGAAACCCAAGCAGAAGTAGAGGCGCACAGCATGGAGTGGGTGGTCACCACCGGTAAGACCGAGGACGAGGCCAAGGAACAGGCGCTCGACCAGTTGGGCGTCGATGCCCTCGATGCCGAGTTCGAAGTGCTCGAGGAGCCCAAGCCCGGCCTGTTCGGCCGCATGCGGGGCGAGTACAAGCTGCGGGCACGCGTGCGGCCCACCGCGGCTCGCCCGAAGGTCGAGCGACGCAAACGTCGGGGCAAGGCCGAGGGCAAGGGCGACGACACCGAGACCGAGGCCACGACCGCGACCGATGTGGTCGACAAGCCGGCCCGCGCCCCGCGGGTGGCCAAGGCGGCCAAGGCCGAACCGGCCGAGTCGGCCGACTCGGCCGAACCGAAGGCCGGGCGCTCGCGAAGTGCGGCGCCCCGTGCCCCCCGGGCGACCAGCAACCGATCCAACGGGAAGGTCGCCGCCCCCAGCGACGACGGGAAGGACACCGCCATGAGCGAGTCGGCACCGGAGCGCGACGAGCAGGACCTGCCCAGTGTGGAGGCGTCGGCGACGTCGTTCCTGCAGGGTCTCACGGCGGCCTTCGGCCTGTCGGCCGAGGTCTCGGTCGTGACGGTCGACGGTGACGACGACGAGCTCGAGGCGCGTGTGGAAGGCGCCGACCTGGGCGTTCTCATCGGCCCAGCCGGTCAGACCCTCACGTCGATTCAGGAGCTGACCCGCCTGGCCGTGCAGCAGCAGCGCGGTGGCGTGCGGGGTGGCTGGCTGCGGGTCGATGTGGCCGGGTACCGGGTGAAGCGCCGTGAGGCACTGGAGCGGTTCGCCACCCAGATCGTCGACCAGGTCAAGGAGTCGGGTACCGCGAAGGCGTTGGAGCCCATGAACGCCGCCGATCGCAAGGTCGTGCACGACACGGCCACCCGCCTCGAAGGTGTGAGCACGAGCTCGGAGGGCGAAGAGCCCCGGCGCCGTGTGGTGATCCGTCCTGCCTGAGGCAGGAGACGACGCCCTGCTCGCCGCCCTGGGCGAGCAGGAGCGTCTGGGATTTCTGGGCCTCTCCCCTACTGAGGCCCTGTCGCACAGCCGCCGGTACGAGGAAGCCCTCCCAGCAGGCGTGCGAGTGATCGATCTCGGCTCAGGCGGGGGCCTGCCGGGTCTGGTCATTGCGGTCGACCGTCCTGATCTGCGGCTGACGTTGTTGGACGCGCGCCAGAAGCGGACGGACCAGTTGCGACGTCTCGTGGGTCGCCTGGGGCTCGCCGATCGGGTCGACGTGGTGTGCGATCGGGTCGAGCGTTTCGGTGCGCGTGCGGTCGAGCGCTATGACGTGCTCGTGGCTCGAAAGTTCGGGCGGCCGGTCGAGGTGGTGGCCGCCGCCCGTCTCTTGCTGCGCCCGTCCGGTCTGATCGTGGTCAGTGATGCGCCGGACGATCGATGGGACGTGACGGTGTTGGCGGAGGGGCTGACGCGCCGGCCGTCACCCGACGGTCTCGTGGTCGTCGAACTGCCGGCCGGCGACGACTGACGGGGGCTCACGCAGCGGGCGGGTTGACGTCCAGCGAGTAGCGCTCACACATGGTCCGGAAGCGCTCGTCGGCGTGAGCGTCGAGACCGGCGAGCTGTCCGGCGAGCAGTGGCACGAGGGCGCGCAGTGCTTCCCCCCGCACCATCCACTGGAAGTAGGCCCGATCACCGTGGCGGTACGGCCCGTAGAGTCGGCTGCCAGGGACGAGCACGACCAGCCGTTGGAACAACCGCTCATGGCGGACGTGCATGCGAAGGGTGATCTGTGGCTGTCGACCGTCACCACCGAACGACCCCTCGCCGATGAGCACACCGAGGAGAAACCCCTGGTCAAAAGGGGTGAGGGTCAGGTCCACGACCCTCACGCTAGCAGGTTGGTTTCACGTAGAACTTGACGGTGAAACACGGCAAGTTGTTTCACCGTCAAGATTCACGTGGAACCTGAGGGTCCTTGCGCGCGTCTCTTCCGTGCACCAGGATGGGACCGCACGGACGAGCTGAGCCAACCCTCGGCGACCGTGCCTCGTGAAGCGTCCCCGCTTCACGGTCACCCCGCACCACCGTAAGGGGACCTCTGTGACGTCACTCAGCGACGAGTCCGTCGTTGCCTCCGATCTCGATGCGGACGAGGAACCGTCGCCGGCGCCGGAAGCCACGACGACCTCCACCGACCAGGCCGCCACCGTTCCCGCTCCCGACGTGGGACCCGTCGCCTCGCCGGCGTCACCGGGCGCCGTCGGGGAACCCGCATCTCCCGCCGGCCGACCCCGGCGACCACTCCCCCGGGTGTTGGCCATCGCCAACCAGAAGGGCGGCGTGGGCAAGACCACGACAGCGATCAACCTCGGTGCGTGTCTGGCCGAGCTCGGCTACCGGACCCTGGTCGTCGACCTCGACCCGCAGGGCAACGCCAGCACCGGCCTCGGCATCGACACACGGGGGCTGGCGTCGTCCATGTACGACGTGCTCCTCCACGAGGCGCCGCTGGAGGACGCAATCGAACCCACGGCGCTCAAGAACCTGTTCGTCGCTCCGGCCAGCCTTGATCTGGCCGGTGCCGAGATCGAGCTCGTGCCGGCCTTCAGTCGGGAGTTTCGCCTGAAGCGGGCCATCGAGAGCGTGCTCGACAGCTACGACTTCGTGCTCATCGACTGTCCGCCGTCCCTCGGTCTGCTCACCATCAACGCCATGTCCGCCGCCGGCGAGGTGCTGGTCCCCATCCAGTGCGAGTACTACGCGCTCGAAGGTGTGGGCCAACTGCTGCGCAACGTGGAACTGGTGAAGAAGAGCCTGAACCCTCAGCTCGAGGTCAGCACCATCGTGCTCGTGATGTACGACGGCCGCACCAAGCTGGCCGATCAGGTGGTGAACGAGGTACGCACTCACTTCGGCGACCGGGTGTGCCGCATGATCGTCCCCCGAAACGTTCGGCTCTCGGAGGCCCCGTCGTACGGGCAGCCGATCATCGCATTCGATTCCGGGAGCCGCGGTGCCGTGGCCTACCGGGAGCTGGCCAAGGAGGTGAGCGGTGGTGCCGCGACGCAGCGGGCTCGGTAGGGGACTGGAGTCCCTGATCCCCGCCGCAGCAGGTCCGTCCGACGGCACGGCCGTCGGTGACGCTCCCATCTTCGACGAGGTGCCCATCGGCTCGATCGAGCCGAACCCCCATCAACCACGCCAGCACTTCGACGAAGAAGCACTGACCGACCTGGCGGCATCCATCCGTCAGATCGGCGTGCTCCAACCCGTGCTGTTGCGACCCATCGAACCAGGGCGGTACCAACTGGTGGCGGGGGAGCGGCGGTGGCGAGCGGCGCGGCGCGCCGGCCTCGACACCGTTCCGGCCATCATCCGACCGACCGACGAGTTGGCCTCGATGGAGCAGGCGCTCGTCGAGAACCTGCACCGCCAGGATCTGGCCCCGCTCGAGGAAGCGGCGGCCTATCAGCAGCTGCTGGAGGACTTCGGTCTCACGCACGAGCAGCTGGCCATCCGGGTGGGGAAGAGCCGCGCCGCCGTCTCGAACACGCTCCGTCTCTTCCAACTCCCGCCACCGGTCCAGCTCCTTCTGGCCACCGGGCGCCTGTCGGCCGGGCACGCGCGCGCCCTGCTGGGCACGCCCGACCGCAGTCGCCAGGAGGCACTGGCCCAGCAGGTCGTCGACGACGGCCTGTCCGTTCGCGCCCTGGAGGAGCTGGTGCGTCTCTCGGTCGCGCCGCCGGCACCGATGGCGCCGGTCACCCTGCCTCCGTCGGACACGACCGCGCCGGCCCCGGTGCCCATCGGCGTGCCGCTGCGCCCGCCAGGCCTGCTCGAGTTGGAGGAGCTCCTTTCCGAGTATCTCAACACGCGCGTGAGGGTTTCCATGGGAGGCACCCGGGGAAAGATGGTCATCGAGTTCGCTGACCTGGAGGATCTCGAGCGAATCTACCGTCGAATGACCGAATCCGACGACGTGTGAACAACCGACCGAGAGTGGAAAGCCCTGGTCAAGGCTTCGACAACCCTCAACCTTGAGTCGCCACGTCTACCACATGGTTGCGCACAGGCTGTGGGAAAGGTTGTGGATATCAGGTCGTGGGGCGGGGGTCCACCGGAACGACGACCCACTGGCGGATGGCGGCGGCCAGGGCCTCGGCCAGTGGTCCGGCCCGCTCCACGACATCACGGACCGGTCCGAGCTCGACCACCACGGCCGGCATGCGCGTCTCACGCAGCACCGGGAGCCGCATGCCCTGGGGCTCCATGGGCGGGAACCCGGTAGCGAACACGTGTTCGCACACTTCGACGGCCAGCCGCCGGCCGCCATGGGACTCGAAGCCCGGGACCTTGTAGTAGGCCACCGAGCACCGTTGGGCCGCGCTGATGCCCAGGTAGACGTCGGCACCGAACCGGTTGGCCGAGGCGGCCTGGGCTGAGGCCTCACCATCGACCTCAGCGACCGAGGCCCCGGCCGAGCGGAGCTGGCGACCCAGGGTGCGCGACAGCCCGTCGAGACCACCGAAGCAGCCGAGGGCGACCCGCTTGCGGGCCAGCCTGGGCGTGAGCGACCGCAGCGCCTCCTGCTCGCGCACGGCGGCCACCGACGGACGGTCAGCCACCCGACCGCCGACCCGGCGCAAGGCGTCGAAGGTCTCGTAACCGCCGACGCCGTCGTTCTTCAGGCCGTAGTTCTCCTGGAACTCGGCCAGGGCACGGGCCGTCGCCGGCCCGAAGATGCCATCGACCCGACCGGCGTCGAAGCCGAGCTGACCGAGCACACGCTGCAGTTCGGCCACGTCGTCGCCCCGCAGGTACGGCGCGGCCCGGAGGTAGAGGTGGCGGTCACCCAGCTCCCAGCTGGCCTCGACGAGTGCGGCCCAGGTCAGTTCGTCGCAGGTACCGTCGACCCGCAGACCGCGGGCCTCCTGGAAGGCTCGCAGCGCCGCCGCGGTGGCCAGACCGAACGTGCCCGGGGTGCCGGCAGGCTGGAAGCCCGCCCGGCTCAGCCGGTGTTGGAGCTCGCGGACGTCGTCGCCGTCGTCACCCGGCCTCAGTGGGAGGCGGGAAGGAATTCTGAGAGCTCCTGCAGCAGCGCGCCCTTGGGCTTGGCCCCGATCATCGTCTTGCGCAGCTCGCCATCCTTGAAGATGAGCAGCGTGGGGATGCTCTGGACGCCGAAGCGCATGGCCAGACCGGGGTGGTCGTCGACGTTGAGCTTGGCCACGGTGAGCTTGCCCGCCTGCTCCTTGGCCAGCTCGACCAGGGTGGGGGCGATGGCCTTGCACGGGCCGCACCACTCGGCCCAGAAATCGACCAGAACGGGGGTGGAGGCCGCGTTGACCACCTCGTCGAAGGTCTGCTCGGTGAGGGTGACGATGCCTTCAGCCATGGGACGGTTCCTTTCAGCGATGATGCTACGCCACCGCAACGTCGGGGTCCCGGCTGGCATTCCCGCGCCGGCGGTCCCGGCTGATCAGTGGACGTTGGCCTCGAGCCACCGCTCGGTGTCGATGGCGGCCATGCAGCCGGAGCCGGCGGCGGTGATGGCCTGACGGTAGGTGTGGTCCTGCACGTCACCGCAGGCGAACACGCCGGGGATGTTCGTGTAGCTCGACCCCGGCCGGGTGACCAGGTAGCCGTTCTCGTCGGTGTCGAGCACCCCGGTGAACAGGTCGGTGTTCGGCCGGTGGCCGATGGCCACGAAGAGGCCGGTGACCGCCAGGGTGGCCACCGCACCGGTCTGCAGGTTGCGCACCACGGCCCCCTCGAGCTTGTCGGTGCCGAGCAGGTCGTCGACCACCGTGTGCCACATGGGCTCGATCTTGGGGTTCTTGAGCGCCCGCTCCTGCATGATCTTCGAGGCCCGCAGCGACTCACGGCGGTGGATCAGGTGCACCTTGCTGGCGAACTTGGTCAGGAAGGTGGCCTCCTCCACGGCCGAGTCGCCCCCGCCGACCACCGCGATCTCCTGTCCGCGGAAGAAGAAGCCGTCGCACGTGGCGCAGGTGGACAGGCCGTGGCCGAGCAGCCGGCTCTCGGCCTCGAGGCCGAGCATGAGCGAGCGGGCACCGGTGGACACGATGATGCTGTCGGCCTGGTACTCGTCGTCACGGATCCACACCTTGAACGGGCGGGAGGAGAAGTCGACGCGGGTGGCCTTCTCGGTGAGGAACTCGGCGCCGAAGCGCTGGGCCTGCGAGCGGAAGTTCAGCATGAGCTCGGGACCCATGATGCCCTCGGGGAAGCCCGGGAAGTTCTCGACCTCGGTGGTGAGCATGAGCTGCCCGCCGGGCTGGTCGGAGGTGGACGACGGCTCACCCTCGATGACCAGCGGGTTGAGGTTGGCCCGGGCGGTGTAGATGGCCGATGTGAGCCCTGCGGGACCGGAGCCGATGATGATGACCTGACGAACGTCGCTCACGATTCCTCCGAGACATGGCGCTTGCGCATGGCGATCAACCCGCCGAGCATCAGAACGATTCCCACCGCCATGTGCGCCAGGTAGACCCGGTGGCCCGTCACGATGACGATGGCCCGATCGATGGCGATCAGGCCGAGCAGCAGCGCGACCGCCCCGAGCATGGCGGCCAGCAGCCCCCACACCAGGGCGCGGGCGATCTTCACGGCAGGGGCCGTGGTGCGGTCGCGGACCGCACCCACGCCCCGCTCGAGGAACCCGACGACCGTGGTCACCCAGTCCCCGTTGTTCGGAGGGGTCGAAGACATGGAGCCTGAGCGTACTCAGGACGTCAGGCGGACGCGCCGAGCAGGGCGACGGGGTTGCACCCGTCCAGGGGGATCACCTGCACGACCGGGGCCTCGGCCGACCGGACCGCCACCGCGTCACGCCCGTTCCAGCGGAGCACGCCGATCGGTACACCGAACGGCACGACGTCGCAGCTGCCCTCGGCCAGCTGCGTGCGGATGGCGCGGCCCTCGTCGGTCGGGTCGACCGGCGGGGGCTGGCGCAGCACGGCGGCGAGGGCGTCGGTGGTGGAGAACTCGCCCAGGTAGGCGAGCACCGTGGGATCGACCGTGGTCGTCGTGGTCGACGGTTCCCGCGCCGTGCTCGGCGCGGCGGCGGTGGTCGTCACGTCGCGGCGGTCGATGGTGGAGGTGGTCTCGTCCACCCCGGCCGACGCGGCGGCCGTGCTGGCGGCGGGGACCGACGGCGCGAGGCCGGCCGCCGCGGTCGTGGCCGCTCCACCGCCGGCGGTGTCATCGGCGGCCGGGCCGGCGTTGAACCCAGCCTGGGAGGCGGAGACGGTCGTCGCGGCACCGGCGGCGCTGCTCGCGCCGCCGAGGTCGCTGGCGTTCTCGGCCGCCTTGCCGGCCTGGGAGGCGGCGCCGGACGTGCCCTGCTCGTCGGAGCGGCCGACCAGTGCGGCGATGCCGAGCAGCACGACCACGACGGCGGCCGCGCTCGCCACGACGGGGTACCAGCGCCGGGCGCGCGAGGGGCGACGGGACACCCGCGAGGTCAGGTCGGTGACCGGCACGGTCTCGGTCTCGGTCTCGGTCTCGGTCTCGGCGGGTGGGTCGGAGGCGCCGAGGAGCAGGTCGTCGAAGGCGGCCAGGGCGGCGGCGACCGACCGCTCGCGCACCTCGGGCCCGGGGTCGGGCACGTCGGCCATCGCGGCCCGCAGGGTGCGGAGCTCGTCGAGGCGCGCCCCCACGTCGGTCTCGTCGACCGGTGCGTCGTCGCCCGCGTCGAGCAGGTCGCTGGCCTGCTCGTCGAGCGGATCGGGGAGAGGGGTGTCGCTCATGACTGGTCTCTTGGACGGTCGGTGTCGGGGTCCTGGTTCCGCAGCGCGGCGGCCAGCGCAGCGCGGCCCCGGGCGATGCGCGAGCGCACCGTGCCGGGTGGGATGTGGAGCACGTCGGCGATCTCGGCGTACCCCAGGTCGCAGACGTCGCGCAGCACGACGGGCACGCGGAACTCCTCGGGCAGTGCGGCCAGCGCATGGTCGAGGCGCAGGCGCTCGCCGATGCGGCCGTCGAAGGCCGGTGTCGTCACGTCGGCACCGTCGCCCACGGCGATGCCGTGCTCCTCGTCGACCAGTGTGGGTCGTCGTCGTCGCCGCCGGAGCTCGTCGAGGGAGGCGTTCACGGCCACGCGATAGCACCAGGTGCTGAACGATGAACGGCCGTCGAAGCGGTGCAGGCCCCGCACCACCGCGATCATCGCTTCCTGGGAGGCGTCGGCCGCGTCGGCGTCACTGGCCAGGATGCGTCGGCACACGGCCCAGATGCGGTCGTGCTGGAGCCGCAGGAGGCGCTCGAGCGCGTCGCGGTCACCATCCTGTGCGGCGCGCACGAGCGCGTCGACATCGGCTGCGTCGGGGCCCACGATGGGCGAGAGCGTAGAGGGTCGCGCCCGGCGAACCCAGGCACCTCACCGCGGGACCAGCTTCACCTCGCCGATGCGGATGTCGTAGGGCAGCGTGCACACCGGCGACGTGCCGAGGCGCGTGATCCACAGGAGCACGTAGCGACCGCTGGCGTCCTCGAGGGGCAGATCGATGGTGGGGGTGGTGATGTCGCGGCGCGCGCTCACCGCCGGACCCCACGCCCGCAGCGTGGGTGGCCGAGCCTCCGACACGAACACCGACGCCGACCAGCGCCGCGTGCTCGATGTGACCTCGAGCACGTGACCGGCGGCCGAGCCCGACAGCTCGAACACCAGGCCGACGCCCTCCTTGGCGCCCAGGCCGACCTCGTCGTAGCAGAGCGAGCTCCAGATCGTGTCGGCGTTGCCGTCCAGCAGGTTGCGCAGCAGGCCCGGGTTCTCCCGTCCGTCGCCCGGCGGCGGATCGAACTCGCCGATCGTGACGATCCCGACGGCGGGCGCCACGGTGGACGCCGCCGCGACGGAGCCGGTCACCGGCGGGGTGGGCGTGCTCGTGACCGTGAACGTGGCCGGTGTGGCCTGGGCCGGTTCGGTGGACGAGACGTCGGGCGGGGCCTGGCCGGTGTCGCCCGCCGGCCTGGGTGTGAGCAGCGTGAGCCCGAGGGCGGCCACGACGAGGGCGGCGACGGCGCCGGCGAGCAACCAGGGCCAGCGCCGGGCCCGCCGGGGCGGCTCGGGTCCGAGCGCGACCTCGGCGGTGAGTCCGTCCCCGTTCCCGTCCCCGCCACCGTGAGCCGGCGCGACGACCGGTCGCCGTCGCCGTCTGGCCGGGTCGCGGCGGGCCCCGAGGCGGGGCCGGGTGTCGTCCTCGGTGACCTCGGGTGCCAGGCGCACGAGGGCGTCGCGCACCGTGGCCGCCGAGCGCGGCCGGTCGTCGGGGTGGCGGGCCAGGCAGGCGCGCACCAGCGTGGCCAGCCGCGACGGGATGGCGGGGCGCAACGTGCGCAGCGGGATCGGGTCGGCGCGCAGGCGGGCCAGCGCGGTGGCCGCCTCGGACTCGGCGAGGAACGGCGGGCGACCGGCGAGGCACTCGTACAGCACGACACCGAGCGAGTAGAGGTCGGCGCGGGCCGATGCCGGTTCGCCCTCGACCTGCTCGGGTGACAGGTACTTGGCCGTGCCCATCATCACGTCTTCGCTCGTGAGGTCCTGCCGACCGCGCGTCGCGATGCCGAAGTCGGTGAGCAGCACGCGACCATCGGTGGCCAGCAGCACGTTGGCCGGCTTCACGTCACGGTGCACGATGCCCACCTCGTGCACGGCCGACAGCGCGTCGGCCACCGCGATGCCGACGCGCACGGCGCGGCCGATCGAGAGCTTGGGTTCCTCGTCGAGTGCGTCGCGCAGCGTGCGCCCACCCACGAGCTCCTGCACCATCGCGTCGCACCCGTCGCCCGAGACGGTGTCGTAGACGGCGACGACGTTGGGATGGTTCACGCGCGCGGCGAGGCGGGCCTCGCCGCGAAAGCGCGACACGGCGACGATGTCGTCGGTGAGCGCGGGCTTCAGGATCTTGACCGCGACAGGGCGGTCGAGGACCTCGTCGACCGCTGCCCACACGTCGGCCAACGTGCCCGCCGCGAGCAGGCGTTCGAGCCGGTACCGCCCGGCGATGACGATGGGGGCGTCGTTCAGCGCGCCAGCACTTGGTACACCACGCCGATCGTGCCGCGCCCGGCGTGGGTGCCGACGACGGGACCGATGTCGCCGACGACGATCGGTCCCGGCGCGAGCGGCTGCAGGCGGGCCACGAGCTCACCGACGTCGTCGGTGTCGGCGTGCATCACCGCCAACGTCTCGAGCGGACCCGCCTCGCGCACCTTCTCCACGAGGAACGCCAGTGCCTTCGAGCGCGTGCGCTGCTTGCCGCCCTCTTCGACCTTGCCGTCGCGCACCTCGATGATCGGCTTGATCGAGAGCACCGAGGCGAGCATGGCCTTGGCGCTGCCGATGCGGCCGCCCTTACGGAGGTTCTCGAGCGTGTCGAGCGCACCCCAGATGTGCGTGCGCGACGTGAGGGAACGGGCCAACCCGGCGACCGCGGCGAGATCGGTGCCGTCACGCGCGGCACGAGCGGCCGCCATGGCGATGAGGCCCTGCCCGATGGTGACCGAGCGCGAGTCGACGACGTCGACGTCGATGTCACCGGCCACAGCCTCGGCGGCGAGCCGCGCGCTCTGCATCGTGGCCGACAGGTCGCTCGAGAGCGCGACGACGCAGATGCCGGTGGCGCCCTCGGCCGCGAGCCGGCGGAAGGCCTGCTCGAACGAGCCGGGAGCGGGCGCGGCGGTCTCGGGCAGCGACGCGCTGGCGGCGCACCGCGACCAGAAGTCGGCGGTGGTCAGCTCCTTGCGATCGACCAGCTCGGTGCTCCCGAAGCGGATCGTGAGCGGGACGATCTCGATGCCCAACTCGTCGGCGATCTCCTGGGGGAGGTCGCACGCCGAGTCGGTGACGACGCGTACGTGGTTCACGGGTCGGGCAGGCTAGCCGCCGCGGCCCGTTTGGCCCGTCGGCGGCTGCGGGAGTGGCCGAGCCACCACACCACGAGCACGACCAACGCCCCGGCCGAGATGCCCAGACCGAGGCCCGACAGGCCGACGGCGCGGACCCGCAGCTCCCCGGTGGTGCCGATGGCCTCGCCCCCGACCGGCGTCGAGAGCTGCACGGTCACCGGGAACTCCCAGGCCGAGGTCAGGGCCCGCACGTCCATCCGCACGGGCAGCTCATCGTGGGCGGCGATGGTGAAGACGCGGTCGTTGTCGGGCACCTCGATCTTCGGTGAGACGAGGCGCAGCTTGACCGTCACGGGCTCGTCGAGCGCGTTCACGAGGCTGAGGGGGATGACGCCGGCCTTGCCGGCCAGCGTCACCCGGTCGCGCACGCGCACCGACACCGACTGACGCACGGGGTTCACGCGCGCGGTGACCTGATCGAAGTACGCCTGGCGGGCGCCATCGTCGAGATCGGCGGACACGGCCATCGTCGTGCGTTCGGTGAGGCCGCCGAACCGGGGCGAGCCGGTGGGGAGGACCGAACCCATCACGTCGAGGGCGACGCGCGTGACGAACAGCCCCTGGGCCAACGCCAGTTCGTTGCGCGAGGTGTCCTTCGGCAGCGCGTAGGTGGCCGAGCGGTCGGTCGAGGTGACCCGCACGAACGTGTCGAGGTCGACCGCTTCGAGCATGCCCGAGTGGTCGACGGCGTCGGCGAAGGCCTTCCAGAAGTCGGGGCGGCTCTGAGCGCTCGTGGTCGGCACGAGCACGAGCCCACGCCCGATGTCGTCGCCGAAGGCGCGTGCCGTCAGCTCGGCCACCAGGTTCACGACGGTGACCGGCAGCGAGCGACCCGAGGTGAGCCGGGTGTCGAGCGTGCCGTCGTCGACGAGGGCGACGAGCCCGGTGTCGAGCGAACCGGCCGTCGCCGGCGCGACCGCGTCGGCGGTGCGCACCGGCACCGGATGGAGCACGGGCGACGCCGGCGCCGGTGTGAGCCGGTCGGCGGCGATGAGCACCTGCTGCACGCCGAGCGTGCGCAGCACGTCGACGGAGCGGGCGTCGACGGGGCTGTCGACGAGCCACGCCCGTCGATCGGGACGGCTGCCGGGCAGCGCACGACCCACCGTGTCCTCGCCGAGCTTCCACTGGCGGCTGATCTCGTCGCGCAGGTCGGCGGCGACCATGCCCGGCACGTCGACCCGCACGTACGGCATGGCCAGCACGGCGCGCGTGCCGAGTGAGGCGCCGAGTCGGTCGGTGAGCACCGGCTTGGTCGTGTGCAGCGCGTCGAGCAGCTCGGGCCGGGGCGCCAACGTGAACGGGAACTGGGGGAGCGCAGCGAGCAACTCGGTCACGTCCTGGGCCCGCGCGACGTCGGTGTCGGCCACCACGACGCGACCGTCGGCGAGGTGGGACGGCTGGCCCGGCAGCGGCAGGACGACGGTGATGGGCAGCTTCTGGCGCGCCGGTCGGATGAGGAACGTGGTCAGTTCGGCGATCGGACCTTCCCGGTTCGGATCGAGGAGGCGCAGACGCACGGGGTACACGCCCGGGAACGTCATGCGCACCTCTTCGTCGAGCTCGGGCAGCCGATCGACGGCGGTGAGCGAGACGGCCACCGTGCCGTCGCCGACCGCGAGGTCGCTCAGCGGCGCCCGCGGCACGAACCCGACCTGGCGCGTGGGGAGCTGGCCCCGCTCGGCGTCGAGTATCCCCTGAGCGCTCACCGGGACGAACACGGTGGCCTCCAGTTCGGCGCCCTCGGGCGCGCCGGTGACGCGCACCCCGAACGTGGCCCGACCGTCCAACGGGACCGACACCGTCTGGCGCACGAGCTCGAGCGCGGCCGTGTCGTCGGACGCCGCCGGCCGGGCGGCGGCGGCGGCGTCCGCACCGAGCATGGCGAGCGCGAGGGCGGCGACGGCGCCACCGACGCGCCTCACGGCTCCCACTCGAGCACCACCAGACCGTCGGGCTGCCGGGCGAAGCCGAACCGCTCGTACAGCGCCAGCGCCCGGGTGTTGCCCTCTTCGGTGTTGACGAGCACCTCGGTGGCGCGCCGGCGCTGCAGCCAGCGGATCGTGTCGGCCAGCAGCGCGCTGCCGATGCCGCGGCCGGCCACCGCGGGGCTGACGGCGAGACGCTGCACGTAGCCACACCGCACGTCGTGGCCGGCCAGGACGAACCCGACCGGCGGGACCCCGGCCACCCGGATGCGGGCGGCGGGGGTGACGGCCACCGCATCGAGCAGGCCCCCCAGGCCGAGCCCGGGCTGGGGGGCGAAAGCCTCGTTGTCGACGCTGGCCAGGGTCGGCCATTCACGCCGACGGCCGGGTCGCAGCCGGGCGTCGGGGGCCGAGGCCGGCCGCGTGCTGCTGCGGGGCAGCATGGGGCGGGTCAGGTCGGCGCGCAGCAGCACCAGGCGGGTGGCCGTGCGGAACCCGGCCGCCACCCACACCGCGGTGTCACGGGGGCTGAGCGCGCTGGTGGTGACCCGCTGCACGCGCCCCCTCGGCAGCGTGGCCAGATGGGCACGGATGTGCCCCGTGTGCACCTGGGCGCCGGGCAGGGGCGTGAGGGTGGCCACCCCGGTGGGGTGGATGCTCAGCCGCAGGCCGTTGGCTTCGTGCACCACCGGCGCGGGAGTCGCCCCGTCGGGGACGGTCGTCGAGTTCGGGAATCGGGGCAGCAGGGCCACTGCATCGACGGTAGCCCTGTCGGGACCGATGGCCATACGCAGCCGGCGGGTCGGCGGCGTAGCCTCAACGGTGATGGCCGTCCTCTTCGCCACGTCGCCGCGTTATCTCGACCACCTGGCCGGCATCGGTCATCCGGAGCGCCCTGCCCGGCTGGAAGCGGTGCTGGCCGGTGCGCGCCGGGCCGGCGTGGCCGATGCCCTGATCCCGCTGGAACCCCGCGCCGCGACCCTCGACGAGCTGACGCGCGTCCATCCTCCCGAGTACGTGGCCGCGCTGCAGCGCGTGTGCGCCAACGGCGGGGGGCACCTCGATGCCGACACCTCGGTGGTGCCGGCATCGTGGGACGCCGCCGTGCTCGCCGCCGGCTCGGGGCTGGCCGCCATCGAGGCCCTCGACCGCGGCGAGGCCCCCGCGGCGTTCTGCGCCGTGCGACCGCCCGGACACCACGCCACGGCCACCGATGCCATGGGCTTCTGCCTGCTCAACAACGTGGCGGTGGCCGCCGCCCACCTGGCCGCACGGGGCGAGCGGGTGGCGATCATCGACTACGACGCCCACCACGGCAACGGGACCCAGGACATCTTCTACGCCGACCCGCGGGTCTTCTACATCTCGATGCACCAGTTCCCCCTGTACCCGGGTAGCGGTCGCCTGTTCGAGCGGGGTGTCGGTCTGGCCGAGGGCACGACGATGAACTTCCCCTTCCCGCCGGGCACCACGGGCGATGTGTACCTGATGGCGATCGACCGCGTGGTGCTGCCCGTGCTCGAGATGTTCGGACCCACGTGGGTACTCATCTCGGCCGGGTTCGACGCCCACATCCGCGACCCGCTCACCGACCTGGCCCTCACGTCGGGCGACTTCGCCCGCATGACCGCCCGGCTGCTCTCGATCGCCAAGCCCGGTCGGCGGCTGGCCATGCTCGAAGGTGGTTACGACCTGCAGGCGCTCGAGAGCTCGTCGGCGGTGGCGTTGAGCGTGCTCGCCGGCGAGACGCCGGACCCCGACGAGGACGCCACCTCGGGTGGCCCGGGGCTGCGCATCGTGGACGCGGCCATCGAGATGTGGCAGCCGTTCTGAGTGGCTGACGGGCGCGGTCGGGGCATCGGGTCGGCGGCGTCGGCACCGACGCCACTACGCTTGATCCTTCGTGATCCCCGAGCGCTTCGCCCCCGTGCTGGCCGAACTGGCCCCGCTGGTCGAGCGCTTCGCCCGCGCCGAGGTGCCGCTCTACCTCGTCGGCGGCACCGTGCGCGACCTGTTGCTGGGGGTCGAGGCCGACGACTTCGATCTCACCACCCCGGCCCACCCTGACCGCATCAAGCAGATCCTCGGGTCGTGGGTGGATGCGCTGTGGACGCAGGGCGAGCGCTTCGGCACCATCGGCGCCAAGAAGGGCGACCGCGTCTACGAGATCACGACGCACCGGGCCGAGCGGTACGACCCCGAGAGCCGCAAGCCCGAGGTCACCTTCGGCGACGACATCACCGAAGACCTGTCGCGCCGCGACTTCACCATCAACGCCATGGCCCTGCGCCTCGACCTCGCCGCGCCCGAGCTCGTCGACCCTCACGGTGGTGCCGCCGACCTGATGCTCAAGCGGTTGCGCACCCCGCTCGATCCGCACGTCAGCTTCAACGACGACCCGTTGCGCATGCTGCGGGCGGCGCGCTTCCTGGCCCGCTTCGATCTCGAGGTCGACGACGCGGTGGTGGCGGCCGTGCGCGAGATGGCCGACCGCCTCGAGATCGTCTCCGCCGAGCGTGTGCGCGACGAGCTCGACAAGCTGATGGTGCTCGACCATCCGGCGCGCGGCCTGTGGTTCTGCGTCGACACCGGGCTCGCCGGGCTCTTCCTGCCCGAGCTGCCCGAGCTGCGCCTGGAGCAGGACCCGATCCACCGTCACAAGGACGTGCTCGCCCACACCATCGCCGTGGTCGAGAACGTGCGGCCCGACGCCAAGGAGCGCTTCGACTTCCGGCGCACGCGCCTCGCCGCGCTGTTCCACGACGTGGGCAAGCCCAAGACGCGCAGCTACCGCAAGGGCAAGGGCGTGTCGTTCCACCACCACGACGTGGTCGGTGCCCGCATGACGCGTGACCGCATGACGGCACTGCGCTACTCGAACGACGACATCGTGGCCGTGAGCGAGCTGGTCGACCTGCACCTGCGCTTCCACACCTACAAGATGGGCTGGACCGACGCGGCGGTGCGCCGCTACGTGCGCGATGCCGGCGATCTGCTGCAGGAGCTGAACGTCCTGACGCGCTGCGACTGCACCACGCGCAACGAGCGCAAGGCCGCGCAGCTCGGCAAGCGCATGGACGAGCTCGAGGCCCGCATCGACGAGCTGGAGCGGGCCGAGGAGCTGGCGTCGATCCGGCCCGAGCTCGACGGCAACGATGTGATGGTCGAGCTCGGCATCGGCCCGGGCCGCGTGGTCGGCGAGGCCGTGGCGTTCCTCATGGAGATCCGGTTGGAGGAGGGCCTCCTCGGTGACGAGGACGTACGCCACCGTCTGCGCGAGTGGTGGGCGGCCCGTTCGGTCTGACGGGCTCGCTGCGTCTTCGCTGCGCTCAGACGCCGAGCTTGCGGGCCCGCACCACGAGCATGGGTGGCGCGACGCCGCCGGCGCCGATGGCGTTCGGCTCGGCGAGCACCTCAACGTTGAAGTTGGCGCGCGTGAGGGTCATGAACACGTCGCTCATCGTGCGACCGCCCTCGCCGTAGCGCTTCACCACGCGGTCACCGTCGAGCATGGCGGCCACCGGGTGGCTGACGGAGAACACCAGTGCCGCACCTTCGCGCAGCACGCGGTGCACCTGGCGGCACACGCGGGCGAGGTCGTCGACCTCGCCGAGCACCGACGCCGAGAACACGAGGTCGACGCTGGCCGACGTGGCGAACCCGAGGTCGGCCAGATCGCCCTGGTGGCACTCGACGCGCAGCGCTTCACCGGGTGTGCTCAGCTCGGCGGCCCGGGCGCGGGCGACGTCGAGGGCGGCGGGGGAGGGGTCGACCACGATGGCCTTGGCCCCACGGGACGCGAAGGCGGCGGCGGCACCGCCGTTGGCGCCGAGCTCGATCACGCGCTTGCCGGCGACATCGCCGCAGAGGCGCAGGTCCGTCTCGTCGGGGATCCCGGGACCGTAGGAGATGATGGCGCGCACCGCACCAGTGTCGCCGCGCCGCGCCGCTGGCTGGTGGACCGTCGCGGCGACGAGCGGGGCCCGGCGTTGTCCGACCGAGTCGCAGCCGGTGTGGGACCGATAGCCTGCTCCGGGTGAGCTTCAGCCAGGGATCGTTGCGCGGGGGCGGCACCGGACCGCTCGGTGGCGTCATCGATCACCGCCTGGCGCGCCAGCACCTCATCAACGAGTACCGGCGGGGTCGCCTGGCCAAGCACCAGGTGTGCGACGCCCACCCCGAGCTGATACGGGCGGCGCGCGAGGTGGGCGAGCCGACCCAGGTCGACTGCCCGATCTGCGCCGGGCCCAAGCTCGTGCTGGTCACCTACGTGTTCGGGCCCCGGCTCCCGCCGTACGGGCGCTGCGTCACCAGCTCGCGGGAGCTGGCCACGCTCAACCGTCGCGCCGACCAGCTCGCGGCGTACGTGGTGGAGGCGTGCCCCGGGTGCTCGTGGCACCACCTTCTCCGCATGCTGCCGGTCGGCGGCGCCAAGGCCCGTCGCCGGGCCTGACGCTCGTCAGTCGGCGACCGGTTCGTGGGGGTGGGCCGGGCCGGCGCGCCGGATCACGACGCGCGATCACCGTCGTGATCCCTACACTGCGTCCGGTGACGATGCCCCCGTCGAGCATCACCATCGAGGACGTGGCCGCCCGTGCCGGCGTCTCGGTGGCGACCGTGAGCCGCGCCCTTCGCGGGCTGCCCAACGTGGCCCCCACGACCCGCGACCGCGTGCGGGGGGTGGCCCTCGAGCTCGGGTACCGGCCCGATCCGAACGCGTCGCGCCTGGCGGCCAAGCGCACCAACACGATCGGGTTCGGGGTGCCGTTGCTCGGCACCTGGTACTTCTCGCAGGTCGTGAGCGGCGCCGAGGCGGTCTGCTCGGCCGAGGGCTACGACGTGCTGCTGCTGGCCATCGGCAGCGCCGAGGCCCGCCACCGCACGGTCACGGGCACGGGACCCCTGCACCGTCGCGTCGACGGCCTGCTCCTGGTCGACGTGCGCCTCGACGACGACGAGGTCGCCCTGTTCGCCACGACGGGGGCGGCCATCGTGACCGTGGGCGATCGCTACGACGTGTTCCCCTCGATCGCCATCGACGATGCCGCCGCCGCCGAGGACGCCGTGCAGCACCTCATCGACCTCGGTCACCGGTCGATCGCCCTCATCGGCGACCTGCCGGGTGTGGCGCTCACGTTCCACGTGCCCGGTAAGCGCCGGGGCGGCTACCAGGCGGCGTTGCGCCGAGCTGGTCTGGCGGTGCGTCCCGAGCTCGACGTGCCCGGCAACTTCTCCGTCGAGGGCGGCTACGAGGCCATGGTCCACCTGCTCGGTCTGCCCGATCCGCCGACGGCGGTGTTCGCCATGTGTGACGAGATGGCCCTCGGCGCGGCGAGCGCCGTGCGCGACCGCGGGCTGTCGGTGCCCCTCGATGTGTCGATCATGGGCTTCGACGACCACGAGCTGTCGGCCGCGGTGGGGCTCACCACGGTGCACCAGCCGGTGTCCGAGATCGGCGCGCTGGCCGCCCGGGCCATGCTCGAGCTGCTGGAGCCGCCCGGACCCGACGGCGCCACCCCGCCGCCGCGCCACCTGCTCGTGCCGACCACGCTCATGGTGCGCGACACGACGGGGCCGCGGCGCGATGCGGTCGGTGCCGGCTCGTCGTCGGCGTCGTACCCCGACGCTTGACCCCGGTCGGGTCAGTCGTCATAGTGGAGATGTAAGCGCTTTCAGCGCTGACGGATCGGCTAGGGGGTCCCTTCGCCCCCGGGCATCCATCGGTGCCCGTCCCGTGCCTTCGCGTGCGGTGCGGGCTCCGACCCATCGGGCCACGACGCCACTCCCCTGGCGCCGTGCGACCGGCCAGGGTGACCTGGCATGGGGGGCCGGGTCGTGCGCGCGATCCGGCCCCTCGACTTCTCTGTGGCACCCCGCTGGCAGCATCGGGGTCGTGGCCACTATCCTCTCCAGGTCAGTTGCAGCACCCTGCCCCCACCGTGGGGGCCCCGGCCGAGCCGGGTCCACAGGGAGGTACAGCGCCCATGCGCGCGTATGAACTCGGTGTCATCGTCCACGGCGATCAGGAAGAGCCCGCCGCCCAGGCGTGGCCCAAGACCGTGAGCGCCCAGATCGTCGCCGCCGGCGGCCAGGTCGTCGGGAACCCCGAGTGGTGGGGTCGTCGTCGGTTCGCCTACGAGATCGCCCACCGCTGGGAGGGCTACTACTTCTTCCTCAACGTCGTCGCGCCGGGCGGAGCCCTGGACGACCTGGAGCGCTCCCTGCGCCTCGCGGACCCCATCGTCCGCCACAAGCTCATCCGTCTGCCCGACGCCGAGGCCGCCAAGCGCGGCATGCTCGGCGCCGGCACGGCCGCCTGACCGCGGCCGGACCCGGAAAGGGAACGTCTCATGGCCGATTCCACCGTCACGCTCGTCGGGAACCTCACCCGAGATCCCGAGCTCCGCTTCACCCAGGGCGGGCGCGCCGTCGCCACCCTCGGCATGGCGGTCTCCCGCCGCTACCAGGTCAACAACGAGTGGCAGGAGCAGACCAGCTTCTTCAACGTCGTGTGCTGGGGCACGCTCGGCGAGAACGCCGCGGCGTCGCTCGCCAAGGGCACTCGCATCATGGTCACCGGGCGACTCGAACAGCGCTCGTACGAAACGCAGGATGGCGACAAGCGCTCCATCGTCGAGGTGGTGGCCGACGAGATCGGCCCCAGCCTGCGGTGGGCCACCGCCCAAGTGGAGCGCACGGCGCGCTCCGGTCCTGACGGCGGTGGCGGTGGCGCTGCTGCTGCCGGCGGCGGCAAACCCATTCCCAACGACCCCGGCTACGGCGACGAGGAACCCTTCTGATGAAGAGCAGCAGCAGCAACAGCAACAGCAACAAGCGGGGGCCGAAGACCCGGGCGAACGATGCCAACCCCCGCAAGATCAAGAAGAAGACATCGGTCCTCATCACCGAGAAGATCCACTACGTCGACTACAAGGACACGAACCTGCTGCAGCGCTTCGTGTCCGATCGGTCGAAGATCCGTTCGCGTCGCGTCACCGGGAACGACTCGCAGCAGCAGCGCGAGATCACCACGGCGATCAAGAACTCGCGTGAGATGGCGCTCCTGCCCTACGCCAAGCGGGTCACGACCCAGCGCGGTGGCCGCGGCGAGCGCGGCGACCGCGGCGACCGCGGCGATCGCGGCGATCGCGGGCCCCGCCCCGACCGCAACGCGCCGGTGGAAGAGGCTCCCGTGGTCGATGTGGTCGCAACCGAGACGGAGATGGAGAAAGCCGAATGAAGGTGATCCTTCGGGCCGATCTGGCCAAGGTGGGCAAGCGCGGCGACATCGTCGAGGTCGCCGAGGGCTACGGCCGCAACTTCCTCATGCCCAAGGGCCTGGCCATCGTTGCCTCCGACGGCGCCGTCGCCCAGGCGGCGTCCATGCGGCGCTCGCGCGACCTGCGTGATGCCAAGGACCGCGAAGCGGCCGAGACCATCGCCAAGACGCTCGTGTCGCGCACCATCGCCATCAAGGCGAAGGCGGGCAGCGAGGGTCGTCTGTTCGGTTCGGTGACCGCGGCCGACGTGGCCGCCGCCGTGCTGGCCCAGACCACCATCGACATCGACCGGCGCAAGCTGCACTTCGAGCCGATCAAGACCCTGGGCGCCCACACCGTCACCGTGCGCCTGCACAGCGACGTCGAGTTCCCCGTCACCGTCGAAGTCGGTAGCTGACCGCACCGATCCACAACCGAGCACATGTGCAAGAGGCGGCCGCAAGGCCGCCTCTTCGCCGTTCGCCGGGAACCTTGGGACACCCCTTCGTCACGATCGGCGTGAGGGTCCGCTGTGCACAGGGTCTTCCACAGCAGACTCACAACGTTGTACCTCTAGCGATCCCCAGGCTCCACCGACGAAGGTGAACATCCTATGTCCGACGTGCCCGGCGACCGACGTCCCAAGCGCAACGAACGCATCCCTCCCCACAACCTCGATGCCGAGCAGTCCGTGCTCGGTGCGTTGCTGCTCTCGCGCGAGGCCGTGCTCACGGTGTCGGAGATGGGCCTGTCGGCCGACGACTTCTACCGCCCGGCCCACCAGCACGTGTACGAGGCCATGCGCGTGCTGCTGTCGGCCGGTGAGCCGGTCGACGCCGTCACCGTGGCCGACGAGCTGCGCCGCAACGGCCTGCTCGACGAGATCGGCGGCGGCGGCTTCCTGCTGGAGCTGCAGGCGGCCACGCCGGCCATCTCGAACGCGGCGCGCTACGCCAAGATCGTGCGCGACACGGCCCTGCTGCGTCGACTCATCCGCGTCGCCGGCGAGATCGCCGAGCTCGGCTACGACGAGCCCGACGACGTCACCAAGACGCTCGACCAGGCCGAGCAGAAGGTGTTCGACCTCGCCGAGAACCGGGTGACCGACTCCGTGAAGGAGATCAAAGAGGTCATCGGCATGGTGGTCGACGACCTCGAGCGCATCATCGAGCAGGGCCACATCCTGACCGGGGTGCCCACCGGCTACACCGACCTCGACGAGCTGCTGTCGGGCCTGCAGCCGTCCACCCTGAACGTGGTCGGCGCCCGTCCGGCCATGGGCAAGACGGCCTTCGGCCTCGGCATCGCCACGTCCATCGCCAAGACCGGCCTGCCCGTCATGGTGTTCTCGCTCGAGATGGGCCACAAGGAGCTCACCCAGCGCGTGCTCGCGTCGGAGGCCCGGGTCGACTCGCAGAAGATGCGCAACGGGCGCCTCACCCAGCAGGACTGGTCGAAGATCGGGCGGGCCATCGGCGAGCTGGAGCACGCGCCGCTGTTCATCGACGACAACCCGCTCATCACGGTCATGGAGATCCGGGCCAAGGCCCGCCGGCTCATGGCCCGCACCGGCCAGATCGGCTGCATCGTCATCGACTACCTCCAGCTCATGACCGGCCGCTCCAACGCCGAGAACCGCCAGGTCGAGGTGAGCGAGATGTCCCGCTCCCTCAAGATCCTGGCCCGTGAGCTGAGCGTGCCCATCGTGGCGCTGTCGCAGCTGTCCCGAACGCTGGAGAGCCGGGCGGACAAGCGCCCGATGCTGTCGGACCTGCGTGAGTCGGGCGCCATCGAGCAGGACGCCGACGTCGTGATGTTCCTGTACCGCGACGAGGTCTACAACCCCGAGTCGCCCGACCGCGGCGCCGCCGAGGTCATCGTGGCCAAGCACCGCAGTGGGCCCATCGGCACCAAGCGTCTGGTGTTCCTCGGCCAGTACACGCGCTTCGACAACGCGGCCAAGGGGGCCTGACCGCCGGGCACTCCCGCCCCGGTGAACCGGGCCGCGGTGCCACGACGCGTCCACCACCGGTCACGCACCGGTGCCATCCGGTGTCAGTCGTGTGACGGTGTCCGTGTCACCCGGGCCAAGGGGGTGTCGGGCCGACGGGGCCGGTCGTAGCGTCGATCCCGTGCTCGCATCGGCGGCGACCTGGCAGCTCGTGGCACTGGTGATCCTCGTGGCCATCGTCGCGCCTCTGGTCAAGCTGGGCCGGCCGGGCACGATGCGCCGCCGCCATGCAGCGCCGGCCACCGACTGGTCGGCGCTGCGCCGCGAGGCGCGCGGCGCGGCCCGGCTGAGCCGTGCGGCGGCGGCCACCCTGGCGCCGCTGCCCGCGGTGCGGCCCCGTCGGCCGGCCGATCCGATGGTCGACGCGCCGCCGGCCGACGATGGTTGGCCGGCGCCGCCGTCACCGTGGCGGTCGCCGGCGACCTCGGTGTGGCCGGCCCCGGTCGGCCGGGGTTCGGCCTCGCCCACCGTCGCCCGCCCGCTGACGCCGCGCCGGCCCGCCCGGCGGGGCCCGTGGTCGCCGCCGATCGGCCTCTGTCGGCTGGCCACCGTGCTCACGCCCGACAGCTCGACGGTGGCGTGGGATCTGGCCCGACACCCCGTCGTGGTGCGCTGATCGACCGCGCCCGGGCCGGACACGGCTATGCCGTGATGCCGACGAAGGTGACGAGCTCGGCGAGCACCTGATCGAACCAGGCGTCGCGGTCGGTGATGATCGTGTCGAGATGGCCGAACAGCTCGAAGCTGATGCTGCCGAACAACTGGCTCCGCGCGAGACGGTGGCCATGCTGGCCGCGGCGGCCGGCCGGCCCAGTGCCAAGGTCAGCGTGCCGCCGAGGTTCGCCCTGTGGTTGGCCGGCCGGGTGGTGCCCGTGGTGCGCGAGCTGCGCGAGACGAGCCACCAGTTCGCGCACGACTGGGTGCTCGACGGTTCGCGTGCCGAGCGCACCTTCGGGCTGCGGGCCACGCCGCTGGCCGACGCCGCGGCGGCCACGGTCGCCTGGTACCGGCACGGCCCGACGCGCGACGCGGTGTCGGCGTAGGGTCCGGCCCGTGCGGAAGCGGAACCCGGTCATCTTCGTCATCGTCGGGTTCGCGGTGCTGCTGGGGCTGGTGCTGGTGCTGGGCAACGCCCGTCGGGCCCAGGACGACCCGGCGTTGGCCACCACCAGCCGCCCGGCCACGATCACGCCGTCAACCCTGCGGCCGGCTACGAGCACCACCGCGCCCGGCAGCCCGACCACGGCGACCACCACGGCCCGAGCGACCACCACGGTCACGTTGGCACCGGGTGTCACGGTGCCCAAGGGCATGCGCAGCGTGCGGGCCAGCGCGCTACCGCCGGAGGCGCGCACGACACTGGGGCTCATCGCGTCGGACGGGCCGTTCCCGTACGACCAGGACGGCGTCGTGTTCCAGAACCGCGAGCAGCACCTGCCGACGAAGGCCAACGGCTACTACCACGAGTTCACGGTGGAGACGCCCGGCTCGCCCGACCGCGGTGCCCGCCGCATCATCACGGGCGAAGCCGGTGAGCGCTTCTACACCGACGACCACTACGACACGTTCCGCTGGGTCGTGCCGTGAACGCCCGTCTGGCGCGCCTCGTGCACACCGGCGCGGTGCGCGGCGCCCGCCAGCTGGTCACCACCGAGCTCGCGGGCACGGTGACCGCCGCGCTCGAAGCCCACGACTGGCGCACGTGGCCGCTCGACACCCACGCCGCCGCCGACAAGGCCGCGTTCCTGCGGGCGGCCGCGGTCGCCTTCGCCCTGCCCGACTGGTTCGGCCACAACTGGGACGCGCTCGTCGACGCGCTGCGCCAACTACCGGCGGGCGCGCCCCGTGCCGCCGTGGTGTGGACGGGCGCGGCATCGTTGTCGGCCCACGACCCCGACACGTTCGCCACCGCGCTCGAGATCCTGCACGAGGCGGCCGAGGCCGCAGGCATCGTCGTGCTGCTGGTGACGCCCACAGCGCTGCCCGGCGTGCGGCCGCTCTGAGCGAGCGGCGAGGCGTGCAGGACAGGCGGCGGGACGATGGGCGTGCACCGGGAGGACCGGGCGATGTGGATCCCACCGCCCCGTCTCCTGCGAGTGTCAGCAGTGGGCGAGACCACCGACACCCGACTGGATCGGCGCGGGGTGAGGTCCGCTGAGGGCCACGTGATCAAGAGATGCACAAACGCCTGGGCGCACCGCTGCCGATCTCTTGACCGCGCACCGATCCGTTCCAGAAGGTCGTCGGTCATGATGATGAGCGGGGAAAGGGCCGGGGTGGCGGACCCCGGCCCGCTCCCCAGGGCTGACGAAGCGTGCCGGCGGCCGGCGGGACTTCGGTGCTGGTGGCAGCCATCATGGTGTCGGTGGCCGCCGCGTCCGGGGGCCGCGTGCTCGTGACGGGAGAACACCGATGATCGCCGCCTCTGACCCTGGCCTGTTCCTGGGCAAGGACCTGCTGGCGTGGCTGGTGCTCGCCCTCGGTGGGGCACTGGTGGCCGGCAACGTGATGGCGCTGGTGCGCCCGCCGCCCCAGGCCAAGGACGGCGACCTGGTGCGGGCGCCACTGCGGCGCAGCGTCACGATGATCGTGGTCGGTGGCGTCGCCGCCCTCTGGGCCCTCGCGTCGCTCGTGACCTGAGCGCGGGGCCCGGGCGCCTGTCAGCCGATGGCGGCGGTGGCGGCGTCGGCGTCGGCCAATGCGGCGTCGGCGTCGGCCACGGCCTTGTCGGCCTCGGCGATGACCTGATCGGTCTGCGCCGCGGTGCGCGCCGCTCCGGCGACCGGTGCCGCCGGCGTGGCCGGCGGCTCGGACGTGATCGCGGTGGTGGCGGTGGCCGCCGGCGTGGCCGGAGCGATCGTGGTGGGCACCGCCGGCGTCGCGGTCGTGGCCCTGCCCGTCGCGTCGCCCCCGGCGCCCGCGGTGGCCGCGGTGGTGGGGGAGCGCACCTCGTCGACGGTGGCGCCGCGCCCACCCGCACTTGCGCAGCCGGCCAGCACCACCAGCGCGCCCGCGACGGCGACGGCGGACAGGTGGGTGCGGGAACGGGGCAGCAGCAGGCGACGGGTCATGGTTCCTCCTCGGTCCTGGGCTATCGGCACGTTCCCCCGGGGTCGTGAAGGGCGCGCCACGAGGTCGTGAGGGATTCATGAGGGCCCGGGGCGGTGGGGCAAGCTGGAGCGGTGAGCGATCTTCCCCAGCCCCGCCCGAACGTGGCCGCCCTTCCGCTGTACAAGCCGGGCCGGTCGGCCGAGGCAGCCATGCGCGAGCACGCGCTCGACAGTGCCGTCAAGTTGGCTTCGAACGAGAACCCGTTCGACCCGCTGCCCGCGGCGCGCCGCGCGCTGGCCGACGCCGCCGACGAGCTGAACCGGTACCCCGACCATCGCGCCACCGCGGTGCGCGAGGCGCTGGCCGGGCGGTTCGGCCGCACCGCGGACGAGATCGCGGTGGGGTGCGGCTCGGTCGGCCTGCTGCAGCAGCTCATGCTCACCTACGTCGATCCGGGCGACGAGGTCGTGTACGGCTGGCGCAGCTTCGAGGCCTACCCGATCTACACCCAGACCGTGGGCGGGGTGATCGTGGCGGTGCCCAACCGGGCCGACGAGCACCTGGACATGGCCGGCATCACCACAGCGGTGAGCGAGCGGACCAAGGTCGTGATGGTCACGTCACCGAACAACCCCACGGGCACCACGGTGACGCATGCCGACATGGTGGCGCTCATGGGCGCCACGCCGCCGTCCACGCTCGTGGTGCTCGACGAGGCCTACCACGAGTACATCACCGCGCCCGACGCGCCCCGGGCGTTGGAGCTGCAGGCCCAGCACCCGAACCTGGTGGTGCTGCGCACGTTCTCGAAGGCCTACGGCCTGGCCGCGCTGCGCATCGGCTACCTGGTGGGTCACGCCGACGTGGTGGCCGCGGTCGACCGGGTGCTCATCCCGTTCGCGGTGAACGGCTTCGCCCAGCGCGCCGCGGTGGCGTCGTTGGCGGCCCAGCACGAGCTCGACGAGCGGGTGCGGGCCACGTTGGCCGAGCGCGACCGCGTGGTGGCCGAGATCGCCGGCCTCGGCATCCCCAGCCCCGACGCCCAGGCCAACTTCGTGTGGCTGCCCGTGGGCGAGCCGGCGCTGGCGCTGGCGGCCGAGCTGGAAGGGCGCGGCGTGGTGACCCGCCCCTTCGCCGTTGAAGGGGTGCGGGTCACCATCGGCACGCCCGCCGAGAACGACCGGTTCCTCGCCGCCATCGCCTCGCTGGTGGAGCCGCTGGGCCTGCGCGGCCCGGCTACGACAGCTTGACGCCGTAGGCCTCGGTGAAGGCCTTCGTGGCGTAGGCGACGGTGGCGTAGGCGAAGCCGCTGTCGCCCCAGCCGGTGCCCCACGAGTTGCGCACGATGAAGTGGGTGGCCGTGTAGCCCACCAGCGACACGGCGTGACCGCCGCGGCCGTTGCCGACGTACTTGGTGAGGATGCCGTTCTTGCCGACGTTGTCCCACGTGCCGTCCACGTCGAGGCGCACGAGGATGGGCCCGACCTCGGCCAGCCACCGCTTCCAGTCCTCGGGCTGCAGGCGGTAGTAGCTGGCGATCTTGCGGTTGGCGGCGATGGCGTAGAACGTCTTGACGTCGCCGGCGTACAGACCGTTGCCCATGAACGGGAGCATGTCGTCGGGGACGACGCCGAACTTGCGGGCCACGTCGAGCGCCGCCTTCAGCGTGGTGCCGTCGCCGTCGATGAACGTGGTGGCGGTGGAGGTGAGCGCGTCGGTCTCCTTGGCCGCCATCCAGATGTAGCGGACCGAGAGCGGGGTGCCGTTGTCGAGACGGCTCGCCTTCACGAAGTGCCACCGCAGGATGCTGCCGGCGGTGGCCTGGCCCACGCACGAGCCGGTGGAGCCCTGGTCGAGGATGGGCCACCAGGTGTCGTCGCGCAGGTCGACCCGGGCGGGGATGGGGCCGGCGGCGGCGACGGCGCCGGCGGCGGCGGCTTGCTCGACGCCCCAGTCCTGGTCGGTGTTGGGCGACGGCAGCACGTTCAGGATGCGCGTGACGCCACCGCCGGCCTTCGCCTTCCTGGTGGTCGCCTTCTTGGTGGCGACCTTCGGTTCGGCCTTGCCCTCGCTGGTGGCCTTCTTCCCGGTGGCCTTCTTGGCGCTCATCGGCACTCCTTCCGTGTGGTGTTGAGGAGATCTTGCGACCGTCGCTGATACGCGCGTCAGGGGCGAGCGACCTTCTGTCGGCTGGCCCACGCCTCCCGGCGCATCCGCCAGATGACCGTGACGCCCTGCTCGTAGGGCGCCAGCACGGCGCAGGGCTCCTCGCCGATGCGCAGGTAGCCGAGCGCGGCGGGCACCCGGCCGCTGGCCAGGTTGGCCCGGTCGTGGTGGATCTCGACGAAGGCGACGTGCGGCAGGGCGAAGGCCGCGGTGGTGAGCCCCTGGGCGGCGGCCGTGGCGTAGCCCCGCCGGAGATGGCCGGCGTGCACCCAGTAGCCGATCTCGAGCCCCGGCCCGGTGAGGCGGGCGTGAAGGCCACAGCCACCGACGACGACGTCGTCGAGCCACACGCCGAAGTGGTGGTCGGTGCCGGCCAACCAGGCCTCGTGCCACCCGGCCAGCAGGGCCCGCCGGGCGGCGGGGTCGAGAGGTTCGTGGGCCGCCCACGGCATCCACGGCCGCAGGTGGTGGACGCTGTCGAGGATGGCGGCCGACAGTGCGTCGGCGTCGTCCACGCTCCACCGCCTCAGGGTGAGGGGACCCGCCGAGATCCGTTCCTGCACCCTCGAAGGATGCTCACGCAACGTGGTGCGCTGTCAACCG
>JANMAT010000081.1:0-76424 GCA_031359995.1 Actinomycetes bacterium
GCGGCCGCCGCTCAACTTCGACTACGAGGGGGTGTCGGGTCCGGTCGACCTGGACGACAACGGCGACATCAGCGCGGCGCGCTACGAGCTGTTCGGCTTCGACACCAGCGGACGCGACGTGGCCAAGAACGTCACGTTCACCGCGCCACCGTGACCGGGGCGATGCGGCGTTGGCTGCTCGTCGCCGGCGCCGCGCTCGCGGTCGGCGCCTGCTCCGGCCGCGGCGCGGACCGCGGCACCACGGCCAACGCGGGTGACGGACGCTCATGGGTGGTCGAGCGCGCCACACCGGCTCAACTCGCGGCGGCGGGGCCCATCATCGACGCCCGCCTCCAGCGCCTCGGCGTGAGCGGCGCCGGCGTGCAGGCCACCGGATCGGGCCTGACCACGAAGATCCCGGTGGACCCCCTGACCATGGAAGCGGCCGGGCGGGTGGGCGCCACCGAGCTGTGGACCGTCACCGCCACCATGGTGGGCGCATGCCCGGCCGGTGACACCGCCGGCGTGGCGTCGTTGCCCGTGGGCCGTCGCTGCCACCAGCTCGGCCAGCGCCTGGCCGGCACCGAAGCGGTGCAGTCGGCCGTGCCCGCCCTTCAGCCCGGGCTCGGCTGGAGCGTGGAGCTGTTCATCGACGGTGGCGGCTACGCCGCGATGCGCGCCGCCCTCACCGCTGCCGGCGGTGCGCCCGTGGCGGTGGTCGCCGACCGTCAGGTGATCGCCGTGGTGGCCAGCACCGGCGTGCTCGGACTGCACGCCCGCATCGCCCCCGGCCTCACCGAGCGCGAGGCCCGCCGCCTGGCCTACGCCCTGCTGGTGACCGGCCGCTCACCGGTGGCGGTCTCGGTGCCCGACCCCGGGCCCGAGGCGGGACCGGCTCCCGACGCCGACTTCTGGTTGGCGGCGCTGTCGGTGAACGTGTGCGGCGCCTGGCTCCCCGATGCGCCGGCCACGCCCGACGCCAGCGGCCTCCACTCCCACGGCGACGGGTTCGTCTACGCCCACCCCCAGAACGCGGGCGAGGCCGACGCCAACGCCACCGTGGGCCGCTGGCTGGGCCACGGCTCGTGGAGCGCCAAGGCCGACCGCCTGCAGCTGTGGGACGGCGCCGGCCACCGCAACGGCGACGCGTGCCCCGATGGCAAGGGCGCCACGGTGCGCTGGTGGGTCGACGGGGTCGAGCAGCGCGGCGACCCCGATTCGCTGCACATCGGCAACGGTCAGGCGATCACCCGGTCGTTCACCCCGGCCGGGGTCGCCCCCGGCCCCGGCCCCGCGGCGGCCCGCCTGCCACTGCCCGACATCACCTCCGAGGCCTGAGCGATGACGACCACCACGAGCGCCGAGGACCTGTCGGTCGATGCCCGCGCGACCATCGACCGCGGTCACCGCGAACGGGCCACCACCGCCCAGATCCCGGGCATGGCGTGGGGCGCGGTGCTGCACGGCGAGCTCGTGCACACCGGCAGCCTGGGCACCACCGACGTAGAGGCACCGGGCGGCGGCGCCCGACCCGGACCGCACACCCGCTTCCGCATCGCGTCGATGACGAAGAGCTTCACCGCCGCCGCGGTGCTGTCGCTGCGCGACCATGGTGCGCTGCGCCTCGACGAGCCGGTGGCCACGTACGTGCCCGAGCTGACCGGCCTGCGCGGCCCCACCGCCGACTCGCCTGCCGTCACCGTGCGCCACCTGCTGAGCATGGACGCCGGCCTGGCCAGCGACGACCCGTGGGCCGACCGCCACCTCGACATCGGCGCCGACGAGCTGAGCGAGCTGTACCGCACCGGCGCCTGGTTCGCGGTCACGCCGGGCACCGGGTTCGTGTACTCGAACCTCGGCTACTCGATGCTCGGCCGCGTCGTGGCCAACGTGACCGGCGATTCGTGCCAGGCCGCCATCAGGGCCCGCCTGCTGGCACCGCTGGGCATGCACGACACCGGGTGGGAGCTGCGCCCCACCGACACCGACGTGGCCCACGGCCACCGCCTGGTCGACGGTGTCGCCGTGCGCGAGGCGCCCCCGCTGGGCGACGGTGGCATCGCTCCCATGGGCGGGCTGTGGAGCACCGTCGCCGATCTGGCCCGCTGGGTCGCGTTCCTCCTGGACGCGTTCCCACCCCGTGATGGCGCCGACGACCTTCCGCTCCGCCGGGCCACCCGGCGCGAGATGCAAAGGGTCTGGCGGTCCACCCGCGTGCAGGTCGTGCAGCTCGACCTGCACGGCGGTCTGCGCACCAGCGCCGTCGGCTACGGCTTCGGGCTGCAGGTGGGGGAAGACCTGCTGGCCGGTTTCACGGCCGGACACGCCGGCGGTCTTCCCGGCTACGGCTCGTTCATGAGCTGGCTGCCCGACCGCGGCTTCGGGCTCATCGCGCTGGGGAACGTGACCTACGCACCGGCGGCGCTGGCCATCCGGGCGGCGATCGAGGAGCTGGCCCGCCGCGACCAGTTGCCGCCCAAGCGCCCCCTGCCCATCGCGCCGGCGCTGCAGCGCGCCGCCGACGATCTGGTGGTCCTCATCAACGAGTGGAGCGACGAGCGGGCCCTGGCCCTGTTCGCCGACAACGTCGCCATGGACGAACCCCTCGACCGCCGCGCCGCCGAGGCCCGCGCCGCCGTCGAGCTGCTCGGGCCGCTCACCGTCGAATCGGTGCGGGTGAACAACCGGGCCGACGCCGACCTGGTGCTGCGTGGCCCGCACGGGACCGCGCTGGTGGAGCTGTCGCTGCACCCCGAGGACCCGCCGCGGGTGCAGATGGTCGACATCACCGTCGTACCGACGCCGAGCCCCGAGCTGATCGCCGCCAACGCCGCGCTGTGCGCCCTGGCCCGCGCCGAGGTGACCGCGGCCGAGCTGGTCGGCCTGGTCGACGACGGCGTGGCGGCCACGGTCGCGGCCACGCTGGCGCATGTCGCCGGCCGGCTGGGTCGGTGCACACCGGGCGAGCCGCGCGGCGACCACGGCCGCACCACGTTCCAGTGGCGGGGCGAGCACGGCACGATCGACGTGAACCTGGGCGGGCACACCGACGACGGCCGCATCGGCTCGGTGTCGTTCACCCTGCCGACGCGCGGCGGGGTGTAGCGCTCAGACCAGGTGGACGAGCTCGTCGACCTCGGTGACCATGCCCACGTAGAACGCCCCGAACTCGGCGTAGTCGGCCGAGGCCCGGTCGAAGCGCATCGTGTACACGACCTCCTTGAGGTCGTCGGGGTGCACCGCGAACAGGGTGACGCCCCACTCGTAGTCGTCGAGCCCGGTGGAGCCGGTGATCAGCTGCACCACGCGGCCGGCGAACTTGCGGCCCGACGCACCGTGCTCGCGCATCAGCTCGTCACGCTCGTCGTAGGGCAGGGTGAACCAGTTGTGGTCGGCGGCCCGGCGCTTCGACATGGGGTAGAAGCACCACGCCGACTTCCCGGCCGGCGGGAGCTCGGGGTAGAGCCGCGACTTCAGCATCTCTTCCGGCATGCCCTTGGCGTACTCGCTCACCTCGGTGAGTGAGCAGTACGAGTCGACGATCTCGAGACCAGCGGCCTTCAGGGCCGACTGCATGGCGCGCAGGCGCCGCAGGTCGGGTCCGACGCCCATGAAGGCCAGGTCGGCCTTGTGGCCGAGCATCGAGACGCCCACCACCTGATGACCGTCTTCCCGGCAGGCCTTCACGGCGGCGACCACCGCCTCACCGTCGAAACGGGAGGTCGTCTTGCAGAACAGGTGCAGCACGCCCCAACCGACGCTGGGACTGATGGGCTCGGCCATGCCCGAAGGTTAGTGGCCGAGCCCGTCACAGGCTCAACGGGGCGGCGGAGGCGGGGTCCAACCGGCTCGACCCGACGTGCCGTTCATGCGGCGCGCCCCGCTCATCTGCGGCACCGAGTACGACACACGTTCCTGACGCTTGTGGGCATCGAGCATGGCGAGGTGGTAGGCCTCGTACGACATGAGGAAGTCGTCGGTGTGGTACATCCACCCGTCGAGGTTCGGTCCGGGCACGCCGCGGAAGATGGCGTCGATGTCGTCGCCGGTGATCGTCTTGTGGGTCTCCAGCGCGTGGGCCACGGCGAACACGAAGCGGCGGTTCTCGACGAGCATCTCCCGCACCCGCTCGAGCAGCTCCTGCAGCTTCGCCTCGACGAGCTCACCGAACGGCGTCGTCCAGATGGCGCGATCGGTGCCGTCCTCGGGCCGGCTCGTGGCGGCCGACAGGCTCGCCACCGACACCCCTCGGGAGGCGATGGTGTTGCCCATCGCCTGGAACGACATGCCCGACAGGACGATCGCGGTCGCACCGCGCATGTCGCCCGCGACACCGGCCGAGTTGTCGCCGTCGAAGAACATGCGCTCACCCGCGAGGGAGGCGAGAAACGTCATGGCATCGATCTCGTGCTCGGACTTCCACTCCATGAACCGCTCTTCCAATGGGATCGGCTGCACGAAGCCACCGGTGCCACCACGGCGCTCGATGGTGGCCACGTCGATGGTCGAACGCTTCTGCAGGCGATACATGGCCACGGCGTGACTGGCCTCGTGCAGGGCGACCTGGTGACCCTCGAGCGTGCCGTAGGTCCAGTCGTCGGCCTCACCGTGGCCCTTGTGGTACTTCGCCTTCAGGATGTCGGACCACGTGACCGTGTCACGGCCCTCGCGCATCGAGACGATGACCGCCTCGTTCACGATGTCCTTGATCTTGGCGCCCGAGAAGTAGGGGGTGATGACCGACAACCGGTCGACCTGCTCCGGGGTGATCTCGTGCTTGACCTTGTTGAGGTAGCCCTCGAACGTGCGGCGACGGCCGTCCGCGTGGGGATAGCCCACGTGATACTGCCGATCGATGCGGCCGGGGCGGAGCATGGCCTGGTCCAGCGCGTTCGGCTGGTTCGTGGCGAACACGTGCAGGATGCGGTACTTCGGCGGCTGCTTGGGCTTGATGCCGAGGAAGGAACGGAGTCGCCTGCTGAAGAAGCCGCGCGGCTTCTTCAGGCCGGACATCTGCGTGAGGAGGGCCTGCAACGCCCCACCACCAGCACCCATGCCCATGCCGCCCATGATGATGCCGCGCCGCTCGGGCTCGGCCGACGCCGCGTGCTGGTGCGACTGCAGGTGGCTGTCCCACACGGCTGACGCGGTGGACGAGCGCACGTAGGACATGCCGTTGCAGCAGTGGAGGCTCTCGAACGACTTGGACGCCTCCTGCTGTGGCGCGGTGAGCTGGCCGCGACTGCCGAGCGAGTCGGCTTCGTCGAAGAACACGATGACGCCACCGTGACGCAGCGACAGCTTGCGCAGCTTCGAGTAGAGGAAGCGAACCTTCATGGGAGCGACACCGACGAAGGTCTGGATGAACGCCGACGGGTCGACGAACACGTACGGACGACCGGTCTCGCCGGCCATGGCCTCGGCCATGAGCGTCTTGCCCGTACCGGGCGGCCCCCACAGGAGCACGCCGCCGGGGACGTGGCCGCCACGGCCCTCGATCTCCTCGGGCTTCTCCAGGAAGTCGACGGACTCCTTCACGCGACGCAGCACCGGGTCCTGCCCCCACACGTCGCGGAAGCGGGTCTTGATCTCGCCCGGCTTGAACGTCTCGATGCTCGAGTCCATGAAGAAGATCGAGAACATGAGCAGCAGGCTGAACACACCGAACGTCATGGCCACGATCAACGACCAGAACAGCGGCATGTTCGCCGTCATCGGATCGAAGAACGTGTGCGAGAAGTGCCGGGGGGTCTCGGCCAGCGCCTCGAAGAACGACACGCGCCACTTCGACGCGAAGAACAGGCCGAACACGGTGACGATCAGCAGCCGCTTCGTGGCCCGCTGCAGCCGGTACCGGTTCCACGGGTTCAGCTTCGACAACCTGCGATCCCAGCCGCCGAACAGCTTGTGCTGCCAGAACGCATGCCAACCGTGGGCGTGCTCGCTGATGACGTAGTGGATCTGACGGAGCACCTCGAGACCGGCCACCACGATCAGCCACGCCTTGGCGCGCAACTGGTCACGGAAGGCCTCCCCCCAGCTCATGATCGGGATGCTCGCGTGCTTGGACGTGGCGAACACACCGAACAGCACGCCGATGATCACCAGCACCTTCAGACGGTCCCAGAGGACCGCCTTGCGGCGCACCTTGTCCTCGCGCGCCTCGGGCGGCTCGGGCTCGTGCACCAGGGTGCTGGCCACGGTCTGGTACGAGCCGTTCAGCGGGCCGGGAGGCGGCGGAGGCGGCGGGGGCGGGTAGCTCATCGGGTCACCGTCCAGGAGTTGACGACATCTGCGATCTTCACTTTGTTCTTCTCGTAGCACTCGCTGTTGCAGTGGACGCTCAGCACGTACACCTTGAACATTCCCGCGCCCGTCAGCGGGTTCGGGTACTGCTGCGGGTCGAGCAGCGTGGTCTGGTCGAACGTGACCATGCCCGACCCGCTCTCGATCTCGTAGACCACGTGGCTGCCCTTCAAGCCGCCATCACGGGTGTCGATCTTGAAGTCCTTGACCTCGCCGTTGGTCTTCGACGAGGAATCGCTGAGCGTCAACGGGTCGGCCTTCAGCGGCGAGACCGCGGCGCGCAGACCTTCGGACGACAGCGTGTCGGCCGTGCTGGCGCTGACGTAGAAGACGGTGAGGCGTCCGGCGGGTTCGGCGGGCGAGTCCTGGTCGATGTGGGTCAGCGCCGGCTCGGCCGAGCCGTCGAACACCCGCTGCCACGGCGGCGGAGTGGTCGCCCCCTTCTCGGTGGCGCCCGGCACCTCCAGGACCTTCCACTCCTTGGGGACCCGCATGAAGGTCTTGTCGGTCGTGTTGGCGACGTAGGTGTACTTGCTGCTGCCACAGGCGGCCAGGCCGAGGACACCGGCCAGGGCGAGGGCGACCCCTCGGCGGCGGGACCTCGTCCAGGTGCGCGTGTCATGTCGTCCCGGCACGTGCGCCTCCCGCCGATCCCCGATCGCCATGCCTCATTATCGATCGCGAACGACACCCAACGGTGTGGCGGACCCCCGAATTTTCCTGACGGCCCCCTGTCGGGCCCCATCGCCCGACTTGCACGCGCCCCCATCGAAGGCCGAACGTGGGCCAAGCTGGGGGCGATGGCACTCACCGACCACGTCCTGCTGCCGCTGCGCGGACTCCGGGCGGCGAGCCGCACCGCGTCCGTCCGGGCCCGCGACTACCTCGGGTCGCTCCCGGTCGGCGCCCGGTGGGGCCGCGGCCGCACCCGCATGGAGGTGCTCGACACCATCGGCGACGACGGCCCCAAGCTCGTGCGCCTCGAGTCCGACGCCGCCGAGGCCCTGCGGGCCGCCCAGCCCGGGCTCCGCCTCGTGCCCGTGCGCTACTACCAGCCGGCCCGCTCCCAGTTCCGGCTGGCCGCCCGCATCGGCCGGGCCGGCACCACCCTGGTGCCCGTCACGGTGCGGTCGCGCACCGACGGCACACCGGTCGCCGGCGCCGAGGTGATCGCCGTGGTCGACGTGGGCCGCCAGATCGGCGCCACCGCCACCACCGACCGCAACGGCGTGGCCCGCCTGCGGCTCCCGGTCGTCGAGAAGCTGCCGCGCCTCTACGTCTTCACCGACGTCGGCTACTGGAGCCTGCTGCGGCGCAACCTCGTCATGAGCGCCGCGCTCGAGGTGACCATCCGGCCGTTCGACCGGCGCGACCGCGACGGCGTGCGCCACTTCCTCGGCCAGGCCAGCCCCGACCACGGCGCCGGCGTGCACGTGGCCATCGTCGACACCGGCATCGACCTCGCCCACCCCGACCTCACCGTCGTCGGCGGTGCCAACACGGTGACCGGCGAGGACCCGAACGACTACGGCGACAACGGTCAGCACCACGGCACCCACGTGGCCGGCATCGTGGCCGCCCACGGCACGCCGCCCAGCGGGCTGGCGGGCGTGGCCCCCGGCGCCGCGCTGCACAGCTACCGCGTGTTCGGCCGCAAGGGCACCGGCGCCACGAACTTCGCCATCGCCAAGGCGATCGACCTGGCCGTCACCGACCGTTGCGACCTCATCAACCTGTCGCTCGGCGGCGGCGACCCCGACCCGGTGCTGCGCGCCGCGGTGGAAGACGCCCGCGCCAGCGGCGTGGTCGTCATGGCCGCCGCCGGCAACGACGGCCGCCAGCCCGTGAGCTTCCCCGGCTCCGAGCCGGCCGTCGTGGCCGTGTCGGCCCTGGGCCGCAAAGGCACCTACCCCACCGACTCCAGCGCCGTCGCCGACCAGGCCGGCCCCTACGGCAGGGACAAGGCGAACTTCATCGCGGCCTTCTCCAACGTGGGCGCCCAGATCGACCTCGCCGGACCGGGCGTGGCCGTGGTGTCCACCGTGCCGGGCGGCTACGGCGAGATGAGCGGCACGTCGATGGCCTGCCCCGCCATCACCGGTGTGGCCGCCCGGGTGCTGGCCCGCGACGCCACCTTGTTGCGGGCCGACCGCGACGCCGCCCGCAGCGACGAGCTGATCTCCCGTCTGCTCCAGTCCGCCACCTCGCTAGGCTTCCCCTCAGAGCTGGAAGGCCAGGGCCTCCCCCGGTGAGGTCCGGACGTCACCCATGACCCGATACGTGCTGCGCTACACCGGCGAGGGCCCCGTCCCCGCCGACGACCTCGACCAGGTGCGTGAACACACGCACGTCGTCGACGCGTCCGGCCGCACCCTGCTGGTGGAAGCGCCCAAGGCGCGGGTGGCCACGCTGGTGAAGCGCCTGTCGCAGTGGGTCGCCGCGCCCGAGACGGTGGTGGCCCTGCCGCCCTCACGGCCCCAGGTGCAGCCCGTCGCCGCGGCCAAGCGCAGCCGCCGCAGCGCCTGAGCCCAGCCGCACCGCTCTGGGTCGGCCGTGCGTCACCGGTGACGCCGCATCGGCCCAGAGCACCTCAGGCCGGGCTGTACACGTTGGCCTGACCGGGTCGCACGAAGCCGACCAGGTGCAGGCCGGCGGTTCGGGCCGTCTCCACCGCCAGCGCGGTGGGGGCGCTCACCGCGATCAGGGTGCCGAAGCCGGCGGCCCACGCCTTCTGGACGAGCTCGAAGCTGGCCCGCCCCGACACGAACAGGCCGAGCCCCGTGGCCGGCAGGCGCCGATCGAGCAGCAGCCGGCCGACCACCTTGTCGACCGCGTTGTGGCGGCCCACGTCTTCGCGCACTGCGAGCACCTCGCCGGTGGCATCGAAGGCGGCGGCGGCGTGCACCGCGCCGGTGGTGCCGAACAGGTCCTGGTGGGGGCGCACCCGGTCGGGCATCGACGTGAGCACCTCGAGCGGGATCGGCTCGGAGGCGGGCAACGGGACCAGCCGGTCGGCCAACTCGCTCAGGCTCAGCGACCCGCACAGCCCGCACGACGACGTGGCGGTCGTGAGGCGGGCCGTCGGTTCGGGGGCCCGGCCGCCGGTGTCGACCGTGACGACGTTGAACGCCGTCTCCATGGCCGAGCCGGTGGCGCAGTAGCGCACGCCGGTGACCGGTGCGCCGGCCAGCAGACCGTCGCTGTGGCACCAGCCGACGGCGAGCTCGTAGTCGTGTCCGGGCGTGCGCATGGTGGTGGTGACGATGTGGCCGTCGAGGCGGATCTCCATCGGCTCTTCCACCGCCAGCACGTCGGGCGTGCGCTGCAGCCCGTCCGGCGTGTCGCCGCGCTGCTTGCGCACCAGCACCGTCACCGTCCGCCCCCGAGCCATCCCCTCACGCTACCGGCGCCGCCCCACCCCCGGCCCGCCGCGCCGCGCCGAACCCGCCCCCTCGCCCTTCTTCGGTGAACTTGTTGCGCGAGCCGGCACCAGCGCGGGTCTCGCGCAAACAAAGCGCAGGGGACCAGGACGCACCGGCGCAGGGCCTGGCCTGGCGCGGCGCGCCCTGGCTAGGCGGCGCGGTGGAGGATGGCGGCGAGGTGGTGGGTCAGCGGCAGGCCCATGGCCGCCATGGCCACGGTGTAGCGCAGCACGTCGCCCTCGAGGGTGAAGCGGCGCTCCACCTCGGTGATCGGCTTCGCCGTGGCCGTCCGGCCGATCAGGGTCGAGCGCAGCAGCAGCAGCCGGCCGTCCCACGTGCCCTCGGTGACCTCGACGATGCCGGTCGGGTGGGCCAGCACCAGCTCGGCGGTGTCCCACGACGGCAGCCGCAGGTAGCCCGCCTCGGCGTGCAACGGGAAGCCGTCGGGCTGGCGCCACGTCTTTTGGCCGTAGGCCAGGAACGGCTTGCCGACGTGCCCGAAGGTGACCTCCTCGGTGTAGGAGAAGGGGTCGATGGTCGGGTAGTCACCCTGGCCCTCCCCGCGCCAGGTGCCGAGCAGCACCCGCAGCGGTGCGACGTCGTGGTGGAGCGCGATCTCGTTCATGCGAACCTCGAAGCGAATCCGATGCACAGGGCCGAGTGGAAGTACCGCTCGACGTAGGCGTACAAACTGCCGACGATGCGGTCGAGCTCGTCCTCGGTGAGCGCGGCCAGCGGCAGCTCACCCCGCAGGAACACCGCGTCCTCGGCACCGATGGCGAAGTGGGCGCCCACGAGGGCCTCGTTGCGCCGCAGCAGGAACTCGTACAGCTCGACCGCGTTCTCCTCGGGGGCGGGCATCACGTAGGTCTCGTACCGCAGGGTGCGCTGGCCGAGGGTGAGCCACACGGTGGTGAACTCCTTGTCCTCGCCGCGCATGCGCACGTACCACCGCCGCTCGGGCAGCTCGGGCCCGCCCCGGTCGACGGCGGCGACGGCCAGGTTGCCGTGCAGCTGGGCCTGCAACCACGCGTCGATGCGGTCCTCCAGGACCACCAGGCGGGCGTCGTCGTGGGCATCGGTCATGGCCGGCGCCTACGAGCAGGCCACGAGGTTGGCCACGGTCAGATCGCTGTACAGCCGCCGCAGGCGCGCCGCGGCGGTGGACCAGGTGTAGCGCTGGGCCCGCTCGACCGCGCTCACCGACATCTCGAGCGCCATGCGGTCGTTGGCCAGCAGGGCATCGGTGTACGAGGCGAACACGTCGGGATCGCGGCCGGGCACCAGGAAGCCGGTGTGGCCGTGGTCGACCAGGGTGAGCAGGCCGCCCACGCCGGCGGCGACCACGGGCGTGCCGCACGCCGCCGCTTCCAGGGCCACCAGGCCAAAGCTCTCGGACCGGCTGGGCACGAGCACCACGTCGGCGGCCCGGTAGTAGGTGGACAGGATGTGGTGGGGCTGAGGGTCCACGAAGCGGACGCGGCCCTGGAGGCCGAGCTCGTCGATCAGGGCGTTGATGCGGGCCAGCTCGCGCTGGCCGTCCTGCCCACTGGCCCCGCCCACCACGACCAGCACGGCGTCCTGGCGCCGCAGCGACGCCAGCGCCCGCACGGCGACGTCGAGCCCCTTGAGCGGCTGGATGCGGCCCACGAACAGCAACACCGGCTCGGGGCCGAGCCCGATGGCGCGCCGGGCCCCGCCGCGGTCGCCCGGGGCGAAGAAGGCGTGCTCCACGCCCGGCGCCACGATCTCGACCCGGCCGGGCGGGTCGCCGTAGAGCCGGCGGAACTGCAGTTCCTCCTCGGTGCACGACACGCAGATGGCGTCGGTGCAGCCGATGATCTCGCTCTCGGCGTGGACCCGGCGATCGGGTTCCGGGTCGCCGCCCTCGGCCTTCACCCGGGCGAAGGTGTGGAACGTCATCACCAGCGGGCGGTCGATGGCGTGCTTGATGGCGTGGCCGGCCACGCCCGACAGCCAGTAGTTGCCGTGCACCACGTCGACCCCGCCGGTGGCCTCGATGTGGCGCAGCACACCTTCGGTGAACGGCTTGACGACCTCGCCCAGCGCCTCCTTGGGCAGGTCGGCGGGGCCGGCATCGATGTGGACGACGGTGAGGCCGGGCTCGACCTTCACCTCGGGCGGCAGATCGTCGCGCCAGGTGCGGGTGTAGACGACGGTCTCCACACCGGCCTGGGCCAGCGCGGAGGACAGCTCGCGCACGTACACGTTCATCCCGCCCGAGTCGCCGCTGCCCGGCTGCAGCAGGGGCGAGGTGTGGAGGGAGATGGCCGCGACGCGCACGAGAACGTTCAACCCTTCGCTGTCCGGGGCGATTCCCCCGCGGCCTTGGTCGGACGCGATGTCACCTTCCGGGGGGACACCTTCGCCGCGCCCGGCGTGGCCGCCGGTGGATCGGACACCGTAGGCGCGGCGGCGGCCGACGCCACCACCGGCCCCACGTTCTGGGCCAGGAAGCTCTCGTAGACGGTGATCAGGGTGTGGCGCTGGTCGGCGGTGAGGCGGTCGTCGCTGGCGATGGCCTCGATGACCGACGAGTGGGCCTCGTCGTCACGGTCGAGGATGCCGGCGTGGACGTAGAGCGTCTCCACCGAGATGCGCAGCGCCTTGGCGATCTGCTGCAGGATCTCGGCCGACGGCTTGCGCAGGCCCCGCTCGATCTGGCTGAGGTAGGGGTTGGACACCCCGGCGGTCTCGGCGAGGCGACGCACCGACATCTGAGTGGCGTCGCGCTGGGCCCGGATGAACTGCCCGAGCTCGGCCCACCGGCCCTCCACGTCGATCACGCCGCCCAAACTACGCCCTGGGCGACCGGCGCCGCCCGGCCGGAGCCGGAGACGGGTCAGCTGAGCAGCTTGTCGACGGTGGCTTCACCCTCGCGGTAGCGGCGACCGAGCTCGTCGGCCAGGGCGTCGAGACGGTCGAACAGCATGCGCCGGCGGCCCGACACCTGGACCTCGAGGGCCCGCAGGCGCTCGGCGATCTGGTCGAGCTCGTCGGCGGCGGTGTCGGGCAGCGCGGCCAGCACGGCGGGAGGGCAGGCGGCGTCCACGTCGGCGGTGACCTCGGCGGCGTCGGCCAGTTCGTGCTCGTAGGTGGTGTGGCCCCGGCGGGGGCCGGCGACCCCGGCGGAGAGGGTGCCGGGCAGGCTGGCCACGAGCGTCTCGAGGTCGGCCGGGGCCTGGCCGGCGGCGCGGCGGTCACGCTCGGCCTGGAGGATGTCGAGCCGACCCTGCACGAGGCGGCGCTGGTACGACACCGCGTCCTCCACCCGCTGGCAATCGGCGCGCAGGGCCCGCAGGTCGGGCAGGGAGTGGCTGGTGAGGTCACCCAGGTAGCCCGGTACCGCGATCCGGGCGTAGAGAGCATCGATCACGGTCGGCACGCTACCGTCGGTGACAACGAGAACGACGCCAGCGACCGGGCCAATGGTGACGTACCCCGTGCCGGGTGTGCCCGTGCGGTCGTTCAGCCGCCGGACACCGGCGGAAGCACGGCCACCTCGTCGCCGTCGGCGACCGCGGTCTCGAGTTCGGCGGGCTCACCGTTGACCCAGACGCGACACGAGGGCAGCAGCGCCACGAACCCGGCGCCGTAGCGCGCCTTGGCCGCGTCGAGCACCTCGGCCACCGAGGCACCCGGCACCTCGTCGTGGTTGGTACCGGCCGCCTCGCGGGCGGCGGCGAACAGTCGGAGCACAGCCATCAGCCCCGGACGATACGGCACCCGGACCATCGATGGGTGAGGCCAACCGGCGAGGCCAACCGGCGAGCGCTACCGTCGAGCGCTGACATGGCCACGACGACCCGGGTCCTCCTGCTGCGCCACGGCCAGAGCGAGTGGAACGCCGTCGGGCGATGGCAGGGGCACGCCGACCCGCCGCTGACCGCCCTCGGCCGGGCCCAGGCCCTGGCCGCGTCGCGCTCGCTGGGCACGCTCGACGCCGCCCTCGCCAGCGATCTGATCCGGGCCCGCGAGACGGCCGAGGTGGTCACCGGCCAGCTCGGCGTCGGCCCCGTCCTCATCGACGAGCGCCTCCGTGAGCGCGACGCCGGCGAGTGGACCGGCCTCACCCGCGCCCAGATCGACGAGCAGTACCCCGGCTACCTGACCGATGGTCGCCGGCCCGCGGGCTGGGAGGACGCCGAGGTGCTGGCCGCCCGGGTGTTCGAGGCGCTGCGCACGGCCCACGCCACCTTCACCGGTGGCGACGTGCTGGCCGTGACCCATTCGGGGGTCATCCGCGCCGTCGAGCTCGCCCTCGGCCACGACGGCGGGGTGCTGCCGAACCTGGGCGCCCGCTGGGTCTGGGTCGACGACAAAGGCATGGCCCTGGGCGACCGGCTCCAGCTCATCGACGCCAACTCGGTGGCGGCCAGCGTCAACGAGGCCTGAGCGAAGCGGAGGCCTCGGCGACCGAGCGAGCGGTCCGCGAGCCGGGCGCCGATGGGGTCCGGGGGCGCCGCCCCCGAGCAGGTGAGGCCTGAACCGCCGGGCTACGACTGGCGGTAGAGCACCTCGTCGAGCTTGACGGCGCCGAAGTCGCGGCTGTCGACCGTGGCGCCGCGGTTGTCGCCCATCAGCCACACCTGGCCGTCGGGCACCGTGACCGGGCCGAAGTCGGGCGTGGGGATGCCCACGATGATGTAGGGCTCGTCGACCTGCTTGCTGTTCAGCACCAACTGCCCGGCCGAGGCCTTCACCGTGTCGCCGGCCAGCGCCACGACCCGGCGGATCACCTTGTTGTCCCGGTTCCGGGGGTCGCGCGCCACCACGATGGCCCCGCGCTTGAGCAGCGACCGCGTCGTCGGATCGAGCTGGGTGACCCACACGTCGCCGCCCTTCTCGAGCGTCGGCAGCATGGTCTCGTCGGGCATCTCGAACCGGCGTTGGCCGAACAGCGGCGCCCACGGTCGGCCGTGGTTGGCGATGGTGAGCACGAGCACCGTGCTCACGATGGCGACGGTGAACACACCCGCCACCCACCACGCGAAACCCCGACGTCGCCGCATCCGCGCGATGGAACCACACATCGGTGCGCGCTTTCGGCTACTCGCGTAACGATTGCCGCAATCGTGCGAACGTCGCGTCGACATCGGACGGCTCGCGACCTATGCCAAGCTCGCCCCATGCACGTGGGGATCATGTTCGCCAACACCGGCTACTCCGCCAGCGCCGACGGCGCTGTCACCCTGGCCCAGTCGGCCGAGGCCGCCGGCTTCGAGTCGCTGTGGACCGTGGAGCACGTGGTCGTGCCGAGCGGGTACGAGTCGAAGTACCCGTACGACAAGACGGGGAAGATGGCCGGCGGCGCCGAGGAGTTCGACCTGCCCGACCCGCTCATCTGGATGGCCTTCGTGGCCGCCAACACCAGCCGCATCAAGCTCGGCACCGGCATCCTCATCGTGCCCCAACGCAACGCCGTCATCACCGCCAAGGAGGTCGCCTCACTCGACCACCTGTCGAACGGTCGGGTGATCCTGGGCGTGGGCGTCGGCTGGCTGGAGGAGGAGTTCGATGCGCTCGGCGTGCCGTTCAGGGAGCGCGGCGCGCGCCTCGACGAGTACATCGGCGTGATGCGCGCCCTTTGGACGCAGGACAAGGCGTCGGTGCACGGCCGCTTCGTGAACTTCGACGACTGCATCAGCCGACCCCGCCCCGTAAACGGCACGGTGCCGATCGTGGTCGGCGGCCACACCCCGGCCGCGGCCCGACGCGCCGGCCGCCTGGGCGACGGGTTCTTCCCCGGCAACGCCTCGGCCGCCGAGATCGGCGAGCTCATGGCAATCGTGCGGGCCACCGCCGAGGAGGCCGGTCGTGACCCGGCCGCCATCGAACTGTCGGCGATGGTCGGCGGGAAGGGCGATGCGCTGCTCAAGCGGGTCGAAGCACTGGCCGCCGTGGGCGTGTCCCGCATCCTGGTGCCCCCGGCGTCGCCCGACGCCCTGGCCGCCACCATCGACACCGTCACCTCGGCCTTCGGCTGAACCGCCGCGGGTCAGGCAGACCGGGCGGTCAGCCCCGGCGGGTGTAGCGCAGGAACAGGAAGCCGTCGGCGTCGGCGAGCACGTGGGCCAGCGTCCAGGCGTGCAGGTCGGCAACCCCGGCGCCGTGGGCCATGCGCCCGGACCCGCCGGCCACGAAGCGGGGCGCCAGGCTCAGGCACACCTCGTCCACCAGGCCGGCGGCGAGCAGCTGGCCGTTCAGGCTGGGGCCGCCCTCGCACACCACGTGGTCCAGGTCGGGCAGGGCGGCCAGCGCGGCAGGGAGGTCGACCCGGTCGGTGCCGGCCCGGAGCACCCGAGCGCCTTGCGGTGCGGTCGACGACGCCGGCATCACCAGCGTGGTGGTCGACGCGGTGAGCAGCTCGGGCGAACCGATGTCGCCGCTGCCGGTGACCACCAGCAGACGCCGCGGTGCGGGCAACGGCAGGTAGCGCTCGGCCCGGGTGGTGCCGCCGGCCACCAGCACCCCGTCGCCCATGCCCCGCACGGCGCGGTACACCGCCTTGTCGCCCGGGCCACCGAGCGCGCCCGACCGCCCGTCGACCACGACGGCACCGTCGGCGCTGGTGATCATGAGCATCGAGACCCACGGCCGGTCGGTCGGCCGGGGGCGCACCACGTCCTGGTAGGCCGACACCACGTCGACGTTGTCGAGCACGGGCGCCGGCGCGAGCCGGCGCATCATGCGCCCGGCTTGGGTCCGAGCGCCAACGCCACCGATTCGAGCATGCGGGCCGAGCAGCCGGCCATGCTCATGGGCGGCACCGTCTCGGTGACGATCAGCTCCGCGATGGCCCGGAACGCCTGGGCGGCCGCACCCTGCCCGTCGAGCGACACCGGTGTCCCCGAGTCGCCACCGGCGGCGACGGCCGCCTCGAGGGGCACCTGCCCCAACAGCGGCACGCCGATCTGGTCGGCCAGGTCCTGGCCGCCGCCCTCGCCGAACAGGGCGTAGGAGTGGCCGTGCTCACAGGTGAACGCGCTCATGTTCTCGATGACACCAGCGACCCGCAGGAAGCTGCGCCGAGCCATGTCGGCGGCGCGGCTGGCCACCTTCTGGGCGGCACGGGCCGGGGTGGTCACGATGATGAGGTCGGTGCGGGGCAGCAGGCGGGCCAGCCCCATCTGCACGTCGCCGGTGCCGGGCGGCATGTCGATGAGGAGGTAGTCGAGCTCACCCCACTCGACGTCGCGCAGGAACTGCTCCACTGCCTTGGTGAGCATGAGGCCACGCCACATGAGCGCGGTGCCTTCGTCTTCGACCATGTTGCCGGTGGACACGACCTTGAGCGTGCCCTTGCCGACGGCGCGCACGTTGGGTTGGATGAGGCCCTTGCCGTCGGCGTCCTTGCGAGCGGCGAGGCGGTCGGGGATGCCGAGCATGCGGGGCACCGAGAACCCCCAGATGTCGGCATCGAGCACGCCGACGGTGAGACCCCGCGCCGCCAGCGCCGCGGCCAGGTTCACCGTGACCGAGCTCTTGCCCACGCCGCCCTTGCCCGAGGCGATGGCCAGCACGCGGGTGGTGGCGGGCACGCGGGTGTCGGGCGCCATGTCCCGGGCCGCCCACCGGGCCTTCATCATCACGCCGCTGCGCTCGTCGCTCGTCATCTCGCCCCAGTCGATGTCGACGGTGCGCACGCCGGGGTGGGTGCCGTTGCGGGTCTCCACGTCGGTCTTGATCTGGCCGCGGAGCGGACAGCCGGCGATGGTGAGCTTCACGGTGAGCGCGACCGTGCCGTCGGCCGCCACGGCGACCGCGGGCACCATGCCGAGCGACACGATGTCGGCTCCCAGTTCAGGGTCGATGACACCCTTCAGGAGACCGGTCACCTCTTCCACCGTGGGGGGCGGCGCCGTCGGCGTCTTGCTCTTTCTGGCCACGACCACATTCTACCGGTCGAGCCCTTGTAAAATGGCGTCGTGCGCGTTCCCCGGCTCGATCTCCTGAAGGCACTGGGCGATAACACGCGCTACGCCATCTACCTGGAGCTGGCCCGCTCGTCGAAGCCGTTGGCCACCGCCGACATCGCCGGGGGTCTGGGCCTCCACCCGAACACGGTACGGCCCCACCTGGAGCGCATGCGCGACGTCGGCCTGCTCGAGGTGGGCACCCATGTCGCCACCGGCGTGGGCCGGCCCCACCACGTGTACTGGCTGGCCGCTGACGCCCCCGCACTGGGGCTGGAGCCGCCCACGTTCCCGCTGCTGGCCCGCATGCTGGTGCAGCTGGCCCGCTCGGTCGGCGCCACCGGCGACGATGCCGCCGAGGTCGGCCGCGCCCAGGGCGCGGCCGACGCCGCCGACCACGCCGACGCCCCCAGCTGCCTCGAGGCGCTCATCACCCAGCTCGACATCCTCGGCTTCGACCCGGTGGTCGACGGCACCGACGACGGCGAGACCGCCGTCATCGCCTTCACCCACTGCCCGTTCCGCGAGCTGGCCGAGGCCAACCCCGACCTCGTGTGCTCGCTGCACCGCGGCATGGTCGAGGGGTTCGTGGAGGCCATGGGTGACACCACGCTCGACGACTTCCACCCGCTCGTGCACCGCCGGCCTTGTCAAGTGTCCCTGACGGCCCGATAACCTGTTCAGTGAACCGTCCCAGGAGGTCCGTCCCGTGATCACCCTCACCGACACCGCAGCAAGCAAGGTCGCCGAGCTCCTCGAGTCCGAGGGTGACCCGGCGCTCGCGCTCCGCGTCGCCGTCCGCCCCGGCGGTTGCTCGGGCTTCTCCTACGAGATGTTCTTCGACGCCGACATCGCGACGGACGACACCGCCCACGCGTTCGGCGCTGTGCGCGTCGTGGTCGACCCGGCCAGCGCCCAGCTGCTCACCGGCGCCACGCTCGACTACAAGGACGGCCTGCAGGGCGCCGGGTTCCACATCGACAACCCGAACGCCACCCGCAGCTGCGGCTGCGGCAACAGCTTCAGCTGACGCTCGCTCCGCGAGCGCCGATCGACGAACGAAGGCCGGGGCCGTGCGCCCCGGCCTTCGCCGCGCTCGGGCTCAGAGAGCCGTGGCGACGGCGGCGTTCAGATCGTCGACGTCCCAGATGACGTCGAGCCGAGCGGTCACCCGCCCGGCGCCGTTGGCCACGAACATGACCGGCTCGTAGTCGATGCCGTACGTGTCGAGCAGCGGGGCGGGCACGTCGAGCTTGTCGGTCTTCCAGACCTCGTTGTGGATGTAGGTGATGCCCGACTTCCGGTTGGCGAGCAGCAGGTCGAGCATCGGCCCACAGATCGCCGTCTGGCAGTACGCGGGCGTGGCCACCAGCAGCACGACGGGCTTGCCCTTGCCCAGCACCTCGTCGAGCGAGACGTCGTGCAGCGCGCACTGCGGGTCGTGGGTGCACAGCGGGTTCACGCCCAACGCGTTGGTCGGCGTGGGCGTGGGCACCACCGGCAGCGTGTCGCCCACCTTCGGCAGCTTGCCGCTGCCGTCCACCGCGAAGAACGCCGGCGACCCCACGACCTTGCCGCCCACGCTGAACTCGGCCTGGTACGTGCCGGCCGGAAGGTTCACCATGACGGGCCAGTAGGGCCGCTGGACGCCGTTGGCGTGGCGCACGGCCTGCTGCTTCGGCTGCACCTCACCCTTGCCGTCCTGGTCGAGCAGGCGCACGTCCATGGCCCCGGGGCCCTTGGCCTCGAGCACGCCATCGGACCCACCGAGACCGAACGGGAGGCGGTGGGCGATGCCGGCCGGCACCGTGCCCGACTTGAAGAACTGCACCACCACGTACTGGGTGTCACCGAGCTTGGTGGTGGTGACGGGCCCGGCCGTCTGGCCGTTCGTGGGCGACGGACCGCTCGCCTTCTTCGATCCGCCGCACGCGCCGAGGAGGGCGGCGCCGGCACCAGCCACGAGCAACGTACGACGGGAGAGGTGTTCCACAGGCCACCAACGTATCCTCGACCCCCGTGCCCGGAAGCATCACCTTCACCGTCGATGGTCACACCCACGAGGTGGCCGACACCGGCGCGTCCCTGCTCGACGTGCTGCGCGACCAGCTCGGGCTCCGCTCGGCCAAGGACGGCTGCGCCCCGCAGGGCCAGTGCGGGTGCTGCACGGTGCTCGTCGACGGCCAGCCGCGCGTCGCCTGTGTGACCCCGGCGGCGCGCGTCGCCGGTCGCACGGTCACCACCGCCGCCGGCCTGCCCGACGACGCCCGCCAGCGCTGGGCCGCCTGCCTCACCGCCACCGGCGGCAGCCAGTGCGGCTTCTGCACGCCCGGCATCGTGGTGCGCCTGCACGGGCTCACCGAGCGCGGCGTCACCGACCGGCGCCAGATCGACCAGGCCCTGCTCGCCCACCTGTGCCGCTGCACCGGGTGGCAGACGATCCGCGACGCCGCGGCGTTGGCGGCCGCGGGCGCCGACCCGGCCGACGCCGATCGCGACCTCGCCGCCGCCGCCCGCCGGGCCACGATCGAAGGTCGCAGCCCCCAGACCGTGGGTCCGGCCATCGCGCTGGGCGACGGCGGCTTCGCCGACGACAACGCACCGGCCGACGCACTGGTCGCGGTGCGCGCCGCCGACGGCACGTGGGTCGTGGCCGACGACGTCAACGCGGCACGGGCCGAGGCGGGCAAGGTGCAGGGTCGCCGCACCACCGCCGCGCTCACGTGGCCGGTGGCCGTGCCCGACGGCGACTGGGTCCGCACCCTGCGGACCACCTGGGTGGAACCGGGCTACCTGGAGCCTGACGCGGCCTGGTGCGCACCGGGCGGCGAGCCGGCCACCGCGCTGGCCAACGGCGGCGCGTTCGGCGGCAAGCAGGCCACCGACGTAGGCGCCGTGGCCCGGCGCCTGGCCGACGAGCACGACCGGCCCGTGCGGGTGCGCTACAGCCGCGAAGACGTGGTGCGCCTCGGCCCGAAGCGGCCGCCCCTCGCCGCCGGTGTGTGGGCCGACGGCACCGGGGTGGTGCGCGTCGCTCGCACCCCAGGCATCGCCGCCGCCATCGCCGCCGTGGCCCCCGGCCTGGTGGTGGCCGAGGTCGACGTGGCCGGCCCGCCCACCTCGGTCGGGGTGCGCGCCGCCGGCTGGGCCGAGGCGACCGTGCTGATGGCGTCGCTGGGCGAGGGCCCGGTCGACCACGTGCGCGCCCCTGACGGCGGCGAGGCGTGGGTGCACATCGACGACGACGGCGTGCACGTGCGCGTCCGCGCCGGGCGCGCCCTCGACGAGGTCGTGCTCCGCTCGTACTGCATCGGCGCCGTCCACCAGGCCCTCGGCTGGGTGCGCCACGAAGGCATCACCGTGAACGAGGCGGGTGAGCCCCAGGACCTCACCATCCGCTCGTTCGGCATCCTGCGCGCCGTCGACATGCCACTGGTGCACGTCACCATCGACGACGACGACGGCGAGCCCGTGAACGGCTCCGACGCCGTGTTCGCCGCCACCGCCGCGGCGGCCTGGCGGGCCGCCGGTCACCCGCCGTCCTGGCCCTGCGCCCGCTGACGGGCGGCTACGGTCGGCGGCCATGACGAAGCCCCTCGGTCCCTACACCCCTGTCGTGCGCGCCGGCGATTGGTTGATCGTGTCCGGCCAGCTCGGCCAGCTCGACGGCCAACTCGTGGAGGGCCTGGGCGCCCAGACCAGCCAGGTCGTCGCCAACCTGACCACGCTCCTGGAGAGCGAGGGCGCCGCCCTGACCGACATCGCCAAGACGTTGTGCTTCCTCGTCGACTTCTCGCCCGAGGTGTTCGCCACGTTCAACGACGCCTACGTCGCCGGCTTCGCCGGGCACCGCCCCGCCCGTTCCACCATCGGCGTCGCCGCCCTGCCCGGTGGCGCGTCGGTCGAGATCGAGGCGTGGGCCTACAAGCCGCAGTGACGGCCGGCCCGGGTGCGCCCGATCGGGCGCGCTAGCCTGGCCCACATGGCCGGAGTCGTCGCGATCATCATCGCCCTCATCGTCGTCCCCATTGGTTTCATCCTGTCGATGACGGCCGTCGCCGGGCTGCTGGGCACGCTCCTCACGCGTGACGGCGCCGCCCGCCACGAGGGTTCCGAGCTGCTCGAGCTCAACCGCTGAGCGCGCCCGAGCGGCGGGCTCCTCCCATGGACGATCTGCCGCACTCAGCCATGCACCGCCGCGATGCGGCGACCGATGTCCTGACCCAGGCCATCCTCCGCTACGCCGTCGATCGCACCCGCCTCGACCCGCCGCCGCTCGACCATCCCCGCACCGAGGACGAGCTGCGAGCCATGTGCGGGCGCACCGTCACCGACGAAGGCATCGGCGGCCTGGAAGCCCTGCGCGTGTTCGGCGACGTGCTGGCGCCGGCGTGCATCAGCATCGACCACCCGCGCTACCTGTCGTTCGTGCCCGCCGCCCCCACCGAGGCAGCCATCCTGTTCGACCTCGTGGTCGGGGCGTCCAGCATCTACGCCGGCTCGTGGCTGGAGGGGTCGGGCGCGGTGTTCGCCGAGAACGAGGCGTTGGCGTGGATCGCCCGGTTGGCCGGCCTGCCCGAGACCGCCGGCGGCGTGTTCGTGTCGGGCGGCTCGGCCGGCAACCTGTCGGCCCTGGTGGCGGCGCGCACCCGCTGGCGCGACGCCGACGAGACGGGCACCCGCAATGCCCAGCGTGGCATCGTGCTGGCGTCGAAGGGCGTGCACTCCTCGGTCGTGTCGGCGGCGCGGGTCATGGACGTCGACGTGGTGCGCGTGCCCACCGACGAGCGCGGGCGCCTCGCGGGGTCGGCCCTGGCCGGCGCCGTGGCGACGATGAGCGACACCGACCGCGGCCGCGTGTTCGCGGTGGCCGTGACCGCCGGCACCACCAACGCCGGCATCGTCGACGACATCGACGGTGCCGCCGGCGTGGCGGCCGCCCACGGCTGGTGGCTCCACGTGGACGGCGCCTACGGCGGTGCCGCTCTGGCTGCCGCCTCGGTGCGGCCCCTCTTCCACGGCGTCGAGCGGGCCGACAGCTTCATCGTCGACCCCCACAAGTGGCTCTTCGCGCCCTACGACTGCTGCGCCCTGCTCTACCGCGACCCGCAGCAGGCCCGGCACGCCCACGCCCAGCACGCCGAGTACCTCGACGTGCTCACCGACCGCCCCGAGTGGAACCCGAGCGACTTCGCCTACCACCTGACGCGTCGGGCCCGCGGGTTGGCGTTCTGGTTCAGCCTCGCCACCTACGGCACGCGCCGCTACGCCGAGGCCATCGAAGCGTGCCTGGCCCTCACGCGCGAAGCGGCCGAGCTCGTGCGCACCCACCCCACCACCGAGCTGGTGATGGAGCCCGAGCTCTCGGTGGTGCTGTTCCGACGCCACGGCTGGACGCCCGCCGACTACCACGCCTGGAGCGACCGGGTGCTCGACGCGGGCCTCACGCTCACCGTGCCCACCTCATGGGAGGGCGAGACGATGCTGCGGTTCTGCTTCGTGAACCCCCGCACCACGGGGGCCGACGTGGCCGCCATCCTGGCCACCCTCGACCACCCCTGAACCCGACGCGGGCGATCTGGCGGCGACCCGAAAAACGGTCGAGGTGCGAGCCGAAGCCCGCACCTCGTCGTGGTTCCCGCTGAACTCGGAAGGGTCAGTCGATGGCGGCGCCGGCCACCCGCCGGCGAGCGGCGAGCAGGAGGCCACCGGCGACGACGAAGCCACCAGCGTAGAGGAGGATCGTGTTGGTGCCGCCGGCGCCCGTGGAGGGCAGCCGCGGTCCAGCGTTGCGGACGCCGGCCGGCGCGTTCGTGACCTGCTCGGCCTCGACCTGGGCCGGGTCCTCGGTCGTGGCGCCCTGGGTGATGGGCGGTGAGGTGAGCTCGGGAGGCACGACGGCCCGGGGGCCGTCGGTGGTCGTGGTCGTGGCCTTCGTGGTGGTCGTGTCTTCGACGGTCGTGGTGGTCGCCGCGGTCGACGACGTGGTGCTCCCCACGCTCGACGACGACGAGGACGGCGCCGAGCTGGACGACGAGCGGGGCGCACTGCTGGCGCTGGCGCTCACCGGCGGCGCGCTCGACGACGAACGGGGCGCACTGCTGGCGCTGGCGCTCACCGGCGGCGCACTGGAAGGCGTGCCCGTGGCCCAGGCCGGACTGGCCATCAGGACACCGGCAAGGATGCCGCCACCTAGGAGCAGCGCCTGGGCGGAGCTCCGCCGCTTCGACCGATTCCTTGGTTGCCCGTGCATTGGTCCACCCTCCGGGGTGCTCTCGCCCATGATCCAGAAAGGCCAAGCCTTGAACATGTCTTGGCTATCTCTGGCGTTGCTCTTCACTATGACCGCTAAGAACCCCCGCGGTGGGCACAAGTACACGCGCCGCGGACATCGTCACGGTCTTGTAACTATCTTGAGACAGGTACGATACAACTTTAACCCAGGCGGCTGACGTTGGACAGTGGCCCATTCGGCTCATCGCGCCGAGCACGGCCTGCTCAGTTGGCATGGAGCACGGCGTTCAACCCGCCCCACTCGCCTTTTCGGGGCCGGGCCCGCACCGTGCCCGTCTCACTGTCTCGGATGTAGAGCAGGTTGGAGGCGCCCGACAGTTCGCGGCCCTTCACGACCTCGCCGTCGGGCAGGGTGACCCGCGTGCCCGCTGTCACGTACAGCCCGGCCTCCACGATGCAGTCGTCACCCAGGCTGATGCCGATGCCGGCGTTGGCGCCCAGCAGACACCGCTCGCCGATGCGGACGACCTCCTTGCCGCCGCCCGACAGCGTCCCCATGATCGACGCCCCACCGCCCACGTCGCTGTGGGCGCCGACGACGACCCCGGCGGAGATGCGCCCCTCGACCATCGAAGGCCCGAGCGTGCCCGCGTTGAAGTTCACGAAGCCCTCGTGCATCACGGTCGTGCCGTCGGCCAGATGGGCACCCAGGCGCACCCGGTCGGCATCGGCGATGCGGACGCCGCTCGGGATGACGTAGTCGACCATGCGGGGGAACTTGTCGAGCCCGTGCACCAGCACGGGCGCGTCGACCATCAGGCGCAGCCGCGTCGTCTCGAAGTCGTCGGGCGCGCACGGCCCGGCGTTGGTCCACACCACGTTGTTGAGCGTGGCGAAGATGCCGTCCATGGCCAGCGAATGGGGTGCCACGACGCGGTGCGACAGCAGGTGCAGACGCAGGTAGGCGTCGGCGGCGTCGGCCGGCGGCGTGTCGAGGTCGATCACCGTGGTCACCACGCGGCGTGTGACACCGCGCCGGGCATCGTCGCCGGCCAGGCGACCGAGCAGCTCGCGGTCGACCGTCAGCACCGACGGGTCGGCGCCCAGCGCCACCTCCGGGTAGCGCACGTCGAGCACCTTGTCGCTGTCGGCGCGCACCGTGGCCACGCCCAATCCCACCGCTGACCTCGTCATGGGCCGACACGGTACGGGGTGGCGCCACACCGGTGCCACGGCAAACGGACGCCGGCGACCCCGGCACGGCCGGATGGGCCGGCACTAGCGTTCCGCCATGGCACAGCTGTTGATCCGGGGCGCCGATCTGGTCGCCACGATGGACGTCGACCAGCGGGAGATCCCCGGCGGCTGGGTGGCGATCGACGGCGGTCTGGTGGTGGCCGTGGGCGGTCCCGCCGACCCACCGCCGCCGGCCGACCGCGTAGTCGACGCGTCGGGGTGCCTGGTCACGCCCGGGCTGGTGAACACCCACCACCACATGTTCCAGAACCTCACGCGCGCCTGGCCGCCGATGACCGACAAGCCCCTGTTCGGCTGGCTCCAGTCGCTCTACCCGCAGTGGCGCCGACTCGACGAGGAGGGCGCGTTCATCTCGGCGTGGATCGGCCTGGCCGAGCTGGCCCTGTCGGGCTGCACCACCTCGACCGACCACCTCTACCTGCACCCGCACCACGGCGGCGACCTGCTGGCGGCCGAGATCACCGCGGCACGCGAGCTCGGCATGCGCTTCCACCCGACGCGGGGCGCCATGTCGCTCGGCGAATCGAAGGGTGGGCTGCCCCCCGACGACGTGGTGGCCGACGACGACGACATCCTGGCCGCCTTCGCCGACGCGGTGGGCCGCCACCACGACCGTGCCCACGGCGCCATGGTGCGCATCGCCCTGGCGCCGTGCTCGCCGTTCAGCGTCACGCCCGACCTGATGCGTCGCACCGCGGCGCTGGCCGAGCAGCTCGACGTGCGCCTGCACACCCACCTGGCCGAGAACGCCGAGGACGACGAGTTCTCGCGGGCCCAGTTCGGGATGCGACCGGCCGAGTACCTGGCCGACGTCGGCTGGTGCCACGACCACACGTGGGTCGCCCACTGCGTGACCCCCGGGCCGGCCGACATCGCCCGGCTCGGCGCGGCCCGGGTCGGCGTGGCCCACTGCCCGAGCTCGAACCTCATCCTGGCGTCGGGCATCGCGCCCGTGGTGGCGCTGCGGCGGGCGGGCAGCCCGGTGGGGCTCGGCGTCGATGGTTCGTCGTCGGCCGACAGCGGGTCGCTGTGGCTCGAGGCCCGCCAGGCCATGCTGCTGGCCAAGCTGCGCGACGGTGCCGGCGCCGCCACCGCCCGCACGGCGCTCGAGATGGCCACCCGGGGCGGGGCGGCGTGCCTGGGTCGCCTGGGCGAGATCGGCGAACTGAGCGTCGGGGCCGTGGGCGACGTGGCGGTGTGGTCGCTGCAGGGGCCCTTGTTCGCCGGGGCCATCGCCGACCCGGTCGAGGCGTGGCTGCGGTGCGGGCCGGTGTTCGCGCGCCACACCATCGTGGCCGGGGTGCCCGTGGTGAGCGACGGCCAGTTGGTGCACCCCGCGCTCGACGAGCGCCTGGCCCAGCACCGCGCCGTGGCCACGCGCCTGCAGGCCTGAACCCCGCCCGCACCCGCACCTCCACCCGTACCTCCCCCCCATGACACCTTTCGGGGGTGGATATCTCTTAGGGTGGCGACCATGTCACGGCCCATCACCGGCGGGGTGGCGGCGCTCCTGGTCGCGGTCGGTCTCCCCCTGCTCCCGGCGGCGCCGGCCACGGCCGCCACCCCGGCGTGCGCCGCGCCCATCGCCGCCGCCCCCACGCCTACCCCGGCGCCGGCCGGCTTCACCCCCGTCACCACCGAGCGGCTCCTCGACACCCGCACCGGTCCCGATCCGATGCCGGTCGGGCGTGACTGCGTCATCGCCGTCGACCTGCACGAAGTCGCCGCGGTTCCCGCCGACGCCACCGCCGTGGCCCTCAACCTCACCGCCGTCGACGCCGCCGGCCGGGGCTTCGTGACGGCCTACCCCTGCGGCACCACCGCACCCCTCGCCTCGAACCTGAACCCGCGCCTGGGTGACCCGGCCGCCAATCTCGTCGTCGCCCCCCTGGACGGCTCCCACGCGGTCTGCCTGTTCACGTCGGTCGCCACCCACCTGGTGGTCGACCTCATCGGCTGGTTCGGCCCCGCCGGCCTGCCCTTCCATCCCGACACCGGCCAGCGTCTGGTCGACACCCGCACCACGGCCCGCCCCGACCGCGCCTCCGGCCCGGTGGCCTCCGGCACCGAGTTGGTGCTGCCCGTGGCCGGACGCAACGGCGTGCCCGCCGACGCCGGGGCCGTCGCCGTGAACATCACCGTCACCGGCGCCGCCGGCGCCGGGTTCGCCGTGGCCCACCCGTGCGGCGCCGGGCTGCCGCCCACGTCCACCGTGAACTTCCTGGCCACCGAGAGCCGGGCCAACCACGCCTACGTCGGCCTCTCCGACGACGGCCGGTTGTGCATCTTCACCAACCAGACCGCCGAGTTGGTCGTCGACCTCGCCGGCTGGTTCGCACCGGCCTCGCCCGACGACCGGGGGCTGCTCCTCACCCCCCGCACCGCCCAGCGCGTCGTCGACACCCGCGACGGCACCGGGCCCCTCGCCGGCGGGCCCCCACCGGGTGCCGAGTTCCACCTCGACCTGAGCGGTGCCGCCCTGGCCGACGACACCGCCGCGGTCGTGCTCGACGTGGTCACCACCGACACCTCGGCCCCCGGGTACGTGACGATCTACCCCTGCGGCGCCGTGCCGCCGCCGACGTCGTCGCTGAACCAGGTCGTGGGCAACGAGGCCACCAACGTCGTCACCGTGGGCCTCGGCCCCGACCGCTCCGTGTGCGGGCGCACGAACACCGCGACCCATCTGGTGGTGGACCTGCTCGGCACCTACGGCGCCGGCGGGCCGGTGCAGGACATCGTCATCGCCCCCACCGACCAGGTCGACTCCCCCGCGCTGAACCAGCCGTTCGACCCGGGCACCCTCGACTACACCGTGCGCTGCCCCGAGTCGGGACCGCTCGATCTGCCCGTCGACGTGCGCGTGGCCCCCGGCCTGATCGCCACCATCCTGAGCCCGGCGGGCCTCACCATCGGCGAGCCCGGCATCCACACGGCGGGGCACGCCGCGCCCGTGGCCGACGACGCCGTCACGGTGCGCGTGACGCGCGGCGAGGTGGTGGTGGCCAGCTACAGCATCCGGTGCCTGCCCCACGACTTCCCCACCCTGCGCACGACGCTGCGCACCGAGCCCGGCCCGGGCTGGTTCCTGTCGGGCACGGCCTTCGGCTCCACCGGCAACTACGTGATGATCCTCGACGACCACGGCACGCCGGTCTGGTACCGCCGCACCAGCACGCCGGTGTTCGACGTGCGCCGCACGGTGGACGGCAACCTGGCGTGGTCGCCGTTGCTCGCCGCCAACCTCGGCTTCGGGCTCGACCCCACCACGACCTACGTGGAAGAGGCGCTCGACGGCACCCAGGTGCGCAGCTACTCCACCGCGGGCAGCCCCACCGACCACCACGACCTCGTGCAGCTCCCCGGCGGACACGCGCTGCTGCTCACCTACGAGCTCGAGCAGCACGTCGTGCTCCCCGGCCCGCCGGCGTGCGCCGACGCCACCGACGACGTGTGGTGGTCCACCATCCAGGAGCTCGACAACGACGGGCTCGCCGTGTGGACGTGGCGCAGCCGCGACCACCTCAGCGCCGCCGATTCGACGTACCTGCCGCTCGCCGGCATCCCCGGGTGCGACCTGCAGCACGCCGACTCGCTCGACGTCGCCGCCAACGGCGACGTGATCGTGTCGCTCGCCCACCTCGACACCGTGCTGCGCATTCGCCGCAACCCCGGCGGCCTCGACGATGGCCAGATCGTGTGGCGCCTGGGCGGACCGGCCAGCACGTTCACCTTCCTCGACGACCCGCTCGGCGGCCCCGCCCGCCAGCACGACGCCCGCCTGTCGGCCGACGGCACCGAGCTGTCGCTCGTCGACAACCGCACCGGCAAGACCGGGCAACGCGCCCGCGCCGTGATCTACCGGCTCGACACCACGAACAGCACCGCCCGGTTGGTGTTCGCGCAGGACCACAGCGCCCCGCTCACCGGCGAGGGATGGTCGGCCGGCATGGGCAGCGTGCGCCGCCAGGCCGACGGCCACGTGGTGGTGGGCTGGGGCGACCAGACCATGCCGCAGCTCACCGAGTTCGACACCGACGACACGCCGGTGCTCAGCGTCGACATGATCGACGCGTGGAGCTACCGCACGGTGAAGGTGCCGGCCGATGCGTTCGACCGCGACGTGCTGCGAGCCACCGCCGGCCCGCCCTGACCGACGCGGTTCAGCCGGTGACGACGTTGCGGCCGGCGAGGACCTCGCCCTCGAGGTCGACCACGGCGATGTTCAGCGTGTAGGGCCCGGGGCACGGCGCCCGGTTGGTCATCACCGACCACGCCTCGCTCGTGCCCGGGCTGCGCCGGATGAAGCTCGACATGCGCGTCCCGGCGTTGCAGCCCGGATCGGTGTGGTTCGACACGTCGGTCACCTGCACCACGAACGTGAGGTCGGTCGGCCCACAGTTGGCGGCCACGCCGCTGACCCGCAGCACGGGTGACCGCGGCGTGTCGCGCACCGGCGGCTCGGCCGTGATCTCGGCGCAGCGCACGTCGGCCGGCGGCTCGGGCTCGGGGGCCGCGGTCGTGGTCGTGGCCGCAGTCGTCACCGGCACCGCGGTCGTGGCAGTGGCCGCGGTCGGCGGCGCCGTGGCGGTCGTGGCCGCGGTCGTCGCCGACACCGCCGGCAGCACCAGGCGGGGCGCGGTCTCCGGCGTGATCGGGGTCCCGTCCGGCGGCATGGTCGGCCCCCGCGGACCGGGCACGGTGGAGGGCATCAGCACGACGACGGCCGGGTTGTCGGGCGTGGGGCGGCCGGCCTCGACCGGGTCGGCGCCGCCCTTGGCCACCGCGGCGGTGGCCGCAGCGAGCGCCAGCAGCGCGGCAGCGGCCAGGCCGGTGCGCACCAACGTCTGGCGATCCCACTCCACGTTGCTCACCGGCTCCTTCGTCGGCCCCAGACTGACACGATGAAGGTAAGGATCCGGGTTCGGCCCGGGAAGTACACGTTCGTGCTACGACCGGCGTTCGCGGCGGTCGTCAGCTGCTCCAGCGGCTCTGACCGAAGCGATAGCCCACGCTGCGCACCGTCTGGATGAGGTTTGCGTGCTCCTCGCCCAGCTTGGCCCGCAGGCGCCGGACGTGCACGTCGACGGTGCGGGCGCCGCCGTAGTACTCGTAGCCCCACACCCGCGACAGCAGGATCTCTCGGGTGAACACCTTCCCGGGGTGCTGGGCGAGGAACTTGAGCAGCTCATACTCCATGTAGGTGAGGTCGAGCGGCTCGCCCTGGATGGAGGCCTGGTAGGTCTCCAGGTTGAGGGCCAGCGGGCCGTACTCCACCAGCTCGGGCCGCGTGCCGCCGCCTTTGCGCCAGAACAGGTGGCGCAGGCGCGCCTCGAGCTCACGCGGGTGGAACGGGGCGAGGCAGAAGTCGTCGAACAGCTCGTCGCGCAGCTCGAGGTCGGCGAGCTGGGCGCCCGACACCATCAGCAGCAACGGGCCGAGGGCGTTGTCGCCCTTGCGCAGGCTGCGGCAGAAGGCCCAGGCACCGTCGGGATCGCGGTCGGCCACGACGATGCCGCCGGCCCACCCGTCGGCCGGTTCGAGGCGGTTGGCCACGTCGGCCGACGACGCCGCCTGCCAGGTGTACCCGGCGAGGTCGAGCGTCTGGGCCAGCTCGGGTGGTGGTGGGTCGGGGAAGACGACGATGGGTTCCATGGTGATCGCTCAGCTCCGGAGGTAGCGCTCGATCTCGAAGGGCGTGATCGTCGTCTTGTAGGCCCGCCACTCCTGGCGCTTGTTGCGCAGGAACCACTCGAAGGTGTGCTCGCCCAGCGCCTCCTGCACGAGCTCCGAGCTCTGCATCGACGTGAGCGCACCGTCGAGCGACTGGGGCAGCTGGGCGATGTCGAGCTTGGCCAGTTCGTCGTCGCTGAGGGCGAACAGGTTCGTGGTGACCTCGTCGGGCAGCGTGTAGCCCTTCTCCACACCGGCCATGCCGGCGGCGAGCAGCAGCGAGAAGGCGAGGTAGGGGTTGCACGCCGGGTCGGGCGAGCGGTACTCGATGCGGGTGGCCTGGCTGCGGTTGCGGGGGATGGGCACCCGCACCAGTGCCGAGCGGTTGTTGCGGGCCCAGCTCAGGTACACCGGCGCTTCGAAGCCGGGGATGAGCCGCTTGTAGCTGTTCACCGTCTGGTTGGTGACGGCGGTGATCTCGGGGGCGTGGCGCAGCAGGCCGGCGATGAAGCCCTTGGCCACGTCCGACAGGCCGTAGGGATCGTTCTCGTCGTAGAACGCGTTGTCCTCGCCGCGGTACAGGCTCAGGTGGGTGTGCATGCCCGAGCCCTGCACGCCTTCGAGCGGCTTGGGCATGAACGTGGCGTACAGACCCTGCTCGGCCGCGGCCTCGCGCACGACGACGCGCATCGTCATCACCGAGTCGGCCATGGTGAGGGCGTCGGTGTGGCGCAGGTCGATCTCGTGCTGGCTGGGCGAGTCCTCGTGGAAGCTGTACTCGACCGGGATCGACATCGTCTCCAGCATCGAGATGGTGCGCTTGCGCAGCGAGCCGGAGATGTCGTTGGCGGTGAGGTCGAAGAAGCCGCCCTTGTCGAGCGGCTTCGGGGTCAGGCCGTCCTCGGGCGAGAAGTAGAAGAACTCCATCTCGGGCGCCACGTAGAACGAGAAGCCGGCCTTGCGGGCCCGCTCCAGGTTGCGCCGCAGCACCTGGCGGGGGTCGCCACCGAACGGCGTGCCGTCGAGGTTGTGGATGTCGCAGAAGATGCGGGCCTCGGGCGCCTTGGGATCGGCCCACGGCAGCAGTTCGAACGTGGTCGCGTCCGGCATGGCCAGCACGTCGGATTCCTGCACGCGCGAGAAGCCGTCGATGGAGGAACCGTCGAAGGTCATGCCCTCGGCGAGGGCGTCTTCGAGCTCGGCCGGGCTGATGGCGAAGCTCTTGAGCTGCCCGAGCACATCGGTGAACCACAGGCGGATCAGGCGGACCTTGCGCTCCTCGGCCTGGTGGAGGACGTAGTCCTGCTGGTCGTGCATGGGCTGGATTCTTGCGCACACCTTGCGCACCACGCCCGTGGGCAGCGGCCGTTTCACACGCCGTTCACAGCAGCCCACAGGGGTCGTCCGAAAACGGACCCGGGCCCGTTCGGACACGAGGTCTCGAACGGGCCCGAGGACGGACTGCTCAGCGTCGGCTCAGAGCGCGGCGCAGATGGTGTCCACCATGAGGCGGGTCACCAGGTACGGATCCATGTTGGCGTTGGGACGGCGGTCTTCCATGTAGCCCATGCCGTCGACCTTGACCTGCCACGGGATGCGGACCGACGAACCGCGGTCGGACACGCCGTAGGTGAACTTGTTGTACGGCGCCGTCTCGTGCTTGCCGGTGAGGCGGCTCTCGATGTCGTTGCCGTAGTTCTTGACGTGCAGGTCGACCTTCTTGCCGAGGGCCGCGCACGCCTTCTCGATGACGGCGAAGCCGCCCTTGCTGCGCATGCCGACGGTGGAGAAGTTGGTGTGCGCGCCGGCGCCGTTCCAGTCGCCCTTCATCGGCTTGGCGGCGAACGAGATGACCACGTCGTAGTCCTCGGCGATGCGCTGCAGCAGCCAGCGGGCGACCCACAGCTGATCGGAGCACTCCAGCGGGCCGGCCGGGCCGACCTGGAACTCCCACTGGCCGGGCATCACTTCGGCGTTGGTGCCGGAGATGGCGATGCCGGCGTCGAGGCAGGCCTGGGTGTGGCGCTCGATGATCGGACGGCCCACGACGCGGCCGGCGCCGACGCCGCAGTAGTACGGACCCTGGGGCGCCGGGAAGCCACCCTCGGGGAAGCCGTAGGGGCTGCCGTCGAGACGGAGCATCGTGTACTCCTGCTCGATGCCGAACCACGACTCGTGCTTGGCGTACTTCTTGGCGACCTTCTCGCAGGCGGACCGGGTGTTGGTCGGGTGCGGCTTCATGTCGACGAGGAGGACCTCGCACATGACGAGCACGTTGTCGCCCCCGCGGATCGGGTCGGGGCAGACGAACACGGGGTGGAGCACGCAGTCGCTCTTGTCGCCGGTGGCCTGGTCGGTGGACGACCCGTCGAACCCCCAGATCGGCGGCTCCTTGCCGTCGGGCTGGATCTTGGTCTTGCTGCGCAGCATGGGCGACGGCTGGGTGCCGTCCACCCAGATGTACTCGGCTTGATAGGCCACGGGAACCCTCTCGATTTGGAAGACATTGGTGGTGATGACCGGCACGCAGCCTTGCCGTGAGCGGTTTCACACCCGTTGCCCGAATGTGAACGCTCTGTGAACCGGACCTCGACCGGGGTCGGGGCGGGAAGGTCCCCCACGCTGCGTAGTCCCTGGTAGGTTGCCGGTCGGCGGGCGGAACAACCGGTACTCGGGCGGGTACGGGTGCAGCACCTGTTGTCGCGCATCCCCTCGGAGGATCCATGTCGAGACGTTTCCGGTCCGTGGTGGCGTTGGCCTGTCTGGCCGTCGCCGCCCCCACAGCGTTGGTCACGCACGCGACCACGGCGAACGCGGCCACCGTGCCGTCCGGGTTCGCCGACACCCGGGTCGCCGGGTCGATCACGGCACCGACCGACGTGGTCGACCTGCCCGACGGGCGCATGCTCGTGACCGGCCAGGGCGGCACGCTCACGGTCATCGCCGCCAACGGCACCAAGGTGGCCGCTCCCGCACTCACGCTGAGCGTGTGCATCGGCAGTGAGCAGGGCCTGCTCGGCGTCGAGCGCGACCCCGACTTCGCCACGAACCACTACATCTACCTGTACTACGGCTACGACCCGGGCAGTGGCTGCCGCAACCGCGTGTCGCGCTTCACCATGACCGGCGACTCCGCCGCCGCCGAGTTCGTGCTGATCGACAACATCTTGTCGCAGGCCACGAACCACGAAGGTGGCGACCTGCAGTTCGGCAAGGACGGGATGCTCTACATCTCCTCCGGTGACGACGCCAACGGCACCGCCTACTCGCACAACCTCGGCGACCTGCGCGGCAAGATCCTGCGCATCAACCCCGACGGCTCGATCCCCGGCAGCAACCCGTACCAGGGCGCCAACTCGGCCGACTGCAAGACGGGCGCCCAGCCGACCAAGGAGTGCCGCCAGATCGTGGCCCAGGGCCTGCGGAACCCGTTCCGCATCGCCGCCGACCCGAACACCAGTGGCACCACGACCCGCATCTTCGTGAACGACGTGGGCCAGAGCACGAGCGAGGAGATCGACGAGCTGTCCATCGGCGCCAACTTCGGGTGGCCCGAGCGTGAGGGCAACTGCGTCCAGGGGAGCCAGACCAACTGTGGCGACCCCGGTGCCGGCGTCACCAACCCCGTGTACGCCTACTTCCGCGGCGCCGGGTGCACGTCGATCACCGGCGGCGCGTTCGTGCCCAACTCGGCGTGGCCGGCGCGGTACAGCGGCGGCTACATCTACGCCGACTTCACCTGCGGTGACATCTTCGCCCTGCTGCCCGACGGCAACGGCGGCTACACGAACGAGACGTTCTCCGCCGATGCCGGCCAGGTCTCCTCGATGCGCACGGTCAACCAGGGTGGCGCGTGGGCGATCTACTACACGAGCTACAGCAACGGCGGTGAGCTGCGCAAGATCGTGGCCACCACCCCGCCGGGCATCACGCTGCCGTCGGCCTTCCACCCGCTCACGCCGACCCGCGTGCTCGACACCCGCAACGGCACGGGTTACAGCGGCCCCAAGCCCGCCGCGAGCGACACCATCGAGGTCCAGATCGCCGGCGCCACCAGTGGCGTGCCCAACGACGCCAAGGCGGTGGCCCTGAACATCACGGGCACCGACTCGACCGCGGCCGGGTTCGTGACGGCGTGGCCCTCGGGCGAGGAGCGGCCGATCACGTCGGCCATCAACTTCTCCAACGCCAACGACACCGTGGCCAACGCCGCCGTGGTGAGGCTGGGCGTTGGCGGCAGGGTCAGCCTGTACACCCAGCGCGGCGGCCACCTGGTGATCGACGTGACCGGCTACTGGACCGAAACGGCGACATCGAACGCCGGTCGTTACGTGCCGCTCGACAACCCGGCCCGTCTGCTCGACACCCGTGAGGGCAACGGGGCGGCGGCCAAGATCGTGGGCGCCGAGGAGTCGATCGACGTGCAGGTGGCGGGCCGCGGTGGCCTACCGACGACCGGCATCTCGGCCGTGGCCCTCGTGGTCACCGTCACCAACACGGCCCGCAGCGGCTTCGTGACGGCGTGGCCGACGGGGCAGACCCGCCCGCTGGCGTCCACCGTGAACCCGGTGGGCACCAACGACATCCGCTCGAACCTGGTGATGCTGCCGGTGGGCACCGACGGCAAGGTGAGCCTGTACACGCTGCAGCCCACCCATCTGGTCATGGACGTGGCCGGCTACTTCACCGACTCGTCGGCCCCGCTGGCGACCAAGGGCCTCATGGTGGCGGTGTCGCCGCGGCGACTGCTCGACACCCGTGAGGCGGGGGCGCCGTTCGGCCGGCTGAACGCCGGCGACACCGGCGTGGTCGACTACACGGCCGCCGTGGCCCCGGCGAACGCCATCGCCATCATCCACAACCTCACCGTCGACGGCACCGCCTTCGCCGGCTTCGTGACGGCGTGGCCCACGGGCGCCACCCGTCCGACGGCGTCGAACGTGAACTGGAACGGGCCGAACCAGACCCGGGCCAGCCTGGCCATCTCCAGCCTGGTGAACGCCGGTCGGGTGTCGTACTTCCCGAACGTCGGCACCGACCTGGTCATCGACCAGCAAGGCTGGTTCGTGCCGTAGCGACTGGCTCCGGCGAATCGCCGGCGATTCGCCGGAGCAGTCAGGGCTGCAGCAGGTGGCCGCCGTCGGCCAGCAGGCGGGCGGCCAGCGAAGCCCCCACCGACGGATCGTCGCCCTCGGCTGCGCCCCGTACGACCTCGCGACCATCGGCCGAGGCGATCAGGGCGACCACGTGCAGGCGGCCGTGGCCGTCGATGGTGGCGTGCGCCCCCACCGGCAGTTCGCACCCGCCGCCGAGGTGGGCCAGGAACGCCCGCTCGGCGTCGACCCGACGCCGGCTGGCGGCGTGCTCGATGGCCGCCACCGCCTCGCGGGTGGCGGCGTCGTCGGCGCGGCACTCGATGGCCAGGGCGCCCTGGCCGACCTGGGGCACCATGGTCGACACCTCGAACACGTCGGCCAGGCGGTCGGCCAGGCCGACCCAGGTGGCGCCGGCCACGGCCACGACCACGGCGTCCACGTCGGGCGCGTCGGCCCGGGCGATGCGCGTGGGGATGTTGCCCCGCAGGCCGACGAACTGCAGGTCGGGCCGCAGGTGGGCCAGCTGGGTGCGCCGACGCGTCGACCCGGTGGCGATGGTGGCGCCGGGCGCCAGCGCGGCCAGCGCGACCCCGGCCAGGGCGTCGCGCGGGTCGGCCCGCTCGGGCACCGACGCCAGCACCAGGCCCTCGGTCGTCCACGACGACGGCAGGTCCTTGGCCGAGTGCACGGCGATGTCGGCCCGCCCCTCGATCACGGCGTTTTGCACCTCCTTGGTGAACACGCCCTGGCCGCCGATCTCCCAGATCGGCCGGTCACGGACGCGGTCGCCCGTGGTCTCGATGAGCACCAGTTCCACCGGGCGTCCGGTGGCCGCCGTGAGGCGCTCGGCCACGTGGCCGGCCTGGGCGCGAGCCTGCTCGCTGCCGCGCGTGGCCACGCGCAGCGGAACGGTTCGGGGTGCGGTCATCGGCGGCTCATCGGCTCATCGGGTCACAGGTACGGAGCGCTCACCACGACATGCCGAGCGCCCGGCGCCACACCGTACCGAGGAGCGAGGCCTCGTCGCCTGGTCGCCCGGTCTTGAAGCCCTGCACGACATCGCAGCCGATCACGGCCAGCGCGGCGCGCTGCTCCTCGTCCTCCACCCCTTCGGCCACGATCAGCAGGCCGAGTCGCCGCGACAACGCCACCATCGCTTCCACCACGGCCCGGTCGTGGGGGTCGCTCACCAGCCGCGACACGAACGAGGCGTCGAGCTTCACGAGGTCGATGGGCAGGCGCAGCAGGTACTCGAACGACGCGTAGCCGGTGCCGAAGTCGTCGAGGGCGATGCGCACGCCCCGCTCGCGCAACTGGCTCAGCGTCTCGCGCGCCGTGCCCAGCTGGGACAGCATCACCGACTCGGTGATCTCCAGGCACAGGCGGTGGGCGGGCAGGCCAGTCTCGCCCAGCACCTGGTCGACCAGCTCGATGAGCGCGGCGTCGGCCAGCTGGTGGGCCGAGACGTTCACCGCCACGTACAGGGTCGACTCGTCGGCCGGCAGCGACCACGACGCCGCCGCCTTGCACGCCTGGCGCAGCACCCATTCACCGATGCGGTGGATCAGGCCGGTCTCCTCGGCCATGCCGATGAACGTGGCCGGCGCCAGGTTGCCGAGCTCGGGATGGGACCAGCGCAGCAGCGCCTCGGCCCCCACCACCCGGCCGGTCTCCAACGAGACCTCGGGCTGGAAGGCGAGGTGGAGCTCGTGGCGGTCGAGCGCCTTGCGCAGCGCCTGCTCGATCTCGGCCCGCTTGGCCGACGCGTCGCGCAGCTCGTCGTGGGCCACGGCCACCTGGGCGCCACCGCGCTGCTTGGCCAGGCCGGCGGCCAGCTCGGCGTCGCGCATCAGATCGCCGGCGGCCACCACGGCGCCACGGCGCGCCGAGGCGATGCCGATCGAGGCCGACACCACGATCTCCTGACCGGCCACCGGCAACGGACCTTCGATGCGACCGAGGATGCGGGCCGCCATGGCCAGCGCCTCGGCCTCGCTGACGATGGCCTCGGACACGATGGCGAACGCGTCGTCGCCCACCCGCCCCACGCTCTCGCCCGCGTGCAGCATGCCGGCCAACCGGCGGGCGAGCTGGGCCAGCACCCCGTCGGCCTGGGCCGGGCCGACCAGCGCGTTCACCAACCGGAAGCGGTCGAGGTCGAGGTGCACCACCGTGACCTCGCCGCGCTGCGGACGAGCCAGCGCCGACGCCACGCGATCGATGAACAGCGTGCGGTTCGGCAGCGCGGTGAGGCGGTCGTGGGTGAGCGCGATGGCGAGGCGCTCGTCGCTGGCGTTGCGCTCGTCGGGGTCGGCGATGAGCAGCAGCGCACCCCCGGGCGGCTCCGGCAGCCGCGAGAACGTGAACTGGGTCAGCCCGTCCCAGCCCCGCAGGTGGGCGATCGACACCTGCTCGCGCGTCGACGTGCCGTGCAGCACGCGGTCGAGCGCCAGCAGCAGGCTGTCGACGGCGAGGGTCGCCTCGTGCCCCGCCAGCCGGGCGCGCAGCTGCGCCAGTGCGGTGATCACGTTCTCGCCGGGTGCGACGGCGAAGTCCTCGAGCCCCGCCGTCGGCTGGGCCTCGCGCCAACGACCGTTCACCACGATCAGCGTGCCGTCGGCGTCGACGAGCCCGCCGGGGCCGGGCAGGGCGTCGAGCACCGCCTGGCCGAGACCGCCCAGCAGCTGCTCGGGCATCGAGTCGGCCATCATCGGCTGGGCTTCAGCTCGGCATCGGGCAGGTCCGGATCATCGAAGCCCTCGTCGCCGGGCAGCAGTACGGCGATGCCCTCGCCGCGGCGCACGACCCGGGGCAGGATCATGGGAGGTCGACCGAGGGCGACCGCCGCGGCGAGTGCCTCGTCGCACGTGGTGAACGGCACGAGGAACTCGAGGTTCTTGATCGTCGGGAAGATCATGAACAGCTCGCCGGCGCGGTGCCGCTCGAGGGCCACGGCCGGGTTGACCCACAGGCTCTCGATGGTCTCGTTGTCGTCGTGCAACGGGTGCTGGTGGCGCGGGGCGCGAGCCACGAAGAAACGGGTGTCGAAGCGACGCGGTTCGCCGATCGGCGTGACCCAGTGGCTCACGTAGCGCACGTCGTCGGTGGCGAGGCGCAACCCCTCGTTGCCGCACAGCTCCACCAGACGCAGGTTGCCGTCGTGCACGGCGTGACGGTGCTCGTTGAAGCGGGCGGCCACGTCGGCCTCGGCGAACGAGAGCACCTGATCGCCACCGTCACGCGCCAGCAGCACGCCGGCCTCTTCGAAGCACTCGCGCAGGGCGGCGACCCAGTACGCCAGACCACCCCGCTCCACGCCGAGCAGATCGCTGGCGGCAACGTCGGTGAGGCCGATGCAGTGCCCGGTCACGTCGTCGGCCCGGTCAGCGGGATCGACCGCGCCGCCGGGGAACACGTAGGCACCACCGACGAAGGCGGCGTTCAGGGTCCGGCGCAGCATGAACACCTCGAGGCCGTCGTCACCGTCACGCAGGAGCATGACGGTGGCGGCCTCACGGAGGGGCTTCCCGACGGGCGCTGGGTCAGGGTCGGTCACGGGCGAGGCAGCTCCTCAGGAGGACGGGTGTTCGGATCGCCGTCGCCCACGGCGGTCCTGGTGTCGATGATCGTGACACGCCCGGCGTGCGTGGCGGTGATCGGGGCGGGGCGGCGCGACCAGTGACGGCGCAGTGCACCCGCCATGGCGCGACGAACCGGTGGCACGAGCAGCACGAGGCCGATGGCGTCGGTCACGAAGCCGGGCACGGTCAGCAGCACACCTGCACCCAGCAGCAGCCCGCCGTCGGCGAGGTGCGCGGTCGGCAGGTCGTGGTGGTCGAGGTCGGTACGGATGCGGCGCAGCAGACCGAGGCCCTGACGCTTCACCAACGTGGCGCCGACGACGCTCACGAGGGCCAAGGTGATCAACGCCGGGAGGACACCGATGGCGTGCGCGACCTGCACGAGCACCCAGAGCTCGAGCAACGGCACGATCACGAACACGACCACGAGGGCGGTCACGGGCGGAGCGTACCGCCGCGAACCCGACGATGGTCCTGCCGTCCTCCTGACAACGTTGTAGGCCATCCAATTGTCGTGTGGAACGACACGGGACCAATCCCCTGCGTGGGGACCCGACCACCTGCGTCAGCTGTAGCGGTCGAGGATGCTCGTCTCGGCCAGGCGCGTCAGCCCGTCCTTGATCGACCGTGCGCCTTCGGTGTCGACGCCCGCGACATCGTCGAGGTCGGCCACCGTGGCCCGCATGATGCGGTGCAGGCTACCGAAGCGGGCCACGACCGACTCGATGACGTCCTCGGGCAACCGGTGCAGCTTGGCCAGCAGGCGGTAGCCGCGCGGCGCCACGCTGCGATCGACGCCGTCCTCGCCCTCACCCAGGTGAAGGACGCGCGAAACCACGTGCAGATCGAGCAGATCCTCGTCGTCGAGATCGCTGAGCACGACCAGGGCATCGTCGATGTCCTGCTCCGTCGGGCACCCGCAGTAGTCCTGCAGCACGCTCCACCGCTCGTCCTCGGCGTCGCCCATGAGCTCGTTCAGCTGCAGCTGGATCAACCGGGCATCGGCACCGAGCTCCACGACCTGGTTGTCGATCTCGGCCGAGATGCGGCGGGCCATCTCGCTGCGTTGCAGCACCGTGGCCACGTCGCGCACCGTGACGAGGTCCTGCACCTCCAGCGCCGAGAGCGTGCCGGACACGTCGTCGAGGCGCAGCTTGTACCGCTCGAGCGTCTGCAGGGCCTGGTTGGCCCGGTTGAGCAGCCGGGGGATGTCTTCGAGGACGTGCTTGGTCTCGCCGATGTACACGGCGATCACGCTCATGTCCTCGCTGACGCTGACCACGGGCACGTCGATGGAACGCGCGACGCGCTCGGCCGTGCGGTGCCGGGTGCCCGTCTCGCTGGTGGGCGTGTTCGGATTGGGCACCAGGTGCACGTTGGCCCGGGCGATGCGCGTGCCGTCGGTGGTGATGATGATGGCGCCGTCCATCTTGGCCAGCTCCGACAGCCGCTGCGGGCTGAAGGGGGCGTCGAGCAGGAACCCGCCCGAACAGATCGAGAGCACGTCGGGACCGTCGCCGATCACCACGAGTGCACCCATCTTGGCCCGCACGATGCGATCGAGTCCGTCGCGCAACGGCGTGCCGGGAGCCACCCGGGCGAGCGCGCCGTGCAGAGCCGCGCTGCGGGGGTTCGCCATGGGGGAAGTCTAGATGGGCGGGGATGTCCATCGGCTCGGGGCGCATGCCTCACGGGCCGGTCCCGACGGGACCGGGGAACCGGGGAACCGGGGACCGGCGGCCGGTGTAGGAAGCGTTGACGGACCAGGAGGCGCGTGGACGACCTCACCGCGGTCGAGGAGACGGAGCTGATCGAACGGGCCCGGCGCGGCGACGGCGTCGCGTTCGGCGAGTTGGCGCGCCGGCACGCCGGCGCAGCGCTGCGAGTCGCCCAGGTGATGACCGGCGGGAGCGCCGAAGCGGAGGACGTGGTGCAGGAAGCGATGCTCAAGGCGTACCGGGCCCTCGACCGCTTCCGGGCCGAGTCGCCGCTGCGTCCCTGGCTGCTGCGCATCGTGGCCAACGAGGCCCGCAACCGCCGGCGCAGCATCGGACGCCGCACGCGCCTGCACGAGCGGGTGGGGGCGATGACCGCACCGCTGGTGGCGCGGCCATCGGTCGAGACGCTGGCGGTGGCCGACGATGGAGCCCGACGCCTGCTCGCCGCCGTGGGGCGGCTGCGGGACCAGGACCGCGAGGTCATCGCCATGCGCTACTTCGCCGACCTATCCGAGGCGGAGATGGCTGACGCGCTCGGCGTGGCCCGGGGCACGGTGAAGTCGCGTCTGGCGCGGGCGCTCGACCGGCTGCGGCCGCGGGTGGCCGCGCTCGATCTGGAGGAGGGGGCGCCGTGACCGACCGGCCCGCGGCCCCGCCCTCCGACGACGCGCTCGAGGCCCGCCTGCGCGCCGCCGCCGGCTCCCTCCCCGTCCCCGACCTCACTGAGCTGCTGGAACGACTGTCCCGGCGAATCGCCGGCGATTCGCCGGGACAGGTCCTCGCTCCCACCCGGGGTCGGAGGTGGCTGGCCGCGGCCGCCGCCGCCGTGGCGCTGGCGGCGATCGTGACGGCTGTCGTACCGGCCGGGCGGCGGGCCGTGGCCGGGTGGCTCGGTCTTCGCGGCGTCTCGATCACCCGGCCGACGCCCACCAGTGCCCCGCCCCCGGCGACGGCCGGCCCGATCCCCCCGACCGCCCCCACCACCACGACGGTCGCCGGCGACCCGCCGCTCGACGCCCTCGACCTCGGCCGGGTCACCACCCTCGACGCCGGGCGCGGCGCCAGCCCCTTCACGGTGCAGGTCCTGACCGACCCCGAGCTCGGTCTGCCCTCGGCCATCTACCGACGCGAACCCCCCGTCGGCGGCATGGTCACGGCCGTGCACCGCTTCGGCGGGCGGCTCGTGCTGTTCAGCCAGTTCACCGCGGCCACCACTGCCTTCCTCGGCAAGGTGCTCGACGAGCGCACCACGCTCACACCCGTCGACATCGGCGCGGCCCGCGGCTACTGGATCAGCGGCACCCCCCATCGGCTGCTCTACCAGGTGGGGGGTGACCAGGTGATCGAGGACGAGGCACGCCTGGCCGGCAACACCCTCCTGTGGGACGTGGGTGACCAGACCTACCGCATCGAGGGCGCGCCCGACCTCGATGCCGCCCTGCGGTGGGCCGCGAGCATGCGGGCGGCGGGCTGAACCGACGCGCCCCACCCGGGAACCGAACCGGGGCTCGAGGTGTAGAAGAGGTGACCGAGGGAGTCGACCATGAACCGCTGCCATCGGCGCGCCGCATCGCTGGCCGCCACCGCCCTGCTCACCGCGGCGTGCGCCTCCGCCCCGGCGACGGGCCGCACCGCGACCCCGGCCGCGGCACCCGCACCGGCCGTCGCGTCCACCGCCTGGGGCGTCGTGACCGACGGCGGCGTCGCCCTCGTCGACGCCCGGGGCGCGACCCTCTTCGCAGCGAGCCCGGCGGTCGCCACCCCCGATGGGCGCACCGTCGTGGCCACCGCCACCGACGGCGCCCGCACCTCGGTGCAGTGGCTCGACGGCGCGACCGGCACGGTGGAGGACATGGTCGAGGTCCCCGGTCGGTTCCGGCCCGCCGTCGTCGCCGCTGACGGCGACCGCGTCGCCCTCGTGGGCGTCGACGACCGGGGTGCACCGCCACGGGACCCCCGCTACCTCGCACCCGGGCGATCGACCACCACGCTGGCCGTCGTCACCCGCAACGGCACCACCCAGCGCGACACCCTGGCCGGCAACGCGGTCCCCGAAGCCTTCACCCAGTTCGGCGCGCTGGCTCTCGTCGAGTACCTGCCGCCGCTTGCGCCCGACCGCTACCGCGTGCGCCTCTACCGCCTCGAGACCGGCGCCGTCGACCTGCCCGTCTCGTGGACCGACAAGGGCGCGTCGGTCGACGAGGAGATGCAGGGCTACAGCCGCACCCACGTGCCCGCGCCCGACGGCACCGCGCTCTTCACGCTGTACGCGCAGCCGGGCGGCGACGGTGCCGGCCACGCCTTCATCCACGTGCTCGGCCTCGACCTCGGGCGGGTCTACTGCCTCGACCTGCCCATCGAGGCCGGCTTCGGGCAGCACCCCGGTGCTCTGGCCGCGGCACCCGACAGCGGCACCCTCTACGCCCTCAGTGGGAGCGGCCGCCTGGTCGAGATGGCCACCCGCATCGCCAACGTGGCCGACCCGACCCCACCGACGGTCGTGCGGACCATCGACCTCGGCCAGGCGGGCGACGACCCTGGCCCGACCGTGACCGTCGATGACACCACGGTGTACGCCGCCGTCGGCGCCACCCTCGTGACCGTCGACCGGCGGACCGGTCTGGTGACGTCGCGACGTCACCTGGACACGACCGTGACCGCCATGCGGGCGACCCCCGGCGAGTTGCAGCTGGCCGGGGGCGGCTGGCTGCTCCAGCGGCGGGCCGGCGACGACCGGCTCGAGCGCACGCCCCTGGCGCTGTCGCCGGACCTGGGCGCGGTGCGCGCCCTCTACCGCGTGGGCTGACGGGCGCCGCCGGGCACCAGACCGCACACCACGAGCGCCTCGGCCAGGGTGTCGACCCGGCGCAGCCGCAACCCCTCGACCCCGTGGGGAGCGCTGCTGGGCACGACCGCCTTGTCGAACCCGAGACGGGCCGCCTCTCCCAGCCGGCGGGGCAGTTGGGCCACCTGGCGCAGCTCGCCGCCCAGACCGACCTCGCCGCAGGCGACCAGGCCGTCGGGCAGCGCCTTGCCGGACATGGCCGACGCCAGCGCCAGGCAGATGGCGAGGTCGGCCCCCGGCTCGGTCAGGCGCACCCCACCGACCACCGACACGTACACGTCGGCGGCGCCCGACGGCAGCGCGGCCCGGTTCTCGAGCACGGCCAGCAACATGGCCAACCGGCCGTTGTCGAGACCCTGGGCCGAGCGACGGGGCATGCCCAGCGCCGACGGCGTCACCAGCGCCTGCACCTCGACCATGAGCGGCCGCTGGCCCTCGAGCGTAGGCACGACGGCGCACCCCGGCAGGCCCGCCCGACGGTCGGACAGGAACAGGCTGCTGGGATCGGCCACGCCGACCAGACCCTCTTCGCGCATCTCGAACAGACCGAGCTCGGACGTGGGCCCGAAGCGGTGCTTCGACGCCCGCAGCAACCGCAGCGCGTGGTGCCGGTCGCCCTCGAAGGCGAGCACGGTGTCGACCACGTGCTCGAGCACGCGCGGCCCGGCCAGGCCGCCGTCCTTGGTCACGTGGCCGACGAGCAGCACGGGCACGCCCCGCCGCTTGGCTTCCTGCACGAGCCGATGGGCGCACTCTCGCACCTGCACCACCGAGCCGGGCGCCGAGCCGAGCTCGGGATCGGACACGGTCTGGATGGAGTCGACCACGACCAGCTCGGCATCGGTGGAGGCCATGGCCGCCAGCACGTGCGGGAGGGCGGTCTCGCTGGTGAGCAGCAGCGTGGGCTGGAGCGCACCGAGCCGCTCAGCCCGCGACCGCACCTGCTGGCGGCTCTCCTCGGCCGACACGTAGAGCACGCGCTGGCCCAACGCCGCCCGGGCGGCCAGCACCTGCAGCAGCAGCGTGCTCTTGCCGATGCCCGGCTCACCACCCAGCAGCGTGACCGACCCGGGCACGAGACCGCCGCCGAGCACCCGGTCGAGCTCGGCGACACCCGAGGGCACGGGCGCCCCGGCGGTGGCGTCGACCTCGGTGATGGGGATGGGCGGCTCCACCGCGGGCAGGCCCGCCGGCGCTCCGGCGCGCCCACCGACCACTTCCAGGTCTTCGACGAGGCTGTTCCACTCGCCACAGCTGGCGCAGCGGCCAGCCCACTTCGGTTGGGTGGTGGCGCAGGAGCTGCACCGGAAGACGGTCTTGAGTCGGGCCACGCCCGGCACGCTACGCAGGGGGTGCCGCAGAGTTGCGGACGGTCGCGCCGCGCCGCGCGGTCAGCGCACGAACGGCGACGGTGCCGGTCGGGCCCGGCGGCTGCGCCGCCGGCGGTGCACCACGATCGCCGCCACCCCACCGCCCAGCACCACCAGCACGGCCCACGCGACGAGCCCGATGCGGGCCAACCGGCTGCGGCTGCGGGCGTCGAGGGCCCGCTGGTCGCGCTGCTCGAACGCGGCCTGCAGGTCGGCCTTCGCGCCGCCACGCAGGTCGGGGTTCCAGCTCACGGTCGTGCCGTCGGCGCTCACCGTCCCGTTCGACGACACGACGCGGCCGGGCAGCTGCGCCACGAGCGTCACGTGGAGCCCTTCGCCCACGTCACCGGTGATGCGGTCCGACAGCGCCGCCTGCCCGCCGAGCACCTCGGTGAGCTGGGTGTCGCCCAGCGCCGCCACCCCGTCGATGCCCGCCGTGGCCTGCACCGCGGAGCGCACGGTGGCGAAGCTGCGGGTGAGGTCGAGCTGCACCCCGGTCAGCGGTCCCCCCGCCCCCGACAGCTCGCCGAGCACCGTGGCCGCCTGCTGGGGCGTCACGAACGGCTTGGTGAGGGTGAGCGACTGCCCGCCGTCGGATGCCGCCGTGGGTCCGTCCACCGTCCAGCCGGCGGCGCGGATGTCGTCGAGGCGCAGGTCGCTCAACACGGCGGGCACCTTGGCCAGCAGCTCGGCGTCAGCCAGCGCGGTCATCGTGACCTGACCGGAGCCGTCGTCGTTCATCGTCACCATGGCGGTGACGTCGAGCCGGCACCCGGCCAGCACCGTCACGGCCAAGGCGAGCGCGAGGAAGCGCCCCCAGCGGGCGACGGGGCGACGGAGCGGACGCATGCGAGCGCTCATCCTGCCAGAGCCGTCCGCCACCGACCCGGCGCGCCCGGACCTCAGCCGGGCGGGGCCGTCGTCGGCGGCGTCTCGGTGGTGGTCGGTGCCACCGTCGTGGGCGCGGCGGTGGTGGGCGCCGGCGTGGTGGGCGCCGGCGTGGTGGGTGCCGGCGTGGTGGCCACCGTGGGGCTCGTGGTGGTGCCGGCCGGCACCGTCGGCGCCGGTGTGGTCGCCACCGGCACCGTGGTCACGGTGCCCCCGACCGTCGCCGGTGCCCGGGTCGTGGTGGTCGTGGCGCGCCGCACCGCGGTGGCGCTGCCGATGGCGTCGGTGGTCGTGGTGACCCGCACCGAACCACCCGGCGCCACCGTGGTGGTGGGGCCGGCCCCGGTGCCCGCCGCCGCGGCCGAGGTGGTGGTCGTCCCCTCGGTGGTGCTGGTCGTGGTGGCCGCGGCGGCTGTCGGCTGGGCGGCCACCCCGAGCAGCACGCCGGCAGCGACGCGGGCGGCGCGCGCCGCGATCGACTGGCGGTCCTGGGCGGCGAGGCCGTTCGTGGCCGCAGGCGGAATGGTCAAGGGGGTGTCGCCGCGTCGCTCGGTGACACCGAGCACCAACGGCACCGAGGGGCGCGCCGCCCACGACTGCGGCGACCCCAGCACCGCGGTGGTGGCCAGCACGCCGAGGGCCACGCCGACGGCGATGAGCACCGTCTCGCACGCCACCGCACTGGTGGTCGGTTCGGGGCGGAACGTGCCCCGCCACACCAGGCGGGCCATCCGCACGAGGATCGCCCCGACCAGCGGCCACACCAGCACCCAGGCCAGGAACACACGGGTGTGCGACAGCATCCAGCCCACCGCCACGACGGCGGCGGCGGCGGCGGCGCAGAACCCGGCGCGGGCCAGCGCCGGACGCACCCAGTCCTGCCGGGAGGGGGCGTCGGCGGTCATCGGCGGGCCGTCCCGGGGCGCGTCGACCCGCACGACGGGGCGGTCGAGCACGGGTGACCGGTAGGACGACGGGGACGGATGGACATCACGGCTCTCCCCGCCAGTGTGTCATCGCCACCGGCTGGTGGTGCTGGCGCCCCGACACATCGACGGGACCAGGTGGGTGTGGGGCCCCAGGCGGCCACACCCACCGGTCGGATCAGACGAGCGGGCGGCGAACGGGTCGGCGCCGACCGACCAGCAGCAGGGTGGCCCCTGCCGCCGTGAGCAACGCACCGAACCGGAGCATCAGGCTCGTGCCGGCGGCGCCGGTGCGGGGCAGGTTGGCATCGAGCACGGCGACCGTGGTCGGGGTGTCGGTGATCACCTCGGCCAGGACCTGTGCGAACGTGACCTCGGCGGGGGCCACGTTGTTGGCGGCGACCGGATCGAACCGGCTGCCGGACACGGTGGCCGTGTTCGACACGAGGCCCTGGAGGGCGGCGGCCGACTGCACCACCACCGTGATCGGGGGCAGCGACTCGCCGACCCCGGCCGACGCCCGGGTGCATCGCACCGTCGTGGTGCCCGTGCAGGCCCAGCCGTCACCGGATGCCGACACCAGCGTCAGCCCGGCCGGCAACGGGTCGAGGACCACCAGGTCGGTGGCCACCGACGGCCCGTTGTTGTCGACGGTGAGCACGTACACCAGCTGCTGGCCGGCGGTGGGGGCGCCCGGCGAGACCGAGTTGCCGATGGCCAGGTCGGCCACGACCATCGCCTGGTCGACGGTGTCGGTGTCGGTCACCTCCCGCTCCTGGCGGTTGGCGAACCCGCGTGTCGTGACGACGTTGCGGTAGGTGCCGGCGGCCAGATCGGTGTTGGTCACCGTGTGCGTGGCCGTGCAGGTGACGGTGGCGCCGGGGGCCAGGGTCGCCACCGGAGCGGCCGGTGTGCAGGTTCCGAGGGTGACGCCGGCCTGCTCGCTGACGCCGACGTTGGCGAGCGTGACGGTGCCGTTGTTGGTCACCACGATCGAGTAGGCCAGCGTGCTGTTCAGCACGTACGGCCCCGTCGAGGTCACCGTCTTGGTGACCACGATGCTCGGGTTGTACGGCAGGGTGACGGTGTCGTCGTCGGCGGCGACGATGTCGTCCTCCGGGTTCTCCACGTCACCATTGGGTCCTTCGCCCGACGCGGTCGCCAGGTTGGTGTAGCTGCCGTCGTCGATGTCGCCCTGGGTCACCGTGTGGGTGGCCGTGCAGGTGAACGACGCGCCGGGGGCGAGCGATCCGCCGAGCACCACGGCGTCCACGGCTACGGCGGCCACCTTGGTCAGGCCGGCACCCGCGGCCGGCGTGCAGTCATCGAGGTCGGCGAAGTCGTCGGTGACGTGCAGGTTGGTGAGGGTGACGTCGCCGTTGTTGGTGACCTCGATGGTCCAGGTGATCACCGAGCCCACCGTGTAGCCGCCGACGGGCGGGGCCGGCGTTGCCGCCACCCGCTTGTCGACGACGAGGCTGCCCACCGTCTCTTCGCGGGCGATGGCGGTGGCCGTGGCCGACACCGGCTTCGTGCTGTCGCTGTCGGCCGTGGCCGTGTTGACGAAGCTGCCGTCGTCCACGTCGGCCTGGTTCACCACGTGCACGGCCGTGCACGTGAGCGCGGCGGCGGGGGCGAGGGTGAACTCGTCGACCTGGGCACCGGCGGCTTCAGGGTCGCAGTCGAGCGTGCCCGCCAGCGGGTCGCTGACGCTCACGTTCTGGAGCGTGGTGGTGCCCGTGTTGGTGACGGTGACCGTGAAGGCGACCTCGTCGCCGGGGGCGGCGTACGGGCTGCCGGAGGCCACCGTCTTGACGATCGACATCGCGGGCAGCGGGGCGCCCTCCACCGTGATCGTGTCGTCGATGAAGACATCGTCGGCGATCGCGGCGATGGCGGTGTTGTCGAACTCGCCGGCGTCCATGTCGGCCTGGGTGACGATGTGGGTGGCGGTGCACACCACGGCCTCACCGACGGCCAGGTCGACCGTGTCCGTCGCCCCTTCCGACGCGGCGTTGCAGTCGATGCCGGTGGCGTTGGCGTCGCTCACCACGACGCCGGCCAGGGTCACGTTGCCGACGTTGGTGACCGTGAGGGTGAAGGACACGGCCTGGCCGGCGGCCGTGTAGGGCACGCCGGCGGTAGCCGCCTTCACCAGGCTCAGCTCGGGGAGCTGCCACGCGGGAACGACGACGTCGTCGCCGGCCGGCTCGGTCTCGTCGGTGGCCACCGTGGCGGTGTTGGTGTAATGACCGGCGTCGAGGTCGGCCTGGGTGACCACGTGGCTGGCCGTGCAGGTGATGGTGGCGCCGGGCGCCAGGGTCGCCGGCACCACGCCGCAGCTGAGCGGGGCGGTCGGGTCCGTGACGACGGGATGGTGCAGCGTGACGTTGCCGGCGTTGGTCACCACGACGGCGAACGGCAACACGTCGCCGACGGCGGTGAAGTGGTCGAGCTTGCTGGTGAACGTCTTGGCGATGGTGGCCAGCGGCGTGGTCGCCAACGTCACCGTCACCTCGTCCGAGACCGGCTGCGCCAGCTCGTCGACCGTCGCGGTGGCCACGTTGAGCACGCGGCCGGCGTCGAGGTCGGCCTGGGTCACGTCGTGGATCGCGTCGCAGTGCCGCGAGGCGCCCGGCGCCAGCGTGGTGCCGCTGTCGCACTGGATCACGGCGTTCGGGTCGGCCACCGCCACGCCGTGCACGGTGACGTTGCCGGTGTTGAGGACCGTGATGGCGAAGGTGATGCGGTCACCGACCGCGCTGTACGTCGTGCCCGCCTCGTCGCTCACGACCTTGCTCACGTCGATGCCGGGGTTTCGCGCGGCGTCGGTGACCACGGTGTCGCTGACCGTCGGAGCGTTGTCGGCGCCGGCGCGGGCGGTGTTCGAGTAGCCGCCGCCGTCCAGGTCGACCTGCGTCGTCACGTGGCCCGCAGTGCAGGTGAACGCGGCACCAGGCGCCAGCGAGGCGACGCCGGTCTGCATGCCGACAGCAGAGCTGCAGTCGAGGCCGACCGCGTCGGCGTCCGTCACGGCGACGTTGGCCAACGTGACGTTGCCGGTGTTGGTGATCAGGATCTCGTAGCCGAGCTCGGCCCCGGTCGCATCGAACGGTGAGGGCCCGCCGACCTGGCTCTTGTCGATGCCGATGGTCGGGTGCTGATCGGCGGCCACGTCGACCTCGGCGGTGGCCGCCTCGGTCTGGTCGCTGTCGACCGTGGCGGTGTTCAGGTGGTGGCCGGCGTCGATGTCGCCCTGGCTCACCGTGTAGGTGGCCGTGCACGTGACGGAGGCACCCGGCGCCAGCGTGGCGACCGTGGTCTGGTTGCCCGGCGCGGCGCTGCAGTCGAGCCCAGCGGCCGAGGCATCGGTGACGACGACGTCGGTGAGGGTCACGTTGCCGTCGTTGGTGGCCACGATCGAGTAGTGGACGACGTCACCGGGGGTGTCGAACAGGAACGAGCCCTTGCCGTCGATGCCATCGTCGACCGCGGTGACCTGCTTGCTCAGCTGGATGCTCGTGGACTGCACCGCGGTGGCGGTGGCACCGTCGCTCACGGGCTCGGTGGCCCCCGAGTCGGCCGAGGCGGTGTTGGTGGAGCTGCCGGCGTCAAGGTCGGCCTGGGTCACGGTGTGGGCGCCGGTGCAGGTGATGCTGGCCCCGGCGGCCAGCGAGGCGGCCGGTGCGGCGGGCGTGCACGACAGCGCGACGGCCGGGTCGCTCACCGTGACATCGGGCAGGGCCACGTCACCGGTGTTGGTCACGACGATGCCGTAGTTGATGACGTCGCCGACCGTGTCGTACGAGGTGGCGCTCGGGCCGTTGGTCACGCTCGTCACCGACTTCACGATGCTGAGCGAACGCTGCACCAGCACGGCGCGGGTGTCGTCGTCGGTGGCGTTCACCGCGGGCATTCCCGTGGGCGGGTTCGCCGTCACCGTGGCCACGTTCTTGACCGTGTCGTCGGCGGCGAGCGATGCCTCGGTGACGGTCTTGGTCGCGGCGCAGGTGACCGTGGCGCCGGGCGGCATCACGAACGTGCCGGCCACCAAGGTGGCGCCGCCGGCCAGGGTGCACGCGCCGATGGTGGCGTTCGGGTCGCTGACCACGACACCGGTGAGCGTGACGGTGCCGTTGTTGGTGGCGACGACGGTGTAGGCGATCGTGTCGCCCACGTGGAACGGGCCGGTGGTGGTGGCCGTCTTGGCCAGCGTGATCGAGGCCGTGCGCGCCAGCGTGCTCGTGGCGCCGGCCGACTCGGTGCGGGTGCTGGTCGCGCCGTTCACGTTGCCGACGTTGCGGTACGCACCCGTGCCGGTGGCGGTGTTCACGTAGGTGGCGTCGGCGTCGAGGTCGGCCTGGGTCACCTTGTGCGACGCGCTGCAGGTGATCAGGTCGGCGGGGTGGTTGGCGTTGCCGTCATCGCCCGTGTCGGCCGGGTCGAGCACGGTGGTGTAGCCGTCGGCCAGGTTCGCATCGGTGCCCGCCCCGTGGGCCGCGTTCTGCGTCGTGAACGTGCACGACGAGATGATGGCGTTCGGATCGGTGATCGTGAACGGCGAGAACAGCAGCGAGCCAGTGTTCAGGGCGGTGATCGTGTAGGAGATCGTCTGGTTCAACGCGAACGGTCCGCTGTTCGTCTGCGTCTTCGTGATCGTCATGTCGGGGTCGCTGACCCCGGTCTCGGCCGGATCGATGGCGCACACCATCACCTGGTTGATGACGCCGCTGGTGATGTTCGGATCGAGCCAGTAGGAGCCCGGCGCATCACCACCGAGATCGGTCGTGGTGTTGCTGACCGGGCGTTCGAAGGTGAAGGTCTTGCCGGCGTTGCCCTTGAGCACGGTGATGCTCGACGCGTAGATCGCGGTGCCGGCGCTGTAGGTCGTGGCGCTCTTGCGCAGTCCCCTGATGAGGATCGTGCGATGGGTGCCGACGATCCGCAGCGAGAAGGACATGCGACCGCCGACCCCGCTGCCGAAGGTCGCCTGCGCGTCCGACGCCGGCGACGAGCTCAGGTCGGTGAACTTCACCACGTGGCCCTTGGCGCCGGGGCCGCAGCGGCCGGTCTGGGCCGGGTTGTCGCCCGGCGTGACCGTGACCGTCTGGGGACCGAAGGTGCCCGTCTGGCCGATGGTCTGCACCTCGTCGTCGGCCGAGGCGGCGCCCTGGGTCACGATCGGCCAGCCGAGCAGGGCCAGGCCGGCCACGAGCAGGCCGATGGCCACGCCCCGGCTGCGTTGCTGCGGCCCCCGCTGGTGACGACCGCCCCGTCGTCCGTGCGCGCTGCCGAACCCCGCCTCGACCCGTGCCATGTGTCCGCCTCTTTCCCTAAGCCGCGATCAAACTTTGTTCCTTTCTTGACATACCCAGTGCTGTTGGTGCGTTCTTTCACAAGGTGCGGTCGAGTGACCGCACGAAGTAGGCCCGCACGAAGTAGGCGGGGGCCGCAGGGCGGACAATGACAGAAGGGCGGCGCCCAGCGGCGCCGCCCCTCTCGTCAGGTTCCCGGAACGGGGTCAGTTCACGGCAGCTCGGTGGGAGCCGGCGGGGTGGGCCCGCTCCCGGCCAGCTCCGGTGTGGGCGGGGGCAGGAAGCCCTCGACCGACCGGAAGCAGATGCGCTGCTGACCCGGCTTGTCCGGATCGGGCTCGACGTCGACCACCACGATCTCGCCGGCACGGAACTGCTTGGTGAGGATGCGCTCGGAGAGCTGGTCCTCGATGAGGCGCTGGATGGCCCGACGCAACGGACGGGCGCCGAGCAGGGGGTCGTAGCCCCGGTCGGCCAGCAGGCTCTTGGCCGCGGTGGTGAGCTCGAGGCCCAGACCCTGGCTGGAGAGCTGGCCCTCGAGCCGACGGGTCATGAGGTCGACCATCTGCTCGACCTCGTTCTTCGACAGCTCGTGGAACACGATGATGTCGTCGATGCGGTTCAGGAACTCGGGACGGAAGTGGGCCTTGAGGGCGTCGTTGACCTTCTCCTTCATCCGCTCGTAGCTCACCGCCTCGTCCATCTTGGTGAAGCCGACGTTGGCCTTGCGCAGGTCCTGCGTGCCGAGGTTCGAGGTCATGATGAGCACGGTGTTGCGGAAGTCGACCGTGCGGCCCTGGCTGTCGGTGAGACGGCCCTCTTCCAGGATCTGGAGGAGCGTGTTGAACACGTCGGGGTGGGCCTTTTCGATCTCGTCGAACAGCACCACGCTGAACGGCTTGCGCCGCACGGCCTCGGTGAGCTGGCCGCCCTCTTCGTAGCCCACGTAGCCGGGGGGCGAACCCACGAGGCGGCTGACCGTGTGCTTCTCCATGTACTCGGACATGTCGAGGGCGATGAGGGCCTGCTCGTCACCGAACAGGAACTGGGCCAGCGTCTTGGCCAGCTCGGTCTTGCCCACGCCGGTGGGGCCCAGGAAGATGAACGAGCCCGACGGGCGCTTGGGGTCCTTGAGGCCGGCGCGCGTGCGGCGGATGGCCTGGGAGACCGCCCTGATGGCGTCCTCCTGGCCGATGACCCGACGGTGCAGCTCGTCTTCCATGCGGAGGAGCTTCTGGGTCTCTTCCTCGGTGAGCTTGTACACCGGGATGCCGGTCCAGATGGACAGCACCTCGGCGATGGCCTCTTCGTCGACCTCGTCGAACAGGTCGACACCCGAGGCCTTGATCTCGGCCTCGCGGCGCGACTTCTCTTCGAGGATCGACTTCTCCTGGTCACGGAGACGGCCGGCCTCTTCGAAGCGCTGCTCCTCGACCGCCTGCTTCTTGCGGTTCTGCACCTCGGCGAGGCGGTTCTCGAGATCGCGGAGGTCGGGCGGGGCCTGCATGCGCTTGATGCGCAGACGGCTGCCGGCCTCGTCGATGAGATCGATGGCCTTGTCGGGGAGGTGGCGGTCGGAGATGTACCGGTCGGCCAGGTTCGCCGCGGCCACGAGGGCCTGGTCGGTGATGGTGACCCGGTGGTGGCTCTCGTAGCGGTCGCGCAGGCCCTTGAGGATCTCGATCGTGTGGGCCACGGTGGGCTCTTCGACCTTGACCGGCTGGAAGCGGCGCTCGAGGGCGGCGTCCTTCTCGAGGTGCTTGCGGTACTCGTCGATCGTGGTGGCGCCGATGGTCTGGAGCTCACCACGGGCCAGCATCGGCTTGAGGATGCTGGCCGCGTCGATGGCACCTTCGGCGGCGCCGGCACCGACGAGGGTGTGGATCTCGTCGATGAACAAGATGATGTCGCCGCGGGTCTTGATCTCCTTGAGCACCTTCTTCAGGCGCTCTTCGAAGTCGCCGCGGTAGCGGCTGCCGGCCACGAGGGCGCCGAGGTCGAGGGTGTACAGCTGCTTGTTGCGCAGCGTGTCGGGGACGTCGTTGGTGACGATCTTCTGGGCCAGGCCCTCGACGATGGCCGTCTTGCCGACGCCCGGCTCACCGATGAGCACGGGGTTGTTCTTCGTCCGCCGCGAGAGCACCTGCATGACCCGCTCCAGCTCGCGGACACGGCCGATGACCGGGTCGAGCTTCTTCTCGCGGGCGAGCTGGGTGAGGTTCCGGCCGAACTGGTCGAGCACGGCCGAGCCCTGGTTGGCGGGCTCGTTGGCCGCCGAACCCGACTGGCTGCTCTGGGCGGCGGGCGCCGAACCGGCGGTCGGTTCCTTGCCCGGGCCCGACTGGCCGTAGCCCGACAGCAGTTGGATGACCTGCTGACGCACCCGGGAGAGATCGGCGCCCAGCTTCACCAGCACCTGGGCCGCCACCCCTTCGCCCTCACGGATGAGGCCGAGGAGGATGTGCTCCGTACCGATGTAGTTGTGACCGAGCTGCAGCGCTTCGCGCAGCGAGAGCTCCAGCACCTTCTTGGCACGCGGCGTGAAGGGGATGTGACCGGAGGGCGACGAACCGCCCTGACCGATGATCTCCTCCACCTGCCGACGCACGGCCTCCAGGCTGATCCCCAGCGATTCGAGCGCCTTGGCGGCGACTCCCTCGCCTTCGTGGATGAGGCCGAGGAGGATGTGCTCCGTTCCGATGTAGTTGTGGTTGAGCAGGCGCGCTTCTTCCTGCGCCAGCACAACGACTCGACGAGCCCGATCCGTAAAGCGTTCGAACACTTGAAAGACCACCTTGTGAGGGACGGTGGGTGTGGGAGGAAGTGTATCGGCACGCCTGAACGACCAGCGCGTCGGGGGACCTTTCCCTGAGGCGAACCATAGGGGCCGCGGCACCTTCGTGGCCCACCGTGCCAGCACCCCGCGCCACGCCGCCACGGTGACGTCGGGCCGACGGTTCGTTCCGCGGGCCCTCGTCGCGTAGCGTTGCGCACGTGGCGACCTCACCGCTGCTCGCCCTTCCGACCATGGCGGCCGATCTCGAGCGCATCGAGATGGCCCTCCGCAACGCCGTACGCACCTCCGACGACTATCTGACCGAGATGGCGAGCCACCTCATCGAGGCCGGCGGCAAGCGCCTTCGACCGGTCATCAGCGTCACGTCCGCCCTCACCGGGCGGAACGAGGCCAGCGACGACGTGGTCCGGGGCGGCGTCTCCGTCGAACTGGTGCACATCGGCTCGCTCTACCACGACGACGTCATGGACGAGGCCGAGATGCGCCGATCGGTGCCGAGCGTGAACGCCCGCTGGGGCAACCACCGGGCCATCCTGTCCGGCGACTTCCTGCTGGCGCGGGCCTCCGAGATCGCCGCCAGCCTGGGGGCCGAGGTCGCCGGGCTACTGGGCGCCACCATCGGGCGGCTCGTCGAGGGCGAGATCTCCCAGCTGCGCACCCAGTACGACCCCCGGCGTCCGATCACCGAGTACCTCTTCTCCATCGAGGGCAAGACGGCGTCGCTGTTCTCGGCCGCCGCCCGCATCGGCGGGATCGCGGGCGGCCTGCCCCGCCCCCAGATCGACGCGCTCACCGAGTTCGGCCGGGCCTACGGCATGGTCTTCCAGATCGTCGACGACGTCCTCGACCTCACCTCCACCGAGGCCCAGCTGGGCAAGCCCGCCGGCCACGACATGGTCGAGGGCGTCTACACGCTGCCCGTCATCCACACCCTGAGCGGCGGGGGGGCCGCCGCCGGCGAGCTCGCCGACCTCCTCGGGTCGCCGCTCGACGGCATCGCCCTCGACAAGGCCCTGGCCCTCGTGCGGGCGGGCGACGGTCTGGAGGCCGCCCGGCAGCGGGCCCGGTCGTACGCCGAGGACGGTGCCAAGGCCCTGCAGCAGCTGCCCGAATCGGCGGCCGCCAGGGCGCTGGCCCAGGCCGGCCACGCCCTGGTCGACGCGGTCGCCTGAGTCGGATCGCCCCGTGCCCACCGCCGAGCTGTCCACCGCCAGGCTGCACTACGAACTGATCGGCGAGGGGCCGCCGCTGCTCATCATCAACGGCACCGGCTCCGACCTACGACGGCGACCGAACGTGCTCGACGGGCCGGCGGTGGAGGAGTTCACGGTGCTCACCTACGAGCACCGGGGGCTCGGTCGCAGCCGGGCCCACGACGTGGACGCCCAACCGGCCATGGACGACTTCGGGGCGGACGCACTCGAGCTGGCCGACCACCTCGGTTGGGACCGCTTCGCCCTGCTCGGCATCAGCTTTGGCGGCATGGTCGCCCAGCACACCGCAGGCCGCGCCGGCGACCGGATCACGCGCCTCGTGCTGGCCTGCACCTCGGCCGGCGGGTCGGGCGGTGCCTCGGCACCGCTGCACGAGGTGTACGCGCAGCCCGGGCCCGAGCGGGTGCGCCGCATGGTGGCGCTGTCGGACCTGCGCACCCACACCGATGCGGCGCGCCGCGACGCCATGGTCGCCTTCTCCCTGGGGATGCTGGCCAAGGAGGACCCCGAGACGCTGCCCGGCGTCACCAGGCAGCTCGAGGCGCGCCGCCACCACGACACGTGGGACGACCTGCCGGCGCTGACCACGCCCACGCTGGTGGCCGGCGGCCGCCACGACGGCATCGCCCCGCTGGCCAACCTGGAGGCGCTGGCCGGGCGGATCCCCGGCGCGCAGATGCGGGTGTTCGAGGGCGGGCACGCCTTCTTCCTGGACGACCCCGCGGCCTGGCCCGCCATGCTGGCGTTCCTGCGCCCGTAGCCGGGCGCTCCTCGGCCGGGCGCGGTCAGCCCAGCGCGTCGAGCACGGCGGCGGCCGCGGCCCAGCCGGAGGTGAGGGCGCCCTCGATGCGGGGGCCGGCGAAGGCATCGCCGGCCAGCACCAGCGGCGCCGGCGCGTCCGGGGCCACCCAGCACGGGTCGGGCCAGGTGCGCTGGGGCGTGGCGAAGCGCCACCGCTTGAGCTGGCGGCCGACCACTGCGGCGCCACCGAGCCAGGGCGCCGCCGCGTCCTGCAGGGCGTCCATCGTCTCGTCGTGGTCGCGGTCCCACCATGCGAGCGACCACGCCGGGTTGGCGTGCATCGTCAGCGCCGGCACCGTGCTCACACCCTTGCGTCGGTTGTCGACGATCATCGAGAACGTCGGGTCGCCGTCCTGCACCGCGCCGGGCTCGGGCACCGCGCCCGGGCCGTCGAGCACGGCCAGCAGCGCCAGCGTGCGGTCGTAGTCGATGCCGAGCAGCTCACGCGGCATGTCGACGCCGGCGGTGATGCAGACCGAGAACGCCTGGGGCACGGGCGCGGTCATCACCACGGCGTCGGCCGGTTCCACCGTGGCGTCGTCGAGCACGACCTCCCACGCCCGCCCGCCCGGCGGCCCGGGGCGCAGCGCGAACACCATGGCCTGGCACCGCACGTCGAGCCCGGCGGCCAGGTGCTTGGGCAGGGCGTTCATGCCGCCCTGCACGGCGTAGCGGGGGTAGCCGTCGACCGGTTCGCGGAACCCGTGGTTCCACACGAACACCAGCCCTTCGGCCTGCCACCGCGCCACCCGTGCAACCAGCGCGTCGGTGCGCACCGTGAAGAACTGGGCGCCGTGGTCGAACGTCGCGTCGCCGATGCGGCGGGTCGCCATGCGACCGCCCGGTCCCCGGCCCTTGTCGACCACGACCACCTCGTGCCCGGCCTCGCGCAGCGCGCCCGCGGCGGCGAGACCGGCCAGCCCGGCGCCGACGACGACGGTGCGACGCGTCACGCGGGGGCCGGCGCGGCGGTCTCGACGCGCGAGATGAACGAGCTCACCACGCGGTTGAACGTGCTGGCGTGCTCCACCATGAGCCCGTGGGCGGCACCGGCGATGACGGCCAGTTCGGCGCCAGGGATGCGCTCGGCGATCTCCTCGCTGTCGCCGCGTGGCGTGAGGATGTCCTGGTTGCCCACGACCACCAGGGTGGGCGCCGTGATGGTGCGCAGCTCGTCGGGCAGGCCGTCGTCGTCCTGGGCCAGGATCGCCTGCACCTGGGCGACGAAGCCGTGCACCGGGGCACCCAGCAGCAGCGGCGCCATGAGCCCGAGGGCGGGCGCGAAGCGCCGCAGCGAGCGCGGCCCCACCATCCACCGCATGGCCGACTGGCCCAGGGCGCGCATGCCCTGGGCCTGCGCGAGATCGAGCCAGTCGAGCAGCAGCTCGCGCCGCCACGGGTGGTTGTGGCACGCGGTGCACGCCAGCGTGAGCGACGAGACGCGCTCGGGGTGCCGCACGGCCAGGATCTGGGCGATGGCACCGCCCATGGACGCGCCGACGATGTGGGCCTGGGGCACGTCGCAGGCGTCGAGCACGGCGAGCACGTCGTCGGCCATGTCGAACAGCGAGTAGGGGCCCGGTGGCTTGTCGCTGCGCCCGGCGCCGCGGTTGTCGAGCAGGATCGTGCGGTGGAACGGGGCGAACGCCAGCCGTTGCATCATCCAACCGGTGCGGTCGGCCCCGAGGCCCTGCACGAGCACCACCGGCTTGCGGTCGCGACCGAGCACCGGCAGCGAGCGCACCGTCTCGAACGAGATGCGGGTGCCGTCGAAGGAACGGGTCACGCTCATCCGGCCACCATCGCCGAGGGGATCTGGTGGGTGATGCTCGGCCACTCGTACAGCGCGATCAGCGTGTCGCGCGTGGACCGCATGGGCAGGCCCATCGCCTCGGCGCGCGACGTGTCGGCCAGGCGGCCGTCGCGCAGCAGTTCGACGATGTGGTCGGGCACGGGCGCGCCGAGCAGGTTCGCCATGAACCGGGCGGTGTGCCAGCCCACCCCGATGGTGGGCACGGGCACGCGCCGACCGATGCGGATGGCGTCGAGCGGGTGCATGGCGCCCGGCCCGGCCACGTTGAGCGGACCGTCGTAGCGGTGGAAGGCCGCGGCCACCAGGGCGGCGGCGGCGTCGCCCAGGTGCGTGACCCGGAATGCGTTGCGGCCCCCGGGCTGGAACGGCACCACGGGCAGGCGCAGCAGGCGTCCGAGCGGGCTGGGGATGTGGGGTCCCACGATCGGGGCCAACCGCACGAGCGACACGGGCACGTGCACCTCGCGACCGGCGGCCACCGCCGACTGCTCCACGTCGTAGAAGATGCGGCCGAAGTTGCTGGTGGGCCGGGGCTTCACCGACTCGTCGGGCTCGTCGGGGTGGCCCTTGCCGCGGCCGTAGATCTCGAGACCGGACCGCACCACGATCGCCTGCAGGTTGGTGAGCTTGGCCGCGGCGACGAAGACGCCGGCGGCGGCGTCGACCGAGCGCGACGCGGCGGCCCCGTCGCTGGAGCGCGACCCGGGCTCGTACACGCCCACGTGGACGATGATCTCGGGGTCGATGTGGCGCACCAGTTCCTCGGCGCGGCGCCGGTCGTGCGGGGAGACCAGGTGGAACGCGGCGCGACGCAGGCGCCGACGGGGCGGTTCCAGGTCCATGCCGGCCAGGTCGCCGACCCAGGGCTCCTGCTCCAGGCGTGACGCGACGAGCGAGCCGATCTCGCCGCCCATGCCGGTGACCAGCACCCGGTACCGGTGCGCCTCCTGGTCGGTGTCGTCCACGGTTCGCACGCTATCCAGTCCCGGGCTGGTCCACGCAGGTGCATCGCTCACGCGGGTGTCGTGCCGGCCGGGTGATGGCACCGTCGCGTCAAGGTTCTCTCAAGGTCGACGGTCGGAGGCTTGGGGGGTCCGTCGAAGCGGCCGACGAACCTCTCGATGGCCTTCCTCCCCCGACTCCCGCGCTGCAGCCACGGCCGCCCCCGGCGCACGTGCCCCGAGCACGGCGCCCGCGCCCGCGCCGAACGCCACGTCCGGCGGGCGTTCTGGTTCCGTGTCGGCTTCGGGGCCCTGGCGCTGGGGTTCGTGACCGGCCTGCCCATCCTGTCGGGGCGGTACTCGAAGCCGTCGAGCGCGGCCGACGCCGCGGCCGTGCGCCTGCAGGCGTTCCCCACGGGTGGCCCGTGCACCTACGAGGACTCGTGGCACGCCCCGCGCGGCACCGACGCCAACGGCAACCCGCTCTACCACGAGGGCGTCGACGTCATCGCCAGGACGGGCACACCGATCTACGCGGTGGCCGAGGGCACGATCACGCGGATGAGCACGTCCAACCGCGGCGGCATCCAGATCTACCTGACCCGCAGCGACGGCACCTACTTCTTCCACGCCCACCTGTCGGCGTACGCGCCGGGCATGTCGGTCGGGACCCGGGTGACGGCCGGCCAGCTCATCGCCTACGTCGGCCAGACCGGCGATGCGCAGTTCTCGGTGGCCCACCTGCACTTCGAGGTCCACCCCGGCGGCGGCGCCGCGGTGAACCCGTATCCGATCGTCCGCGAGGTCGACGGCTGCTACGGCCGGCCCCGCACGACCACGACCACGGCCGGGCCGCCCACCACGCAGCGGCCGGGCACCACGACCGTGCCGGGCAAGGTGACCGGTGGCGTCGTGAGCGGCGGCAGCAGCAGCCCCACGACCGGCAACCTGGTCGGCGGGCTCACCACCGTGGCGCCGTTCCGCCTGGCCGACAGCCGGTCGCGGTCCTGGCTGCACCGGCAGAGCCCGGGTGAGGTCCAGGTGCTCACGGTCGCCGGCCGCGGTGGCGTGGCCGCCGAGGCCACCCTCGCCTCGCTCACCTTCACCGTCGTGAACCCGACCTTCGACGGCTTCCTCGCCGCCTTCCCGTGCGGGGTCGACGTGCCGCCGACGTCCACCGTGAACTACGCCGCCGGCCAGACCGTGTCGAACTCGGCGTTCGTGGGCATCGGCACCAGCGGCGCCGGCAAGGGCAAGGTCTGCGTCCGCACGAACGTCGACACCGACGTCATCGTCGACGTCGGCGCCTACGTGGCCGATGCCGGCACGCTGGCGTTCACGCCGCTCACCCCCCGGCGCCTGATCGACACCCGCACCACCACGGTGCTCAGGAGCGGCGCCACGTTGAAGGTGGCCACCGGCACCGTAGGGGTCGGCGCGGTCACGGTGAACGTGACGGCGGTGGACGCGGCCGAGGCGGGCACGATCACCGTGTGGCCCTGCCCCGAGACCAGGCCGACGTCAGCCACCCTGAACATGGGTGTCGGTGACATCGTCCCCAACGCCGCGACCGTGGCGCTGGGCAGCGACGGGGCGCTGTGCGTCAGCGCCAGCACCACCACCCACGTGGTGATCGATCTGATGGGCACCTGGCAGCGAACCGGCCTCCGTGTGGCGGCGGTGCCGCCCGTGCGGCTCCTCGACACCCGAGAGGGCAAGGGCATCCGCGTCGATGCCGGCCAGACCGTGACCGTCCCCGTGGCCGGCGTGGGCGGCCTGCCCGCCAACGTCACCGCGGCGCAGGTGAACGTGACCACCACCGGCACCGTGAACAACGGCTTCATCACCGTGTGGCCCTGCGGCGAGGAGAGACCCACCGCCTCGAACCTGAACCAGAAGGTCGGCACCACGAAGGCCAACGGCACGGTCGTGGGCCTGGGCGGCGGCCAGCTCTGCGTCTACTCGTCCTCGCCGACGCACCTGGTGCTCGACGTCACCGGTGTGTTGACCTGATCGACGCAGACCTGATCGATGCGGAGCCGTCCCGACACGACTCGTAGAGTCGCCGCCGACAGGGAGGTTGGTGCATGGAGTACCGGCGTTTGGGCCGTTCCGGTCTGCAGGTCAGCGTGTTGTCGTTCGGCTCGTGGGTGACCTTCGGGGCCCAGCTCGACACGGGCCTCGCCCGCGACTGCATCTCGGCCGCGTGGGAAGCGGGCTGCAACTTCTTCGACAACGCCGAGGCCTATGCGGGCGGCGAGTCGGAGCGGATCATGGGCCAGGCCATCGACGAGCTCGGGCTCGAGCGCGATGCCTACGTCATCTCCACCAAGCTCTACTGGGGCTTGCAGGACGGTCCCAACCGCCGCAACACGTTGAACCGCAAGTACCTGTTGTCGGCGATCGACGGCTCCCTCGAACGGTTGGGCCTCGACTACGTCGACCTCGTCTTCTGCCACCGGCCCGACCCGAACACGCCGATCGAAGAGACGGTGTGGGCCATGAGCGACATGGTCGAGCGCGGCGCCGCCCTGTACTGGGGCACGTCAGAGTGGTCGGCCGACGAGATCCGTGCCGCGTGGGAGATCGCCGAGCGCCACCACCTGCGCAAGCCCGTCATGGAGCAGCCGCAGTACCACCTGCTCGACCGGCGCAAGGTCGAGAAGGAGTACGCCCGCCTCTACGAGGACATCGGCCTCGGGCTCACCACCTGGAGCCCGCTGGCGTCGGGTCTGCTGACCGGCAAGTACCTCGACGGCGTGCCCGACGACTCCCGGGCGATGCTGCCCGGCTACGGCTGGTTGCGCAGCTCGCTCACCGACCAGGCCCGCCTCGAGAAGGTGCGGCGCCTGAAGTTGGTGGCCGATCGCCTCGACGTGCCGCTGGCCCAGCTCGCCATCGCGTGGTGCGCCTCGAACCCGAACGTATCCAGCGTGATCACCGGCGCCAGCCGACCGAGCCAGGTGACCGAGAACTTCGCCGCGCTCGACGTGCTACCGCTCATGACGGCCGACCTGCGCGCCGAGCTCGACGAGATCACGAAGTAGCACCGCGTGCGCACCACCCGCCTGTCGTACAAGGCGATCGTCGCCATCGCCTTCGTGCTGGGGTTGTTCATGGACATCCTCGACACGACGATCGTGAACGTGGCCCTGCCCCAGCTGGCCAAGGACTTCAACGCCAGCACGACGACCATCGAATGGGTGGTCACCGGCTACCTGCTCAGCCTGGCGCTGTGGATCCCGGCCTCGGGGTGGCTGGGTGACCGCTTCGGCACGAAGAAGATCTTCGTGTTCGCGTTGGTGATGTTCACGCTGGCGTCGGCGTTGTGCGGCGCGGCGTGGAGCATCGAGAGCCTGGTGGCGTTCCGCATCCTGCAGGGCGTGGGCGGCGGCATGCTCACCCCCGTGGGCACGGCCATGCTCTACCGGGCCTACCCGCCCGAGGAGCGACCGCGAGCGTCGTCGATCCTGTCGATGGTGACGGTGCTGGCCCCGGCCATCGGCCCGGTGCTCGGCGGCCTCCTCGTCGAGAAGGCGTCGTGGCGCTGGATCTTCTACGTGAACCTGCCCATGGGCATCTTCGCGGTGGTGTTCTCGGTGCTGTACCTGAGGGAGCACAAGGAGCCCTCGGCGCGCCGCTTCGACGTCGCCGGCTTCGTGCTCGCCGGTGCCGGCCTGGCCCTGATGCTGTTCGGCCTGGCCGAGGGCCCGGTGCGCGGGTGGGGTTCGGGGCTCGTGGTGACCTGCCTGGTGGTCGGTGCCCTCACCGCCACCGCCCTGGTGGTGGTGGAGCTGCGGATCGCCAACCCCATGCTCGACCTGCGCCTGCTGGCCGACCGTTCGTTCCGCACCCCGAACCTGGTCTCGTTCGCGGCCTACGGGTCACTCATCGGTGTGCTGTTCCTGCTGCCCCAGTTCCTGCAGGGTCCCCGCGGGCTGTCGCCGTTGCAGTCGGGTCTCACCACGTTCCCGCAGGCGTTCGGCGTGCTGATGATGGCCCGCCTCGTGGGCGCCAAGCTCTACCCGCTCCTCGGCCCACGGCGGCTGGCCGCCATCGGCACGTTGGGCATCACCGTCATCACGCTCATGTTCCTGCTCGTCGACCTCGACACGAGCCAGTGGTGGATCCGGCTGCTGATGTTCTCCCGCGGCCTGTTCCTGGGCCTCGTGTTCATCCCGATCCAGGCCGCCGCATTCGCCCGCATCCCGCTTCCGTCCACCGGTCGGGCCTCCGCGCTGTTCCAGGTGCAGCGCCAGGTCGGCTCGGCCATCGGTGTGGCCGTGCTGGCCACGGTGCTCACCGAGCGCCTGAAGTTCTACAAGGCCGTGGCGCCGAACCGCTCGATCGCCAACCCGCAGGGCTGGGCCCACGCCTTCCACCAGTCGATCCTGGTGGCGGGCGCGCTCGGGTTCCTGGGCGTCATCGCCGCCCTGTTCATCAAGGACGAGGACGCCGCCCCCACCATGCGCCGCACCCCGAAGAAGATCGCCGGCGCCTCGAACTGAGCGAGGTCAGCGGGGCAGGTCGGGAGCCATCGAGACGACGGCCCGGCCGAACGGCTCGAGCTGGCGGCCCACCAGGCGCTCGATGAGCGAGATGCACTGCGCCCCTTCGGTGACCAGACCCGACCACCGGATGAAGCCGCCCATGACGCCGGCGATGCGGTCGCCGACCTCTTCGGTGTGCACGATCACCTTGGTGCCCGACCCGAGCAGGTCCTGGAACTCCCGGTAGAGCGGCGCCAGCACCTCACGCGGATCGTCCCACGGGGCGAACGGGCGGTGCAGGTAGGGCACGCCGAGCTCGTCGTAGTTGTGCAGGTTGTGCGGTGACGGGATCAGCGAGACCACACAGCCGAAGCCCTGCTCACGGATCCAGATGATCTCTTCCTGGCGCCGGACGCGACGGTGGTTCGAGCCGTAGCCACCAGGGCGCTCGCACACGGCGAGGCGGTCCTTGATGATCCAGGCAAAACCGCGCGGTTGTATCCCTTGCGCCCATTTGCCCTTCAGCCGTGGTGCCATCCCGGCGAGAGCTTACGCGATGACCCGGCCGCGAGCGTTAGTCGCTGCCCGTGACGTTCCACGCGCACACCTCCGGCCACCTCGCACGCCAGCGCCGAACCGGCGGCCACGGCCCGCACGCGCTCCACCGCGGCGGCGTCGGGCGGGTACCCGTCGAGGGCCGGCGTGAGCCAGCGGCGCAGGGCCCGGCGGGCCAGCGGGGCGGGCGCGGCGGCCATGGCACGGGCGTCGGTGGGGTCGAGGGCGCCGGCCAGCCCGTCGAGCAGGGCGGCCTCGTCGGCCAGCAGGTCGGCCTGGCGCGCCAGCACCGCGGCCACGTCGCGCTGCGCCAGCGCGTCGAGCAGGGGCAGCAGCTCGTGGCGGATGCGGTTGCGCTGGTGCACCGGATCGTCGTTCGACGGGTCGCAGACCGGGTCGAGGCCGGCCACCCGACACAGCGCCTCGGTCTCATGGCGCCGCAGGGCCAGCAGCGGGTGGCCGCCCGGCCCCATGCCGGCCAGGCCGTCGAGACCGGCGCCGCGCAGCAGGTTCACCAGCACGGTCTCGGCCTGGTCGTCGGCGGTGTGCCCGGTCAGCACACCAACGGGCAGCACGGCGAAGCGGGCGGCCCGGGCCCGGGCCTCCAGGTTGGGTCCGGCGCCCACGTGCACGACCTCGGCCCGGAAGGCGGTGCCGAACCGCCGGGCGGCGGCCGCCACCACGGCGGCCTCGGCCGCCGAACCGGCACGCAAGCCGTGGTCGACGTGCACCGCGGTGACCCGGCACCCGGCCCGCACCGCTAGCACGAGCAGGGCCAGTGAGTCGGCACCGCCGCTCACCGCGCAGGTGACCTGGGTGCCGGCGGCCGGGAACCGGCCGCGGGCGAGCAGCGCGTCGGCCGCGGTGGCCAGGTCAGACGACCACACGGGGGCCGCCCACGCGCGCCAACCAGGCGGCCGGGTCGCGCACCTCGTCGAGCGTGGGCAGGTGCGCGGCCGACTCCCAGCACCGGTCGACGGCCCGGGGGCCGAGCTCGGCCTCGATGGCGGCCAGGAACGCCTCGCCCTGGGCGTACTGGTTGAGCTTGGCCTCCAGCCCCAGGAGCTTCTGCACCACGGCGGCCAGCGGCGCCTGGTGCTTGCGACGCTCGCGCAGCACCCGGCCGAAGCGCTCGGCCGAGGGCACGTGGCCGTCGCCGGCGCGGTCCATGGTGACGTCGCCGTGCCCCTCGAGCACGGCCATGAGCCCGCCGATGCGGCCCATGACCTCACGCTGGGCCGGCGAAGCCAGCACTCCGGCGATGCCGCCGTCGTCGAAAGCCCTCATGCCCTCGCGGCGCACCAGGCGGGCGGCGCCCCGGAACGACTCGACCATGCGCTTGGCGTCGGGTTCGGCCAGGTCGAGCATCTGCTGCACGAGGTCCAGGTAGTGCTCGCGCATCCACGGCACCCCGGTGAACTGGGCCCGGTGGGTGACCTCGTGGAGGCACAGCCACAGCCGGAACTCGCGGGGCGGGAAGCCGAACCGCTTCTCGAGGTTCAGCATGTTGGGACCGACCACGAACACGGTGTCGCCCGCCGCGGCCCCCTGGGGGTCGGCCATGAGCAGGTCGTACTGGCCGAGGACGCGCTTGCTCATCCAGCCGAGCACGGTGCCGAACTCGGCGCCGGCAACGGTGCGGGTGGCCGAGCGGGCGAGGCTGCCGGCGCCGGACTTGTCGGTCCACCGTTCGAGGTGGGGCCCGAGGATGCGCTGGAACGCCTCGATGTTGGCGCGGATCCAGCCGGCCCGGTCGACGACCTGGGCGGTGGCCGGGCCGGCCGACGAGCGCAGCCCGGTCACGTCGGCCACGAGCTGCTCGGCCAGGGGCGTCAGCTCGGCCACGTCGGACGCCAAGGATGGCGCGTGGTACGAGCGTGACAGCGGATCGTCACCGGCGACCCGGACGGCCACCTTCTCGGCCAGCCGCCAGTCGACCGGGCCAGCCGCCATGGATGCCCTTACTCGGGGCGCGGCCCGCGCTTGGGGTACTGGGGCCCCTGGACCTTGGCCAGGTAGCCGGCCACGAGGGCGAACACCGTGAGCACGGCGCTACCGAACAGGACGACCCCGATCCAGTAGTGCCAGACCTCTGCCGCGAGCAACATGGCTGCACTCTATCCACGCCCGGCGTCAGGTTGCCGGGTCAACCTCGCCGAAGCAGGCCCGGATGCGGTCGAGCAGCCCGGCGGGGACCTCGGTCTCCTTGGCCTTGTGGGCGATCACGATGCGCAGCTCGGCCTGGAAGTCGTAGACCTGGAGGCAGTCCATGCAGCCGTCGAGGTGGTGCGTGATGTTGTGGTGGACCTCGGCCGGCAGCTCCCCGTCCAGGAAGCGGTACAGCTCACGCAGGGTCTCGTTGCAGTCAGCCATGGGTCGTCGAAGGCTCGGGCTCGTGATCGGGAGCAGGCCTTTCGATGAGGCCCTGCTCGGTGACGTACTCGTACAACGCCTTCTGCATGGCCTTTCTTCCCCGGTGCAACCGCGACATCACCGTCCCGATGGGGATCTCCAGGATGTCGGCGATCTCCTTGTAGGAGAACCCTTCGACATCGGCCAGGTAGACGGGCATGCGGAAGTTCTCGGGCAGGGCGTCGAGGGCGCCGCGCACCTCGCCCTCGGTGAACATGTCCATGAGGGCTTCCTCGGCCGAGCGGCCGGTGTTGGCCTGCTCGATGGCGCCCAACCGCCGGTACAGGTACAGGTCCTCCACGTCGTCGAGGTCGCTCTCGATCGGGCGACGCTGCTTGGCCCGGTAGGCGTTGATGTAGGTGTTGGTGAGGATCCGGTACAGCCACGCCTTCAGGTTCGTGCCCTCGGTGAAGCTGGCGAACGAGCGGTACGCCTTGAGGTACGTCTCCTGCACGAGGTCTTCGGCATCGGCCGGGTTGTGCGTCATGCGCAGCGCGGCCGAGTACAGCGCCGGCATGAACTCCAGTGCCTGATCGGCGAAGGTGTCGCGCTCGGCCATGGCGGCCCACCTTAGGTTGGCTCAGGCGCCGTCGCGATGGCGGGCGACGAACCCGTCGATGGAGCCGACCATGCGCTCGAGCAGCTCCGCGAGCTGGTGCTGCTCGTCGGCCGAGAAGGCGTCGAGCACGGCCTGCATGATGGTCGTGCGGTGGCCGCCGATGGCGTCGTGACGGCGGCGCCCCTCGCTCGTGGCCGACACGAGCACCACGCGGCCGTCGTCGACGCACGACCGGCGCTCGGCCAGGCCGGTGCGCAGCAGGCGCTGCACGGCCCGCGTGGCGGTGGACGGGTCGACGCGGAGGCTGTCGGCCAGCTCGCTCATGCGCCACATGGGCTGCTTCACGAGCAGGTCGAGCGTGTCCCACTGACCCGGTTCGAGCACCTCGGTGCCGTCGCCGAACATGTACTCGCGCAGCGAGCCCATGGCCGCGCCGCGACGGAGCTCGCGCCAGGCGGTGCCGATGCGCAGCATCATCTCCAGATCGTCCGTCACGACCGACTGCGGGGCGTCTGCAGGCACCTTTGTAGGGTACAAGGGATGAGCGACCCGGGTGGGCCAACCGACGATCAGCGTGGGGCGGGCGGCTCCACGCCGCTGCAGGCCCTGGGGGTGATGGCCTCGCAGGAGGTCGCCGTCACCGCCGACCTGCGCCACCTCGAGCTGTACACGATGCGCGGGCTGCTGACGGTGCTGTGGCACGGCAGCGGCGAGGAGCGCCTGGCGGTGGTGGCCATGGGCGGAGCGATGGGCGGGCTGCTCGGCCCGGCCGAGGGGCTGTACCACCATCTGGGCACGGTGCTCGCCCGCGACCACGGCATCGCCACGTTGCGCATCAGCTACCGCAGGCCCAACGACATGGACTCCTGCGTGCTCGACGCCGCCGCCGCCGTGCAACTGGCCGTGGGCAACGGTGCCGCCCGTGTGGTGGCGCTGGGTCACTCGTTCGGCGGGGCCGTGGCCGTGCGCGTGGGTGTGGCCCTGCCCGACATGGTGGCGGGCGTGTGCACGTTCGCGACGCAGTCGGCCGGGTGCGAGGTGGCCGGCGGGTTGCAGGGCCGACCGTTCCTGATGTTCCACGGCGACCGGGACGAGATCCTGCCGGTGGACGCCAGCTTCATCGTGCGCGAGATCGCCGACTGGGGCGAGGTCGTGGTGCTGCCGGGCGACGGCCACCTGCTGGCCAGGTCGGGCGACGCGATGGCCGAACGACTCCTCACGTGGATCCCCGCGACGCTCGGCGCCGGCTCGTGATCACCGGTGTGGCCGGGGTGCTGCTCTCCACGGCGTCCGACCGCTGGGCCGCCATGGACCAGTTCTACGTCGAGGTGCTCGGCCTCGCGCCGCGCACGCGCCGCGACGGCTTCGTGAACTTCGAGCTGGGCGACCAGCGGCTGACGGTCACGGTCCACGACGGCGTGCGGGGCGCCTCCACCGAACCGTGGCGGGTGATGCTGAACCTCGAGGTCGACGACATCGGGCTCGAGCACGCCCGGCTGGCCGGGCTCGGCGTGGCCTTCGCCCGGCCGCCCGAGCAGGAACCGTGGGGTGGCTGGATCGCCACCCTGGCCGACCCCGACGGCAACACCATCCAGCTCTTCCAGCTCCCGGCGTAGCCGCCGCCCGCCGTCGTGGGCCGGGGGAGTCAGCCCGCCTGCAGTTCGCAGAGCACGCGCAGGGCGATGCCGGCGTCACGCTTGTGCACCAGGATGCGGGCGGTCGGCACCTGGAGCAGACGGTGCTCGTGCGTGATCAGTTCGACGGACGCCTCCATGGCCCAGCTCGGCCGGCGGCCGTGGGCCTCGACCGAGGCGGCGCGGATGCCGGCGTTGCGCAGCGCTTCCACCGCCAGCTCCGACCGCCAGAGCTCGAGCACGGCGACCTCGACCACGTCGTCGCCGTCGGGCGCGACCGGGCCGGCGGCGTCGTCGTGACCCTCGGGCCGGCGGTGGCGCTTGAAGAGGCCCACGCCGACAACGCTACCCCTGCGCAGCCACGTGCCGAGGAGCGCACCTTCCACGGCACCGCCATGCCCCTGGTGGCCGAACGGGCCGGCGTGGGCGCCGGCACGATCCACCGTTCCTTCGCGTCGAAGGAGGTGCTCGTGAACGAGCTCTTCCGCTTCTGGAAGACCGAGCCGGCCACCGCCCTCGGGGCCGCCGCCGCGGCCCCCACCGCCCGCGACGGCTTCGACCGCTACTGGGCCGGCCTCACCGACTTCGCCGTGGCCCGTCCCACCGCGTTTGCGTTCCTGGAGACGCACCGCCACCAGCCCGACCTCGACGCCGGGAGCCGGGCCCTGTCCGATCAGATCGATGCCGGCATCGAGGCGTTCATCCGGCGCATGCAGCGCAAGGGACAGCTCCGCAAGGGCGACCCCACCGAGATGATCGCCCTCGTGCTCGCCGCCGGCGCCCACGCCTGGCACCTGCTCGCCCCCGAACGAACCAAGGACTCCTCATGACCACCGCCCTCGTCACCGGCGCGTCAAGCGGCATCGGCCTCGAACTGGCCAAACTGCTCGCCGCCGACGGCCACGACCTCGTGCTCGTGGCCCGCAGCACGGACCGGCTCGACGCCCTCGCCGCCGAGATCGGCCCGGGCCGCGTCCGCGTGATCGGCGCCGACCTGGCCCGGCCCGACGCCGCCCCGGCGATCCACGCCGCCGTCGGCGATGTCGACGTGCTGGTGAACAACGCCGGCGTGGGCGACTTCGGCGCCTTCGCCGAAGCCGACCTGGCCAAGACCCTCGCCATGATCGCGCTCAACATCTCCTCGCTGACCGAGCTCACGCACCGGTACCTGCCGGGCATGCTCGCCCGCGGCAACGGCCGCGTGCTGAACGTGGCGTCGCTGGCCGCGTTCCAGCCCGGCCCGCTCATGGCCGTGTACGACGCGACCAAGGCGTACGTGCCGTCGTTCAGCGAGGCGGTGGCCGAGGAGGTGCGCGGCACCGGCGTCACCGTGACGGCGCTGTGTCCCGGGCCGACGGCGTCGGGCTTCCAGGCCGGCGCCGACATGCAGGCGTCGAAGCTCGTGAAGGGCCGCAAGCTGCCCACGTCGGCCCAGGTGGCCAAGGCCGGCCACAAGGCCATGCTGGCCGGCGCCGTGGTGCACGTGCCCGGCCTGCGCAACAAGGTGCTGGCCTCGTCGGTGCGGGTCACCCCACGCCCGGTGATCCGCCGCCTCGTGCACAAGCTGCAGGAAGCGTCGTAGCCGGACATCCGCGGCCCGGCTGCGCTACGTTGCCGCGCATGACGACGCTCGGCCGCTACCCGCTGTTCCAGCACGCGTACCTCGTGAACGACCTCGAGGCGTCCTGCCTGAAGTGGAGCGAGCTGTTCGGTGCCGGTCCGTTCGTCATCACGCACCACCACAAGACCGACCGGTTCGTGTACCGGGGCACGCCGCAGGAAGCCGACGTGTCGTATGCGTTCGGCTACCTGGGCGACGTGATGATCCAGTTCATCCAGCAGCACGACGAGACGCCTTCGATCTACCGGGAGATGTTCGCCGCCGGGCAGGAGGGCTTCCACCACGTCGCCACGCTGGTGCACGACTTCCCCGCTGAGCGCCAGCGCCTGCTCGACCTGGGGTTCGAGATCGCCTGCGAGCTCTACGCCGACGGCGTGGACGCCGCCTACTTCGACACCCGCGCCGTGACCGGCGGGTACACCGAGATCCATGGCGACCCGCCCCGCATCCTGGCTGCGTTCGCCGGCTGGCGGCGGGCCCACGAGCTGTGGCGGCCGGGTGATCCGGTGATCACCGTCCGGCCACCACGCTCGTAGCGACCGAGCTCAGCGGGCCTTGGCGTCGGCCAGCACCTTGTCGACCAGCTGACGACCACGGGCCTGGTTCTCGGCCGAGTAGAACATCTGCTGGGCGAAGCGGTTCGTCTTGGTGGACGCCAGGTAGTTGCGCTCGTACAGCTCGTTGCGGCTGCCGAACGCGGAGCCCACGAAGTCCCACGCCGTGCGGTAGACGGCCGAGCGCTCCTCGGGGCCCACGCCGTTGGCGCCGGCCAGGAACTCCTCGAGCAGCGGGCGCAGGCGCGGGTCGTCGAGCTGGCCGCGGCTGGCCGTGGCCAGCAGGTTGTGGCTGCCGATCGTCTTGATGATGTCGTTGATGCGCGTCATCCAGATGGGCATGATCGCCCGGATCGACGTGAGGGCACGGGCCGACGGGAACACGCCGCCGTCGGGGTACGTCTTGCACTCCTCCACCGCGGCCACGAGCGAGTTCCGCGTGAGCTCGATGTAGCCGAGGATCTCGGCGAGCATGTCCACGGTGCCGGGCTGCTGGTCGTTCACGATCTCCGCCATGCGCAGGCACAGGCCGTAAGCGAACTCCAGCTTCGTCATGGCGCGAATGGTGGTCTGCTGCATGATGTTCGGCCACCACGAGCTCGGCATCATGACGGTGTTGTAGACACCGACCTGGCCGTCGATCCAGACGTTCTCCTTCGGCACCTCGACGTCGTCGAAGATGCAGTAGGCGTCCTGCTCGTCGAAGCGCGACGAGAACGGTGCATCGAAGCCGGAGGCGGTGGGGCGCGCTCCCGAGTCACGGCAGATGAACACCAGCCCGGGCGTGTCCATGCGCACGGTGAACGACAGGGCGTACTCGCTCGGCGCCCCAGGGGGCAGCGGGTGCCCGGGGTACACGGTCTGCTCGTCGGCGAATGGGGCGAGCGTGGCCAGCAGGCGGGCGCCGCGCACGATGATCGAGTCCTTCGTCTCGCCGACCTTGTGCAGCGGCACCTTGTTGGTCTGGAAGTCGTTGTCCTTCACCTTGTCGGTGACGGGGTGCACGATCGTGTGGGTGAGCGACAGGTCGTGGCGGCGCAGGCGCTTCTGGAACTCGACGATGTTGGCGCAGCCCTGCTCGTTCTCCTGGTCGGCTCCGCGCCAGTCGCTCGGGTTCCCGGCGAAGCCGGCGAACGTCACGTTCATGTAGTCGGGCAGGCGGCCCATGACGCCCATGCTGAGCTCGGACATGCGGGTGAGGCCCACCGCACGCCTGTTCAGGTCGTCCTTCGACCGCGGGATCATGTGGCTGATGTTGATCTGCTCGCCCGTCTCGGGGTCGGGGATCAGCAGCTCGTCAGGGTGCTCGAACTGCAGGTCGTACCACGAGGCCATGGCGTGGGCCGCCTGGGTGAACTCGGGGTGGTCGACCACGTTGTCGACCTTCTCGCCGCCGAGCCAGATCTCCCGGCTCGTGGCCCGCAGGCCCTTCAGGTACTCCTCACCGGTCCGTGCACCCACGGCGGCCTCCCTTGTCGGTCGTGCGTCCCCCGACGCCAGAGCGGGCAAGCACCCGCTTGGTCACCATCGTATCGTTCGACATCACACGTTTGGAAGCCCAGGGGGCAAACGTCCTCAGACGCCGAACGTGAGCTCCACCATGGGCGCCTCGGCCACCAGGCGCTCGACCGGCGCCTGGCCCCGGTACCACTCGGCGGCGGCATGGGTGAGCACGAGCCGGCGGGTCGGCTCGTCGGTGACCTCCCGGGCGGTGCCGGCCACCTCCGCGGCGACGCCCTGCTTCAGGTGGACCGTGAGGGCCGGGTGCGCCCGCAGGTTGGCCAACCACGAACGGGGGCCCGGCGTGCCGGTGATGAAGAACCGGCCGTCGATGTGGAGCATCCAGATCTCCAGCCGGCGGGGCGCCCCCGACCGGGCCCCGGTGGTGGTGATGTCGACGGTGAGGTCGTGCTCCAGCGCCGTGCGCGCGCGATCGTCCATGCCCGGACGGTAGCGCCGGCCGGGCACGACACCGCTCGGTTCAGCGGGCGACGGCGACCGGGACCGCCGCGGCGCCCGGCACCCGGTCGACCATGGACGGCATGGCCCGGGCGGCGTAGACCGCGGCCACCAGGCAGGCCACGCCCCCCAGGGCGATGCTGGCCCGGGGCCCGAAGGCGTCGGCCACCGCCCCTACCAGTGGGCCGCCGATGGGCGTGCTGCCCAGGAACACCATGGCCTGGATGGCCAGCACCCGACCCCGGAACTCGGGCCCCGCCTCGACCTGCACGATCGAGGTGGAGGCGGTCATGAACATCACCGACGAGAAGCCGAGGGCGATGGCGGCCGGGAAGCCGAGGGCCAGGGTGGGCGCCACCGCCAGCCCGATCATGAAGACCCCGAACAGCGCGGACGCCACCACGAGCTGGCGCCCGGTGACGCGCTGGCGCCGGGCCGTGAAGAGCGCGCCGCCCAGGGAGCCGATGCTGAGCACCGAGAACAGGATGGTGAAGGTGCCGTCGCTGCCGTGGAGCGACTTCTTCACCAACAGCGGCAGGGTCACCGAGAAGTTGAACGCCAGCGTGCCGATGATGGTCATCATCACGAGGGGTACGAACAGCTCGCGCTTGGAGCGGATGTAGCGCAGCCCTTCGCGCACGTCGCCCTTCCCGCGGGCCCGACGGGGCGCCTTGTGGATCTCGGCCGGGTTCATGCGCCACAGGCCGTAGATGACGGCCAGGTAGCTGATGGCGTCGAGCGTGAAGCACCAGCCGTAGCCCACGCTGATGACGAGGGCGCCGGCGGCGGCGGGGCCGACCACGCGTGATCCGGTCATGATCGCTGAGTTGAGGCTCACCGCGTTGTTCACCTGGTCGGGCGGCACCATCTCGACCACGAAGGCACGCCGACTCGGGTTGTCGAAGGCGGTGATGAACCCCTGCACGGCGGCCAGGCCGTAGATGACGGGCACCGATGTTGCGTGGGTGAACACGACGATGCCGAGGGCGAACGACTGGAACATGGCCAACGTCTGGGTGGCCAGCAGCATCTGGCGCTTGTCGTAGCGGTCGGCGATGGCGCCGCCGTAGGCGCCCAGCAGCAGCACCGGCCCGAACTGGAAGGCGGTGAGGCTGCCGACGGCCACGCCCGAGTTGTCGGTGAGCTTGAGCACCAGCAGCGTCTGGGCGATCAGCGTGAGCCAGGAGCCGCTCTGGGAGATGAGCTGGCCGACGAAGAAGAGCCGGAAGTTGCGGGTCTTCAGCGACGAGAACGTCTCGCGGCGCAGGGTCCGGAGGCGACGCACCATCACCGCACCTCCGCAGGGGCGGCCACGCCGGCCAGCGCTTCGAGCACGGGCAGGGCCGCGGCCAGCCGGTCGACGTCGGCCGGCGACAGCGCGACGAGGCGGGTGGCCAGCCAGGCGTCCTTGCGGGCCCGGATCTCGGCCAGCGTGGCCCGGCCGTGGTCGGTGAGTTCGACGTGGGTGACCCGGCGGTCGGCCGCATCGGTGGTGCGGGCCACCAGCCCGGCCGTCACGAGCTTGTCGACGACCTTGGTGGTGGTGGGCGGCGACACCTGCTCCATCTCGGCCAGGGCACCGAGGGTGAGCGGGCCGTGGCGGCCGATGGTGGCGAGGGCGGCGGTGAGCGTGGGCGAGAGCCCGCTGTCGCTCTGCTGGCGCAGCAGGCGGGCCAACCGGGTGGCGGTGAGGCGCAGGCGGGCGGCCACGTCGACGCGATCGAGCGGAGTGTCGGTGGCGGTCATCGCCAACTACTTTACCTAGCTAATTAGCCTGGCAAACCTTCTGTGACCGTCGTCGCCCCGTCACGCGTCGGCGCCGACCCGCTCGGCGCCGTGACGCGGCGGCGGCCAGACTGGGCCACCCATGCCCTCGACCCCGTCAACGCCCGTGTCCAGGCGCGATTTCGTCGCCGAACCGCGCGCGAACGGGCACAGGTCCGTCGGATGGTCGCAGAACGATGCCGACCGTGGGGATCGCTTTGGACCGTGCGCGCGCTGAGGCTGCCGCGTCCCTCGTGAACGGGGGCGAGCCGGCCAGTTCGCTCGCCCGCCTGCCGGTGGGCGCCGCGGTGGAGCCCCGGCGCCGCTGGGGTCTGCGGGCCCGCTCGGCGGTGGCCGCCGGTGCCGCCGCCCTGGTGGGCGCGGTCACCCTGTCGGCCGTGGCCTACCTGTACGTGCGCTCGTACCTGATCAGCCAGCGCGACGGCGTCACCCTGCGCCAGACCTTCGCCAACGCCCGCGTGGTGCGCGACCAGCTCCTCGAGGCCCAGCCCAACGTGAACTCCCTGCTCGGCGGGCTGCGCTCCGAGCCGGGCGGATCGGTGATCCTGCGCTACAAGGGCCAGTGGTACGGGCCGGGCGTGGGCATCAGCGCCGACGTGCTGCCCCGCACGGTCACCACCGCCGTCGCCGAGAGCCGCACGGGCCGCCAGCGCATCGAGGCCGGCGGGAAGTCGTACCAGGTCGTCACCGTCGCCCTGCCCGAGGCGGGGGCCTCGTACCTGGAGCTGTTCCCGCTGGCGAC
>JANMAT010000142.1:0-23814 GCA_031359995.1 Actinomycetes bacterium
CGCATCCATCATCAGGGGCAGTGGCACGGGCGACCTCGCCGGCATCCGGGGTGACGTGCAGCAGGTCTTCACCCCGGATCCGCAGGGCGGTGGTGTGGGCGACCTCACCTTCAAGATCCGTTGCCGTTCGCGTTGACGCGACGCCGGGCGACCGCGCCCGGTTCAGCGGAATCCGGGCCAGCGGGAGTAGTCGGTGTAGGTGTCGTCTCGCACGATCTTGCCGTCGGTGATGGTGAGCACGACGCAGAACGGGAGCGTCCAGTCGTCGCCCTGGTCGGGGTCGTGAAGAACACCTTCCACGACGATCACGTCGTCGCCTGACGGATGGGTTCGTTCGATCGTCATGTACCGCTTGGGTGCGGCCTTGAGGACCCGTAGCTCGAACCGGATCAGTCGGTCGGGGCCGAGGACCGCCCCACCGACGACGGCGTCGGGGGCGTAGAGCTCCCGGGCGAGCGTCTCCACGTCGTGGTTGAACAGATCGGCCCATCGCCCGACCAGCTCCTGGTTCGCCGTTGCGCTCATGTCTGCCCCCTCGCTCTGCTTCGCCCCTCGACTGTAGAGCGACGGGCTCGTGGCGCCGAACGCTGGCAGGCGAGCAGCACGCACGACCTTCACCGTGGACGATGATGACGGTGGAAGGAGGCGCCGATGTCGATCGTCACGGTGTTGGACGACTACCAGGAGGTGGCGCTCACGAGCGCAGACTGGTCGCCGGTGCAGACGGTGCACACCGTCGAGGTGATCACCGAGCACATCGCCGATGTGCCGGCGCTCGTGCGACGGCTTGCCGACAGCGAGATCGTCGTGGCCATGCGGGAGCGCACCCGGTTCCCGGCCGACGTCCTTGCCCAGCTGCCGAGCCTGCGGCTACTGGTCACGACGGGCATGGTCAACGCCTCGATCGACCTCGAGGCCGCCGTGCGCCAGGGGATCGTCGTGTGCGGCACGGGCGGCTCCGGGAACGCGATGCCTGAGCTGACGATCGGGATGATGATCGCGTTGACCCGCAACTTCGCCCAGGAGGATGCCGCCGTCCGTGCCGGGGGCTGGCAGCACACGATCGGTCCGGGCCTGTCGGGTGCGACGCTCGGCGTGGTCGGGCTCGGTCGTCTCGGTGTGCCTGTCGCTCGCCTCGCGCAGGCGTTCGGGACGACGGTCGTCGCGTGGTCGCCGAACCTCACCCAGGACCGCGCCACGCCGCACGGTGTCCGTGCGGTGAGCAAGCGCGAGCTGTTCTCGACCGCTGACGTGATCACCATCCACATGCCGTTGTCGGAGGTGAGCCGCGGTCTGGTCGGTGCTGCTGACCTGGCGCTGATGAAGCCGTCGGCGTACCTGATCAACACCTCGCGCGGCCCTATCGTCGACGAGGCTGCGCTGATCGAGGCGCTCCGCGCCGAGCGGATCGCCGGCGCCGGGCTCGACGTCTACGACATCGAGCCGCTGCCCGTCCACCATCCGCTGCGATCGACGCCCAACACGCTGCTGTTGCCGCACATCGGCTACGTGACGAGCGACAACTACCGCACCTTCTACGGCCACGCCGTCGAGGACATCGTCGCCTTCGCCGCCGGCACGCCCGTCCGCGTGCTCTCGGCCAGGAACGGCTCGACCCGCTGACGAGCGCGAACCCCGCAACCTGATCAACCCCGGTTGGCGCAGCGCGAAGGCGATCGCCTGGGACTGACGAGCGCCGGCATCGGCTCGCACATGAACACCGCCGACGTGTGGCGCCGGGTGGCGACGCACATGGGCGGCCGGCGCGACTTCGACCGGGCCGCGTTCGAAGACGCAATGGCGTGGGTCGGCCGTAACAGCCGCAGCCGTCTGGTGGCGGATCCGGGGACGGGAACGGTCCGCGACGAGATCGAGACCTGCCCCGCGCTCGAAGCGCCTCCACGGCCGCGTCGGTGGTTCTGCGCCGCAGGCTCCACGGGATCGAACGCCGGTACGGTGATAGCCGGCGGGAGGTAGCCTTCTGGGTATGGGTGAGCGCCGGATGGTGATCACGGCAGCCGAGATGGACCGCATGGCGCCGTATGAGCGATCCGATCGTCGTCGTCCGCCAGCCGAACCACGGCACGCTGTTCGTGTTGTTGCGTGAGGCACTCGTGATCGGCCGGGAGTGCGAGGGGCTGCAACTGACTGATCCTCGGATCTCTCGTCGCCACCTGGAGCTCGAGCCCCTGGCGGGTGCCGTTCGCCTCACGGAGCTGGGCAGCACGAACGGCACCCAGGTCCACGGTCGTGACCTCGTCGGGCCCGTCGACCTGCGGCCGGCCCGCTCGTGACGTTCAAACGAGCGAACCCGGCGCCTCGCTGCTGCGTCTCGGCATGGAGGCCGTTGGCCTCGAGGGCGGCGACGGCGGCCTGGTACAGGCCGTTGACGGCATCGGGCGTCGGTCCGAAGCAGTCGAGGTCGCGGGTGGCGCGATCGGTGACCTCGTAGAAGATCAGCGCAGCGCCACCGGCCAACGCGAATCCGGCCGCTTCGGGGACCGCGAGCACGATCGACGCGACGCGGACCTGGAGATCAGACAGGGGCATGCCGGTGCGCAGGGGTGACCGATGCCGGCGTTGTTCACGAGGACATCGATCCGTCCGTGCCGGTCGATCACGCCGGCAACGGCGCGTTCCCGCGACCCTGGATCGGTCACATCCAACTGCTCGACATGCACCCGATCTCGTTGCTCGCCAGACAACATGTCGTCGAGCCTGGTGCGGCGAGACACGTCCCGCATGGTGGCGACAATCGTGTGCCCGGCACGAGCGAACGCCACCGCCGAGGCAAGCCCGAAGCCCGAGCTGCAACCCGTTAACGCACGCGGCGTGCAAGAGCGTCAGCCCGTTGGACATCGGTTCCTCGTTCGTCTACCGAGTCGATCCCCGTCAGCGATGCGGGCCGGTGAGCGCCTGTGCCGCGGCCTTCGCATCCGGCACGACATCGTACGTGTAGAGGTGCTTGCGGAAGTTGGCGTGCGCGACGAGCTCGGTGTCGCGGGCCGCAAGATCGGCGCCGGTCGAATCCATCCGCAACCCGTTCTGCCGGGCGCCGAGTTGGATCTGTGCGACTCGCTCCCGGCGTAGCCGTTCGTACTCTGCGAGGGCCGCTGGAACGGTCGAGTTGTCCACCTCTGCGAGGATCGTGGCGAGCGCCATCCCATCCTCGATCGCTTGGTTCGCGCCCTGGCCGAGATGGGGCAGCATCGGGTGTGCGGCGTCGCCGAGGAGGGTCAGCCGGCCGCTCGTCCAGGTCGGCAGTGGCTCGCGGTCGTAGAGCGCCCAGCGGAAGGCCTTGTCGACCTGTTCGAGCACCGAGCCGATGCGCGGGTCCCAGCCCTCGAACTCTCGGCGCAGGACATCAGGGTCACCGGCAGCCGACCATGATTCGTTCATCTCTTGGTCGGCCGGCACGAAGCCGACGTAGTTGACCATCTGGCCGTGGCGTACGGGGAAGACCAGGAAGTGCTTCGACGGGCCGGCCCACATCTGCCACCGGTCCATCGGCCAGTTCGGTAGGCGCTCGACCGGGACGAGCCCGCGGTAGGAGATGGTGCCGTGGAAGATGGGGTTCGACGGCGGGTGGACGTAGGGTCGCAGCTCGGAGTGGATCCCGTCGGCGGCGAGGACGACGTCGGCTTCGGCGGTGGCGCCGTTGGCGAACGTCACGCGGGCGATGTCACCTACCTGCTCGAAGCCGATGCCGCGGTGGCCGCAGTGGACGATGCCTGGGGGGAGGGCGGTGGCGAGGAGGTCGACGAGATCGGCGCGGTGCATGCCGAACGTCGCGTTCCAGCCCGACGCATCGGTCACTTGCACCGGAGCGATGGGCGTGCCGTCGTGGCGGAAGTAGTGCGAGTTGGGTCCGACGCGGGCGCCCCAACGCTCGACCGCCGGGCCGAGGCCGATCCGCTCGAGGTGTCGCACGCTGTTCGGCGTGAGGAAGACGCCTGCGCCAACCTCGCCCAGCGCCGAGGCCTGCTCGTAGACCGATGCCTTGACTCCGTGCGCGATGAGCGCATTGGCGGCGAACAGGCCGCCAATGCCGCCGCCGATGATCACGACATGGGCTCGCGGTGTTCCCATCGTTGCTCTCCCCGGGTCGCTCACCGAGCCCCCGTTCGGAGCGAGCAGGAGATGAGAACTCCGCCGCGAGGTGATGCAACCGGTGAAGCTGCACGGAGCGTACCGGCGCACATCGCCAACCTGGTATCAACTCCCTTCCCGCCGCCAAGACCGCAGCGAGGGCGGCGCTTCGGCTTGCGGCGTCCACGGAAGGGATCGCCGCCAACTTGAGTTGACGCAGATAACGAATTCGTTATCATAGAGGTCGTGACCACCCTCGCCGCTACGTTGTTGCGACGCGCTCGGATCGCCGCCGGTCTCAGCCAGCGCGCCCTCGCCCAACGTGCCGGTGTCGTCCAGCCGGCCGTGGCCCGAGCCGAGTCCGGCGCGCGAGACGTGACCGTGCACACCCTGGCCGCCCTTCTCCGGGCCGCCGGAAGTCAGCTCATCGACGTGCCCACCGTCCGCGGGACCGTAGCTGCGGCTGCCGAGACGATCCGGCTGGATATCGAGGCGGGGGACGAGGATTCGGCTTTCCGCGAGATCGTCCAGATCTCCGACGACCTGCGGGCGGCGGCACCGAGTGAGCGGGTGGTGCTCGCGTTCGCTCCTCCCCGCTCGACCGGGGATCCTCGTTGGGACAACCTGATCGCGGGTGTGGTCGAGCACTACCTCGCCGATGTCGGCCCGGCCCGCCCCGAGTGGCTGTCGGCGGTCGCGGCGCTCACCGAAGTTTGGCACGTCGACTCCTACACGGCCCGCCATCCCGAGGACGCCGAACCCACCGTCCCGGCCGCCCGGCGGCGAGGTGTCGTTCTGACACGATCTGAGCTGGAGAGTGCGTGACCAAGATCGGTCGCGACGACATCCTCGACGGGCTGGCCGAAGTCGCTCGACGGGCCGGCGCTGAAGGCGCGTCCGTCAAGGTCCACGTGCTCGGCGGCAGCGCGGTTGCCCTCTTGCTGAACAGGGATCGCCGACTCACCGGCGATGTGGATGCACACATCGTTGCCAATGGGAGCGACCTCGCCACGATCACTCGCGTCGCGGCCGAGGTTGCCGCCGAGCGAGGCCTGCGACCCGACTGGTTGAACACCGACGCCGAGATGTTCCTCCCTTCGTACGGGGAGCCCTTCGGATGGGTCGCATCGACGAGCCGACGCAACGAGCCCTTGATCACCTGGCGCCTCCCGGCGGCCCTGAGCTGCGGGTGCCAGGCGATGTCGGTGAGGCACACCTTCTTCGACGCCCCCAGCCAGTTCGAGGTACCGGACCGGCTCGCCGGCCGCGGCCCACAGGAAGGCGAGCAGGTGGGGGATGCCGTCTTCGAGGACGCCCTACGCGGAGGTCGTACCAGTGCCTTGAGATGCGACGTGCTGGAACGACATGTGGCGACGATGTGGAACGTAACGATACGACGAGTTGGAACGCTGGGTGTACGCTGCGCGCATGGCGATCGCCAGGATCACGCGTCGAATCGATGAGGTACTCGCCGAGCGCATGACGGAAAGCCCGGTCGTCGCGTTGCAGGGTCCCCGGTCCGTCGGCAAGTCCACCGTGTTGCGTGATGTCGCACGCAGGCATGGTGTCGGTGTCGTCGATCTGGATGATCCCGCGGTGCTGCGCCTGGTCGTGGACGACCCGGGCGGTTTCGTGGACTCTCGGGCGCCGGTGTGCATCGACGAGTACCAGCGGGCCCCTGTGGTGTTGGACGCGATCAAGGCCCGGTTGAACCGGTCGAGCGACCCGGGTGGGTTCGTGATCACCGGCTCGACCCGGTTCGACGCGTTGCCGGCGGCCGCGCAGTCGCTGACCGGACGGTTGCAGTTGCTCGAGATCATGCCGTTCTCGCAGGGCGAGATCGACGGTGTCCGGGAGCACTTCCTCGGCCTTGCGTTCGTCGACCCGGACCGTGTGCGCGCGTCCGGGGCGTCGGTGACGACGCGTGTGGAGTACATCGAGCGGATCACCCGGGGCGGCATGCCCATGGCGATCGGTCGCAGTACCGGGGCTCGGCAGCGGTGGTTCGAGTCGTACGTCGCCACCGCGCTGCAGCGGGACGTGCGGGATCTGGCCCGCATCCGTCAGGCCGCGGTGCTCCCACGGCTGTTGGAGCGCCTGGCGGGCCAGACCGCACAGTTGCTGAACATCAGCCGCGCTGGCGAAGCTGCCGGTGTCGAGGCGCGTACGGCCGACAACTACGCCCGGCTGCTCGAGGCGTTGTTCCTCGTGCGACGCCTCCCGGCGTGGGGTCGGACGTTGCGGGCCAAAGCAGGGGCGGTCCCGAAGGTGCACGTCGTCGACAGCGGCATCGCCGCGCACCTGCTGCGGTTGAGCCCGGCCAAGCTCGCCCGCCGTGATCCGGCGTCTCTCGCGGAGTTCGGGCATCTGGTCGAGACGTTCGTGGTGGGTGAAGTGCTGAAGCAGGCGTCGTGGAACGACGACGTCGCCACGGTCGGGCATTGGCGAACCCGTGACGGTCAAGAGGTCGATCTCGTCGTCGAACGCTTCGACGGGTCGGTCGTGTGCTTCGAGGTCAAGGCGTCCGCGCAGGTCAACCCGTCCGACCGGTCCGGGCTCGTTGCCCTCCGCGATCTGCTCGGCGACCAGTTCACCGCCGGCTACGTCCTCTACACCGGCGAGCACACCGCGCGCATCGACGACCGCATCTACGCCGCCCCGATCGACCGGCTCTGGCAGGCCAGCCTCTGACACCATCGCGCTGGTGCTGATCGTCGAAGCGTTCGAAGCGGACGACGTGCGGGTCGAGCGTCGCGGCGATGTCCTCGATCAACGCAATCCACTTCGAGGAATCCACCCAGGTGTTCGCCTGGGCTCCTTCGCCGCCCTCGGTCATGGTTGGACTGTAACGCCAGGACCGAGGGGCTAGCCCCTCTTCAGACCTCGGCGCTTCGACATCCGGTGGCTGGCCCTGAGTGCCGGAGCGAGGGTGCGCTAGCTAGAGGAACCATGACGGCGGGCTGGTCGGTGAGCCGGGTCTGGCTGGGTTAGGTCATCGTACGTGCCTCCCGACTGGCGAGCGAGAGCCCGCATTGAGTGGATGGGGTCGCGTCCAACGTCGGCCGTTCGGGCCGGACCCCAATCGCCCGAGGCCCAGCCCACCGCGCCCGCGAGCGCCCGATGACCTCGGGTCGCCGGACGAACGGACGGCCGAGCACGTCGTCCGGGTGACGCGCCGGAACCGCACCGGGTGGTCACCCGTGGGTTCTCGGCGGACGTCTGTCTGGGCATGTCCACGCTTCGAGACCACCCGACCGTCGGCCGCTCGGATCGCCGCGAGCGACCCGTGGCTGTGTGGGGGTTCGTGCTTCTCGGGTCGCTGTCGGGTTTGGGGCTGGGCGTGGTGGCGCGGTGGTGGATGCGGTTGATCACCGAGGACCCGGAGTTCTCGTGGAGCGGGACGATCTTCATCGTGTTGGCGTTCATGGTGGCAGGCTCTGGGCACGGGATGTCGTGGTTCGCACGGCGGGTGGGTGCGCGACGCCGGTGGAGCACGGCCGCGCGCGTGACGGCCGTGGCTTTGACGCTGCCGATCTTTACGGCCGCGGGCGCCATGATGTTGCCGACGGTGCTCGGGGCATCGGTGGCGAGTTCTCGCTCGGACTGGCCGCGCGGCGCCCGTGTGGCGGCCGCGGCGCTCGCCGTTCCCGTGCCGATCGTGATCGTCATCGATCTCGCCGCAGATAGCGTGACGTGGCGCCGGCTGTTCGGTGTGTTGCTGCTCGCTGCCACCTACACCGCGATCGTCCGGAGCTTGCAGGCGACGGTGGCGCCCCTCGATGACGGCTGGCGGATGCCCCGACGCATGCGTGTCGTGCTGGCGGTCGCGGCCTCTGCACTGCTGGTGCTCGTCGCCACCTCGGTCGTGGGGATCGGCTCCTGAGGTCTGTGACAGGGGAATCGCTGGGTGCTGGCACGGCCGCGCCGTGCGGTGGGTTCAGAACTGCGGTGATGCGGGCGCGGCCTCTCGTTCGGGATCGAGGGCGGGGTCGTGGCCGGGGAGGGTGCCGTCGAACCACGGGTTGCGCTTCCAGTCCGGTACCGGAGCGTCGACACCGGCGTGAGGAACGAACGGTGACGGGGCGACCTTCCGGTATTCGTGCACGTAGCGTCGGCAGTTGGCGAAGATGGCGCGGACCGTCACTCGCACCACACTCACGGCCCCGGGGTACGAGGCCACGAGCGCCCCGTCGAACTCCAGGCTGGCGTCGCCGTTGACGCGCAGTCTGCTGCCCGTCTCGAAGTCGATGAACAGCAGACCGACCCGGGGTTGCACGGTGAGGTTGCCCAACGTGAGGAACATGCCGTTGCCGTCGAAGACCGGGAAGACGAGGGTGCGGTCGTCGATGACGCGCACGAACCCCGGGTCGCCGCCCTTATAGGAGCACTCCGGGAAGCCGTCGGCGTCGGTTGACGCGATGAAGAACATGTCGCGGGCCTCGACGAAACGGGCCAGGTCCTCCCGGAAGGTGTCGGTCCTCGCCTCGGCCAGTCGATCGGCGAGCCGGCGGGTGTCGAACCGATCCTGGAGCTCCCGCTGGCCGTCGTGGTACGGATCCGTCATCGCTCGCTCCCCCCATCGCAGACAAGGCGTTATCGTAGTGCGCCAGATGCGGTCGACGTTCCCACCGAAGACGCCCGGTAGGCGGGGCGGGAACGGCCTTCGCCCGCGACGTCGTTGGCCGGGGATGTCCAACCCACGGACCCGTCGAGCCCGAGCGGTGGATGGCCGCGCACTACTCGGGCGCCGTGTCACCCAGGCAGGTGCGCCGATCGTCCGTGCTGACATGGCATCGCTCGGTGAGCAGGCAAGGCACGGGCCAGGTTCGAGGCGCTCGTCCTGGGACCGGACCCGCGCCTGGAACGCTGTGGTCGTGCGTGCGAGTTCGACGGTGCCGTGCCTGATCGCCACGGTCGATGGGCGATGCACATGATCGCGTTCGCGGGGCGGGCGCCGCGCGCGCCGTCGTTGCTGGCGACGATCGCTACCGCCCGGTTACAGGGCGAGCGGATCAGCGTCGAGGTCGAGGAGCTCGTCGTCGGGCTGTTCCAGACCGAGGGTCGGTCGCTGGTGCGGTTGGCCCGGTTGTTCGTCGACGATCGCGACGCCGCCGAGGACATCGTCCAGGAGGCCTTCCTACGCCTGGCTCGGGCCGCCGGCCGGATCGATGCTGTCGACCGTGCGCCGGCCTACCTCCGGTCGATCGTGCTCAACCTCGCCCGTGACCACAACCGCCGCGGACTCGTGTCCCTGCGCCACCATGCCGCCTCGGGTCGGGAGGTGGACGTCGTCGAGGACACCGACGGTCGGCTCGTGCGCTCGGAGGAGAACGAGCGGGTGCTGCGCGCCGTGCGCCGGCTCCCGCTACGCCAACGCGACTGCATCACGTTGCGCTACTTCGAGGAGCTCCCGATCGAGAGGATCGCGGCGACCCTCGGGATCTCGGCGAACTCGGTCAAGACCCACCTCAAGCGGGCCATGGTCACCCTCGACCGGATGCTGAGCGAACCATGAACGATGACACCCTCGAGCAGCAACTGATCGACGCCTTCGCCGACGCCCGCGCCTCGGTCGAGGAGAACCCCGATCTGTACGCACGCGTCGCCCGCAGCCTCGAGGATCAACGGGCGCGGCGCCGCTTCCGCTGGAACCTCGCTGGCTGGATCCTCGGAGTCGTCGCCGCCAACACCACGCTCGCACTGTCGCTCTCCGACATCGACAACAGGAGGTTCGTCATGCCCTGGTGGGTCATCGAGTTGATCACCAACATCGTGTTGGTCGCGCTCGCCGTCGGGCTCGGCCCGTTCATCAAACGCTTCGGACGCTCCTATGCCGCCGATGTGTTCCGCGCCAATCCCCGTACCGGCAAGAGCTACCTCGTACTCACCGACGTCGCCTACTACCTCATCTTCACCGCGTTCATCCTGTTCACCGTCACTTTCGTCGAGGCGGCCGACTGGAAGCGCTCCACCGGGCTGCAGCTCAAGCACGAAGTCGCCCGCATCGGGGGCATCCTGCTGATCATGGGCATCCTGCACGCCGCCAACGTCGTCGCCCTCCCGATCATCGCGGGACTGCTGACCACGAACAAGCGACGCGAAGTCGCGCGCGTCGCACCGGCCCCCCCAGCGACGCCAGCCGAGATGCCACCGCTCGGACCAGGCACCTGGGTCGTGCACATCGAACCAGCCGCCACCCAACCACCCCCGAGCAAGGAGTCGTAGCGTCGCACGTCGATGACTCGCTGCCACCCAGAAGCCGCGCGATCCTCATCGTTCGAGAATCGCGAGGACGCAAACCTCGCCCGCTTCGACACGGAGTCGAGCGGCTTGCCGTCGTCAAGGTCCGCTCGGAGGCGGCGTTGCCGCAGCGCGCGCGTTCGGCGTCGCTGCCGCAACCGGGGAGGAACAGGCCCTCGATCGTCGGCGGGCGATGGCGACAAGCGACCGCGTACCCACAAGACACCACAACAGCAGCGGGGTGCCGATCGCCAGGTATACGCGTCCGGCCCCGTCCAGTGCCACGCCCGAGGCGACGATGCCGACGGACCCCACCAGCGCCAGATGCCACGACGTGAATGCAAGATCCGACGGAACCCGGCGCGGCCGGCCAAGGCCGCACACTTCGTGGACCTTGTCCTCCGCCTCGATGGCGTGGTGGCGCAGGGCGAACTGCCAACGCACCGTGCGGTCGAGCGCGACGGAGGGTCGCTCGAGATAGGCGCCGGGCCCACGATCGATCTCACCGGCGTGCAGCAGCGATCGAGCCGCCTGCGCCCCGAGCGGGCGGGCGAGGAGCACGAGCAGGGCGCGGCCCTGGAGCAGTAGCACGACGCCGACCAACGCCGAGTACAACTCCTCGGCACTCGGGCGCGCCGAGGGCGGTCGAACCAGCCACGCCAGGCCCAGCGCGCCCACCACGGGAGCGATCGGCAGGTGATCGAAGAGCCGCCGCTCGTGCGCCTCGACGGCGTCGGGACGCGACAACCGGCGAACCTCGACGCGTACGAGGGAGGCCCACGGCAGTCCGCGTGCTGTGGCGAGCGCGTCACCGTACGCTCCGAGCAGGGTGTCAATGGCTGCGCGACAGTGCAGCGGGTCCGCAAGAGGGGTTCTCCCGCTCGCGGGACTCACGGCGATGCCCCCGCTGTGCAGGGCCTCCTTTGGCTGTCACGGTGTCGCTGACTACCCGATCGCCACGCCCGCCCGGATCTCCGGTCAGCTCTCACACGTGCCACGACGCTGGCGACCGCCAACACGATGACGCCCGCGCCAGGAATGATCCACGGCGGCACGAGGACGGTGACCGTGAGCGCGGCAGCCGTCATGCGGTTCCCGGCGTGGCGACGTCGCCGCCACGCGATGACGAACACCAGCGCAGCAGCCTCCGCGACCCACACCGAGGTGTTCGCGAGCGAGTGATCTGCCACATCCGGGACGGCACCCGTGGCCGTCCGGGCATGGCCGGCGGCGACGAGATCGTCGACGACCCGCAGGTTGCCCATCATCACGAGGACCGCCGCGGACAGCCAGGCAGCAGCGGCAACGATCAGATCGAGTTGGCGGCGCGCCGGTGCGGTGCTCCAACCGAGGATGGACACCATCGCCGAGGCCATGAACGGTGCCGAGGCCCCGGTGAGGTGTTCGGCCGCATGGCCTCCCACCTCGTAGCGCGAGTCCAACACCAGTTGCTGAGCGGCCAACGACACGGCCACGATCATCAGCAACGGCCACCAATCCCGGACCATCCTCAGGCCCAACGCCCAACGGCCACCAGCGGAGTTCTCGCTCGTCATCTGCAGACAGACGAACGCGACGAGCCCAACAGGTGACAAGGGACCGACGGCGCCTCGAACAACTGCCGAGTGCGCGGCGGGTGCGGTGGCCGCGTCTGTGGAGTTCGTGACGTTGGTCATGCGCGGAACCGAACTCGCGCCGGCGGCCGGTTGTGAAGACGCACGCGATGCCCTCGAATCCGGGCGCTCGAGGCGAGGGTGGGCCGCCGCTATAGGCACGTAGTAGGCACGCCGAGCCGTCCGCTCGATGAGGGGGCTTCACAAAACCGACCCTGAGCTGGTACGATATAGGAGCGGATGACGAAAATCGAACCCGCGTTCCCAGCTTGGGAATCGAAGACGGCCGGTCACGGCCTGTCCCAGCGTGACCCTCTCCGGCCTGCTCAGGGCCGCGATGACCTCCGTGCGGTCTCCTCTCGGGTTGGTCCCTGTGGGACAGGGAAGGACGGGGTTGTAGGCACGTTGTAGGCACGCCATCCGTCGGTCGTGTTCAGCTTCTCGGCCGGGCGGTCGACGTGCCTTCACGGTCGCGCCGGAGGCCCTTGGGAGCAAGATGTCAGTCGACCTGGATGGCGTCGCGGAAGGTCGTCGGGGACGTTGGTGGGGAAGGAGACGACCGGGTGGCGGCCGAGGGCGTTGGCGACGCGGGCGATGGTGTCGAGACGGTTGCGGGCACCTGGGCCTGCTTCGACGCGACGCCTTGTCGCGCAGCAGGGGCTCGTCGGCTGGCCGTGATGGGTACGTGTCAGCCGGTTCCAGGCGGGGTTGCGGCACGCCAGCGGGCGGCGGGGGATCGGGGTACGCCGACGAGCTCGACGGCGCCGTCTTTGCGGAGTTGGCTGAGGGTGCGAGCGACATGTTGGCGGGTTGTCCCGAGGCGGTCGGCGAGCTCCCGTGCGGTGACGGTGTCGTCGGCGAGCGCGGCGAGCACTCGGTCGGCGACGGTGTTGGTGCCCTGTCGTTGGGGGAGGGCGTAGGTCGCGGCGCCGCGTTGGCCGAGTTGCAGGACGAAGCCACGGTCGACCAGCTCGCGCAGTTGCCGGCCGGATTCGCGGCTGTCTTGGAGGCCGGTGATCGTGCGGAACGTGCTGTTGGTGAGCCGGCCGCCGTGTCGTTTGAGGTGGGCGAGCGCGGTGAGTTGTGTGGGGCGGAGTCCGGCGACGCCGATGTCGCTGAGCCATCGGGCCGTGGGTTCGTCGATGAGCGCCTCGTTGGAGACTTCGAAGTCGAACGTGGCGATGTTGTCGCGGAAGGTCGGTGGGTTCATCCCGGCGCTGCCCAGCAGGGTGCGGACGGTGGCGAGGCCGCTGCCGCGGTTCTCGCACACGGCACGTCCCGGTTCGGCTTCGGCGTCCTCGAGGAGCTTGAGCAGGAGCGGGTTGCGGGTGGAGGTGATCGGCTCGAATCCGAGCCGGGCGACGTCGACGGGGCCGTAGAGCCCGCCCGGGTTCCGCACGACGAGCCGAGCCGGGTAGAGCTCGACTTGGACCTGGGTGCCGTGGGAGCTCGGTGAGTAGTCGCGGTGCACGAGGGCGTTGACGATCGCTTCGCGCAGCACTTCGATGGGGTACTCGGGTTCTTCGACGCGGTAGAGGCCTTGCACGATGCCGCGGCGCTTCAGGTGCGGATGGAGCGCGGTGAGCGCGTCGGTGAGCATGGCGGCGACGTTGCCGTCGACGGAGCGGTTGTCGACGAAGCGTTCACCGCGTGGCCCTGGCTCGCCCGGACGGTCGGTGGGGTACACGACCACCGTGACGTCGAGCTGCGGGAAGAACTGCTGCGGGTAGATCCCGAACGCGAGCAGGCCCGCGAGTGTCGGACGGATCGTGCCGTCGACGTCAACGGTGACGACCTGGGTGCGGCGGAGGATCTCGTCATCGGGGGCGTTGGCCAGCGCGGAGCGGCGGATGGAACGGAACCGGGCGACGAATCGGGCCACGACGGCGGGGTCGAGGTCGGCGAGCGTTGCGCCGGCGACGGGCCGGCGGTCGTGTCCGAGGGGGAGGCGCTGGCTCAACAGCAGGGTCACCTCGTACTCGGTGAGCTGTCGATCGCCGTCGTTCACTCGGACCCGGCTGCCAGCGAACGGGCCGAGGCGTTTCAGGTGACACGGACGCTGGCCGTGGGGTGTGGGTGGGATCTCGGCCGCCACGACCCGTTCGCCTTCCAGTGCCGCGGTCCAGATCGTGGCCCGCACCGGCGGGTCCATCTCGTCGGTGCACAACGACGCGAGCCGGGTCGCCGTCGCCGCCGGGTCGTCGACGCCCCCGACATGGAACCCCTTGCGTTGCTCGACACCGAGGAGCAGGTAACCCCCGGTGGTGTTGGCGAACGCGCTCACCGACTCCCACAACGTCTGCGGGAACCCCGACCTCGCCCGTTTCGCCTCGATGGCCCACCCGTCGTCGCCGGCCGCTCGCAACTCGGACAGAAGCCGGGCGGTCAGTGCGGTCGGGTCCGATTCAACTGTCTCCACGGGTCAGACAGTGTAACAGAGAGGCCCGATCTGCAACTCTGTCTGACATGAACCCACCCAGGCGTCCCATGCGTGGTGCACGGCGACGGGGAGGTGGAGGTACTCGACGACGTCGGTTGTGGTGCCTTCACGCAGGACCGTTTGGTAGGACCCCGGGGGTTCTGGGGGGGGCGTTGAGTCGGCGGCGTGTCCGAACGTCCCGGCGACCGAGCGACCTCCGACGCCCAGGCCTCTTCGCCAGCGCAAGGGTCAGCCGGTTGTCTCGAATGCGACCGTCGACTCGACGTTCGAGGACGTCAGCCGGTGCCTGGGTGGCGGTGGGCGGCGATCCACGGGTCCCAGAGGTCGTGGACGGCGGCGGGGAGCCAGAGCGTGTCCAAGACGGCGAGCAGCGTGGGGAGGTGGAGGTACTCGTCAACGTCGCTCGTGGTGCCCTCGCGCAGGACCGTCTGGTAGAGCAGGCGTCTCTCGGCTGGATCGGCCAGATCGAACCGGTTGTGCCGGTCGGTCCAGTACAGCCGGAGCGGGAGCTCGACGATCCCGTCAGCTGGGCCGCGCCAGGCGACACCGGCACGGGCTGGCACGGCACTGCCGCTCGTCCACGGCTCGCCGGCCCAGGGGTGCCCGCCAGGTCGTTCACCGGTCGCACGGTACCGGGCGACTGCAGACCTGTCATCCGACGGTGACGACCGTGCCGCGCTGAGCAGTCGTCGTTGCCGTCTTCTACTTCGGCGTAGGTCGGAACGCACCCGAGGTGGTGTCGGCAGCCTCGAGGCCGAGGGTCTTGTAGGTGGTGAGGCGTTTGGTGTGCATCTTGCGGAAGACGGGGCCGGGGTCGAGGTAGTCGTGGACTTCGATGTCGGTCTTGGTGTCGGTGGCTCGTAGGACTCGGCCGATGTATTGCACGACGCGCCCGCGGAACGAGAGTGGGAAGGCGAGGAAGAGCGTGTCGAGGGTGGGGCAGTCGAAGCCTTCACCGAGGAACGATCCGGTGGCCAGGAGCAGTTGGCCGCGGGCGGTTGGTTCGTCGAGTTGGGTGAGCACGGCGGCGCGTGCCTTCTTGCCCATGCCGCCTTTGAGCACGAGCGGCCGGCCGCCGGCGACCTCGAGTCGGGCGGCGATGAGGTCGAGGTGTTCGGTCCATTGGGTCAGCACGAGCACGTTGCGGCCGCGTCGGACGGCGTCATGGATGTCGGCACAGATCTGGGTGGTTCGGGCGTCGTTGGTGACGAGGGAGCGGAAGGCGTCCTGGATGGCGAGGACCTCACCGGTGCCAGCCGTCGCAGTGGTCTCATGTACGTGGAGGTGGCGGATGAGCGAGGCGGCGGGGGTGTCGGCGAGGGCGATCTCGTGACGGACGGGTCCGCATTGCATGGTGATGATCGCTTCGAGTCCGTCGCGCCGGTATGGGGTGGCGGTGAGTCCGAGCCACGCCCGTACGGGCGCGTCACGAACGGCGAGTTCGAACGAGCGGGCCGGGAGGTGGTGGCATTCGTCGACGATGACGAGCCCGTAGTTGGCGAGGAGCGGACCGATGTCGCTGCGGCGAGCGACGGCCTGGAGGGTGGCGATGTCGACGATCCCGCTCGCTTTCGTCGTGGCGGCGAGCCGGCCGACCTGTCGGCGTCGGAGCCCGAGGTGTTCCATGAGTCGGGCGCGCCACTGCTCCACCAGCGCGGTCCGATCGACCAGGATGAGGGTGGGGACGGCGCGTGTTGCGATCACCGAGCAGGCGATCACGGTCTTGCCGGCACCGGTCGGGGCGACGAGCACCGCGTGGTCGTGCGCAACGGCGGCATCAGCGGCTCGTTGTTGGACGGGGCTGAGTGTCGCGGTGAACGTGTACGGCACGGCGGTCGCGGTCTGGCGCTGGTCGTCGATCTCGAGGGTGCTGCCGGCGTCGGCGACGACGGTGCGGGCGGCGTCGGTGAGCCCGCGTGGGAGCCGCACGACGTCGAGCTCTTCGAGGTAGCAGCGGATCAGTCGTGGGGTGGCGTGGGTCGACAGGCGGAGCCGTTCGCGCTCGTAGAACTCCGGGTTGTGGAGCGCGGCGAGATGCTTCAAGCGGGCGATCAACCAGGCGGGGAGTCCGATGTGTTCGATGGCCAGCATCCCACCGAGCGATGCGCGCACGACCGCTGGTGCGGGGTGCCGGTCGCGTTGCTCTTCCCATGACATCGCCTCGGCCCCGACGGCGAGCGGACGGACCCCGTCGGCCAGTGCTTCGAGCGCGGCGGGGCTCGCCCGTGACACAGACGACAGGAACGCCCACTGATCCTCATAGGGCTGCAGCGTCGAGGGGTCGACGAACACCGTGGTGCCACCCCGCCGTGAGCGACCGTGCAATGGGAGGGCGATGAGGTTCCCGAACGACCCTGACGGCATGGTGTCCTGCGACGGGAACAACCGGTCGTAGCTCGACAGGTCGATCTCGACCCGTGAGGCCATCGCCCGACGGAGCATCGCCGCGCCGACCTTGCGGGCCGACGCTGCTGGCACCGGCCCGGCGAAGAACACCCACACATGGCCACCGTCACCCGACCGTGACCGTTCCAGCACCGCCGGCAGTCCGGCACGCGTCCAGATAGGCGAGGGCGTCCAACGCCCACGTGCCGCCGTCGAAGTCGCACGCCAGGAGATGGCAGCGGTCGTTGCGCAGCAACGGATACAGGCCGGCGGTCAGGGTGCCGGACAGGTGGGCCTCGACGACGTCGTCGGTCAGCGGTCCGTACTCGCGGTCGGGCCGTCGCGAGTTCACCCACCCGCCCACGACCGCCGGTGACCATCCCGACTTCCCGGACCGGTCGTTCTGCCAGCGCAACGCGTACACGTCATCGCGGCCCGCGAACAACGACCGGAACAACGCCACCTTCCCCGCCGGAGACGACGTGCGGTCCACCCGCGCCCGCAGGGCGGCCTCGGGCACGAACAACGTCGGCTCCCACGCCGGCGCGCTCTCTTCCCGGTCGCGGTCGAGACCCAGCAGCCCGCGAAGGCGGGCGTTCTCGGCCCGCAGGGCCTGCAGCTCGTCGAGCGCGGCCGCGAGCCGGTCCGGCAGGTCAGCGCCGTTCACGCCGCCGGCGCCCACCATCGCCGATACGCCGCCACCAGGCGGCCCGTGTCCGCCGGGACGTCAGCGATGAAGACCAGGTCGAGCAGATCGAGCTTGGCCGTGTGGCCGTCCGCCACCACAACGGCACGCAAGCCGCGGCGCACGTCGCTGTCGAACGCGACCTCACGGACCGCCACCGCACGTCCGACCAACGACGTGGCGAGTGGGAAGGCGACCTCGGTGAACGCGGTCTCGAACGCCGTCAGCTGCTCGTCGTCGTTGTAGGCGTCCACGAGCACCGGCTCGATCAGATCGTCCAACTCGGAGGCCGTCCACGCGCCCACAACCTCAACCGTACCGGCGGACGAAAGAGACGATCACACCGCGGGTTCTCGCGCCTGTTCTCTGTCGGTGCGAACCTCAGCCGACAGGCGCCACCGCCACGCCGGACGTCGAGCCCAGGACCGCTTCGAGGTGGTTAGCGGCGTCGCGGTCCCGGGCGGGGACCCACGCCCAGTAGATGTCGAGTGTGGTCGAGGTGCGGGCGTGCCCGAGGCGATTGGCGACGGTGCGTACGTCGATGCCAGCGGTGAGGAGTTCGGTGGGGACGAAGTGGCGCAGGTCGTGGATGCCAACGTCCCGGCAGCCGACCTTCGGCCTCAGCCGCTCCCAGCGGCGTGTGATCAGCTCGGGCCGCCAAGGCTGCCGGGGATCGGCGCTGGTGCTGAACACCAGGCCCTCGCGATCAACCAGATGGCCGCCGGCCGCCAGCTCGTCGCGACGGCGGGTCAGGATGTGCACGGCGCGTGGGGTCAGGGACACCAGCCGGGCGCGGTCAGTTTTGGTGGTCCTGATGACGACGCCCTCGGTCCGCGTGGCGCACACGGACCGTTCGATCCGGGCTGTCGCGTTGTCGAGGTCGATGTCGCACCACCGTAGGGCGCATACCTCGCCGCGGCGGGCGCCGGTGGCGACGGCAACCTCGAGCCAGCAGGCAAGCAGCGGGTCCGACTCGTGAGCGGCTGCCAGGACGCGTCGCACGCGGTCGATGTCGGGCGGGGTGATCGAGACGCGAGGTACGGCCGGCCGGGTGGCGGACGAGACCGGGTTGCGGGCCAGCCAACCCCACCGGACCGCTTGGGCGACAGCGCGGTGCAGTACGACGTGCGCGCACCGCACCCGCGAGGGCCCGATCCCTTGGCTGGCCATCCGCACATAGAGCCCGTCGCAGTCGCGGGCGGTGAGCTTGGCCAACGGCAATGCGCCGAGCTCGGGGGCGAGGTGCCGGCGGATGATGCTCGTCCAGTCCTCCCGGGTCGTCGGCGCGAGGGTCGCGGTGGTCATGAACTGGGCGAGGAGCTCGGCGACGGTGACCCTGCTTCCGAGGTGGAGGCCGGCGCCGGCTTCGACGACGAGTCGTTGGAGGTCTTCGGTGGCCTGGGCGCGGGTGCCGCGGACGGTGCGGGACATCCGTCGGACCTCGCCGGTGTCACGGGATCAGGGTCGGCGGTCACCTGGAGACGCCAGATGCCGGGGGCTCGTTCGGTCAAGGTTCCTGTGCGTGGCTTCGTCATCAGGCACGATCCACCACCGAGCTGAGGGAATCGCACCCCAATCGCACCAGCGACTCAGGGTCAATGGGGCTGCGGCACAGGCAGTTCGACGCCGCCGACGGCCAGATCGCCGACGAGAATCGCACCGAATTGCACCCGCCGAGGTGCTGTCGAACGGTGGCCACAGCCACGGTCAGGCCCATGACCAGGTCAAACATCGAGAGCGGGTGACGAGAATCGAACTCGCGTCCTCAGCTTGGGAAAAGACGACAGAGCTGATCCGGTCGTGTCCCGCCGTGACCGTCCCTGACCTGCTTAGGGCACCGGTGGCCTGCGCTCGGTCTCCTCTCCGGTTGGTCCCTGTGAGACACGGATGGACGGGGTTATAGGCACGTTGTAGGCACGGCGTCCGAGGGTCCGTCTCGGACTGTCGGGACGGCCAGGCGGGCGCGTGTTTCCGGTCTCGTCGCGTGTGGAAGCGCTCGGTCGGCTCCGGTTCGTGTCGGATACCAGCGTCGTGTGATGGCCGGTCACGGCGTACCCTCGCGGCGTTCCGTCTCGATGCTGGCGCGCCATAAACGGAAGGTCTCGAGCATCTCGGCTTGGGAAAAGACGACCAGGCCGATGCGGTCGTGTCCAGCGATGTCCGTCGCTGACCTGCTCAGGGCACCGATGACTGGTACTCGACCTCCTTGTTGAATGGTCAGCGTGGGACAGGGATGGACCCGGTCATAGGCACGCTTTCGAACGATGGTTGTCAGCCGCCAGGTTGAGGCTGCCGTGCTCGATTGTTCGGTCGCAACCGGCCGACCCGGTAGGCAAGGGCACGGCGTCTATGAACCCGAGGAGGTCGGTCGCCGATGGGGCACCGCCGGCGCCTCGGTCGGCGGGCAGGATCAAACCGAGGCGACCGAAGAACCGCTCGGTGAAGCGGACCTCGCGATCAGCCGCCGGCTCGGGTGCCGGGCGCATGGGTGGAAACGTGTCGCGCATGGCGAGCGCGTTCGAGCCAAGCGTGACAGCGCTCTGGTCACGTGCGCTCTGGTCACGTGGCTACCATTCTCTGTGCCGCCGGCACACAAGAAGGGGATCGATGTCGACGGGAGGAGCACTCACACGAGTCGGACCCACGGGCGCCCGCCCGCTGGTTGGACGCGTCGCCGAGCGCCGAGTGCTCCTTTCCCTGTTCGAACGCGCGGTGCGCGACGGGTTGCACGCGCTGATCGTCGACGGCCCCGCAGGCATCGGCAAGAGCCACCTTGTTCGGACGTTCGCGGAAGATGCCAGCGCCGGTTGGTTCTCAATCGCGATCGGCTGGAGCGAGGACGCTGCACTGCCTGCGGATGTCGTGCATCGCCTCGCGACCCGCCTATTGGGCGGCAACGCCGAGACGCTCCCGTGGGAGCTCGACGACGCGTTCGATCCACCGAGCGTCGACGGGGACGGTTACAAGCTGGCGCGGCGCCAGCGGACCGTCGTCCAGTCGATGGCCGAGGCGGCAGTGGACCGGCCGAGCCTCGTCGTGCTGGAGGACGTCCATTGGGCGGACCCGCTGTCGTGCCAAGTGCTCGGGATGTGGTTCGAGCGCCTGACGGAGAACCCGAGACGCTACCCACTCGCACTCGTGATCACGGGCCGATCCGAAGGCACTGCGATACACGTCGACCAGTTCCTCGGCCGACTTCGGTCGTCGCACCGCTGCGAAAGACTCTCGCTCGGTCCGCTGAGCCGCCTCGATGAGTACGCACTCATCCGCCGCGAGATGGGCGGCTCGGTAGCGCCCCACGTCGCCGACGAGATACATCGGCGAGCGCGCGGTGTTCCCCTAGCGGTCCGCGCAGCGACCGCGGCGGTCGTTTCGAAGGGCCTCGATGCGCTCGTGGCCAGGCCACACGCGTATGCGCCCGCCGCCGTGATCTCGGCCGAGCTGACGAGCAGCTGGCTCCGCATCCTGCTTCCCGACGAGCAGATCGCGCTCGCCGCCGCGGCCGTGTGGGACGAATGGATCACGGTTCAGTCGCTCGCGCACGCGGCGTCCGTCGACCCATCGACCGCCCGGGAGGTCCTCGTCGCTGCCCGCCGCGTCGGCATCGTCGAGCAGGCGATGGAGGGGTATCGCTTCGTGCACGAGCGCGTTCGAACCGCCCTGCGGGATCTGTTGCCGCCCGATCGCCGTCGCGAGATCCACGCAGACGCGTCCGGCGCCACCGATCTCAGCCTGCTGCACCGGGCTGAGCATTGCGCGGCAGCTGGTCCTGCGCTCGCCGATCGCCGCCGCCTCGACGTCTACCTCGAAGCCGGGAGAGCCTGCGCCGCGCGCGGCGCCTGGGCGGATGCGGCACACCTGCTCGAGCTCGCACTCGACACGGCCGGCGCTGGCGACCTCCCCGACGAGGAGCTGACCGAGCTCCAGTTCGCCGCCGGCTACGCGCACTTCTGCAATCACGACGTCGAGCGCTCCGAGAAGCGACTGCGTCAACTTGTTGGCGGCCCGCCAGGCAACGAGTTCTCGCCGTTGCAGGTGGCGGCGGAGCTCGCGCTCTTCCGTCTACAGGTCACCAGCTCGCGCGCTGCGCTCCGCTCGACCGGCGACTCTGCCGCGGTACGCGAGATCGCGGAGTCGAGCCCAAACGGTGCCCATCGCGCCCTGGCTCTCGGTCTGCTCGCCGAGGCGAGCGTGATGGCCGGCGAACCGGACCGAGCGCTCGAGTACGCGGTACGAGCTGTGGACGCGGCGGAGGAGCACGGCGCGGATCGCGAGCGCGGACGTGCCTGGTTCGCCCTCGGTCTGGCCGCGGTGACGGTGCAGGACAATCGACGGGCCGTTGACGCCTACCGGCGCGCTAGGGCGCACGCCGTCGCGGCCGACGACGCGCTCTTCATCGGCGGCATCGACACCCGCTTGCCGTTCGCGGTGTTCCACGACTTCGACCTCGACCTCGCCGCGGCTACCTCGGCGCGCGGCCTTGACGAGGCGCGCGGCGACGCGAACTACGCGAACCAGGCGCTCGCGCTCGCCGTGCAGAGTTCGGTCGCGCTCAGCCGAGGTGATCTAGAGCGGTCCGCCTCGTGCACGACCGAGGCCCTCGAGGCGGCGGAGCGAGCGGCGTACCCCGCAGCCCGCCTACCGGCCCTCGTGCCGGCTGTGATGGCCCTCGCGCACGCGGGCCGAAACGACGACGCGGAGGCGCTTCTGTCGGAGCACGCCGACACGCCCGGCCTGCCTCTCCTCCTGGGCCCCCTGCGTGCCTACCTTGCGCCGGTCGCGAGCCTAGATCAACCGGCACCCCCGCTCGACGGGCGAGGGCCGATCGCTGTCGGCCGGCTGCTCGCTGCGACCGAGGCCGCCACGCGGCAGCGCGATCGCGAAACGATCCGCCGGCTGCTGCCCCACCTGTTGCGCCTCTACGAGCACGGCACCATGTCGAGCGCGTACTGGCCCGTGCTCGCTCCGCGGGTACTCGGCGAGGCGCACGCGGCAATCGGCGAGGCGGAGCAAGCCGAGCGGTTCCTGAGCGTCGCAGTCAGGCTGGCCACGAATCGTCGAGCGGCGACGGAGCAAGCGCGGGCCGCGCTCGCGCTCGCGCGGCAGTTCGTCGTCCTCGGGCGCGACGAGGCTGCACTGCACCGAGCGGGCGAGGCGCTCGATCTCGCCGGTGGACTAGGGATGGTGAGGATCGGGCGTGAGGCGGCAGCCATACTGCGCACGCACGGCGTCGACCTCGAGTCGACCGCGTCGGGCACCGAGGGCTGGGGCGCTCTCGTCATGTTCGACCTCGTCGGATCGACCGAGCTGAGCATGCGCAGAGGCGATCGGGTCTACGCCGAGTTCGTCACGAGGTTCCGCGTCCTCGTCAACGATTCCGTCGACCGCCACGCCGGCGACGTGATCGATGCGGTCGGAGACGGCGCGCTGACGTGGTTCCGCACCTCGGCGAGCGCAGAGGCGTGCTCGCTGGACGTCCTCGACCGGATCGTCCTCGACGACGTCCAGGGTTTCGCCGCTCGCGCCTCCCTCGTGGCGGGCCGACCGTTCCTCGTCGACGGCCGTCCGGTCGGCTCCCTCGTCAACCTCGCGTCGCGGCTGTGCGCCGTTGCCGGTTCGGGGCAGGTGGTCGCGAGCGACGAGATGCGAGCGTGGTCGACTCGCCCGACCGCCTACGAGCCGATGGGCCGCGTCGTGCTCAAAGGCGTTCCTGGAGATGTGCCGATCCATCTCTTTCGCGCCTGAGTTCGCGTATCAGAACTCGTCGGAGCACTCTCCGACGAGCTAACCGACAGGGGGAAGCCATGGCTGTGAGTGCAGGACAGAACCAGAGACCGCCCGAGCTGAAGATGGTCGAGTTGGCACTGAACCACGCCACCCCGGCCGAGCTGCAGACCTACATCAAAGCACTGGCGAACCCAACGACTGTCGAAGGGTGGGTGAACCCGGCACTCGAGCCTCTGCTGACGTTCCTCGATGCCGCCAGGGGCTGGCCGCCCGCCAAGCAGCAAGCCGCGCAGCGCCTCGCAGCGCAGAAGTGGTTCGGCATCGGCGGTCCTCACCAGTGGAAACCGAAAGGGAAGCCGACGAAGACGTTCGAGAAGGCGACCGCCGACGTGCTCACGCAGATCGCCCAGTATCGCTTGGACCACGGCGTCCAGGTGACGCTGCAGATCGCCTGCCGCGTGCCGGCCGACATCGACATCGAAGGCCCGAACGGCAATCTCTTCACGATCACCGTTCCGTACAGCAACGCCACATTCGCGTTGATGCGCGCTGACCGCGCCGGGATCGGAAGCGACACGCAGGACGTCGACCTCGCGCTGGCGACCCTGGCCGATCCGATGGAGGAAGCGCTCCAG
>JANMAT010000147.1:0-3672 GCA_031359995.1 Actinomycetes bacterium
CGGCGTCGACCACCTCGACCCCGTTCGCCTCGGCTCCGCCGATGACGTAGGCGACTTCGTCCACCTCCTCGAGGAAGGTCGGCACCGCGATGTCCTGGGGGCGATCGGTGACGTCGGTCGGCTGCAACCCGAGTTGGTGGAGTCGGCCCATGTGGATCCGCAGCAGCGTTCGCACCTCGTCGGGGGTCAGTCGCGCCTGGCTGGCCGCAGGGACGGCATCGGAGACGAAGGCGACCGCCTCGTCGACGTCGTAGATGGTTCGTGGCGACACCGCGTCGAGTCGGTGCGCTTCTCGGCCGATCGTGGCTGCGGCGATCGCGAAGACGGCGAGCATTGCGAGTAGGAAGAGCACGCCATCGACGATCGGCACTTCGACAGCGTAGGCCCGACCACCACTCGGGTCCGAGTGCGGGCAGCCGCGACAGACCGGTCGCCTAGTAGGGACGGAGCTCAACGAGGCAACGACCACCGAAGACGCGAGGCATCCTCGACAGCGCCCCGTCGACCTTCGCCAGTGTCGGATACAGACGGGCCGGGTAGAACGGCCGGCGGCTGTAGCCCCCGGAGAGCAGATAGGCGAAGGTGCTGAACGCGTCAGCGTGGGCGACCGTCCAGCCCGAAGGGCATCGCCGGCCTCGCCCCCGGAAGAAGAGGCGCGTCGCATTGCCCTGCGCGGGGTAGTACGTCGGGCGGGTCGGAGCGTCGGCACGCTCGTCGATGTCCTGCCGCCGTGCGACGGGCTCGGGGTGGAGCACGCCGTACACGGGGGCAGACTCGCCACGCTGATGTACGGCTCGAACACGATCAGCCGCCCCTGAGGCACCAGCACCCGCCGTGCCTCGGCGAAGAAGGCCTGCGGCCGTTCGAGGTGGTGCAGGACATCGAACATCACGACGTGGGACAACGAGCTCGTCCGGAATGGCAGGCGATAGGCGTCGCACACGGCACCAAGTCACGGATTGGGGAACAGATCCGTGCAGATGGGCCCCGGGAGGTGTGCGCCGAGGTTTCCGATTCCCGAGCCGACTTCGACGACGGCACCCTCGATCGCGGTGTCGATGTGGGCGATGATGCGCTCATAGAAGTCCGCATAGATGCGCCGCAGCAGCGCCATGTCAGATCCGCTTGCCGTCGAGAGCGAACACCTCGGCCATGTGCTCTCTCCTGATCGCGACCGCCCGTTGGTCCGCAGCCGGGAGGTTACACGCGCGGGGCAAAGCGCCGCAGGAGCGCACAGGCCGAACCGCGTTGGGGTCGCCTAAGCTGCGCCCATGCAACAGGACCCGGAACGGAACCCCGTCGGGGGGGCCGGTAACCTTGACGCCGCCACGGTGACCGGTTTCGGTGACGAATGGCAGCGCTTCGACCAGGCCCGACTGGACGAAGCCGAGGCGCATGACCATTTCGAGCGCTACTTCTCCCTCGTGGACCTCGGGTCGCTGCCCCCCGACGCGAAGATCATGGACGTCGGTTGCGGCAGTGGCCGCTGGGCCCGGTTGGTGGCTCCTCACGCCGGCGAGTTGCATCTCGTCGACGCCTCAGCCGACGCCCTGTCCGTGGCGCGGCGGAACCTGGCCGATCGCGCCGGCTGCGTCTTCCACGAGGCCGCCGTGGACCGCTTGCCCGAAGCCGACGGGACGATGGACCTCGTCTACTCCCTCGGGGTCCTTCACCACGTTCCCGATACTGCGGCTGGGATCGCCGCGTGTGCACGGAAACTGAAGCCGGGCGCCCCCCTGCTCCTCTACCTGTACTACGGCTTCGACAACCGACCGGCTTGGTTCCGAGCCCTCTGGCGATTGAGCGACGTTCTCCGTCGCCGGATCTCCGCACTCCCGTTCAACCGGCGCAAGACCGTGACGGACGCTATTGCCTTCGCTGTCTACCTTCCCCTTGCGCGATTGGCGCGCCTCGTCGAATGGGCCAAAGGTGACCCCAGCCTGGTTCCACTGTCGTTCTACCGCCGCGCTTCCGTCTACACGATGCGCACCGATGCGCTGGACCGATTCGGCACTCGCCTCGAACAGCGCTTCACGAAGCCCGAGATCGAGCAGATGATGGCAGCAGCGGGTTTGGTCGACATCCGGTTCCGTGAGGGCGAGCCGTACTGGTGCGTCACAGGCGTTCGGGTCTGAGCGTCTCGGACCTTTGCCTCTGGCACCGCAGGCGGTGCGTCATACGATCGATCCGAAGGTCCCGGTGGGACGAGTACGATCGGAGCCGGCCATGGCAGGACGCCTGTGGTGTGCGTTCAGTCCTGTCGCTCTGCTGGTCGCGTCGATCGGTGCCGCTGGCCCGACGACGAGCGCGAACGCACGCGAGCAGCCGACGGTCACCGCCGTCGGCGCCTCGCCACCGGCCGCGATGGCGTACGACCCCGAAGCGCTCGCGACGGTGCTCGTTCGACCGGGAGCCATCGTCTCGAAGATGGATGTCCTGTCATGGGACGGTGTGCGCTGGCGTCAGGTCACCACGGCACAAATGCCGAGGCGGTCCGGAGCCAGCATGGTGTACGACACCATTCACCGTGCGTTCGTCCTCGTCGGCGGTATCGACCTGGATGACGGAGCGGTCGGCGCCGAGCGGACTCCCGCAGCCCCGTTCACCGTGACAGGTTCGGGCGCCTCCTGGCATCTCCACACCTCCGCGCCTGATCTGCGCACCGGCCAGGCCATGGCCTTCGACCCCATCCATGGTCAAGCCGTGTTGTTCGGTGGCGCGTTGATCGCTGACGGCGACCCGACCTCGACGTGGCTCTGGGACGGCGACCGGTGGTCCGAAGTCCGGTCGACGCACCGACCACCACCACGGTCGGCTGCATCGATGGCGTTCGACCTCGTCTCCCGCACTGTGTTGCTGTTCGGGGGGGTGGACATCGCTGGAGGCTCATCCGGCGACCGGCTCGGCGAGACCTGGTCCTGGACCGGCACGGACTGGACTGAGGTCGCACTGCAGACCGCACCAAGCGCGCGCCTGTCGGCGGGGATGGCCCTCGATCGTTCGAGTGGACACGTTGTGCTCTTCGGTGGGGACGCGGGTGCGTCCACGAGCTCAACCACGACACCGCTCGACGACACCTGGGAGTGGACCGGGGCCGCTTGGATGTTGCTGACGCCGACGACTCGTCCCGAAGCCAGGTTCGGCGCGCTGACCTCGAGTAGTCCGGACGCACTCTTGATGGTCGGCGGAGCCGACGCGCACGGCAACCAGCTCCAGGACACTTGGCGGTGGAGCGGCGGCACATGGACACGTGACCCCGTGGCGATCGTGACGAACGCCGTACCGCGGCGGGTCCTCGACAGCCGTCCGGGCGAGGGTCAGATCGGCTATACGTGGGGCAAGCCTGCCGCCGGTGACACGATCGTGCTCGACCTCACCAGGCCACCGGCCGACGAAGGTGCCATCATCCTGAACCTGACCGGCACGGAGCCTCGTGCGCCTGGTTGGATCGCGGCACGCCCGTGTCTCGTCGGCTCCCGAACGACGTCCAGCCTCAACCTGGACGCCGACGAGACGGCTGCGAACCTCATCATCGTGGATGTCTCGAAGTCTCGGAACGTCTGCTTCGACATGCAGAGCGGCGTCCATCTCGTCGCTGATCTATGCCGACACCGCGACTATGCCGAGGCGGTGCACGGGACCGGTGGCGGTCCTGGTTGGTGGGTGGTTTGG
>JANMAT010000103.1:0-59209 GCA_031359995.1 Actinomycetes bacterium
TGCCAGCATCACCGACGCCGCCAACCAGGCCGCCACCGAAGCCGAACCCTCAGCCGACCTCAACGCCTCGGTCGAATACCGCACCCACCTCGCCAAAGTCCTCGTCCGCCGCGCCCTCGAACAAGCCGGCAGGTAACCAACCGTCGTGTCGAACCCGTTCCGGGTCGAGGTCCGCTCCGGCGGCACCTCGCCCGGAACGCGTCGCGTCCGGGCCCGATCGCGACAGCGATCGGGACCGAGGGGTCAGGCCTCGACGTCGTCGAGGGCACCGATGACGGGTTGGGCGTAGAGCAGGCGCGTGTCGAAGCCCGCCTCCCACGGCAACCAGCCCTGGCGGTCGGGCCACATCAGCTGCACGAGACGGAACGGCGTGGTGCCGTACCACATGAACGCCGACGAGAAGAGCTCGCCGGTCTCATCGACCTCGACGGGCAGGAGCGCGCAGCGCAGGTCGTTGTCGAGCAGCCCGGTGAACAGCGGTCCGACGGGCACGTGGCCGCCCGTGCGGACGATGTCGACCACGAGCCCGACGAGGCCGCGCGCCGCCACCGGCGTGAGCCCGAAGATGCACACCTCGGGGAAGCCGAACGTGGCCTCCAACCCGACGGTGTAGCTGTAGCCGGGCACGGGCGGATCGGCACCGGGCACCGGCATCACGGGCTCGAGCGCCCACCCCTGCTGCTCGATCATCCACGCCAGCTTCTCCCGATGCTCCATGGAGCGATCCGGGAACACGTCCTCCACGGCCACCTCCCTCACCGGCCTGTCGCCAGAGCCTTGCACAACCGCCGCGCCCGGCGCGCCGGCTCGACCGGGTGCCGACGGCTCAGCCCAGCATGGCCATCGCGTCGAGATCGATGGCATGGCGCAGGTGCCGGGTGTCCATGGCCATGAACATGTCGTCGCCGCGCTCCGTCTGGGAGACGATCATCGATGCGACGACCGCCATCACCACGCCGGAGAACGACTGCAGGCGGTAGCCCTCCCAGCACTCGTCGAGGCCCCAGCCCGCGACGCCGCGCCGGACGAGCTCACGGTGGTAGCCGGCCACCAGCGCACGCTCGTTGGCCCGGCGGTCGTCGACGAGGAGCCCGGCCCCCAGGAAGTAGCTCAGGTCGGCGGTGCCGGGCCCGTGCCCCGGCGTCTGCCAGTCCACCACGGCCAGCGGACGGCCGCCGGCGGCGGTGCCGAACATCATGTTGTCGAGCCGGTAGTCGCCGTGGGTCACGGTGTACGGACCATCACGGAGATCGATCCAGCGCGTGAGCAGACCACCGAGCTCGTCACCCACCGCCAGCTCCTCGGCCGACAGTCGGTGCTCGTAGCGCGCGACGAAGCCGGGCCACAGCATCAGGTAGAGCTGCTGCAGCGCCTCGGCGTCACCGGGCATGCGCCGGCCCAACCACTCGATGTCATGGAGCGACTCGTCGTCCCAGCGCGGTGCGTGCAGCGCGGCGAGCTCGGTGAGCGCGAGGCGGGCCTGCTCGAGGGTGCACCCGGCGATCTGGTCGCCCTGCTCGGCCGGCGCCAGATCTTCCAGCACGAGCACGAACCCGCCGCCGACCGGGTCCCAGTCGGCGTGGTGGCAGTGCGGGGTGGTGACGTCGACCGACGTGCGCAGGTGCTGGTAGAACCGGACCTCGCGCTCGTAGTTGCGCAACGACGTGCCGGTGGCCCGGCTCTGCTCGTCGGGCGACGGCAGCTTCACGACGACCGTGGCCGGCTGGGCGTCGCCGTCGCCGTCGGCGTCGGCTTGGTCGAGGTAGGCGAGGCGGCAGCGGTAGCTGGCGCCGACCTGCCCGGTGCCGACGCGAGTGACCGCGACCTCGACCACGGCGGTGCCGAGCACCTCGGTCAGGAACGCGGGGGTCAGCTCCTCGGGCGTCATCGGGGCGAACCGTAGCGGCCGCCCCGGCGCGAGCCGACGCCAGGGTGCGCGCCGGTGCGCGACGCGCTGGGTAGCGTCACCGCGATGACGAGCCTCGCGGTGGTCGACCACCTCGTGTACGCGACCGACGACCTCGAGGCCAGCGTGGCCGAGCTGAGCGCATGGCTCGGCGTGGCGTCGGTGCCCGGCGGTCGCCACATCGGCATGGGCACGCGCAACGAGCTGCTGTCGCTGGGCAACGGGTCGTACCTCGAGATCATCGGGCCCGACCTCGATCAGCCCGCGCCCGGGCAGTCACGCCCGTTCGGCCTCGACGACCTCGACCGTCCCCGCCTCGTGACGTGGGCGGCCCGTACCGCCGATCTCGCCGCCGCCACCGCGGCGGCGCGCGCCGTCGGCCACGACCCAGGCGACGGTCGCGGCATGCAGCGGGCCCGGCCCGATGGCGTGGTGCTGTCGTGGACGCTCACGATGACCACGGCCGACGGCGTGCTTCCCTTCCTCATCGACTGGGGCGCCACGCCCCACCCGAGCGTCACGGCTCCCGTCGGTGTCGAGTTGCTCGTGCTCGAGCTCACCGATCCCGACGCCGATCACGTGCAGCGCGTGCTGGACGCCTGGGGCACGCCCGGTGTGACGGTCACCGCCGGCGCACCAGCGAGCGTCCGTGCGGTGCTGCGGGGCCCGGGCGGCACGCTCGTACTCGCCTAGGTCAGGCCCGCTACCGTCGGCGCTGATGTACCGCTTCCTCCGCCGGCCCCGTTGGATCCTGTTCACGCTGCTGACCGTCACACTGATGGTGGTGATGGTGAACCTGGGCATCTGGCAGCTCAACCGCTTGCAGGAGCGCCGGTCGAGCAACCGGGAGATCACCTCGCGCACCACCCTGGCCACGATCGACGTGGCCGAGCTGTTCCCGGCGGGCGCCCCGGTCGAAACGGGCCCGCTCCAGTGGCGCCCGGTCGAGGCCACCGGCACCTACGACATCGCCCACGAGGTCGCCATCAACGACCGCAGCCTCGACGGCGTGGCCGGCCTGCACGTGGTCACCCCGCTGGTGCTGGCCGACGGTCGGGCGCTGCTCGTCAACCGCGGCTGGATCCCGGCGCCGCCCAAGGTCGGCGAAGCGCCCCAGATCCCCCCGCCGGCGTCGGGCACCGTGACGATCACCGGGCGGGTGCGCCCGTCGCAGAAGCGCGGGTGGCTCGGCCCGAAGGACAAGCCCACCGGCACCCTCGCACGCCTGGCCCGCGTCGACATCCCCCGCATCGCCGCCCAGACGCCCGAGGCTCTGCTGCCCGTGTACGCCGAGGAGATCCGCAGCGACGACGGTGCCATCCCCCGCCCCATCCCCCTGCCCGAGCTCGACGACGGCCCCCACCTGTCCTACGCCGGGCAGTGGTTCCTGTTCACCATCTGCGCCGCGGGCGGTTGGTACGCCCTCGTTCGCCGCAAGGCCAAGCAGACCCGCCAGGAGGCGCGACGGCTCGAGCTCAGCGCCGCAGCGCCCCCAGCAGGTGACGCGGACCGCCCTGGGCCAGACGCCGTCGCATCGACCACGGAGACACCCGGAACAACTCGGTCATGAGCGCGGCCACCTCGCGCGCCGACGCGGTGCCCGACAGGTAGCCCGACCACTGCTCCTGCGGCAGCGCGAAGAACGCACCGAACAACTCACCGACCTCGGCCCGACCCATGCCGAGCAGCGCGTCCAGACCGAACAGCTCCAGGGCGCGGGCCCGGCGGCGATCGGTGGGCCACAGCGCCGCCCAACCGGCCGCGCTGACCGCCGCCGGCGTGGCTCGCCGGAGCAGGGCGTCGCTCAGGGCCTGGGCCACCCGCGGCGCGGCGCGCAGCGACGCGGCCACCGAGTACCCGGTGGCCGGATGCACCAGGCCACCGGCCGTACCGACCCCCACCACGTCCTGCACGGCCGGCGGCGCGAGGCCCATGGGGATGCGCACCAGCTCGACCGCCTCGAGCTCGGTGACGCGCACGCCACGGTCGGCCAGACGTCGGTTCAGGCGTTGGGACAGCACCGCGGTGCTGGCCGGCGCGGTGGCCGCCAGGACCGTCTCCTCCAGGAGCCAGCGCCCGTCGCCGAGGTCCATGGCGTACAGGAACGACGGGCGGGGATCGTCGTCGCCGGGGACCGATGTCCAGTCCATCAGCAGGCACGTGCCCGGGTCGATGGCGGCACCCTCGGTGCGGGCGATGACGCCGTGGGCCACCTGCCAGGCGGCCGGCCCCCGGCCGCGCACGAGCGCGCCGGGATGACCGGTGGCGTCGACCACGACGGTCGCGTCGGCCACCGCGCCGGCGTCGGTCACGTAGGTGATGCCACCGGGTCGGGGCGCGGCACCCACCACGCGGGCCCGTTCGACCTGCACCCCACCCCGCTCGCACCACGCCCGCAGGCGGGCCTGCAGCGCGATGTTGTCGAGGCGGCCGTAGGCGCGGGGCAGGCGCCGGAAGCCACCGGCGGCCACGTCGACCGTGGCCCACCGCTGGGCGATCACGTCGGCGCCCAGATCGTCGAGGTCGAGCTCGTCGAGCCACGCCGCGTACGTGGCCGGCCAGACCCTGTCGGGGTCCTCGGCCACCAGCCGCACGCGCAGGTCGAGGCGGGCACACGCGGCCGCCGTGGCCCACGCCGCCGGGCCACCGCCGACGACGGCGACGTCGACGGGGCGCTCGGTCACCGGCCGGCCAGGAGGGCGGCGCCCACGATGCCGGCGTCGTTCATCAACTTGGCCGGCTTCACAGGGCAGCGCACGTCGACGAGGGGCAGGAACTTCTCGGCCTTCTTGCTGACGCCACCGCCGATGAGCACCAGGTCGGGCCACAGCAGGAAGTCGAGCTTGCGGAGGTACGTCTGCACCCGCTCGGCGTACTCCTTCCACGACAGCCCTTCCTCGTCGCGCACGCGCGCCGCCGCGCGTGACTCGGCGTCGTGACCGTCGATCTCGAGGTGGCCGAACTCGGTGTTGGGCAGCAGCACGCCGTTGTTGAACACCGCGCACCCGATGCCGGTGCCGAGCGTGATCATGATCACCACGCCCTTGGCCCGCTTGCCCGCACCGAAGGTCATCTCGGCCACGCCGGCGGCGTCGGCGTCGTTCATGGCGACCACCGGGCGCTTGAGGCGACGGCGCAGTTCGGTGGGCAGGTTCAGCCCGAGCCACGCGTCGCCCATGTTCGCCGCAGTGTGCAACGTGCCGCGGATGACGACGCCCGGGAACGTGACGCCGATGGGCCCTTCGGCGTCGAACGACCGGGCGACCTCGCACACGACGTCGAGCACCTCGCCGGGCTTGGCCTTCTGGGGCGTCTCCAGCCGCAGGCGCGGGGCGAGGAGCTTGCCCGTCGCCAGATCGACCGGCGCGCCTTTGATGCCGCTGCCGCCGATGTCGATGCCGAGGCGGCTGACGGGCGCCGGCCCGGCCGCACCCTTGCGGGCACCCGCCTTCGTCACCACCGCCTTCGTCGCGACCGCGTTGGTCGGGGGGCGCGTCCTCGGCACGGTCGTGCCGGCCGGTGCGGTCGCCTTCTTCGCTGCCATCGTCAAACCTCCAGCCCCGACGCTCGCCGGAACGCCTCGTTCACATCGCCAAGGTATGCGTCACCGCCGCCGACCGTCGGCGTGGGCCCCTTTGCTACCAGGCCGGGCACGGCTCCCGCTGGCCAACACGCCGCCCGACCGCACATGAACGGCCCGGCGCCCAGCGGTACTAGCGTCCAGGGGGACACCAGGAGGTGCGCCCATGCGTCAGCTGTCAGGGGTCGACAACGGCTTCCTCGTGATGGAGAGCGCCACGAACTTCGGGCACGTCGCGTCGATGACGGTGTACGACCCGAGCGACGCTCCCGGCGGCGCCGGGTACGAGGCCACCTACCAACTGCTGCTCGAACGGATCGATGAGGTGCCGCTGTTCCGGCGCCGGCTCGTCGAAGTGCCACTCGGGCTCGACCTCCCCTACTGGGTGGAGGACCCCCACTTCGATCTCGACTTCCACCTGCGCCACCACGCCGTACCGCCGCCCGGCACCGACGAGCAGCTGGCCGAGGTGATCTCTCGCATCGTGGCCCGCCCCCTCGACCGCAGCCGGCCGCTGTGGGAGATGTACGTGATCGAAGGCCTCGCCGGCGGACGCATCGCCCAGCTCACCAAGATCCACCACGCCGCCATCGACGGTGCCGCGGGTGCCCAGCTGCTGGCCATCCTGCTCGACACCGACCCCACCCGACGCCCCCGACCCAAGCCACTCGACGACTGGCAACCCGAACGCATCCCCAACGACCTCGAGCTGCTGCAACGCACCGCCATCGAGTACCTGCGGCGCCCCGAGAAGATGATCCGGCTGGGCGTGCGAACGTTGCGCGACCTGGCCGCCACCACCCAGAACGGCGGGCTGCGGGCCATCGCCGACATCGCCGCCCAGCCGATGCCGGGGCCCGTGGGTCAGCTCGTGCGCAATCGTCTGCGGGGCAACCACCACGAGGTCGACACGCCACCGGCCCTACCGGTCACCCCGGCGCCGCGCACGCCGTTCAACCGCACGATCGGGGCCCACCGGCGGTTCGCCTTCGTGAGCGTGCCGCTGGCCGACACCAAGAAGATCAAGAGCGCCTACGGCGTCACGCTCAACGACGTCGTCATGGCGCTGTGCTCGGCCACGCTGCGCCGCTACCTCGACGAGCGCGCCGCGCTGCCCGACGAGCCCCTCATTGCCATGGTGCCGGTGTCGGTGCGCACCGGCAGCGAGAGCGACGCCTACCAGAACCGGGTCTCGGCCGTGTTCGCCAACCTTCACACCCACGAGAAGGACCCGGTCGACCGGCTCATCGCCATCTCGGGGTCCATGAGAGCGGCCAAGGAGATGCACGCCGCCATCCCGGCCGAGCGGCTCACCGACTTCGCCCAGTTCGCCCCGCCGGCGGTGGCGGCCCGGGCCATGCGTCTGTACTCGCGCACCCGCGTGGCCGACCGCATGAACCCGCCGTTCAACCTGGTGATCTCCAACGTGCCCGGCCCCAACGAACCGCTGTTCTCGGCCGGTGCCCGCCTCGAGCACTTCTACCCGGTGTCCACCATCGTCGACGGCCAGGGCCTGAACATGACGGTCCAGAGCTACAACGGCAGCATGGACTTCGGCTTCCTCGCCGACCGCGACCTGGTGCCCGATGTGTGGGACCTGAAGGGCTACCTGCTCGACGCCGTGCAGGAGCTGCTCGACACGCTGTGACACCGTCCTCGGTGCGGCGAGCACCGCCCGTGCTCCCGCACTGACAGACTGCCGGTGCGATGGCCATCACCGATTCCCCCACCTGGCACGCCCTCCGAGGCCATGCCGACAGCATCGAGCGCACCGACCTGCGGACCCTCTTCCGCGACGACCCTGCCCGTGCCGACCGGCTCGTCTTCCAGGTGGGCGACCTCTACGCCGACCTGTCCAAGCAGCGGGTGAACCCCGACACCGTTCGGTTGCTGTTGCAGTTGGCGGCGGCGGCCGGGGTCACGGCGCGGCGTGACGCCATGTTCGCCGGCGAGAAGATCAACGAGACCGAGGACCGCGCCGTGCTGCACACCGCGCTGCGGGCCGAGCGCGGCGCCACGGTGATGGTGGAAGGCCGCAACGTGGTGCCCGACGTGTACGAGGTGCTCGACGCCATGGCCGGCTTCGCCGGCAAGGTCCGCAGCGGGGTCCACACCGGCCACACCGGCAAGCGCATCCGCAACGTCATCAACATCGGCATCGGCGGTTCCGACCTGGGCCCGGCCATGGCCGCGCACGCGCTGCGCAACTGGTCCGACCGGTCGATGACGTTCCGTTATGTGTCGAACGTGGACGGCTCCGACATCACCGAGGCCACGCTCGACCTCGACCCGGCCGAGACGCTGGTGATCGTGTCGTCGAAGACGTTCACCACGCTCGAGACGATGACCAATGCCAGCACCGCCCGCTCGTGGTTGGTTGCTGCGCTGGGCGAGGCCGCCGTGCCCGCCCACATCGTCGCCGTGTCCACCAACGCGGCCAAGGTCGCCGACTTCGGCATCGACACGAACAACATGTTCGGGTTCTGGGACTGGGTCGGAGGCCGTTACTCCATGGGCTCGGCCATCGGGCTGTCGCTCATGATCGCCATCGGGGCCGAGCAGTTCCACGAGATGCTCCGAGGCTTCCGCACCATCGACGACCACTTCCGCTCGGCCCCGCCGGCCGAGAACCTACCGATGCTGATGGGGCTCATCGGCATCTGGGAGCGCAACTTCCTCGGCTCACCGAGCCTCGGCGTGATCCCGTACTGCAACGAGCTGGCGTTGTTCCCGGCGTACCTGCAGCAGCTCGACATGGAGTCGAACGGCAAGCGTGTGAGCCTGGCGGGCGACGCGGTCACCTATGACACCGGCCCCATCGTGTGGGGTACTCCGGGCACGAACGGCCAGCACGCCTACTTCCAGTTGTTGCACCAGGGCACCACGGTGGTGCCGCTCGACCTGATCGGCTTCGCCCGGCCGGTGCACGACACCGGCAGCCACCACGACCAGCTCATCGCCAACCTCCTCGCCCAGTCCGAGGCGCTGGCCTTCGGCAAGACGACCGACGAGGTGCGCGCCGAAGGTGTGAACGGTCGCCTCATCGCCCACAAGACGTTCCCCGGCAACCGGCCCACCACCGTGATCATGGGCGAGGCGCTGTCGCCGTTCGCGCTGGGTGAGCTGGTGGCGTTGTACGAGCACCGCGTGTTCACCATGGGCGCGGTGTGGGGCATCAACAGCTTCGACCAGTGGGGCGTGGAGCTGGGCAAGGTGCTGGCCGGACGCATCATCCCCGAGCTCGCCGCCGACGCGCCCGAAGCCGCCGACCACGACCGCTCCACCAACGCCCTGATCGCCCGCTACAAGGCGTTGCGGGGCCGCTGAGGTCGGCGGTCGAGCCGGTGGCGCCTGGCTAACCGCCGGCGCGGGTGCGCTCGGCGCCCGAGCGCCGCAGGTTCTCGGCCAGCAGGCCATCGAGCGGTTCGTCGTTGAACGGGTCGACCAGCTGCCGGCAGATGGCGCCGAGCTGGTCGACCTGCTCGTCGGTGAGCCGGTCGAACACGTGGCGGCGCACGCTCTCGACGTGGCCGGGCGCGGCCGCCGCCAACGTGGACATGCCCTACGTGAGCACGAACGACCGCCAGGCCCTGCTCTCGCGCTCGTTCAACCACCGCGGCTCCACGCTCCGAGCCTACCGGAGGGTCCGCGCCGCTCCCGGGCCGAGCGGCCCGCCGATCGTCACGTGTTGCTCGACCGCGCCGCCAGTTCCTCGGCCACCGCGACGGTGGTGATGTGCGTGTTGGCGCGGGGCAGGTCGGGGAACACCGACGCGTCGCAGACCCGCACCCCCGCATGACCGAGCAGCGCGCCGTCGAGGCCGACGACCGAGCCGGCCGCCTCCGCCGGGCCCATTCGGCAGCTGCCGGCGACATGCACGTAGTCGGCCAGATGGGCGAGCATCCAAGCGTCGAGGGCGTCGTCGTCGAGCCCGCCGAGCATGGATGCCGGTGTGCCCTCGTCGTCGCAGAACACGTCGGGGGCGACCCCGTGCACCGCCGGGTCCTGCAGCAGCGCGACGAGGGCGCGCACACCGACCCTGAGCCGGCGCCGGTCGCCCGGGTCGTGGAGCATCCGTTGATCGATGGACGCCACGGTGACGGTGCCGTGGCTGGCCGGCTGCATGAGCGACACCATCACCACCGCGGTGCCCGCCATGGCCGGCCAGGGGCCGGCCGGGGCCAGCACGAGCAGCTGCAGGTCGCCGCCGCCGTCACCGCTCGACAAGCGGGCCAGCAACGACGCCGGTGGGCGATCGAGTGGTTCGTCGGCGGCGCCGTGCACGTCACCTCCCGCACCGGCGGCCACGAAGAACGCCACGGCGGCGTGGTCGCGCAGCTGGGTGCCGAGCGACGGACGACCCAGCCCGGCGCGGGCCAGCACGATCGGCGAGTGGAGGGCACCGGCGGCCACGATCACCTCGCCGGCGTCGATGCGGTGGCCGTCGGCCAGGCCCACCCCGGCGACGCGCCCGGCCCGCGCCACCAGCGCCGCCTCACCGGCGCCGGCCACCACGTGCAGGTTGCTGCGGGCTCGTACCGTGGGGCCGAGGTAGGCGTCCGCCGCCGACCAGCGCCGCAGCCGCCCGGTGTCGGGATCGACCCGCCCGGTCCAGGTGGCCGGGAACCAGCCGTCGGCATCGGTGGCCCACGGGTCGATGCGGCCCAGACCGTGCGTGCGGCCCAGCGCGTCGCACAGAGCCCGTTCGAACGGCGTGAACCGCTCGGGGGTCGCGTCCACCAGCGCCAGCGGCGTGGTGCCGGCCCGCATGGCCGCGAACCGCGCCCCCAGCACGTCGGCTCCCCAGCCTGTGGCGCCCAGCTCCTCCCAGCGATCGAAGTCGGCCCGCAGGCCGGGCAGTGCGACCATGGCGTTCACCGCCGAGCTGCCGCCGAGGCCGCGGCCCCGGCGGTAGACGCTGGGCGCCTGCACGTCGGACCGGCGCACGAGCAGCTCGGGCCAGGTCCGTTCGGCGTCGTCGAGGGCGGCGTAGAAGTCGAGCCCGTCGACCGCGGGTGTGGACCCGTCGGGCCCGGCCTCCACGAGCGCCACGGTGCGGCCGTCGTCCTCGCTCAGCCGGGACGCCAGCACGCACCCGGCCGAGCCGGCGCCGAGCACCACAACGTCGGCACGGGACGGGCGTCCGACGCCGGTCACGGCGTGGGCCACCGTCCCAGGCGCGCCTCGACCATGCCGTCGACGACCCGGCCGGTCGCCTCGAACCCAAAGCGCAGGTAGAACTCCTCGGGGCCGTCGTCGCCGGTCACCCAGGTCGTGTACAGCTCGTCGGGCGCGGTGGCATCGGCCCGCACATGGGCGCACACGAGCTCGAGTAGCCGGCGCCCGTAGCCACCGCGCTGGAACGGCCCGGCCACCAGGAGCCGCCACAGGAACCAGGCGTCGTGGGGGAAGGTCTCGGTCGGTTGGTGCGGCTCGGTCAGCATCACGAAGCCCACGGGCTTCTCGCCGATGTAGGCGGCCCGGTACCAGGCCCGCCGGCTGCCGTGGTGGGCCTGCACGAGCGACTCCCACACGGGCGCCACGAACCTCTCCTGCGATGGCCACACGCGCAGGTCGAGCACCTCGCGCAGGTTCGCCTCCACCACCGGCCGCAGCTCCATGAGCGCGGCGTCGGAGGCGACGCGGCGCTCACGGGGCGTCTCACGCGGCAACCCGGCCAGATGGCCGGCGTCGTTGTAGCGGATGAGCCGCCACTTGTTCGGCTCGACGAGGAAGAACTCGGTGATCGAGGTGTTCACGGTGTGCACTTCGAACAGGCCCGTCGGCGGCGCCTGCAGGAACCGGCGCAGCACCGCGTCGATGACGCCGCCGTGGCACACGACCGCGATGGTGCGCCCGGGGTGATCAGCGATGATCGCGGTGAACGCCCGGGCGATGCGGTGCTGGAACTCGGCGATCGTCTCGCCCCCGGGGAAGCCGGTGGCGTACGGGTCGCCGTTCCAGTCGGTGAGGCCGAAGCGCGTGGCGTACTCCTCGAAGCTCATGCCGTCGACCTCGGGGCCGGGGAAGTGCTCGCCCACGTCGTGGATCTGCCGCACCTCCAACCCGCCCAGGGCGGCCCGGACGGCGTCGGCCGTCTCGACGGCGCGGGGGTAGGTGGAGGCGATGAGCACGTCGGCGCGGAGCTCGCCGGTACGGGCCAGACGTTCGGCCAGCGCGGCGGCCTGCTGCCGGCCGAGATCGGAGAGTCCGGTGCAGGCCCGGGGCCCGCCCACGATGCGCTGCACCGTAGCGTTGGACTCGCCGTGGCGGATGAGGATGAGTCGCGTCATGACGCCCAGAACGGTAGCGGCGACGAGCCCGGACCGGGCTCAGGCCAGCTTCTCGACGAAGCCCACGAGCTGGCGCAGGTTGCGGCACTCGTAGACGCCGTCGGTGTGGGTGCCGTACTCGCCCACGATGGAGTCGCCCGTGTTCCAGTACGACTTCGGCTCGGGGTTCAACCAGTAGACGTGGCGCGCCTTCTGGCGCATCTCCTTGACGACCCAGGCCTGGGACGCGTGATAGTTGTTCCGGGCGTCGCCGAGCAGGATGACGGTGGTCTTCGGACCGACGTCTTTGCCCCACTTCTGCCAGAACACCTCGAACGCGTGGCCGTAGTCGGAGTGGCCGTCCACCCACACGACGTCGGCCTCGGTGTTCACCCGATGCACGGCCTCGGTGATGTCGTCGACGTTCTTGAAGTAGTCGGTGACCTCGTCGATGCCGTCGATGAAGACGAAGCTGCGGACCTTCGAGAACTGCCCCTGGATGGCGTACACCAGCATCAGCGTGAACCGGGCGAAGGCGGCCACGGAACCGGAGATGTCGGCCACCACCATGAGCTCGGGCTTGGCCGGGCGGGGGAACTTGAACTTCGGCTCGGCGGGAACGCCGCCGTAGCTGAGCGAGTGCCGCACGGTGTTGCGGAAGTCGAGCGGCCCCTTGCGCCCGTGGCGACGCTTGCGGGCCAGGCGGGCGGCCAGCTTGCGCGTGAGTGGGTAGAGCGCCTTCTTCAACGACGCCATCTCGTCACGGGAGGCGTGCATGAAGTCGACGTCTTCGGGCAGCGGCTTGCGCAGGGTCTTGGCCATGGCCTCGGCCCCGCGATCGGCGACGAGGCGGCGACGGATCTCGGCCTCGATCTCCTTCTTGAACTGCTCGATGCGCGAGTCGAACTCGTCGTGCTCGAGGCGCTCTTCCAGCGGCGTCATCTCGCCGCCGACGGCCTGGCGCTGGGCCTCCATGAGCTTGTCGAGCATGCTGTCGAGGTCGAGGTTCCGCAGCGTGCGGTACAGGTAGTACGTACCGCCCACGGGGCGCCCCGGCTCCATGCCGGCGAACCGCTGCACCGCCTGGCGGGCCAGCGCCCGCATCATGGCCTCGTCGCCGTGCATGAGCGCGTTGTACAGCAGCTGCATGAGCTCCTCGGGCGTGAGCGAGTCCATCGCTCCCCCGGCCTGGCCCTTGCCCTCGCCCTGGCGCTGCTCCTGCATCTCGCGCCACATCTCGTCGACGTCGCCGTCTTCGCGCAGGCTGTACTGCGGGCCGCGGAGGCTGAAGTAGACCTCGAAGACCGTCTCGAACGCCCGCCAGTGGGCGGAGTTCTTGACCAGCGTGGCACCCAGCGCGAACTTGAACGCCTCGCGGTCCTCCATCGGGATGTGGGTGACCGCCGACATGGCGTCGAGGTTCTCGGTGAGGCTCACCGGCAGGCCGGCGGCCCTCAGTTCCGTGATGAACCCAGCGAGCAGGTCGAGCATGGTCAGCTCTTCGTGGCTGCGTCGACGCTGAGTTCCTTCGCGGCTTTGGTGATGTCGCTCTGGTACTTGAGGAGGACGTGCAGCGTCTCTTTGGCCGTGGCCGCATCGATGTGCTCGATGCCGAGCAGCACGAGCGTGCGGGCCCAGTCGATCGTCTCGGAGACGCTGGGGGCCTTCTTCAGCTCGATCTGGCGGATGGAGCGCACGATGCGGGCGATCTGGTCGGCCAGGTTCTCGGTGATGCCGGGAACCTTGGTGAGCACGATCGCCTTCTCGCGGTCCATCTGCGGGTAGTCGATGTGCAGGTACAGGCAGCGTCGCTTCAGCGCCTCGGAGAGCTCACGGGTGTTGTTCGAGGTGAGGAACACCAGCGGGATCTGCCGGGCCTCGATCGTGCCGAGCTCGGGAATGGAGACCTGGTAGTCGGAGAGGATCTCGAGGAGCAGCGCCTCGGTCTCGATCTCGACGCGGTCGACCTCGTCGATGAGGAGCACGACCGGGTCGGTGGACCGGATCGCCTCGAGCAGCGGACGGGTGAGGAGGAACTCCTCGGAGAAGATGTCGTCGTGGATCTCGCTCCACGAGTCGGAGTTCCGGTCGGCCTGGATGCGCAGCAGCTGCTTCTTGTAGTTCCACTCGTACAGGGCCTTGGACTCGTCGAGCCCCTCGTAGCACTGCAGGCGGATGAGCCGGGCGCCGGTCATCTGGGCGACGCTCTTGGCCAGCTGGGTCTTGCCGGTACCAGCGGGACCTTCGACGAGGATCGGCTTGCCGAGCCGGTCGGCCAGGAACACGACGCCGGCGATGCCCTCGTCGGCCAGGTAGTCCACGTTCTTCAGCGAATCGCGGACAGTGGAAACGGTATCGAACCGGTGCGCAGCGTCAGCCATGGGCGAACCCTAGTGGTCTGCTTGACCAGACGGTCAATCCATTCGTCGGCCCGCAGCGCCCGTGCCGCCTGTCCGACAGGGGCCGGAGCTCAGACGAGGCGGTAGGGCGAGGTGAACCAGCCGGCCACGTCGACCACCAGATCGGCCGGCGCCTTGCTGGAGAGGGCCACGCCACCGGCGGCACCCAGACCCACCGTCACGGCGTTCGGCACCACCTGACCGACGGTGTAGTTCAGGCTCGACGCCACCGGCTGGGCCAACGTGTCGGGCCACACGGTGACGTACCCGCCCGCCTTCGGGTCGACCACCGTCACGCTGATCACCACCGCCTCGGCCGTGGTGGGCACCCCGAACCGGTCGACCACGGTGCACACCGGCTGGCCCGTGGCCGGGTCGGGCACGTATCCGCCGGCGGCCGGGTCGCGGGTGTCCATGAACCGGGTGGGCTCGATGGGGGTGAACCCGCCCCGCACGAGCGCACCGGCGGCGTAGTAGCCCATGACGTCGACCACCAGGTCGGTGGGCGTGTGGACGTACAGGTCGACCTTGTCGCCGGTACCGACCTTCACCGTCACCTGGTTGGCCACGATGCGGCGGCCATCGGTGTTCAGGTTCGACGCCTTGGGCAGCGAACGCCCGGTCGGGTACGCCGTCACGTAGCCGGCGGCGCTGCCCGCCCGGGGCACCGCGGTCACGTTCAGGACCACGGCCACCGCGTCGGCCGGCACGGTGGTGGTGCCGCCGGCCACCATCAGCCCGCCGTACACGCCGCCGGTGACGCCGGCGCTCGGCGTGTAGGTCACGCCCGAAGCGTCGGCACGCGTGTCGAGCAGGCGCTGGGGCTGCAGGCCGCCGAAGCCGCCACCGCCCGGACCGTTCGGCGCAGCGGCGTACACACCGAGCACGTCGATGACCACGTCGGTCGCGACCTTGCTGTAGACGCTCACGCGCAGGTCGGCGCTCATCTGCACGGTGACGGCGTTGGGCACCACCTCGCCCCGCTGGAAGTTCACCGCCGAGGCGAGCGGCTGGGCCTGACCCGCGGGCCACACCGTCAGGAACCCGGCGGCATCAGGGTTCACCACGGTCACGTTCAGCACTACCGCGCCGAGGCCGGCGGCCGGCAGCGTGGCGTCGGCCGGGTCGAACACCCGGAAGCTCGCCGTCTCGCCGGCGCCGAGGCGCGGCCCCGCGTACACCACCGCGGTCGATGTGGCCACCTCACGGGTATCGACCAGACGGAACGGGGTGACGGCCACGAACCCGCCCGCACCCGGCTCGAGCACGGCGCTGGCGGCGCGAGCGGGCCCGGCGCTGACGCTTACGAGGCCGGCGACGGCGACCGTGACGAGCAGGAGACCGCGGCGCAACGACGACATGGCCGGTCAGGCTAGGCACGGGCCGCCCCGCACCGCCGGGCACCCCCGGTTCGGGTCCGTGTAACAATCGCCGGTGTCCCGCGCGTGTGAGGGGCCGTGGTGGAAGAACCAGCTGCGCTCGGGGCGGTCCCCGGGACCCGGTGCGCGATCGCGTCGTTCGACGACGACGTCAGCAGCACGAGTCCGGGCCTGGCTTCACGCTCACCTACATCAAGCACGACGACAACAACTACGACCTGCGTGTGACCATCTGCTGATGCGCGACGGCACCAGTCGTCGTGGGCGTGCTTCCCACAACGGATGCGTCCCGTCGCCCGGGAGATGGTCGTGCCGCCCACACACCGTCGCGGGTGGTGACGGCCGCACCCGAGCCGCTGATGCCCGCCAGGCCACCCCGACCCGAGTTGGCGACGATCCTCCACGTCGAGGTGGTCGAGCTCAGGTTGCCGTCGGTCTCGAAGATGTAGGAGCCCGTGCCGCACCCAGCGACCTCGCCGATGAGCTTGTGAAGCTGACGAACAGGATGTCGACCGCCGCGGGCAACGCCTCGATGAACACGCCGAGCACCGCCGAGTCGTTCGAGTGCCGGAGACCACGCAGGTCGCCGGTGACCGTGGCGTCGGGCATCCCTGAACTTCGGCTCAGGACGAGACGACCGGCACGAGCGGGAAGCGGGCGATCACCGTGGTGCCGGCACCCGGTGGGCTCGCCACCGACAGTGTGCCATCCAGGGCGTGCACGCGGTCCACCAGGCCGCGCAGCCCGCTCCCGTGCGTGGCGTCGGCGCCACCGACGCCGTCGTCGGTCACGGTGACCACGAGCTCGTGGTCCTCCACGCGCAGATCGATCGCGATGCGGGTGGCGTCGGCGTGGCGCTCGGCGTTGGCGTACGCCTCGGACGCCACGTAGTACGCCGCCGTCTCGACCGGTGCCGACAGGCGCTCGGCCAGCTCGGTCAACAGCACCACCGGCACGCTCGATCGGCGGGTGCGCGACCGCAGCGCCGCCTCCAGCCCGCGGTTGGTGAGCACCGGCGGGTCGATGCCATGGGCGACGTCACGCAGGTCTTCGATGGCCGTGCGCAGCGCGGCGTCGACCTCCTCCAGCCGTTCGCGCACGGCGACCGGATCGGCCCGATCAGTCAGCACGTGGCGCAACGCGTCGAGCTCCATGCCCACGGTGCAGAGCCGCTGCTGCACGCCGTCGTGCAGGTTCCGTTCGATGCGACGGCGCTCGGCGTCAGCGGCGTCGACCACGCGGGTGCGCGACGCCCGCAGCTCGCGCATCTGGGCCTGCAGATCGGCGTGCAACCGCTCGTTCTCCAGCGCGAATCGCGCTGCGGTGATGATCGATCGCACCAGCGCGGGCTGCGCATCGAGCTCGGCGTCGTACACGACCACCCCCACTTCGTTCTCGGCGGTGCCGATGCGGGTCCAGCTGCGCGGCCACGCCACCATGGCCGGTGACCACGGCGCCACCGCCCCGCCGGGACGCACGTAGCCGCTGCCGTCGGGCCGGCGCAGCAGCACGCGCAGCCCGGGGTCGCCCAGCGCCCGGGCCAGCGCCGGCTCGACGGAGCCGGGCGGCGCCTGGTCGAGCTCGAGCATCATCTCGGCCACGATCGAGCGGTTCCACTGCTGGGCCAGCGCGCCCGAGGCGAAGGCGATCGGGATGGAGCACTGGATCAGCAGGCTGATCCAGAAGAAGCCATCGAGCAGCGCCCGGCTGAAGCCGAAGGTGCCGGCGAACGGCACCTGGGCCAGGAACCAGATCGTGGCGCCGGTAGCGGCGATCAGCAGCGGGACCGACACACGACGGGCCCCACGGCGCGCCGCGATCGCCTTGCTGATGAGCCGGACGAGGAAGATGACGCCGCCGGGCAACGACAGGTAGAGCGTCCACTGCTCGAGCTCGGGACGCCCGAACGAAAGCCCGTGGACCGCAAGGTAAGGCTCGAACAGGTGCCCTCCGTAGGCGACATCGACGAACGCGTGGCAAGCGGCCAGGGCGGTGATGGCGACGACCCACCCGAGGATCACGCGGTCGATCCGCGAGCGGACGTACCCCGTCGGGAACGCGAGCGACAGCCAAACCAGGAACAGCGCCGGCAGCTCGTACGCGAGGTCACCGATGGTCAGCAGCAGCCGGTTCGGGCCCTGGAAGTCCTGCAGGAACCCGGCCAGCCCGAACCAGAGCGTGAGCACCCACATGCGGTTGCCCGGCTGACGACGCGCCAGCACGTAGGCCGTCACCAGCACCGAGCCGGCCGACAGCAGCTGGGCCACCTCCTGCAGGTGGGTTCGCTCGTCGTAGGGCGGCCGCAGGTCCCACCGGTAGCCCACGCTCACCAGCGCGATCGCCGCCGCGCCGAGCCACACGAGCGACGACGACGCCCGCGAGCGGCGCGGACGCGCCACGGCGGGAGCCACTACGACCGCAGCCACCTGAGCACCGCCAGCACCCGGCGGTTGGCGTTGGGATCGTCGGGCAGGTCGAGCTTGGTGAGGATCGACCGCACGTGCGACTCGACCGTCTTCACCGACAGGCACAGCGCGGCCGCGATGGCCCGGTCGGCGCGCCCCTCGGCCATCAGGGTCAGCACCTCGCGCTCGCGCCCGCTGAGCCGAGCGAGCGGGTCCTTCACCCGGCGGCGCTCGAGGAGCTCGCGCACGAGGGCCCGGTCGATCACGACGGCACCGCCGGCCACGTCGGCCAGGGCCCTGACGAGCTCGTCGGAGCTGAGCAGACGGTCCTTCAACAGGTAGCCCACGCTGCGTTCGCCGGTCGACAGCAGCTCCTCGGCGTAGGTGTCGTCCACGAACTGGCTCAGTACGAGCACGGCCACCGCAGGGTGGCACTCGCGAATGGTGCGGGCCGCGACCAGGCCCTCGTCCCGGTGAGTGGGCGGCATGCGGATGTCGATGACACAGGCATCGGGCTCGTCGGCCTCGACCGCGCTGATCAGTGCGTCGTGGTCACCCACCGCCGCCACCACGTCGTGGCCGGCGTTCACCAGCACGCGCACCACGCCCTCGCGCACCAGCAGGTCGTCTTCGGCCACGACGACGCGCATCAGCCCGGCCTGTCGGTGCTGTGCCCTGGACCATCGCGTGCAGTCCGCCCCACGAATCCTCCTGCCCTGGAGATCGTGGCGTCATCGTCGCGCTGCTGACACCCCGCGTGCTACAGCATTTGCCCCATCTTTGCTGACTGGGCAGGGCAGACTGGCGACCCGATGTCCACCGACGCCCTGGCCGCCGCCGTCGAACGCTTCACCGACGACGTGTCGGCCACCCTCGCCGAGCTGGCCGGGCGGCCCGCCGCCACCCTCGCCCACGATGTCACCGTCGAGGCGTCGAACGTGGTCGCCGCCCTCATCGACGCCGATGGCCGGGTCACCGACGACGAGTGCTGGGCCTACCTGGGCGCGTTCGGTGGCGTCATCGACGGCCTGGCCGGCAACACGCCGGCCCGTGTCCGCGAGGTCGGACTCTTCTCCGGCAAGCGGGCCTGGGTCAACCGCCCGTCCACCCTGTTCGACCTGCTCCTCCAGGCCGACAAGCGCGACGGCACCCGCCGGACCCACGTGTACTACCGCCAGGCCATGCGCCTGGCCCACACCGTCTCGTCCATCGACCTGGTGCCCTCGCCCACCGAGCTGGCCGCGCTCGAAGACCTGCGGGGCACCCTGCTCGGCGCGCTCGACCACGCCGGCATCCCGCGTCCGGGCGCGCCCGGCACCGAAGACCCCGTCGTGGGGGCCCGGCCGCCGGTCGGGCGCACCCCCACCGGCACACCCGCGGCCGCCGGGCCGGCCGCGGCGGCCGCCCCGGCCAAGGCCCCGGTGGATCCGCCCCGCCCGGTCGAGGAGCTGCTGACCGAACTGGACGCGCTCGTCGGCCTGGCCGAGGTGAAGTCGGACGTGCGCATGGTGGCGAACCTGCTGCAGATCGCCGAGCTCCGCAGAGAGCGCAACCTGCCGGTGCTCGACACGAGCAACCACCTCGTGTTCACCGGCAACCCGGGCACGGGCAAGACCACGGTCGCCCGTCTGCTCTCGCAGCTGTACCGCAGCCTCGGCGTGGTCTCGAAGGGTCAGCTCGTAGAGACCGACCGCTCGAAGCTGGTGGCCGGCTACGTGGGCCAGACGGCCATCCGCACCCGTGAGGCGATCGAGTCGGCCCTCGGTGGCCTGCTGCTGGTCGACGAGGCCTACGCGCTGGTGCGCGGGGGCGAGCAGGACTTCGGTCGCGAGGCCATCGACACGCTCGTGAAGCTCATGGAGGACCACCGCGACGACCTGGCCGTGGTGGCCGCCGGCTACCCCGACGAGATGAAGTCGTTCATCGATGCCAACCCGGGTCTGCGCAGCCGGTTCACCCGCACCATCCACTTCCCCGACTACACGACCGACGAGCTCGTCAAGATCTTCTGCAGCATGGGCGACAAGAACCGCTACGTGCCGACGGAGCCCGCGGTGGTGAAGCTGCGCGCCATCCTCGACGACCAGCCCCGCGACCGCGGGTTCGGCAACGCCCGCTACGTGCGCAACCTGTTCGAGGCGGCCGTGAGCCGGCAGGCCACCCGGCTCGTCGGGGTCACCGACCCGACCGAGGAGCAACTGGTGACCCTCGAGCCCGGCGATCTCGGCGCGTGAGGACGGCGACCGCGAAGATGGCGTCAATGTGAGCCGTACCGAGCCGGGGAAGTCAGCCGGACAGCCTCTACGCTCGGGCGCCATGTGGGCTCGTCGTCTCGGAGCGTTGGTGGTGGCCGTCGCCCTCGTGGCCGGCGCGTTCGTGGTCCGGTCGCGCCGCGACAACGCCACGGCCTCCGGCGGCCCCGGCAGCACCGTCCCTGGCGCCACCACCACCCGCGCCCGGCCGGCCGGCCCGCTGCGCGTCGTGTGCGCCACCGAGCTGAAGGCGGTGTGCGCCGGGCTCGGGGCCGACCGCGCCACCACCTCCTCCGCCGATGCCGGCGCCACGCTGGCCGCCGTGAGCGGTGGCGATGCCGCCGGTGTCCTGGACGTGTGGGTCACCCTCGATCCCTGGCCGCAGATGGCCGACCTCACGACCGACGTCTTCACCGACGACGCCCTCGTGCTCGGCGCCGGCGCGGTCGGCTTCGCCATCCGCAAGCCGCGCGCCGACGTGCTCAGCGCGGCGTGCAAGGGCACGATCACGACCCTGTGCATCGGCACCCAGGCCGGCCTCCCCTGGTCCACCGTCGGCGGCCAGGCCACCTGGGGCACGGTCAAGCCCGTGTTCGACCGGCCGACCACCAGTGCCGTCGGCCTCGTCGCCTACACGGCCGCGGTCGTCGCACCGCCGGCTCCGGCATCGCTGGCCCGCATCGACCTCGAGAACGACGATGCGTTCATGCGCTGGGCCCGCCAGTTCGGCCAGTTCTCCCAGCAGATGAACCCGTCACAAGGCACCGCCATGGAACAGGCGCGGCAGCTGTCACGCTACGACATCGTGCTCACGACCGAGCAGGACCACCGGGCCGTCGCCGGCGACTCGTTCACCTTCGTGGCGCTGGCACCGGTGCAGGCCCACGTCGTGGCGGCTGCCCGCAACGGCGTGAAGCTCCCCACCGCCCTGGCCGACGAGCTGGCCAAGCTCACCCAGGACCTCGGCTGGAACGCGCCGGTCCGAGCCACCTCCCTCCCCACGCCGGCCGCCGTCGCCGGCCTGCAAGAGATCTGGAAGCAGGCCACTGCATGAAGCGTCGACCCCTCCCCCTCCTGGTGCTGGCGGGTGCGCTGGCGCTCAGCGCGTGCAACGTCACCACCACGAGCTCGCCGGCCACGACCGAGCCCGGGCAGGTCACCACGGCCACCTTCGGCACGCCGGTCAACGACAAGTGCATCGGCGTCGACATGGCCGTGTCGTCGGAGAAGATCAGCCTCCTCACCGCGCTGTCGAAGGACTTCAACGCCACCAAGGACGCCGAGGTCAACGGCCGGTGCGTGCAGGTGCGGCCGTACGCGAAGTCGTCAGGGGCGGCCGCCAGCCTGCTCGTGAGCGGGTGGCCCGACCCGGCGAACAACGGCGCTCAGCCCGTCGTGTGGTCACCGGCGGCCAGCGCCTGGGCCGCCATCGTGAACCAGCGCGCCGGCAAGGTGCTGGCGCCCGAGTCGAAGCCCTTCATGCAGACGCCGCTGGTGATCGCCATGCCCAGGCCCATGGCCGACGCCCTCGGCTACCCGGCCAAGCCGGTGGGCTTCGCCGACATCGTGGCGCTGGCCAAGAACCCCGACGGCTGGGGCGCGTTCGGCCACCCCGAGTGGGGTCCGTTCCGCCTCGGCAAGACGAACCCGAACTACTCCACCAGCGGCCTCAACTTCACCATCGCCCAGTACTACGCGGCCACCAACAAGACCACCGGCCTCACGACGGAAGACCTGGTGCGCCCCGACGTGGTGGCCTTCACCCAGGACGTGGAGTCGTCGGTGGTGCACTACGGCGACATCACGATGACGTTCCTCAACAACTGGTTCCGCGCCGACGCCCGCGGCACCGCCCTCACCTACGCGTCGGCGGTGGCCGTCGAGGAGAAGTCGGTCATCGACTACAACAAGGGCAACCCCGACGGCATCCTCGACACGGGCGAGACGCCGCGAGCCCCCAAGGTGCCCCTCGTCGCCGTCTACCCGCGCGAGGGCACCCTGTTCTCCGACAGCCCGTTCATCACGCTCGACGCCCCGTGGGTCACGCCCGAGCAGAAGACGGCGGCCAAGCTGTTCGAGGCCTTCGTGCAGAAGCCCGAGAACCAGGCCAAGGTGCTCGAGTTCGGCTTCCGTCCCGGCAACCCGGCGGTGAAGGTCGGCGCCCCCATCGAGGCGTCGGCCGGCGTCGATCCGAACCAGCCCGAGGCGGTGCTCGACGTGCCCGATCCGGCCGTGCTCACACGACTGCTCGACGGCTGGGCCACGCAGCGCAAGTCGGCTCGCGTCCTGCTGGTGATCGACGTGTCGGGCTCCATGTCCGACCCGGCCGACCCCGGTGACTCGAACAGCGACTCGAAGCTCGAACTGGCCAAGACAGCCGCCGTCGCCGCCCTCGCCCAGTTCAAGGACACCGACGAGGTCGGGCTGCGCATCTTCTCGACGTCGCTCACCAAGAACCCCGACGACTTCTACCTCGACCTGGTGTCGATCGCGCCGATGGCCGAGGGGCAGCGGACCACGCTGCGCAACCGCATCTCCACCCTCACGCCCATCCAGGGCACCCCGCTCTACGACGTGGCCGCCGCCAGCTACACCACGATGGGCGACGGCTACGACGCCAAGAAGATCAACGCGGTCGTGCTGCTGACCGACGGCAAGAACGACGACGGCAAGCCCAACGACGACCGCACCCAGCTCGACAGCCTGATCTCCGAGCTGCGGGTCGGGTCCGAGGGCGCCAACATCCGGCCCATCCGCATCTTCCCGATCGCCTACGGCAAGGACGCCGACAAGAACGTGCTGCGCCAGATCGCCGAGGCATCGAACGCCGCGTCCTACGACGCGTCGAACCCGGCCACCATCCAGCAGGTCTTCGCCGCCGTCATCTCGAACTTCTGACGGTCTCCCCATCGCCGGGCCCGCGGTGGGGAGACCGCTCGGGCGGCACCGAGCACCGCTAGGGTTTCGTGTCATGGCTGGGCCGAGCTTTCGCGACCGCTTCTTCACGCCCGCCGTCGCTCGCGCCATCACGTCGCCGCTGGGCATCGTGCTGGCCGGCGTCGGCCTGGCCGCCGGCGTGGCCATCGGGTGGCCGATCGTGGCGGCCGTGGGCCTCGGCGCCGCCGCCTGGGCGGGGCGGGTCGCCGTGGCCATCCCCCAGAGGGGCAAGCCGGCCACCGCCGGCATCGACCCGTACACGCTGTCGGACCCGTGGCGCAGCTACGTGCTCGGGGCCCAGGCGGCCAAGGGTCGCTTCGAGCGCACCGCCACGTCGGTGCGCAGCGGCCCGCTGCAGGAGCGCCTCGCCGGCGTGGCCGACCGATTCGACGACGCCGTGGCCGAGTGCTGGCGCATCGCCTCGCGGGGCCACGACATCGACAACGTGCTGCGCACCCTCGATCTGGCCCAGTCGGCCGCCGAGCTGGCCCAGGCCCGCCTGCTGCCCGACACGCCCACGAACCAGGCCACGGTGCAGTCGCTCGAGGCCCAGCTCGCCTCGGGCCAGCGCATGTACGACGTGAGCCAGGACGCCCAGAGCCGCCTGCGCCTCCTCGATGCCCGCATGGACGAACTGGTCGCCCGGGCCGCCGAGATGTCGGTGTCGAGCGACACCGACCTGGGTGGGCTCGACACCGACGTCGACGGGCTCGTCACCGAGATGGAGGCCCTGCGCCAGGCCATCGAGGAGACGAACCGTCCGGCCGCTGACGGCCAACCCCGGGCCCTCGGCAGCCCGTGAGAGGGGCCGCCACCCGCCCGGGCATGCTCCGGGCCAACGCGGTGGTGGCCGTGGGCACCTTGCTGTCGCGCCTGACCGGGTTCGCCCGGTTCGCCGTGCTCGTGGCCCTCATCAAGCCCGAGCTGGCCGACGCCTACAACGTGGCCAACAACGTGCCCACCATGCTCTACGAGCTCGTGCTCGGTGGCGTGCTCACGGCGACGCTCATCCCGATGTTCACCGAGCAGGCCGACAAGAACGACACCGAAGGGTCCTCGGCCGTGATCTCCACCGCGCTGGTGGCCACGCTCGGGCTCACCGTGCTGGCCGGGTTGGCGTCACCGCTCATCGTGCGGCTGCTCACGTTGGTCTCCCCTGGCGACGCCGCCACCGTCACCCAGCTGCGCAACGTGGCCACCTACTTCGCCTTCTGGTTCGCCCCGCAGATCCTGTTCTACGGCATCACGTTCCTGGCCACCGCGCTGCTGAACGCGCGCCGCCACTTCTTCGCCGCGGCGTGGGCGCCGGTGCTCAACAACCTGTTGGTGATCGTGAGCCTGGGCTTCATGGCGCGCGCCGTGCCCGGCGACCGCTCACTCGCGCTCGCGTCGTCGAGCACGAGCCTGCGCCTGTGGCTGGCGGTGCCCACCACGGCCGGCATCGTCGCCATGTCGCTGTCGCTGCTGCCGGCGCTGGCCCGCGCCGGCGTGCACGTGCGCTTCGCCCCGAACCGGCGGCACCCCGCCGTGCGCCGCGTGCTGCGCCTGTCACGCTGGACGGCGGGCTACGTGGTCGCCAACCAGATCTCGCTGTTCGTGGTGACGGCGCTCACCAAGCCGGGCTCGGGCGGGGCCACCGCCTACATGCTCGCCTTCCTGATCGTGCAGCTGCCCATCGGCCTGCTGGCCATGTCGATCATGACCACGTTCACGCCCGAGCTGGCCCGTGCCCGCCAGCAGCACGACCGCGACGCGTTCGTGACCACGTTCTCCACCGGCGCCCGGGCGCTGGGCGTGCTGCTGCTGCCGGCGGCTGCCGGGCTGGCTGCCCTGGCCCGGCCGGCGGTGTCACTCGTGCTCGAGCGGGGCGCCTACGAGGCGGCCGAGGCCGGCCTGACCGCCCGTACGCTCACCGCGTTCGCCGTCGGCATGCCGTTCCTGGCCGGCTACCTGTACGTGCTGCGCGGCTTCTACGCCCACGACGACACCCGGCGGGCGTTCGTGGTGAACGCCATCGAGAACGCGGTCAACATCGTCGTCGGGTTCGTGGTGGTGCGCCGCTTCGGCGTGCCCGGCCTGGCGTGGGCGTTCACCATCGCCTACGGCATCGCCTTCGTGGTGGCGCTGCGCACGCTGGGCTTCAAGGTGCGGGGCATGCGCCTGCGCCCGCTCGTGCTGTCGCTGCTGCGCCTGGGCCTGGCCGCGGTGGTGTGCGGCGAGGCGGCGTGGGTCGTCGGCCACGCCGTGGGCGCCGATCGCGGCGGCGGCGCCATCGCCCGTGTCGTGCTCGGCGCCGGGGCCGGCCTGGCCGCCTACGTCGGGGGCCTGTGGTGGCTGCGGGCGCCGGAGCTGGCGCAGCTGCGCCAGCTGGCCCGGCGGGTATCAGGATCGCGCTAGGGAGCCCGCACGCGAGGCCCGGATCGCTAGGCTCTGCGCCATGTTCAAGCTCGCTCGCAAGTGGTGGAAGTACGTCACGGCCAAGCTCACCGGCTCCTTCAACGAGCGCGCTGATCCGAAGGTGCAGATCGAGCAGGCCATCACCGAGGCGCAGGACCAGCACCGGCGCCTCCGGGAGCAGGCCGCCAACGTCATCGCCAACCAGAAGCAGGGCGAGCTGGCGCTGAACCGCTCCATGGAGGAGCTGCAGAAGGTCAACACCAATGCCCGCCAGGCGCTGCTCATGGCTCAGGACGCGCAGACCAAGGGCGACGCCGCCAAGGCCACGCAGTACAACCAGGCGGCCGAGTCGTTCGCCAGCCGGCTGATCGAGCTGGAGCGCACGGTCGAGGAGCAGAAGCAGCTCGTGCTCCAGTCCACGCAGGCGGCCGACAACGCCAAGGCCGCCGTCCAGCAGAACGCCACCAACCTGCAGCGCAAGCTGGCCGAGCGCTCGAAGCTGATGTCGCAGCTCGACCAGGCCAAGATGCAGGAGCAGATGAACAAGGCCATGACCTCGCTCAGCGAGGCCGTGGGCCAGGACGTGCCCACGTTCGACGAGGTGCGGGCCAAGATCGAGGCCCGCTACACCAAGGCCAAGGCCACGTCCGAGCTGAACGAGTCGTCGGTCGAGTCGCGCATGATCGAGATCGAGCAGGCATCGGTGAACGTCGAGGCGCAGAGCCGCCTCGAGCAGCTCAAGAGCGAGCTCGGCCTCGGCGCCGCGCCGGCGGCGGCCGAGCAGGCCATCCCGGCCGCCGAGCAGCCCAAGCCCCAGGGCGCCTGACCGTCTGATCTTCCACGTCGGGTCGTTCGGGAACGCTCCGGCCTTCCCGGGCGACCCATCGTCGCGCTCAGGCGGGAAGCTCGCGGCGCCAGGGCGGGTCGGCCCCGGCCCGCTGGCACGTGATGGCGGCGACCTGCACGCCGAAACGGGCCGCCCCGACCAGCGCGTCCAGATCGGCCAGATCGGCCACGCCGCGGCCGTGCTCGACCCACCACGTCACGAAGGCGCCGCCGAACGAGTCGCCGGCGCCGACGGTGTCGACCACCGTGACGTTGGGGACCGGCACGCTGGCCGAACCGGCGGCGGTGAGCACGTGCACCGCGTCGGCCCCCGCGGTCAGCAGCACCACGCGCGGGCCGGCGGCCAGCAGGTCACCGGCGGCCGTCAACGCGTCGACGCCGGGGCGCAGGTAGGCCAGGTCCTCGTCGCTCACCTTCACCACGTGGGCCCGGGCCAGCACGCGGTCGAGCCGGGCCCGGTAGGCGGCGGCGTCACGAACCACGGCAGGCCGGCAGTTCGGGTCGACGATCAGCAGCGCTCGCTCGGCGAGCTGCAGGGCCAGCGCCTCGAGCGTGGCCGCGGTGGGCTCCAGCAGCAGGCCGAGCGTGCCCACGTGGAACGCGGCGATGGCGGCCGGTAGCCGCCCGGCCAGATCGTCGGCCACCAGCGAGGGCGCCGACGTGTGGTCCAGGTAGAAGCGGTAGCTCGCCGCGCCGCGCTCGTTCAGCTCGGCCACCGCCAGCGTGGTGGGCAGCTCGCTGGGCACCAGCCCGTCGGGCTGCACGCCGTCGGCCAGCAGGGCGCCGCGCAGGCGCTGGCCGAAGCGGTCGTTCGACAGCACCCCCAGGTACACGCACCGACCGCCCAATCGGGCCACGGTGCGGGCCGCGTTGTACGGGCCGCCGCCGGGGTGGGCGGCCACCGCGCCGTCGGGCGTCACGACGAGATCGATGAGGCTCTCGCCGGCCACGAGAATGGTCGCTTCGGTCACGGGGACCGCATCGTAGTGGGCCCCGGCGACCGTCGCCCACGCCCGCAACGCCGACGGCCCGAGGCGTCAGACGGGCACGACGACAAGGTCGTCGCGGTGCACCACTTCGCCCCGTACGCCCTCCGGCAGGTCGCCGGTGCGGCGGCCCATGACCCGCCGCAGCGTGTCGGCGTCCACGCTGACGCGCCCCCGGGCGAACACGGTGCCGTCGCTGGCGCGCACCTCGACGGGGTCGCCCTCGTCGAACGCACCGGTCACCGCCCGCACACCCGCGGGGAGCAGCGACGTGCCCCGCTCGACGAGCGCCCGGCGGGCGCCGTCGTCGACGACGACGGACCCCTCCACGGCCGAGGCGAAGGCGATCCACAGCTTGCGGGCACTGAGGCGACGGTCGTGGGCGTGGAAGATCGTGCCCACGCCGGCCACGCCGTTGACCGCGTCCATGACGACGCCGGGCCGGTCGGCCCTGGCGATGACCGCGCGCACCCCCGACCAGCTCGCCATGCGCGCCGCCGCCAGCTTGGAGGCCATGCCGCCGCTGCCGCGGTTGGTGCCCGACGCGCCGGCGCGCACGCCGAGCACCGGATCGTCGGCCGCGACCTCGGTGATGAGGCGGGCCGTCGGGTCGGTGCGGGGGTCGGCGGTGTACAGGCCGGGCGTGTCGGTGAGCAGCACCATCACGTCGGCACTCACGAGGTGCGACACCAGTGCGGCCATGCGGTCGTTGTCGCCGAAGCGGATCTCGTCGTCGGCCACCGCGTCGTTCTCGTTCACCACCGGCACGCAGCCGAGCTCGAGCAGGCGCGTCAGCGTCTGGCGGGCGTGCAGGTACTGCTGACGGTTCATGAAGTCGTGCGGGGTCAGCAGCACCTGGGCGCCCACGAGCCCGTGGGCGGCGAGCACGTCGTCCCACACCCGCATGAGCCGGCTCTGCCCGGCGGCCGACAGTGCCTGCAGCGTGGGCATGTCGGTTGGGCGCTCGGTGAGGCCCAACGCGGCCACGCCGGCCGACACCGCGCCCGACGACACCACCAGCACGCGGTGCCCGGTGGTGCGCAGGGCGGCGACCTCGTCGGCCAGGCCCCGGATGGCGGCCACCGCGATGACACCGAGCGCGTCGGTGAGCGATGACGTGCCGATCTTGACGACGTAGGTGCCCATGGTGGTCGGGAGCTCTCTGGCGCCGGTCAGTCGGGGTGGTAGTCGAAGCTGAACCGGCCCACGTGCACGACGTCACCGTGCTGGGCGCCGGCGCGGGCCAGCGCCTTGTCGACGCCGAGCTTCTTGAGCCGGAAGTCGACGTAGTTCAGCGCATCGAGATCGGTGAGGTCGCTGAGGGCCACGATGCGCTCGGCCTCGCGCCCGTTCACACGGAACACGTGGTCGTCTTCGCGGGTCACGGCCACGTTCTCGGGCTCGGGCCGCAGGATCACGAACGGCTCGGGCTCGGGCTCGGCGGCGCGGGCACCGGACACCAGGGTGAGCAGTTCGCCCACGACGGTGCGGGTGCCCTCGCCGGTGACCGCGGCCATGGTGCGCGCCGGCCAGTCCTCGGGCGCGGCCTGGGCCACATCGGACTTCGAGCCGACCACCAGACGGGGACGCTCGAGCAGCTCGGGCCGGTACGCGCCGAGCTCGTGGAGCAGGATGCGCTCCTGCTCGGCCGGTGAGGTGCCGTCGGTGGCGGCCAGGTCGACCAGCACGCACAAGACGCGGGCCCGCTCGACGTGGCGCAGGAACTGGTGGCCGAGCCCTTTGCCTTCGGCGGCGCCCTCGATGAGGCCCGGGATGTCGGCCACGACCATTTCGCCCTCGTCGGTGCGCACGACGCCGAGGTTCGGTTCCAGCGTGGTGAAGGGGTAGTCGGCGATCTTCGGCTTGGCCGCCGAGATGACCGAGATGAAGGTGCTCTTGCCGGCGTTGGGGAACCCGACGAGGGCGACATCGGCCATGAGCTTCAGCTCGAGCTTGAGCCAGCGGTCCTCGCCGACCTCGCCCTGCTCGCAGAACCGCGGTACCCGGCGCTTGTTGGACAGGAACTTGGCGTTGCCGCGCCCGCCGCGCCCGCCGGCCGAGGCCAGCCAGCGGTCGCCGTGGCGCACCAGGTCGGCCAGCACCTCGCCGCTGTAGAGGTCGCGGGCGACGGTGCCTTCGGGCACGTGGACGATCTGGTCCTCGCCGCCGCGGCCGTGCATGTCCTTGCCCTTGCCGTGCACGCCGCTGGAGGCGCGCCGATGGGGGTGGTCGCGAAAGGCCAGCAGGGAGGCCACGTTGCGGTCGGCGACGAGCCAGACGTCACCGCCTTTGCCCCCGTCACCGCCGTTCGGACCGCCCTTGGTGACCGGACCCTCGCGGCGGAAGCTGACGCAGCCGGCACCGCCGTCCCCGCCCCGTACGTTCAGTTGGCTCTCGTCGACGAATCCGCTGCTCATGGGCAGTCGTCAAGGTTACCGGTCCGGGCCCTCCGGCCCCTGGTCCGTTGCCGAGCCTCCCGTCACGCCCCGGCTGCCCCCCGGCCGGCCGCCCGCTCCCGTGCGACGTCGATCGCTTTGTTTGCGCCAGCCGGCACCAGCGGGTGGTTCGCGCCAACAAGCGCCGGCACGGCGGCAGCCCCCGGCCCACCCATCCCTTTGATTGCGCCAGCCGGCACCAGCGGGTGGTTCGCGCAAACAGAGGAAGCGGGTGCGGGCGGGCACGGCGGGGGCGGGCGGCAGCAGCGACGGGGCAGGCGGCACCCTGCCAGCCACGCCGTCGGGCGTCCGGCGTCTCTGGCGCGCACCCCTTCCCTACGATGAGGACATGAGCACAGAGCGGACCGATCGGTGGGCGTCCACCATGCACGGGGTGGCCGACGGCCAGGTGCGCCTGGCCCACGCCGACTCCCACGCCGCCGTGGCCGAGGGGTCCCTGCTCCCCCGCCACGCCCGCGAAGAGCACGAGGACGCGGCCCTGGCTCCGGGCGCCACCCGGGCCGTGGGCGGCGGCGACCGGGCCGAGGCCGAAGAGGGCGACCCGTTCCGCACCTGCTTCGAGCGCGACCGCGACCGCATCCTGCACGACGCCGCCTTCCGCCGGCTGGCCGGCAAGACCCAGGTCTTCGTCTTCCCCGACGACCACCAGCGCACGCGCCTCACCCACGCGCTCGAGGTCGCCCAGGTGGCCACGTCGGTGGCCCGCCGCCTGGGGCTGAACGTCGCTCTCACCGAGGCCATCGCTCTCGGCCACGACTGCGGACACGGCCCCGGCGGACACGCGTCCGAAGACGCGCTGTCGCCCTACGTGCCCGGCGGCTACGACCACGCCACCTGGGGGGCCGACATCACGCTGGCGCCGCTGAACCTGTGCGCCCAGACGCTCGACGGCATCCGCAACCACTCCTGGTCGCGCCCGGCTCCCCTCACGCCCGAGGGCGAGGTGGTCAGCTGGGCCGACCGCATCGCCTACGTGTGCCACGACTTCGAAGACGCAGTGGCCGCCGGCGTGGTCAGCCCCGACATGCTGCCCGATGAGGTGCGGGGCACGTGCGGTACCACCCGCAGCCAGCAGCTCCACACCCTCATCCACGGACTGGCCGAGGGCACCTCGCGCACCGGGCGGGTCGGCATGACGGCGCCGGTGGCCGAGGCGTTGGCCGCCTTCCGCCGCTTCAACTACGAGAGCGTCTACCTGCGCCCCGCGTCGGTGGCCCAGGCCCAGGCCGTCATCGCGGTGCTGCGGGCCCTGGTCGAGCACTACGCCGACCGCCCGAACCTGCTGCCCCGCAACCGTGACACCGGCATCGGCGCGGGCACGGCCGACGCGCTGGCCGCGGCGGTTGGCTACGTAGCCGGCATGACCGACCGCTACGCCTGCACGCAGGCCGTGGCGCTCTTGGCGTGGGACCCGGCCAAGTTGCCCAAGGGCATCGACGTGCTCTGAGCGACCGGGCCGCCAGCTACAGCCGGCCGGCTTCGATGATGGACTTCAGGAAGGCGCGGGTGCGCTCGGCGGTGGGCTCGCCGAAGATCTGTTCGGGCGGGCCCTCCTCGTGGACGACCCCCTCGTACAGGAAGCACACCTTGGAGGCGACCTCGCGGGCGAAGCCCATCTCGTGGGTGGCCAGCAGCATGGTCATGCCCTCGGCGGCGAGGTCGCGCACGATGTTGAGCACTTCCGACACGAGCTCGGGATCGAGGGCCGACGTGATCTCGTCGAGCAGCATGACGCGCGGCCCCATGGCCAGCGCCCGCACGATGGCGACGCGCTGCTGCTGACCGCCCGAGAGCCGGTCGGGGTACTCATTGGCCTTCTGGTCGAGGCCGATGCGGCGCAGCAGCGTCATGGCCCGGTCCTCGGCCAAGGCCTTCTCGATGCCCAGCACCTTCACCGGCGCCAGCATGATGTTGCGCAGCACGCTCATGTGCGGGAACAGGTTGAAGCTCTGGAACACGATGCCCACGTCGGCCCGGAGCCGGTTCACGTCGACTCCCGGGCCCGACACGCGGTCGTCGTCGATGCAGATCTCGCCCTCGTCGATCTGCTCGAGCTGGTTGATGCAACGCAGCAGGGTCGACTTACCGCAACCGGACGGCCCGATCAGACAGACGACGTGGTGCTCTTCGACGTTGAGGTCCACTCCCCGCAGCACGTGGTTCGCACCGAAGTACTTGTGCACGCCCCGCAGCTCGATGAAGGACACGGTCAGCCTCCCGCCCGCATGCGAGCCTGGTCACGGCGGATGAGGTAGTCGACGAAGCGGGCCTGGGGCACGGTGATCACGTAGAAGAAGACGGCCACCAGCGTGATGGCCGACAGGTTGAACTCGACGGAGTTGATGATGCGGGCCTGGTTGAGCGCATCGGTGATGCCCACGAAGCTCACCAGCGCGGTGTCCTTCTGCAGACCGATGAAGTCGTTCAGCAGCGGCGGGATGATGCGGCGCACGGCCTGGGGGACCACGACGTGCTGCAGAGTGCGCCCATACGACAGCCCGAGCGACCGGGCCGCCGCGGTCTGGCTCGGGTGGATGGAGTCGATGCCCGAGCGGTACACCTCGGCCACGTAGGCGCCGTAGGTGAGCGACAGCGAGATGACGCCGTACCAGAAGAACGGGATCGTGCTCAGCCCGGGCACCTTCGACCGTCGGAGACCGAAGGCGATGAGCGTGAGCACCACCACGGCGGGGATGCCGCGGAACAGGTCGATGTAGAACACGGCGAGAGCCCGCACCGGCCGACCGGCGCGACCGGGCGCCAGTCGGGCCATCGCCACGAGGAGGCCCCACACCAGCACGACCACCTCCGCCACGAGGAACAGGGCCACGTTCGTGCCGAACTTGTTCAGCACCTCACCGAAGTAGTGGCTCATCAACGAGAAGCGGAAGAACGGCGTACGCACCGCGCCGTTGGCCAACGACAGGAACCAGAACGCGGCGGCGAGCACCGTGGCGGCGGCCCCGAAACCGAACGTGTACGAGGCCCACTGGCGAGCCTCGTCGCCGGCGATCCGGGCCTCGATCACCGACTCGCCGGCGCGGTGCGTGCGAGCCTGCACCGAGCGGCGCACGCCGTTGCCCGCCGGCCACAGCAGGGCGAGCGAACCGACGGCCACGAGCGAGAGCAGCACGAGCGCGACCGCGTCGCGATCGGTCGAGGGTGCGTGCTGGTCCGGCCGGGCGATGAACGCCTTGACGTCGTTCGGTTCCGGCCTCGCGTCCCAGCAGCCGAAGGGCACGTGCACGCGGGCCGTGCCCGACGCGTCGGTGCGACCGGTGCGGTACACGTTCGACGAGCCGCACCTGTAGACGTCGAACGACGCCTCCTTGGGTTGCCCGGTGATGGTGAAGCCCGACAGCGACAGCGAGTGCTTGAAAGCGATGAGGCACAGCGCCATCAGCACGATGACGAGCACCGCCAACACGGCGGCGATCGTGGACCGCGGCCCGTAGGTCCGCGGTGACGTCGCCGGCCGGCTCCCCGAAGGGACGACCGGCGACGCCTCGAGCACGGGTTCAGCCACGGATCAGGCGGTGAAGAACGGCACGGCGGCCGGGTCGCCCGACAGGTACGTGGTGGCCAGCTTGTTCAGCACCTTGGTGTCGATCAGGTCCTGGATGGCCTTGTCGAGCTCGGCCTTGTTGGCGGAACCCTTCGGATAGAGGGCCCCGTAGGACTCGCCCGTCTTGTACTGGCCGACGACCTTCTCGGCACCGGCCGACTTCTTCTCCTGCTCCTGCACGATCGACGTGTCGGTCATGACCGCGTCGACGGCGTCGGAGTCGAGGGCGGCAAACATCGTGGCCGCGTCCGGGAACACCTTGGCGTCCTTTTGGATCTTGTCGAGCACGAACGCCGAGCCGGTGGTCTCCTGCTGGACGCCGATCTTCAACTTCTTCAGGTCGTCGGTGCTGGCAACCGTCTTGCCCTTCTTCACGAGGATGCCGATGTCGGAGGCGAAGTAGGGCACCGAGAAGTCGACGACCTGCTTGCGCTTGTCGGTGATGGAGATCTCGGCGAGGGCGAGGTCGAAGTCCTTCGTGCCCGCCGCCACGAGCTGGGCGAAGTCGACGTTTTCGACGACAACCTTGGCGAGCCCGGCCCGGTAGGCGATGTTGGCGGCCATGCAGTACTCGTAGCCGTCCTTGATGGCTTCGGGTGTGGTGCCGTTGAACCAACCCGGAGCCGGGAGCGAGGTCTGGATCGTGAGCTGGCCGGCCTTGGCCGGTGTGAGCTTGACGGATCCTTTGGTGCCGGTGAGCTCGCAGTTGCCGATCTTGCCGGCCCCGCTGCTGCTGCCGGAACTGGAACTGGAGCCGCAGGCGGCGACGCCGATGAGCAGTGCCGCGAGCACGGCGCCGCCCCTGATGGTGGTGGTCTTCACGTTTTCTCCCCTGGGTGAATGGGCTGAAAACGAGACTAGACCGCCGTCGGAGTACGGGGCGGCGCAACCAGCCCTGAACGCGAAGCAGCCCCGGCGCCGGGCCGGGGCAGCGTCAGGATGTCAGGGAAGCGTCAATCGGCGGTGAGGACGTCGACGATCTTACGACCCTTGCGCTCGCCGAACTTGACCGCACCGGCGGCGGTGGCGAACAGGGTGTCGTCCTTGCCGATGCCGACGTTGTGGCCCGGGTGGAACTTGGTGCCGCGCTGGCGCACCAGGATGGCGCCGGCGCTGATCTGCGTGCCGTCGAACACCTTCACGCCGAGGCGCTGGGCGTTGGAGTCACGACCGTTGCGGGTTGAGCCGCCACCTTTGGTCTTCGACATGGCTGCTTCGCTCTCTCAGCTCGCGGAGATCTTGGTGATCTCGATGGTGGTGTAGTGCTGACGGTGGCCGTACCGGCGGTGCTGGTTGGTGCGCCGCTTGTAGGTGAACCCGTCGATCTTGGGGCCCTTGGCCTCGCCCACGACCTTGGCCGTGACCGTGGCCCCCTTGAGCTGATCGGGCGTGGCCAGGACGGTGTCGCCGTCGACGACGAGCACCGGCTCGAACGTGACATCGGCGCCGTCGTCGAGCCCGAGGAGTTCGACGTTCAGCCGCTGGCCTTCGGCCACGCGCTCTTGCTTCCCGCCTGTGGCGATGACTGCGTACATAGCGGGTAGACCCTATCGGCTCTGGCCGCGTTCCGACAATCCGGTCGGAAGCAGGCCCGGTAGGGTCACCCACCGTGATGGGAGACCTGGGGGGCTGGCGGCTGGTGGACACCCAGCATCGCATCTCGGCGTTCGCGAACCAAGGCCTGGTGACGGTTCGTCGACCCGACGGGTCCCGCCAGGTGCTCCGGCGGGGGTACTTCTCCAACCCGTACCTGTGGCAGCGCCGCCCCCGATGGGTGCACATCGGTGACCCCGGCGCCTGGGACGCCTACGTGGTCGACTGCTACCAGGGGCGCGCCGGCCGCGGCGAGAAGATGTTCCGGTTGCGCCTGCCGGCCGGTGGCCACCAGGAGCACGTGCACCCCGTGGCCGTGGGCGAGACGATCAACAACAGCTTCGTGGCCCTCTCGGCCGACGGGCACTGGATGGTCTCGGGCGAGTGGGAGCAGCTGACCCGGCTGCTCGTGTTCCCCACGCCCGCGCTCAACCCGCGGGCCGGCTTCCCCGACCAACCCCTGCCCCTGGCCGGCATCATCGAGCTCGACCGCCCGGTCCGCCGACCCCAGGGCATCACGTTCCTCGACCCGGTCACCATGCTCTGCTCGACCGACGATCCCACGCCGCACCTGTGGGGCGTGCCCCGCCAGCTCCTGCGCGTCACGCTGGCCCGCCCGCTGGCCGGCGAACCCACCGTGCCGGCCACGGTGACCTTCGAGGGCGCGCTGCCCACCGCCCACCACCTGGCCGGCGGCATCGAGGTGGAGGGTCTCGACTACGACCCCGTCACCACCGATCTGCGCGTCAGCATCGTGCGCGCCGGCCGCATCATCACCACGACCTACCGCTACCGCCTCGCGTGACCCTCAGTCGATGAGGCTCACGTCGAGCTTGATGCCACGGCCCTCGCACAGCGGGCAGGGGTTGGCGAACGACGTGAGCAGGCCCTCGCCGATGCGCTTGCGGGTCATCTCGACCAGGCCGAGCTCGGAGATGTCGAACACCTGGGTGCGCGTCTTGTCGCGGGCCAGTGCGTCACGGAAGGCGTTGACCACCTTCGTGCGGTTCTCGCGGATCTCCATGTCGATGAAGTCGATGACGATGATGCCGCCGATGTCGCGCAGCCGGAGCTGGCGGGAGATCTCCTCGGCCGCCTCCAGGTTGTTGCGGTACACCGTCTCTTCCAGGTTCGTGGTGCCCACGTTCTTGCCCGTGTTCACGTCGATCACGGTGAGCGCCTCGGTGTGCTCGATGATGAGCGAACCGCCCGACGGGAGCCACACCTTGCGGTCGAGGGCCTTGTGCAGCTGCTCGTGCACGTGGTGGCGCTCGAAGACAGGCATGCCTTCGGCTTCGGGGTCGTAGTACTCGATGCGGTCGACCAGGTCGGGGTTCACGCTGCCCACGTAGGAGCGGACCTCTTCGTAGAGCTCGCGGTCGTCGATCACCACGCCCCGGTACTCGGGGTTGAACTCCTCGCGGATGACCCGCACGGCCATGTCGGGCTCGCGGTAGAGCAGGGCGGGGCTGTTGACCCGCTTGGCCTTCGCCTCGACCTTCTCCCACTGGACCAGCAGGCGCTCGACGTCGGTGCGCAGTTCCTCGGCCGACACGTTCTCGGCCGCGGTGCGCACGATGACGCCGTGCTCGGCCGGCTTGACGCGGTCGAGGATCGCCCGGAGTCGCTTGCGCTCGTCGTCGGAGAGGCGCTTGGAGATGCCGTAGGTCTTCGAGTTCGGGATGAGCACCACGAAGCGGCCGGGCAGCGAGACCTCCTGCGTGAGCCGCGCGCCCTTGGCCCCGATGGGGTTCTTCGTGACCTGGGTGAGGATGAGCTGGCGCGGCTTGAGCATCTGCTCGATGCGCATCTGGCTCATTTTGGTGCCCTTCGACTCGACGTCGTCGTGGTCGTAGGTGACGTCGCCGCGGTAGAGCACCGCGTTCTTGGGCGTGCCGATGTCGACGAAGGCCGCCTCCATGCCCGGCAGCACGTTCTGCACCCGGCCCATGTAGATGTTGCCGTGGATCTGGGCGACGTCGTCGCTCGGGCGCGACACGTAGTGCTCGATGAGGCTGCGGCCTTCGAGCACGGCGATCTGGGTGAGCTCGGGGCGCACGTGCACGGTCATCAGGTAGCGGCCGACGGGCCGTCCCTTGCGTTCACGTCCTTTGCGCCGTTCCAGCGCCTCGGCGTCGAGCGGTTCGGCCAGCGTCTCGAGGAGCTTGCGCCGACCGGCACCCCCTCGTCCGGCGCGCCCCTCGGCCGGCGCTCCCGACCCGTTGCTGCGACTTTCACCGCCACCGCGACCTTCACCGCTGCCGCGACCTTCACCGCTGCCCCGACCCCGCCCGCCGCGCCGGCGGGACTTCTTGGGCCCGCTCTCGGCCACGTCCGCCACGTCGGCCGCGGCGGCCGGCGCCGCCGCGGCCGGAGCTGGCCGGCTGTCACCGATCTGGGGGCGGCTGTCGCCGATCTGGGGGCGGCGCACCAGTACCTGTTCGGCCACGACCGGGTCGCTGATGCGGCCCTCGCCGGGCGGGTCGGGCAGCTCGGGCTCGGCGCTCAGGTCGACCTTGGGCCGCCGGGGCGCGGCGGCGCGGGCGGGACGCGGACTCCGGCTCGGCGCGACCTCCGCGACGACGGCCTCGACCGGGTCGTCGCCCGCGGATGTCGACTCAGGGCCGACACCGAAGGCCCGCTCAGGACCGTCGTCATCGGCGCTGTCGTCGTCATCGCCGTCGTCGTCAGTACCGTCGTCGTCGTCATCGGAACCGTCGTCGTCGAGGTTGGCGTCGGCCTCTCCGGCGACGCGGGCCTTCGATCGGTTCTTCCCGCCGCGCGACCCACGTCGGCGGCGGCGGTTGGGCCGGTTGGTCAGGTCGCCCGAGGGCGTGCCTTCGGCATCGCCGGTGGTTGTCGGCTCAGGGCCGGCATCGGCGCTCGCGGGAGGCGGCGACGACGGCACGTTGCCGTCGGCGGTGTCGCTCATGGGGGAGGTCCCTTCTCAGGCGCACGCCAGTTGCTCCTGGGCGCGCGGCGCCGGCGCCTGGGCGAGGGGGCACAGAGGGCCCAGCTCGCGGCGGCTGCCGTCGCGTTCGATGAACTGTTGGATGCGCACCACGCGCTGCCAGAGGAACTCCGGGTCGTGGTGGTGAGGGAACAACGCGGCGAGCAGCTCCGCGGGGCGCAACCCCCGTGGGCGCGTGGCCAGGACCGCGTCGAGCACCACGTCCGTACCGCCTGGCGTGGTGCGTGCTTCGACCGTGAGCGCCTCGATGGCCGGGCGCACGTCGTCGGTTCGTTCCTCGCCCTTGCGGACGCGGGTGAGGGTGATGGACGGGGCGGCCAACGCGGCGGCCACGGCCTCAGTAGCACCCTCGAGCGTGACACCGTCGAGCACGATCGACCAGCGGGTGGCCGACACGTCCTCCTGCAATGACGGTGTGCCCGGGGGGACCTCTTCCACCCCGGTGGTGATGATGCCGTCGGGGACCGCCACGTTCAGGCGGGCCGGCAGCGCGGCGAGGTCGAGGTCGCCGATGAAGTCGGCGTCGAGGTACTCGGCCTCGGATTCGTGGCCGGTGGACAGGGCCAGGCCGAAGTGCAGCTTCGGTCGCGGCGAGAAACCTTCGGTGTAGACGACGTCGATGTCGGCCTTGCGGAACGCCCGCTCCCACACGCGCGCCATGTCACGGTGGCTGGTGAAGCGGACCTTCCCGAACTTCGTGTACCGGATGCGGACGCGCACTACGCCCCCGCCACCGGTTCGAGGGCGGGGGCGGGCTTCTTGCGGGGCACGCCCAGGTGCACTGGCACCTCGTGGCCCTTGGCCAGATCCTGCCCGGTGCCCTGGCTGCCACCGGCAGGCGCCACGGGCGACGCGACGACGTGCTCGATGCCGGCGCCGGTGCAGACGCCGCAGTCGTAGCAGGGCGTCCAGCGGCAGTCTTCCAGGCCGTGTTCGGCCAGCGCCTCCTGCCAGTCCTGCCACAGGAAGTCGCGGTGCAGACCGGCCGACAGGTGGTGCCAGGGCAGGATCTCGTCTTCGCTGCGGTGCCGGAACACGTACCAGTCGAGCGACAGGCCCTCGGCGGCCATGGCGTCTTCCCACCGGGCCAGGTCGAAGTGCTCGGACCACTCCTGGAAGGTGCCGCCGTTGCGCCACACCCGCTCGATGACGTTGCCGACGCGACGATCACCGCGGCTGGCCAGACCCTCGGCCAGGCTGGCCCGGGCGTCGTGCCACTTCAGGTTCACGCCCTTGGCCTTGTAGGTGGCGTCACGCAGCAGACCGATCTTGCGGCGCAGCTCCTCCACCGTGTTCTGCCCGAACCACTGGAACGGCGTGTGCGGCTTGGGCACGAACCCGCCGACCGACGCGGTGACCGAGGCCCGGTTGGTGTGCTTGCGGCCGAGAGCGGCCACGTTCCGGGCCAGCTCGGCGATGCCGAGGGTGTCCTCGTCGGTCTCGGTGGGCAGGCCGATCAGGAAGTAGAGCTTCATCCGCGTCCAGCCCTGCGAGTAGGCGGCGTCACACGCGGCATACAGGTCTTCTTCGGTGATGAGCTTGTTGATGACCGAACGCATGCGCCACGTGCCCGCCTCGGGGGCGAACGTGAGGCCACTGCGGCGGGCCGAGCCGACCTGGGCGGCCACGCCGACGGTGAACGCGTCGACCCGCAACGACGGCAGCGACACGCTGATGTTGCCGCACGCGGTGGGGTCGGTGGGGTTCACGATGTCGCGCACCACGCCCTCGATGCCGGAGAAGTCGGCGGTGGACAGCGACGTGAGGCTGACCTCGTCGTAGCCGGTGCGGCGCAGGCCCTCCTGCACCATGGTGCGGACCTGGTCGGCCGGGCGCTCGCGCACCGGCCGGGTGATCATGCCGGCCTGGCAGAAGCGGCAGCCGCGGGTGCAACCCCGGAAGACCTCGACGTTGAGCCGGTCGTGCACGACCTCGGTGAGCGGCACCAGCTGGTGCTTCGGGTAGGGCCAGGCGGCCAGGTCGGCGATGGTGCGCTTGGTGACCTCGGCGGGCACGTCGGGGTACCGGGGGGCGATCTCGACGATGCGGGGCCCGTCGTAGGTGACCTCGTACATGGACGGCACGTAGACGCCGGGGATGTGCGACAGCTCGCGCAGCAGGCCTTCGCGCGACCCCTCGGTGCGGCCCGACGCCTTCCAGGCCTGCACGACCTGGGTGATCTCGCCGACGACCTCTTCGCCGTCACCCAGCACGGCGGCGTCGATGAAGTCGGCCAGCGGCTCGGGGTTGAAGGCGGCGTGGCCGCCGACCAGCACCAGCGGGTGCTCCGGGCGGCGCTCGGCGGTGCGCACGGGCACCCCGGCGAGGTCGACGCAGTTCAGGACGTTCGTGTAGACGAGCTCGGCCGACAAGTTGAAGGCGATGATGTCGAACTCGGCCGCCGGGCGGTGGGTGTCGACCGAGAACAGCGGGATGCGCCGCTCGCGCAGCTGGGCCTCGAGGTCGGTCCACGGGGCGTAGGAGCGCTCGGCCACGGCGTCGTCACGCTCGTTGAGCACCTCGTACAGGATCTGGAGCCCGGCGTTGGGCAGCCCGATCTCGTAGGTGTCGGGGTACATGACCAGCCACGACACCTTGTGGGGCGCGTGCCGAGGACGGACGGCGCCGTCTTCCAGGCCGATGTAGCGCGCCGGCTTTTGGACGCGGGCAAGTATCGGTTCGAGATCGGTCCAGATCGACGCCATGGTGACCTCGGAGTTTACAGCGTGTCAGCTCCACCACCCCGAGTCCTGAAACGAGGCCGGTTCCGCGGGTGGCCCCCGATCGTCGCTACTCGCGCGTGTCGCGGCGGCGGTACACGTTCTGGACGAAGCCCAGGAGCCACATGAAGGCCATGACCGAGGACCCGCCGTACGACACGAGGGGCAGGGGGATGCCGGTCACCGGCATGATGCCCATGTTCATGCCCACGTTCTCGAACACGTGCCAGGCCAGCACGGCGCCGGCACCCGCCGCGATCAGGGTCCCGAACGCGTCGGAGGACAGCTGGGCTATTCGAAGGATCCGCAGCAGGATGATCAGGTAGAGGCTCATCATGATGCCCGCCCCCACCAGGCCGAACTGCTCGGCCACGTTGGCGAAGATGAAGTCGGTGTGGGTCTGGGAGACGTAGCCCCCGTTCATGGTGATGCCCTGGGCGAAGCCCTGGCCGTGCAGGCCACCCAGGCTCACGGCCTGCTGAGCGAAGCGCACCTGCTCGCGCACCCCGTTGATCAGCTTCTCCTGGGCCTGCTTCTCCTTCGGCCACGCCGGGTCGATCTGCTGGGCCTCGGGCGACACGAACGACGTGAGCCGGGCCACCTGGTAGGGGGCCAGGAACTCGGTCTTCACCAGGGCGAACACCGTGACCAGGGTGAGGGCGGTGATGAGGGCGATGTGCCACACGCGGGCCCGGCCCACGAGCAGCACGCCCATGGCCACCACGACGAAGGTGGAGGCCGTGCCCAGGTCGGGCTGCAGCATGATCAGCCCCACCGGCACGCCCAAGGTGACCAGTGCGGCCACGAAGCGCGAGTAGCTCAGCGGGCCGTCACGGTCGTTCGACACGACGGCGGCCAGGCCGAGCACCATGGTGAGCTTGGCGAACTCGGACGGCTGCAGCGTGAACGAGCCGAGGTTGAACCAGGCCCGGGCGCCGTTCACCCTGATCCCGAGCACGAGCACCAGACCCAGCATGATTGTGGTGCCCACGTACAGCCGGGGCGTCCACGCCTTCAGGGCCCGGTAGTCGAGGGCCATGAACACCAGCATGCCCACGAACCCGATGACCATGGGCACGGCCTGGTGCTGCACCAGGTAGTACAGGTTGGCCGGGTCGTTGTCGTGGTAGTTGCGCCACTTGGACGAGTGCACCGCCACCAGCCCGAACGCGCACAGCGTCAGCGTGGCCCCCAGCAGGGTCCAGTCCCAGCGCAGCAGCCGCGGCAGCGTGTCGGAGCGCAGCTCGGGCTTGGCGCCGAACCTACGGGTCGGGGGAGCGAGGGTGGCCATCGCTACTCCGCCAGACCGAGGGCGGTCTGGTTGATGCGGTCGTCGGCCACGTGCAGGCATTCCTTCTGCGTGTCGTCGAGCGGCGGCAGCACCGCGGCGCGGGTCTGGTTGCGGTTCAGCGGGTCGCTCACCTTCACGTTGTCGAGGGTCTGCTGGTTGCCCAGCTTCTCGAACATGCACCGCGCCGTCAGCGCGGCGGCCGACGAGCCGAAGCCCGAGTCCTCGAGCAGGGCGGTCACCTGGTAGGGCGGCACCCCGTTCGAATCGGGGGTGCCACCGAAGGCCGAGTACAACGAGTCGTCCTTCTCGTCCTTCTGGGTCACGTCCTGGGCGGTGCCGGTCTTACCCCACACCGGGAAGGCGTTCCAGTCGTAGCCGCGGTACGTCCAGAACGCGGTGCCCTCGCGGCACGGGGCTCCCTCGGAGCACACGCTGAACTCCTGGCTCACGCCCTTCAGCCCGTCGAGGATCGGCGTACGGATCTGGGGGCCGAGCTCCACGGGCGCCTGGTCGGGGTGGCGCGGCGTCGGCTCCCTCAGCGTGGTCGGCGCGATCGAGTTCACGTTGAGCACGTTGGGCTGTCCGGGCACGCTGGCCCCACCGGCGGGCAGGATGGCCCGGGTGATGGTCGGCTGGTGCAGCACGCCACCGTTGGCGAACGTGGCGTATCCGTTGGCCAGCTGCAGTGGCGTCACCGACAGCAGACCCTGCCCGACCGCCAGGTTGATGTTGTCGCCGATGAAGTAGCCCGAGCCTTCGCGTTGCGAGATGACCTTCTTCTCGTAGAACTTCTTCTTCAGGGCCGCGTCGGGCACGTAGCCCGGGTTCTCGTCGGGCAGGTCGATGCCACTGGCGGCGCCGAGGCCGAAGGCCCGCAGCACCGTCTGGAACGTCTGGTCGCGCCCGATGTCCCACAGCCTGGCGCCCTGGTCGTAGAAGTACGTATCGGACGAGACGGTGAGCGCCTCGGTGAGCGTGGGCGAGCCGTACTTGAACCCACCCGAGTTGCGCCGCTCGCACCCACTCGGCTCGCCGACGCTGCAGTTCGGGATCACGTACCGACCGGCGCCGTTCTCGACGATCGGCTTGTCGTTCGGGTTGAGCGTGCCCGCCAGCATGCCCGCCACCGAGGTGAACAGCTTCATGGTCGAGCCGATCTGGTACTGGCCGCTGATGGCGCGGTTGATGAGCGGCGTGTTCGGGTTGTTCCCCTTGCCGAACAGCTGCTGGCGCTTGGCGTCGGAGAGCGACTGCGAGAACCAGCGCGCGTCGTAGGGCGGGTTCGAGGCCATGGCCAGCACCTCGGCGCTGCGCGTGTCGAGCACCACGAGCGAGCCGGCACCGGCAGGGAACAACCGCTTCAGCGGCTCACCAGGGTCGATCTTGCCGGTGGCGATGTTGATCGGCTGCGGCGGCCGCTCCAGGCGGCGCTTGCGCAGCTCGGCGTCCAGGATCTGCTCGGCGTACTGCTGGATGCGCAGGTCGATGGTGAGCTGCACGTCCTGGCCGGGCACCGGCTCCTGGCGGTTCTCCGGCCCTTCCAGGGCACGCACCGGGCGACCGGCGGCGTCGATCTCGAACTTGGCGAAACCGGGCTTGCCCCGCAGCACGTCCTCGTACTGCTGCTCGATGCCGGCGCGGCCGAGCTTGTCGGAGCGCTGGTAGCCCTTGGCCAGCAGCTTGGGGATGTCGTCCTCTTTGAAGATCGGCCCGAGGTAGCCGATGAGGTTCGACGCCAGCGGCGCGTAGCGGTACACGCGCTGCCACGTCTCCTGCACGTCGACACCCGGGTAGTCCTCGGCCCGCTCGCGCAGGAACGCGGCCTGCTCCTCGCTCACGTCTTCCGCCAGTGGCAGCGGCAGCACGGGCTCGTACTTGTCAGACGTGACGCGCTTCTCCAGATCGTTGGTCGACGTGGCCAGCACGCCGGCGAGCCGGTCGAACAGCAGCTCGCGATCGGTCTTGCGCTGGATCGACTTGCGGTCGACGACGATGTTCAGGACCCGCCGGTTGTCGGCCAGGATGCGCCCGTCGCGGTCGACCACGCGGCCCCGCATGGCCGGCAGCTGCACCGTCTTGATGCGCCGGTCCTGCACCGTCTTGATCAGGTTCGGCGGCGCCGCGACCTCCAGGAACCACAGCCGGCTGAACAGCGCGGCGAACAGGCCCATGACCACCAGCGCCAGCACGCTGAGGCGTAGCCCACTCGTCTCCCCGGCCATGGTCGTCCATTCTGCCCCTCGCGGGGCCCGGTTGCCGAGCGCGAGCGGACGCGTCCGTCACGCCCGGGGGCGGTCTCCGGCCATCAGCACCCAGAACATCACCCGCACGAGCACGGGCGCGAGCAGCAGGCCCGAGATCATGCCCACGAGGACCACAGCCGTCACATGGACGAGGCTCAGGTCGGGCACACCGAACACCGTGGCCGCCATGGCGTACAGGATCGCCGAGAGCCCCGACGCCACCGCCACCACCAGCGGCCGCATGATCCACTTCCCGTCGTAGACGGCGTCGGGAACCATGCCGGTGGCGAAGCCGGTGAGGGCGAACACCAGCGCCGACAGCCCGAACGGGATCGGCTTGGTGAGCAGCAGGTCGAGGACGAAGCCGATCACCAGCCCGGCACGGGCGCCCCGCACCGGCCCGGCCACGCACCCGGCGCACACGGCCAGCAGCAGGGCCAGGTCGATGCTGGCCCCGATGGGCCGCACCTCGGCCAGCAACGTGGTCTGGAACATGAGCACCACCGCCAGCACGATCGGTAGCCGCAACCACGGGCTCTCGGTGAGGATGCCGGAGTTCACGACGAACCGGGCGACGGCGTGGGGTCGTAGAGCACGACGGTCACGAAGTCGATGTTCTCCAGGTCGGCCAACGGCTCGACCCGCACCTGCAGCTGGGTCGAGCCGGGCACCCGGGTCGATTCGACGACGCGCCCCACCGGGATGTCGCGCTGGAACAGGCTCGGCACGTTGGTGGCGGACTCGCCCGAGGTGAGCACGGTGTCACCCACCCTCACCTCGGCCTTCTCGTCGATCAGGTCGACACCGAGCAGCTTGCCCCGCCCGTAGCCCCGGGTCACGCCGGTTTCGAGCTTCACCGGCAGCAACGTGGTGGTCGTGGTGGGGGCGACGGTGGTCGTCGTCTCCTCGGGCGGCCCCTCCGACGTGGTGGTCGTGCCGGTGCCGGTGCGGCGGGCCTGCGTCGTGGTGGTGCGGGGCACCGTGGTGCTGGGCGGCGGCGCCGAGATGAGCGGGTTCGGCGCCGTGGTCGTGGTGGTCGGCGGCTCGCGCAGGCCCACGATCTTCACCGACACGCTGATCGACGGGTCCCACAGCAGGCGCACCTTGGCGCGCGTGGTGCTCGACTGGGAGATGCGTCCGATCAGGCCGGCGGCGGTGATCACGGCCATGCCGTTCTTCACGCCCGACGACTCGCCGCAGTTGATCTCGAGCGTGCCCTGCTCGAAGTTGCTGATCCCCCCGCCGACCACGTCGCACGGCAGCCGCCCGGCGTTGCCCACGTTGGGCAGGCTCATCTGGGTGCGCAACCGGTTGTACTCGGCGATCGCCGCCTCGGCCTGCACCGCGGCCGCTTCGTTCGACTCGGCCGCCTCCTTGAGCTGCTGGTTCTCCTTCTTCAACCGGTCGTAGCGGAACGCGCCGTGCCAGGCGTTCACCAGCGGACGCGACGCCGACTCCCCCACGCCCTTGAGCGGCGCGAACAGGTCGGTGGCCACCGAACGGGCGCGGTCGATCACGGCGTTGCCCCGCAGATCGAGCGTCATGGCGAGCAGCGTCACGACGGACATGACGATGATCGCGGTGCGCCGTTCGCGCAGTCGGTCGAGCACGATGGAGAACGCTAGATCGTGGACTAATCGTCCTGGCCGCGGAACAGACCCGCGGCCTGAAGGGCCTCGAACTCTTCGAGGGCCTGGCCGGTGCCGATGGCCACCGACTGCAAGGGGTTGTCGGCGATGTGGATGGGCATGCCCGTTTCGTGCTGCAGACGCAGATCGAGCCCGGTGAGCAGCGCGCCGCCCCCGGTGAGCATGATGCCCTGCTCCATGATGTCGGCCGCCAGCTCGGGCGGCGTCTTGTCGAGCGTCGCCTTCACCGCGTCGACGATGGCCTGCACCGGCTCTTCGATGGCCAAGCGGATCTCGTTCGTGGTGATGGTGATGGTCTTGGGCAGACCCGACACCAGGTCGCGACCGCGGACCTCGGCCGTGAGCTCCACTTCGAGGGGCCACGCCGAGCCCATGGCGATCTTGATCTCTTCGGCCGTACGCTCGCCGAGGGCCAGCGAGTACTCCTTCTTGATGTAGTTCACGACGGCGTCGTCGAGCTCGTCGCCGGCGACGCGCACGGACTGACTGGCCACGATGCCACCGAGGGAGATGACGGCGACCTCGGTGGTGCCACCGCCGATGTCGACGACCATGTTGCCGGTGGGCTCCTGCACCGGCAGGCCGGCCCCGATGGCCGCGGCCATGGGCTCCTCGATGACGTAGGCCGGCTTGCGGGCGCCGGCCAGCTCGGCGGCGTCGGTGACGGCGCGCCGTTCCACCGGGGTGACGCCCGAGGGCACGCAGATGATCATGCGCGGCTTGTTGAAGCGGCTCTTGTGGACCTTCTGGATGAAGAAGCGGAGCATCTTCTCGCAGACGTCGAAGTCGGCGATGACGCCGTCCTTCAGGGGACGGATCGCCTGGATGTGCGCGGGCGTGCGCCCCATCATCCGCTTCGCGTCGAGACCGACGGCGAGCACCGTGCCGTCACGCACCGACATGGCCACGACGGACGGTTCGTTCAGGACCACACCGTGGCCGCGGACGTAGATGAGGGTGTTGGCCGTACCCAGGTCGACCGCCATGTCGCGGCCGCCCATGGAGAACGAGTTGCCGGCCATGATCCTCCCTCCGGCACCGTACGGGCCTGCTGCAGAGAGCCGGCCACAACCCATCCTAGCTGGTATTACCGGTTCGGGAAGAAGATCCCGATCTCCCGCGCCGCCGACTCGGCCGAGTCGGAGCCGTGCACCAGGTTCTCGGTGAACAGGATGCCGAGGTCACCACGGATCGTGCCGGACGCGGCCTTGCGGGGGTTGGTGGTGCCCATCATGTCGCGGACGACCTGGAAGGTGTCCTCGGGGCCTTCGAGCACCAGGGTCACGACCGGGCCGCGGGACATGAAGGCCACCAGATCGGCGTAGAAGGGCTTGCCCTCGTGCTCGGCGTAGTGGCGGCCGAGGATGGCGGCGTCGAGGGTGCGGAGCTGCATCGCGACGATGGTGAGCCCCTTGCGCTCGAAGCGGCCGATGATCTCGCCGGCGAGGCCGCGTTCGACGGTGTCGGGCTTGAGGATGACGAAGGTGCGATCAGACATGACGGGGTGCAAGGCTAGGGGGCGGCAGGCTTCGACCGCCACACGCGCCCGGCCCGGTGCGTCAGGGGAGCACGAGCTTGAGGTGGGGGCGGGCTTCGCCGACCACGTAGAGCGAGCCGGTCACGAGGATGGCGTCGTCGCCCGCGGCCCGGCTGATGGCCTCGTCACAGGCCTTGGTCACCGACGGCACCAGCACCACCTGGTCACAGCCGAGCCTGGTCGCCGCGCTGGCCACCTCGCTGGCCGGCAGAGCGCGGGGCGTGTCGGGGGTGCAGCACACGACCACGTCGAACTCGTCGGCCCGCAGCGCGGCCAGCATCTCGGCCGGGTCTTTGCCCCGCAGGAATCCGACCACCAGCAGGCGGCGGCCGGCGGGCGCGAAGTCGTCGGCCATGACCTCGGCACAGGCGTCGGCGCCGGCCGGGTTGTGGGCGCCGTCGACGATGACCAGGGGCTGGTGGCCGAGGACCTCGAACCGGCCGGGCCACTGCACCGCGGCAAAGCCCTCCTGCACGACCTCCTGGTCGAGGGCGGCGTCGAAGAACTCCTCGACGGCCGTGAGGGCCACCGCGGCGTTCTGGCCCTGGTGGCGCCCGTGCAGCGGCAGGAACAGCTCGCCATGGATCGAGCGCGGCGTGCGGATGTCGAGCAGGCGCCCGCCCAGCGCGAGCTCGTTGGCGGTGCACTCGAAGTCGATGTCGCGGTCGCGCACCACGGCGGCGCCCGCCCCGTGGAAGATGGCCGACAGCTCGGCGTCGGTCTCCCCCAGCACCAAAGTGGAGCCGGACTTCACGATGCCGGCCTTCTCGCGGGCCACGTCGGCCAGGGTGGGGCCGGCGAACTCGGTGTGGTCGGCGCCCACGTTGGTGACCACCACGACGCGCCCGTCGGCGACGTTGGTGGCGTCCCAGCGGCCGAGCAGGCCGACCTCGATGACCATCACGTCGACGGCGACGTCGGCGAACCAGCGGTAGGCGGCGGCGGTGAGGATGTCGAAGTAGCCGGGGCGGATGCCGACGACGCCCTCGAGGTCGGCGATGGCGGCGATCTGCTCGGCCAACTCGTCGTCGCCGATGGACTCACCGTCGCGGCAGATGCGCTCGTTCACCCGTTCCAGGTGAGGGCTGGTGTAGGTGCCCACCGTGAGGCCATGGGCCATCAGGACCCGGGTGATGATCTGGCTGGTCGAACCCTTGCCGTTGGTGCCGGTGATGTGGATGACCGGCGCCGAGTGCTGGGGATCGCCCATCGCTTCGCACAGCGCGGTGATGCGGTCGAGCGTGGGGTGTTCGATGCGGCCGGTGGTGTCGTAGCTGGCGTGCTCCAGCAGGTACGCGACGGCCTCGTCGTAGTTCATGGCTGCGGGACCCCGGTGGGTGCGGCGCCGCTCAGGACGCGGCGCGGCGCGGGCGGGTGACCCGGGAGGCCTCGCGCGGGAGGAGGGTGGGGTTCACCCTGGTGCGCACCGTGTCGGCGTCGATGACGACCTTGCCGATGTCGGTGCGGCCGGGCAGCTCGAACATGACGTTGGTGAGCACCTCTTCGAGGATGGCGCGCAGGCCACGGGCACCGGTCCCCCGGAGCAGGGCCTGCTGGGCCACGGCATCGAGCGCCTCGGGCGTGAAGTCGAGCTCGACGTCTTCGAACTCGAAGAACTTGCGGTACTGCTTCACCAGCGCGTTCTTCGGGCCCATCAGGATCTCGACCAGCGCGGGGCGGTCGAGGTTCGACACGGCGCCGATGACGGGCAGGCGGCCGACGAACTCGGGGATGAGGCCGAACTTGAGCAGGTCTTCCGGGAGCACCTGGATGAACAGTTCGCCCGGGTCCTTCTCGTGACGGGACCGGATGGTGGCTTGGAAGCCGACGCCCTTGTGGCCGATGCGGTTCTCGATCAACTTGTCGAGCCCGGCGAAGGCGCCGCCACAGATGAACAGGATGTTCGTGGTGTCGATCTGGATGAACTCCTGGTGGGGGTGCTTGCGCCCGCCCTGCGGCGGCACCGAGGCCACCGTGCCTTCCAGGATCTTCAGCAGGGCCTGCTGCACGCCTTCGCCCGACACGTCACGGGTGATCGACGGGTTCTCGCTCTTGCGGGCGATCTTGTCGATCTCGTCGATGTAGATGATGCCCGTCTCGGCCTTCTTGACGTCGTAGTCGGCGGCCTGGATGAGCTTCAGCAGGATGTTCTCGACGTCTTCGCCGACGTAGCCGGCCTCGGTGAGGGCGGTGGCGTCGGCGATGGCGAACGGCACGTTCAGCATGCGGGCCAGCGTCTGGGCGAGCAGCGTCTTGCCGCAGCCCGTGGGGCCGAGCAGCAGGATGTTGCTCTTCGACAGCTCGACCTCGTCACGCGCCGCACCGGGCGTGCGCAGCTGACCGTTCTGGAACTGGATCCGCTTGTAGTGGTTGTACACCGCAACCGACAGGATCTTCTTGGCCGAGTCCTGGCCGACGACGTAGTCGTTCAGGAACCCGAAGATCTCCTTCGGCTTGGGCAACTCGTCGAAGCGCACCTCGGGATGATCGGCCAGCTCCTCTTCGATGATCTCGTTGCAGAGCTCGATGCACTCATCGCAGATGTAGACGCCGGGGCCGGCGATGAGCTTCTTCACCTGCTTCTGCGACTTCCCGCAGAAGGAGCACTTGAGCAGTTCGCCCGAGTCTCCGAATTTCGCCACGACGTTTCCCCCTGGTCCCGGTTACTTGATCGGGCCTGAGTTGTCGGCTGCGTTCCGGGCGACGATCACTTCGTCGATGATGCCATAGTCCTTGGCCTCGTCGGCCGACATCACGAAGTCACGATCGGTGTCACGGTGGATGCGGTCGACGTCCTGGCCGGTGTGGGTGGAGATGATCTCTTCCAGGAGGGTGCGCATGCGCAGGATCTCCTTGGCCGCCAGCTCGATGTCGGCCGCCTGACCGTAGCCGGTCTGGCCGTACGGCTGGTGCAGGAGCACCCGGGCGTGGGGCAGCGCCAGGCGCTTGCCCTTGGTGCCGGCGGCCAGCAGCACCGCAGCCGCCGACGCGGCCTGGCCGAGGCAGATGGTGGCGATGTCGTTCTTGATGAACCGCATCGTGTCGTAGATCGCGAACAGCGCGGTGATGTCGCCACCGGGGCTGTTGATGTAGATGTTGATGTCCTTGTCAGGGTTCTCCGACTCGAGGAAGATCAACTGCGCGCACATCAGGTTGGCGATGGTGTCATCGATGGGCGTGCCCAACATGATGATGTTCTCCCGCAGGAGGCGGGAGTACAGGTCGTAGGCCCGCTCGCCCCGGTTGGTCTGCTCGACGACGGTGGGGACCATGTAGTTCTGCAGGCGCTCGATCACGATTCGCTCGCTTCTTCGGAGGTGTCGGCTGGGGAGGTCTCGGCGGAGTCGTCGCCGGTGCCGGGAAGCAGCAGCGATCGTTCCACCATCTTGCCGTCCGGGTCGACGATTTCCACCCGCTGCAGCAGCCAATCGAGGGCCTTGCGGTTCCGCAGCTCGGAGCGCAGCCCGGACACGGCGTCCTGCTTCTCGTACTCACGGCGCACCTGCGAGGCCTTCATGTTGACCTGGAGCGCGATCCGGGCGTACTCGGCTTCGAGCTCGTCGTCGTCGACCTCGAGGCTCTCGGCGCCGGCCACGGCCCGCAGGCCCAGGTCGGCCTTCACGGCCCGCACCGAGGCGTCGCGCAGACCGTCGGTGAGCTGGTCGGAGGTCTGGCCGGTGATGGCCAGGTAGTTCTCGAACGGGATGCCCTGCTGCTGGAGCTGGGCGACCAGGTTCTGGGCCCGGGCGCTGAGCTCGCTGTTGACGAGCGCCTCCGGCGGCTCCTCTTCCACCAGTTCGGCGAGCGCCTGCGTGGTGCGCTCGACGAAGGCCTGGCGGACCTGGTTCAGGCGGATGGCCTCGAACCGCTCGGCGATGGCGTTGCGCCAGTCGACCACCGACTCGTGCTCGCCCACGTTCTCGGCGACCCAGTCGTCGGTGAGCTCGGGGAGCGCCAGCTCCTGGACCCTGGTGACGGTGACGGCGAAGTCGGCCTCATCCTCGGTGCCCGAAGGCGTGGCCGTGAACGTGAGCACGTCGCCGGTGGTGGCGCCGATGATCTCCTCGTCGAAGGTGGGGGCGACCCAACCGCGGCCCAGCTCGTAGAGCCAGTCCTCGGTGTTCAGGCCGGCCACCGGCTCACCGTCGCGGTGGGCGGCGAGGGTGAGGGTGACCTGGTCGCCGTTCACCGCGGGCCGGTCGACGTCGACCAGGCTGCCGTGGCGGCGCCGTTCGGCCTCGATGGGACCGTCGATCTCGGCGGGGTCGACGTCGACGCTGGGCACCTCGACGCGCAGGCCGCCGTAGCCGGCGACGGCGACCTTGGGCCGCACCTCGATGGTGGCGTCGAAGCTGACCGGGCCCGACTCCTCGCCGCCGGTGATCTCCACCTCGGGCGTGGCGATGATGTCGACCTCGTGCTCCTTGACCGCCTTGGTCAGGTACGCCGGGATGCCGTCGCGGAGCGCCTGCTCGCGGGCGGGGCCCACGCCCAGCCGCGCTTCCAGGACACGCCGGGGGGCCTTGCCGGGCCGGAACCCGGGTAGCCGGACCTCGTGGGCGATCTTCCGAAAGGCAGCGTCGATGTCCTTGTCGAACTCCGACTCGTCCACCTCGACGCTCAGGCGGACCTTGTTCCCCTCCAGGGGTGCGACCGTGCTCTTCATCAGGGAGGCGAGCATACTGGTCAACCCGCCGCACGCAGGCTTTGGACCCCTCACCACGAGCTGGATCCGCCGCCCGAGCTGCTGCCGCCCGACGAGTGCCACGAACCGGACGAGCGGGACGAATGCAAGATCCCGAAGAGTGGGATGACGGTTCGGGGAATCTGCTCATCGAGCCGACGATGAGGCAGAATGAGCCCGCTATGACCATCTGGAAGCCCCACGCGCTGGCCAAGCCCCATCCCAACCAGCTCGAGCTCGGTCGGGGTGACCGCGTGAGCGCCACGGTCGACCTGCCCGGCGTGCCGGTTGGCACCGAGGGCAAGGTCATCCTGGCCAACGGGTTCAACTGGCTGCGCTATCGCGTGCAGTTCACCAACGGCGCCGAGCTCAACGACCTCGACGGCCGCCACCTGGCGCCCGCCGGTCGCACCGCCAAGCGCCTGGCCAAGAAGCGCTGACCCACCCGCCATGCCGCGGTCGGATCCGGCTGCGTCCGGGTGAGCCCGGAACGCCCGGTGATGCGTTGCCGACGCGTCGGAGCTGATCCGACCGGTAGTGTCACGGTCCACCGGGGAGTGGCGCAGTTGGCAGCGCGCGACGTTTGGGTCGTCGAGGCCGCGGGTTCGAATCCCGCCTCCCCGACGCACACCGCCCGCTGAGGGCCACCCGGTCGAGCGCCAGGCGCGCCAGGCGTGAGGATCGCGCCGTGTGTGACGGAGGCGACCACGGGCACGACCGCCCCGGCGAGGCGCGCACGGCGGGCCGGCATGGGGCGCGTCGCCAGAGTGCCGGCGGCTCAGTTCGTGCAGGGCGACACGGCACCGGGGCTGGTGGCCGAGCACGGCTTCGCCGCGTCGGTGACGACGCGACGGGGCCACCACACCCACACGCTGCTGTTCGACACCGGGGTGTCGCCCCCTCGCTGATCCGGCCACGGGCAACGCAGCCCGGGGTGTTCACGTACGACGCGATCATCGCGAATGCGATCGAGAGAGGGTCGACCGGCTGACGGTCGCACCCGTGGGTTCAGGCGACGCCGGGCGACACCCGCTGGGGCAGGGGGCGGCCGGCCAGGGCCACGCACCCGGCGGCCACGAGGTTCACCACCGCGAGCACGCGGAACGGGATGTCGTAGCCGTCGAAGCGGTCGACGGCCCAGCCCATGAACAGCAGACCGATGCCGGAGCCGACCGAGCCCGACAACGACACGACGCCGTAGATGGCGCCGAACGACACCATGCCGAACCGCTCCCCCGTCACCAACGACTGGAGCATGTAGACGTTGCCGACGGTGGTGCCGAACATCAGCGCAGCGGCGTACAGCAAAGGCGCGGCATGGGCGAAGGAGTACACGCCGATGCACAGACCCTGCAGCGTCACGAAGCCGACGGTCATGGCCACCTTCGGGGCCCGATCGGCGAACGATCCCACGATGAGGCGGGCGATGATCGACCCGACGGTGGTGACGGTGACCGCGAACGCGGCGGCCGAGCGGCTGCCGAGGCGGTGATCGGCCTGCAGGAACGCGACCTGGTGGATGAGCACACCGGTCTGGGCCGCCAGCGACAGGGCGAAGCCGACCACGAGCGCCCAGAACGGGATCGTGCGGGCCGCCTGACGGCGGGTCCAGTGCTGGTACTGGTGGGCCGCGGTCGTGGTGGCGCGCGTCCGCGCCTCTTCGGCAGTGCGCCCGTCGGGGTGGAGGCCGAGCGACTGCGGCGTGGCCGACACGACGGCCATCAGAATGGGCACGGCGATCACGATGACGGCGATGCCGAGGACGGGCGCAGCCAGCCCGAGCCCTCCATGACCGATGAGGGCCGAACCGACCGGCACGAGGATGGCACCGCCGAGCGACACCCCGGTGGAGCTGATGCTGAGCGCCCTGGCCCGGTTCTCTATGAACCACTTGGTCAGGAGCGAGCTGACGGCCACGCCGGCACCGATGCCGAAGGCGACGGCCATCACGAAGTAGCAGGCGAACAGTTGCCACGGGCGCGAGATGTGCCCGAGGGCGACGGCGGCACCACCGGTGAGGACCGCACCGGTGAGCATGAAGCGGCGGGGACCGATGCGGTCGAGGAACGGCCCCACGAGGAACGACGAGATGCCGGCGGTGATGAAGTACATGCCGCTGGCCGAGCTGACGATCGAGGCCGACCAGCCGTGCTCGTCGCGCAACGGCTTCAGGAAGATGCTCTGGCCGTAGTAGCCGACGCCGACGGTGACGAAGTTGGTGACGACGCAGCCGGCCACGATGAGCCAGCCGTAGAAGATGCGCCCTTTCACGAACCGGTGGGCGAAGGGCGGGCGCGGCGCGGGGTCGGCGCTTTGCACCGGCACGTCGACGGCCATGGTCGCTCTCCTCCCCTGCCGATGACCGTAGTGCGAGGGTTCGGCTCGACGCCGCTTCGCGCCCGTCAGGTAGGTAGGGTGGACGCCTGCGACGGCCCGGCTCAGGGCCTCTCGCGGGTGTAGCTCAATGGCTAGAGTTCCAGCCTTCCAAGCTGGCCATGCGGGTTCGATTCCCGTCACCCGCTCCATGTTTCCCCAGGTCAGAGGCACCACAGCCTGTTGACTGGTTCCGAGTCAGCGGCCCCGTGCCCTTTCTGTGCCCTTTCCAGCGGACAGTCACGGTCACTCGCGGTCGACTCCGCGCTGTCGCGCGTCGCTCAGCGGTCGCTGCCGAAGCGGGCGTCGAAGGCGTCGCCGGGCTCGACGGCGAAGCGCTCCGGGCCGAACGTGACGGTGAAGCGCTCGAGGAAACCGATCTGTCCGAGGATGACCGAGGTTCCTTGGTGAGGAAAAGGCGACAGCACGCCGACGATGCCCCTCCACGGAATCGGTGCGGCGTCGACGTCACTCGGGGGTAGCGCTTCGAGCGTCAGCTCGAACAACGGCGCCGAGAACTGCCGGCCGCCAAGCCGGATCGGAAGGATGCTGCCGGTGTCGACCGGGTCGCCGCCGCCGGCCGCGATCACCTCATGCGCGACGACCGTGACCGGTCCGCCGGTGTCGACGAGTGCCGCGAACGTTCGCCGTCGTCCGGGGACTCGTACCTGTACGGCGGCCCGCAGGACCGGACGATCGAGCGTCGCGTGCGACTCGCCGAAGTCGGTGTACGGGAACAGCCAGGCGTCAGCCAAGGCCGAACACGACGGGCTCACCAGGAACGGGGGCCCGCATGATCTCGACGTCGAGATCGCGCTCGTCGACCTGGGCGATCAGCGCATCCAAGTCGGAGGCCGAGACGACGACCGTGCCGTCTTTGCCGACGCCGACCCACAGACCGGCCCACGCGTCGAGGTTGAGGGTGCGGATCATCCCACCACATTACCGGCCGACACGCGGGAGGCGCTGCACCCCAAGCGGGATCGGCGAGTCGCGACCCCAAGCATCGCGCGCCCCGCAGTTGGGCCGCTCGCTCCTACTTGGCCGCTGCACAGGCGACGAACGGCCGGTCTCCGTGGCCCTCCTTGCAGCGCTCCCGGCAGGAGCCGAACCTACGACCGTCGTACTGGGAAACAGCCCGAGGCGGTGCCGGCAGCTGATGGTGCGTGACGTTTGCGCTGTCCAGACGCTATTCTTGCCGGTTCGCGTGGCGGCCTGAATCGCCTAGTGACAAGCCGTGGATGGGCAGGAAGATGGGCAACTCGCCAATCGGGCCAATCCACTCACGCTCCTGACAGACGGCGGGTTCGGGCACAAGCGAGCAGATGCGACCTCTCGCCCGGGGCCTGCACCTCGGGCGAGGGGCTCCGCCGACCCCACTCACGGATCGCTCACATCGTCTTGGATTCGTCTACAGCGGTTTTCGCATCGGCAAATCCGAAAGTCAACGACTCGACGGATAGTCGATCACGTCGGGTGGCGTGAGCGATAGCGCACCTGGGAGATTCAGCTTCAATGCAATGCCCTCCGCAATACAGTTGTAGATCGCGTGTACCGATCGCAACGCTGTCAGGCCGTGCGGTTGCTGGATGCTCCATGAGCCGTCATTCTTCGTCAGCCATAGATCACCCTCACAATGCGCTGGGCGGGCGCCCAACTTGCCCGCATCGGCGTGAGCCGTGGCGTTACGGATATAGGCCAGGGTGTCAAGGCAATCGCGAAGTTCCGCCCATGTTGTAGGGCTTTGCTTTGGAACACCACGCCCTGCTCCAGCCTTCGGCGAGGCCTTCGTCATCATTGTGAACCTTGCTGTAGGCGGCAGCACATCCAGCATCAGACCGAAGTCAGCGAACAAGACTCGTTCCACCTTGAGAGCGCCCGGCGCCATGAGACGTGTCTCAACGAGCCAACTGCGAGGATTACCGTGCGGAGTTGAACCTCCGACAATGATCGGAGTTCCTTCGCACCCGAGCCGTGCAGCATGAGCCGAGAATATCAAGTCTTCGAGGCCCGCCTCGAGCGCTGCGACTGCGAACGCGGCTACCGACTGCCAGAGAAGATCGCGGGGGCCCGAGCGCCGCCCCGAGCCTCGACCCGTCGCTGTAAACTCGGCCAGCAGTCGACGTGGTCGGCGAAGGTGGTCTTCATAGAAGCGCTCCGATTCGAACTTGAACGTCGGCCAATTGTTCATCGCCACTCCAGTTCACCAGCGCCCCGGGCTCACGTCACACTACTTTCGCACCGAGGCATTCTCAAGGCTCGTCGCCGATGCCCGGCTCCACATATGAGGTCTTTGGCAGGCGGTCCGTCCACCAGTTCATCAGTTCCTCGTCGCGCCCGGCACCGTACGCCGTGCACATCGCGTCGCCGGAAGCTAGCAGGAACCTGCGCCGTTCGGCCTCAGAGGAGGCCGCAGACGCCTTTTCAAACGCCTCCGCTGAGGCATCCCAGGCGTCCCTACCTAGTGGGAGCGGCAACGCGAGAATATCGCGGGCTGATAGCTTAAGAGCGTCCAGCGACAGGGCAGCACCCGCGTGGCGGGCCGCAGCAATCGCAGCAATCGGCGGGCTCGCGAGGACAGCCGCTATCCGCCACAGTGATTCCCGTGTCGACTCAACAGAGACTACGGGCACCGACGGCAGGAGCGTGCCATCGATATCGACGATCGGCTCCAAAACCTTCGTCTGCGTCCCCACGAGGACTTTCGGCACCAGGCGCTTGCGAGCCCAGGCTTGCAGGTCCTCGCTCAACTCGGACACCCTGACGCGGGGAGCTACGAACTGTTGACGATTGAAAGTTGTCAGTCGCTGACCCCACATCAGTCGAGCAGGGTCGATCAGGCCGGAGGTAACCAGTTTCGGAAGATCACCCCCACCCTCAACACTGTCGACAACATGGCCGATTAGCCCGTAGTACTGATCACGGAAGTCGGCGGTAGCAGACGCAACGTCGGTGAGAGTTCCGGCAGTCGACCACTCCCGCATGGGCACCCCGCGCCTCAACGCGAGAAAGGAGCCCCATGATTCTGCGTCGGCACTCGGTGGCTCCGCGATGCCGGCATCTGCGAAGTCCCGGCCGCGATGCACGACAACCACCCGAGGAGCTACCCCAGTTTGCAGGACCGGCGCCCAAACCTGAACCGAGGCATTGTCGAACACCTGTTCCTCGGCGAACCAAATGTCGGCAATCGTCGCACGGCTGAGGAGTTCTTGGCGGACGCGCTGCGCCCCACGAGTAGACAGCACTGCTAACGGCTCTATCAGGCAGAGCCTGCCGCCATTATTCTTCAATGAGTCGAGGCCGACCAGCAAGAAGAGAGCCGCTGGATCCACATATCCGCCCGCAGCGTCCTCGAATCGGTCCTTGACGCGTTGGAAGTAGGGACTAGCAAACATTGTCTCGCTTTGGAGTTGACTTAGGGCTCACGCCAGGTTTGGTTGGGCGTGGATGGTGTAGTTCCATTCGCCGTGGAAGTCGTGAGGGTCGAGGGGTAGTGCGGCGAGTTCGCGGTCGGTGATCTTGACGCCCTTCGGGTACCAGTTCGAGTCGTAGCCGGCTTGGATGGTGAGACCGGTGCTGGTGGCGGTGGCGGAGATGAGCTCGATGATGGTGCGAATGCTGGTGAGGGGTCGGGCCCGCCAGTTCATGGTGATGAAGCTGAACATGCGGTGCTCGATCTTGTTCCACTTCGAGGTGCCCGGCGGGTAGTGGCACACCGTGACGCGTAGCCCGGTCTCGTCTGCGAGCTGGGCGAGGTGCCACTTCCAGGCGCGGACGCGGTAGCCGTTCGAACCGCCGGCGTCAGCGGTGATCAGCAGGCGGTCGGCGTGCGGGAACCGGGCGCGGCCCATCTGGTTCCACCATCGTCGGATCGACTCGACTGCGAACTCGGCGGTGTCGGCGGTGTCACCGACCGAGACCCAGCCCTCGTCGTTGGTGACGTCGTAGATCCCGTACGGGATGGCCTTGGCGTTCTCGCCCAGGGCGCGGTCGGCGAAGTCATGGACCTCGGTCCGGGTCGGTTCACCCTCCGGGGCCCACTCGCGGCCCCCGTTGGCGTAGTTCCCGATCAACTCCTTCTTCTTCGTGTCGACACTGATCACGGGCTGATCGTCCTCGACGAACCCGGTGGCCATGTCGTTCAAGTAGCGGAACTGGCGGTCGCGGTCAGGGTGCTGCGCGCCTTCGACCATCTTGGCGTCGGCCTGCAACCTGTACCGCAACTTGTGCAACAAGCGCAGCACCGTGCGCGACGACACCTCGAACCCCTTACGCCCCAACTCGTCGGCCAGCTTCGTCGATGACTTCGACGTCCACCGCAGCAACGACATCGGTGTGCCACGCGTGTCGGGATACACCAACTCATCGAGCGCTTCCAACAAGCCCGGCTGCTTGTCGGTCAAGGGCCTGTCACCACCACCGTGAGCGCGTAACCGATCCGACGGCGACATACCCGCAGCGATCTCGGCTTGCGCCTTGATCACCGTGTTCCGGCTCATCCCCGACGCCACCGCCACCACCGTCTTGCCACCCCGACCCAACGCCTCTGCCATCGCCCCCGCCACCACCCGGCGCTGCAACTCGTTCAAATGCGGCAACGTCACCTCGAAGAACCGCCCGAGCGCCTCAGGCGCGACCTCCACACCCCACACACTACTACGCGCGTACTAACTTGGCGTGAACCCTTAGTTTCAGTTTGCGGGAACGAGCGCGTCCGACTGACTCCCGATGATATCTCCTTCTCGTGAGTCAGGATCGGCGGTTGATG
>JANMAT010000110.1:0-3344 GCA_031359995.1 Actinomycetes bacterium
GTCTTCGAGCTGGATCGTGGTGCCGTGGCCGACGTGCTCGATCGCATCGATGACCAGTCGGTCGCGGCGTACCTCGGTCGAGACGGCACCGACGCCATCGACGCCCTACGGGCGACGCTATTGGAACCGAACGACTGAACCCTCGGCTTCGGCGCGAGCGCGGACGAGCCGCGACACCGTCCGAGCCGTCGTCACCGCTGGTCGAACGGTGTTCATCTGCGAGGGGTCCGACGCTCTCGTCCACCCCGCGTCGTGGCACCTACGCCGCGAAGGTCGGGTGGGACCGACGCACGGGCCACAGCAGGATGCGGGTGTCGCCGCCCTCGTCGTCGGGCAGGCCCCGGCGACCGGCCTCGATCAGCATCCGGTTGTGGCGGATCGCCACCAGTTCCTCGACGAGGTCGAGCGCGGCGGTCATCGACACCCCGGCACCGAGGCGGTCCATGATGGCGGCGCCCACGACCTCGCGCGGTTCGATGATGCGGGCCAACGATGCCGAGCGCACGATCGCGTCGGCCCGCTCCCGCTCGTCGGCCGTCATCAGCTCTTCATCGGTCAGTCGGATGATCATCGGCCACGCGTCCATGAGTGCGCTCCTCCGCTCGCTGGCCCCCACCGAACCACAGCGATGTGACCCGCCGGCATCGCCGAGTTGACCGAGGCCTGACCAGCGACCGAACCCTTCGGGTCACTCACCCGCCCGGCACGGGGGAGCCGGCCCTCGACGTGATGAACACGAGATGGCCGACGGGTGAAAGCTGGAGATTCCACCACCGTCGGTGCCACCGCCATCCATAGCCTCACGCGGAGGAGGACCGATGGCAGCCGGCCGAGCACGAACCCGCGCCTTTCACGCGCTATCGGACTTCACTCCCCCCGATCTCGGCGCTCACGAGGTCCTCACGAGCGGCCCCGAGCGCACCACGGCGGTCCACTTCGACACCGAGGACCTGCGGCTCACGCGCCGGGGCATCGACGTGCGTTACGTGCACGCCACGGCCGGCCCGGGAACCTGGGTGCTGAGCGCACCGCGCAAGCTCTCGTCCGCGCCGGCTCCGCCGGTGACCAACCAGCTCGACGAGCCCAGCCCGACCGAACAGCTGCACGAGCTCCGCATCCTGGTGAAGCGGGCCCGGTACGCCGCACTGGCCGTCGCGCCCGTGCGCCCCGAGGCCGCCCCACACGCACGTGCCCTCGCCCGTCTGCAGGAGGCCCTCGGTGAGATCAACGACATGAGCATCACCGAGGAGCGCGTCTCGGCGGCGGTAGCGTCGGGACTCGGTGCGGAGGCCGCCTACGGCGCCGGACTCATCATCGCCGCCGAGCGGCACCGAAGCGAGCAACGACGGGCGGCCTGGCCGCAGCTCTGGGACGAGTTACGGCGGAGGAAGGTGCGGGCATGGCTGGACAGCGCGGAGTGACCGTACAGGCAGCGGGCGGCGTCCTGTGGCGGCAGCGCAAGCAGTTCGAGGTCCTCGTGGTCCATCGGCCGGCGTACGGCGACTGGACCTTCCCGAAGGGCAAGCGCGACCGCGGCGACACCGACATGGCCGCGACGGCCCGACGCGAGGTGCTCGAGGAGACGGGCTACGTCCCCGTGCTCGGCCAGGAGCTCATCGCCATCGAATACGTCGACCGCAAGGGTCGCTACAAGCACGCGAGCTACTGGGAGATGCGCCCCGAGAGCGGCGCGTTCCGCCCGAACCGCGAGGTCGACGAGATCCGCTGGATCGCCGTCACCAGGGTGCACGAGATCCTCACCTACGACCGCGATCGCCAGGTGCTCGCCGCGTTCCACCGCTGGCTCGGCGGCATCGCCACCAGCGACGTCGCCTGACCCGCCATCGTCGGCCAAGGCCGGGCCGTGCGAGAACGAGTTCTCGGGCGGCATCTTCGCCGAGGACGGCCACACCCTCTACATCAATCAGCAGCACGCCGACAACCCGGCCCTGAAGGTCCGCTTCGAGGACTGATCCACCGAACGGAGAAGGGCCCCGCCACCTTTTGGTGGCGGGCCCTTTCGCGTCAGCGGCGCCGGTCGATCAGTCGTGGTCGCCCGCGGGCGCCAGCTCCTGGCTGAACAGCACGGTGCCGGCGACGTCGACGAGCTTCACCGTCATCGCCTTGCTGTGGCCGTCCACGTCGATCTGACCGAAGTCGGTCGAGGCGGCCTTGGCCGGGTCGTAGTAGTGGGCGGCGCAGTAGTGCACGTCGGCCGTGAGCCACACCGTGTTGCGGATCTCGTTGCGCTTCAGGAACGACAGGATGTCGGCGATCTCGAGCTCCCGGCCCTTGGCCACGCCGTTGTCACCGTTGGCGACGGCCTCCCACCACTGCACGCCGGGCTCGTGCGGGTTGGTGGCCGGCGCGTAGTCCTGCACCCACAGTCCGATCGGCATGTCGGCGGCGATGATCTTCCACGTGGCGTCGGAGCGCTTCAGCTCCCGCTTCAACCACGCGATCTGCTCGGCGCCCAGGAAGGCGATGGCTGCGCTCGGCGTCGCCTGCAGGTTGGCCGAGTTCTCGCCGCGGTACGAGCGCATGTCGAGGACGAACACATCGACGTTCGGGCCGTACGGGATCTTCCGGTAGATGCGGCCCTTCCCGGCCTTGTTCGGCCGGGTCGGCATGATCTCATGGAACGCCTGGTTCGAGCAGGAAGTTGCCCCGGTACTCATCGAGCGTCTCGGCCACCTTCGACTTCTCGGGCGTCACCAGGTTGCGCCAGATCACCTCGCCCGCAGCGTTCTTCACCTCGGGCCGCAGCGGGCCGTCGGCGTAGATGCAGTCGCCCGAGAACAGGAAGAGGTCGGGCTCCACGGCCGACATCGTCTCGAAGCAGCGCATGCCGCCCCAGTCCGGGCGCACCCGGTACACGTGGCGCTGACCGGGACGCAGCCCCTCCGGGTCGACCTTGCCGGTGAACGCCGACGACGCCTCGACGACCGGCCCCCGCACGCGGCGGAACTCGCCCCGCTCGGACGTGGCCACCTCGACCCACATGCGCGAGGCGCGGTCGGCCTTGCCCCACACGATGGCGCGCTCACCGAGCACGTCGCCCGACTGCACGCCGTGCGTGAGCCGGGGGCGGTCGGCCCGCAGCAACGCCGGCGCGCGTCGCACCACGCCAGCCTCGGCGCCGCGCCCACCGACGAGCACGGCGCCGGTAGCGGCCGCCGCACCACCCAGCAACAGCTGACGGCGACTGAACGAACGATCGGACATGGTCATGGACGCCGTCCTGGGCGATTGATCCACTACGACCGCTGCAGGGTTCCATCGCCGGATGTCGCCCACGTGCAGACCGTTCGGCATCCCGGTGAACAGCACCGGAAACCCGGTGG
>JANMAT010000008.1:0-16639 GCA_031359995.1 Actinomycetes bacterium
CGCCGGAAGCGACGGCGTACCACGCGTTCGCCCAGCCGATCCGGGTGTACGACTCCCGCACGGGCACGGGCTCCGCCGCCAACGGCGACGGCCCCCTGGCCTTCGGCACGACCCGCACGATCTCGCTGACGCAGGGATACCTCACCCCCAGCGCGACCACCAAGGTCGGGGCTGTCCCCGCCGGTGCCACCTCGGCCACGGTGACCGTGACCATCGACGGCACCACCGCGTCGGGCTTCCTGACGCTGTTCGCCGGCAATGCTTCGCAGCCGGCGTCGAGCAGCATCAACTGGTTCGGCACGGGCCAGATCCTGGCCAACATGAACATCGTGGCCCTCGCGGCTGACGGTACCATCAAGGTGACCGCCGGCGGCCCGGGCTCGGCCCAGGTGATCCTCGACGTGCTCGGCTACTACAGCCCGCTCGCGCCGGCGGCACCGGCCACCACGACCACCACCACGGTCCTCAGCGCCTGACCAAGTTCGTCGTATGACGAGTGAGCGACCCGGGTTCCCCAACGACGTGGACCCGGGTCGTTGCGCGTGCGGAGCCGGGCACCCCGGCGCCCGTCGCGGCTGACACACTGCTGCCATGGTCGACACCCGCCGTCTGCTGATCGGAGCCGCCTCGGCGGCGGTGGCCGCGGGCGGCGCGTTGGCCACCGGCCGCGCCGCGGTGCGGCGGGCCCGACGGCGCGACGACCCGCAGGCCGCGGAGGACTTCACCGACCTGGCCGATCTGCAACCGCCGGTCGAGCACCTGCATGCCGTCGGGCGCGACGGGAGCGATCTGCACGTGCTCGCCGCCGGACGGGGCCGACCGCTCGTGCTCCTGCACGGGGTGACGCTGCAGGCCGGGGCGTGGCGGTACCAGTTCGCGCTGGCCGACCGGTGCCGCGTGCTGGCCGCCGACCTGCGCGGGCACGGGCGGTCGCGCGCCGGTCGGGCCGGGTACGGCCTGGACCCATTGGCCGACGATCTCGCCGACCTGCTGATCTCGCTCGACCTGCGGGGCGCGGTGCTGGTGGGCCACTCCATGGGCGGCATGACGATCATGCGCTTCGCCCACCGCCACCCCGACGTGTTCGCCGAGCGGGTGCGGGGACTCCTGCTCGTGTCCACCTCGGCCGATCCGGTGCTCGGCCTCGGTACCGCGTCGTCGTTGCGCGGCGTCGCTGCTGCTCTGCAGGTACCCCTGTCGCACGTGGGGTGGAAGCGCGTCCCGACGTATCGTCCGAGCGACAGCGACCTGCACTTCGGTCTGGTGCGCCTCTCCTTCGGCGACGCGGTGGCACCCCACCTCGTGGAGGTGACGCGACGCATGGTCGCGGCGATGGACGCCGAAGCGCTGAACCGCAGCTTCCTCGGGCTGCTGGCCAACGACGAGCACGCGCACCTCCATACGATCACGGTGCCGACGTTGGTGGTGGTGGGCTCGCGCGACCTGTTGACCCCGCCGCGCGCGTCGCGCCGCATCGCCGCCGCCATCACCGGGGCCGAGCTCCACGTGATCCCCGGTGCCGGTCACCAGCTGATGATGGAGCGCCCCGACGAGCTGAACGCGTTGCTGGGTGCACTGCTCGACCGCCTCGACGCCGGCCCTGGCCGGGTCGGTGGCGGCGACGCCCTTGCCCGCCGGTGAGCCCGGCCAGCAGACTGCGGTGGTGACCGACGCCACCTCGCCCAAGGACGCCACCGAGCACACCCGGGCGGTGCTCGCCGTCGCCACGATGCCGGCCGACGAGGGCGATGCCGAGCGCGTACGACGGGGGTTCGTCGCCGCCCACGCCACCGGCCGAATCGACGGCGAGCTGGGCGTGGCCTGGGACATCAACCGCTACGACTTCATCGGGCCCGACGACCCGAGCCCGCCCACCGTGCACCCGAGCCTGTGGCGTCAGGCCCAACTGAACGCGGTGCACGGGCTGTTCGAAGTGGCGCCCGGTGTGTGGCAGGCCCGCGGCTACGACATCTCCAACATCACCTTCATCGCCGGTGCCGAGGGCTGGATCGTGATCGACCCGCTCACCGGCGAGGCCACGGCGCGCGCCTGCCTGGAGTTGGCCAACGAGCACCTGGGGGTGCGGCCGGTGACCGCGGTGATCTACACCCACTCCCACGGCGACCACTTCGGCGGCGTGCACGGCGTGACCACACCGGCCGACGTGGCCGCCGGTCGGTGCCGGGTGATCGCCCCCGATGGCTTCATGCACGAGACGGTGGCCGAGAACGTGATCGCCGGGCCGGCCATGGCCCGCCGCACGATCTACCAGTTCGGCACGAGCCTGCCGGCCGGACCGCGCGGCCACGTCGATTGCGGCCTCGGCAAGGCCATCCCGCTCGTGCAGCCCGGCCTGATCGCCCCCACCGAGGACATCACCGCGACCGGGCAGGAGCTCGTGGTCGACGGCGTGCGCATCGTGTTCCAGCTCACGCCCGAGACCGAGGCGCCGGCGGAGATGAACTTCTTCTTCCCCGACCACGGCTGGCTGTGCATGGCCGAGAACTGCTCGCACAACATGCACAACCTGGTGCCCGTGCGCGGGGCTCAGGTGCGCGACGCGCTGGCGTGGTCGAAGTACATCGGCGAGGCCATCGAGCTGTTCGGTGCCGACACCGAGCTGATGTTCGCGTCGCACCACTGGTCCCGCTGGGGCGGCGACGACGTGCGCGCCTTCCTGGCCCTGCAGCGTGACCTGTACCGGTGGCTGCACGACCAGACGATGCGCCTGGCCAACAAGGGCTGCACCCCCAACGAGATCGCCGAGCAGCTGACGTTGCCACCCGAGTTCGCCGAGCACGGTCACACGCGCGGCTACTACGGCCACCTCACGCACAACATCAAGGCGGTGTACCAGCGCTACCTCAGCTGGTACGACGGGAACCCCGCCCGGCTGCTGGCCCACGAGCCGGTGGAGGCGGGCCGCCGCTACGTGGCGTTCATGGGTGGTGCCGACGCCCTGCTGGTCAAGGCGTGGGCGTCGTTCGCCGAGGGTGACTACCGCTGGGTGGTCGAGGTCGTGAACCACCTCGTGTTCGCCGAGCCCGGTCACACCGAGGCCCGGCTGCTGCAGGCCGACGCGCTCGAGCAGCTCGGCTACCAGAGCGAGTCGGCCACGTTCCGCAACAGCTACCTCGTGGCCGCCCAGGAGCTGCGCCACGGCCCGCCGCCGGCGCGGGTGGTGCGCCGCCGCGGCCTGCTGGACGCGCTCAGCACCGAGCAGCTGTTCGACACCATCGCCGTGCGGTTGAAGGCCGAGGAGCTCGGCGGCCGGCACGTGCTGATCAACTGGCGCTTCACCGACGTCGGCGAGGACTGGGTGCTCGGTCTCACCAACCGCACGCTGTGGAGCGTCGGCGGTCGCCACGACGCGGCCGCCGCGACGACGGTGACACTGCCCCGCTCGTTGCTGCTCGGAATCTTTGTCGGCGAGACCACGTTCATCGACGCCGTCGGTGCCGGCGCCGTCGTGATCGAGGGCGACGCCCAGGCGCTGATCACCGTGTTCGGCAACCTCGACGTGTTCGCCAGTGGGTTCCCGATCGTGGAGCCGTGAGGAGGTCGTGATGGACGTGGATGCCCTGCTCGATCCCGAGGTGCGTGCGGCGCTGTCGGGCGCGCCGTCGTTCGCGCTGACCGACGAGCTCCTGCCCAGGGTGCGGGCGGCGCGAGCGGCCGAGTGGGACCTGGTGCCGCTGTCCGACGCCGTGACGCGCACCGAGGTGCGCGTGCCGGGCCGTGACGGCGACCCCGAGGTGGTGCTGCGCGTGCACCGTCCCAAGGACGCGGTGGGGGTCCTGCCGTGCGTGTACTGGATGCACGGCGGCGGGCTGGTGGTGGGCGGCGCCCGGCAGGACGACCAGCGCTTCGACCGTTGGTGCACGCGCCACGGCATCGTCGGCGTTTCGGTCGAGTACCGCCTGGCCCCGGAGACGCGGTACCCCGGCCCGCTCGACGACTGCTACGCCGGGCTGCACTGGATCCACGCCCACGCTGACGAGCTCTCGATCGACCCGGGCTGCATCGGCATCGGTGGCAGCAGCGCCGGCGGTGGTCTCGCCGCCGCGCTGGCCCTGGTGGCCCGCGATCGTGCCGAGGTGCCGGTGGCGTTCCAGCTCCTCATCTACCCGATGATCGACGACCGCCGCACGACGCCGTCGAGTGGGTGGGAGGTGCCCATCTGGCCGCCGGCGTCGAACGCGTTCGGATGGAACGCCTACCTCGGCGGGCTCCGCGGCACCGACGTGCCCGCCTACGCCGCACCGGCCCGGGCCACCGATCTGCGCGGCCTGCCCGCGGCGCTCGTCATCGTGGGCACGCTCGACGGCTTCGTCGACGAGGACATCGACTACGCCCAGCGCCTGAACCAGGCGGGCGTGGCCGTGGAGCTGCACGTCTACCCGGGCGTGCCCCACGGTTTCGAGGTCTTCGCGCCCGACACGGCCGTGGCGCGGCGGGCCCGGCGTGACACGAACGACTGGCTGGGCCGCATGCTGGCGACGAGCGCCTCTGCGTCAAGGATCCGGCTCGGTGGCTTCAAGAGTCCTTCGGGCTGATCGCAACGGCCTCACGGCGACCGCATCCTCTCCGACAGGTGCAGCAGATCACCGACGCATGGGACAAGGCGGAGATGAAGAACGACGCACAGCAACGGAGCATCGGAGACGCGCTGGCGTTCCTGAAGGCCTACGGCGGCGATCCCGCGCTCTGGTCGAGCGCGGAGGAGCGGCGCCCGTCGCCCAAGGTGGCGCGCCGGCAGAAGCAGATCGATCGCCTGGCGGCCGAGACGGTGCGGGAGTGGACCGGGCCGACGATCCCGCGCTGATCTCGTTGGTCGACGGGCCCGCTCGTCGAACCTACAGTGGCCGCCATGATCGTCGTGACGGCAGATGCTCTCCGCTCGCTCCTGTCCGAGACGTTCGTGGCCTGTGGCTGCGAACCCGACGAGGCCACGCGCGTGGCCGCGTCGCTGGTGGACGCCAACCTCGCCGGCCACGACAGCCACGGTGTGGTCCGCACCCAGCGCTACGTCGAGTGGCTGCAGGCCGGGGTGCACCACGCCGGCCGTTCGGTCGATGTCGTGATCGACGGTGGGGCGTTCCTGGTGCTCGACGGCCAGTACGGCCTCGGCCACACCATCGCCCCCCAAGCCGTGCGCCTCGGCATCGAGCGGGCGAAGCGACACGGTGTGTCGATCGTGGCGCTGCGCCACTCGGGGCACCTCGGCCGCGTCGGTCAGTGGGCCGAGATGGCCGCGGCCGACGGCCTGGTGTCGCTTCACTTCGTGAACGTGGGCAGCAGCCGCCTGGTGGCGCCCTTCGGCGGCATCAGCCGGCGCATGGCCACGAACCCGGTGTGCATCGCCGTGCCGTGCGGTGACCGGCCGCCCGTGGTGCTCGACTTCGCCACCTCCATCGTCGCCGAGGGCAAGGCGCTGGTGGCGCTCAACGGCGGCGCGCCGCTGCCCGAGGGCAGCCTGATCACCGGTGACGGTCGCCTCACCGCCGATCCGCGCGCCCTGTACGGCGCCGTCGCACCGGGAGAGATGCCGAGCGGCGTCGGCGGCTCCGGCGCCCTGCGGGCGATGGGCGAGCACAAGGGCTCGGGCTTGTCGATCATGTGCGAACTGCTCGCAGGCGCCCTCACCGGCTCGGGCGCAGCAGGCCCGGAGGTGATCCCGTTCTGCAACGGCATGCTCTCGGTGTACCTGTCACCCGAGCACCTCACCGGCGGCGAAGCCGAGCAGTTCCACCGCGAGGTGAACGACTACATCGACTGGCTCAAGACGGCGCGTCCGGCCGTCGGTGTCGACGAGGTGCTGGCGCCCGGTGAGCCCGAGCGCCGCAAGAAGGCCAAGCGCCTGGCCGAAGGCATCGAACTGCCCGACGACACGTGGACGAGCATCGTGGCCGCGGCGGCGTCGGTGGGGGTCACCGCACCGGCATGAGCCGTTGCGCTCAGGCCGTGAGCGACGCCAGCAGCGCTCGCACCGACGTGGTCGCGACGGCGATGGCCTGGTCGCCGAACCCGTAGGGCAGCACGAGCACGTCACCGTGGGCGAAGCCGCCGCAGCTGTAGACCACGTTCGGCACGTAGCCGTCACGGCGGTGGGCCACCGGCGCCACGATCGGCGCGCTCGAGCGGGCCCGGACGCGGGTGGGATCGTCGAGGTCCAGCAGGATCGCTCCGAGCGAGTAGGTGCGCATGGGGCCGACCCCGTGCGTGAGCACCAGCCACCCGTCCGTCGTCTCGATGGGGGAGCCGCAGTTGCCGAGCTGCAGGATCTCCCACGCGCGCTCGGGCGCCTGCAGCGGGGTCGAGGTCGTCCAGGTGTGGAGGTCGTCGGAGAAGGCGATGGTGTTCGTCTCGCGGTCGGAGCGCGACAGCGCCACGTACCGACCGCCGACCTTGCGCGGGAAGATCGCCAGGCCCTTGCCGGTGGCAGCGGCACCGGCCATCGGGCTGGCGGCGAACGACCCGAAGTCGTCGGTCTCCAACAGGTGCTGGGCGATGGTGTCGCCGTCGAACGCAGTGTACGTGCCGAGGTAGACGACCGTGCCGTCGTCGTCGATGAACCGCACGAAGCGGGCGTCCTCCATGCCCTGGCGCTCCGACGGGGCCTGCGGCCACAGGACGCGCTCGGACAGGTCGGTGAAATCGGGGAAGGTGGTGCGGTAGGACGAACCGGCCAGCCGGCGCAGGTTGGCGATGGTCGTCGCCGTGCGCCGCCGGGTGGCACCGTCGGCCAGCAGCTGCTCGATGCGGGTCGCGAGGTCGTCGTCGTCGAACGGCGCCGGCAGGCCGGCGAGCACGAAGGCGGCGTTCTCGGAGTCGTCGCCCAGCTCGGCCAGCTTGGCGTGGAACACGCCGTGCTCGTGGGTGCCGGGTGTGGCGCTCGTGGTCTGCGGGAACGGACCGGGCTCGTCGATCGTGACCGCGCCGGCGGCGGTCACCGAGCCGGTGCGGAAGCCGATGGACGACTTGTGGCCCTCGCCGATGGCGCGCACGCTCATGACGAAGGCGGCAGCGCCGCTGCCGTCCTGCACGGGATGGAGCACGGCCGAGGGGTTGCAGAGCGCCGCACCCTCGATCGAGTACTCGTGGGTGAAGCAGGCCCCGAGCAGCAGGTGGCGCGCCTCGCTCACTTCGATCGAGGGATCGAGGCGCGAGCGCACGTTGGCCGCATGGGCGTGGAACACGCCGTGCAGGTCGCGGTGCCGGTGTGAGAACCGCGCTTCCACGTCGGCCATGGCCGCCGCAACGTCGGCCTCGCGCAGATGGAGCAGACGTTCGATCACCGGTGCGGCGCGGGAGTCGCCGGGCCCCACGTCCTCGCGGCCGGGGACGTAGAACCGGGTCACGGTCCGCGCCGGATCGGGGCGCAGCTCGATGCCGGTATCGGTGAGGGCCAGCGCCGACATCAGCGGGCGGCCGCCAGCTGACGGGCCCGCAACGACGTCGTCAGGTACGCCAACGTCGACTCGGCGCCCTGGTTCCGGTTCACCGCGTTGCGGTGCAGGCCGTCGTAGCCCCCGCCACTGGTGGCGTCGTGCATCACCAAGCCGGCGTCGTTGGCCCCGTCGAACCACGCCGCGGCGGCGGCGATGCCGGCTGTCCACGTGCGGTCGCCCGTGACGGCGAGAGCGCGGCTGCAGGCGTCGGCCAGCGCGGCGACCTCGATGGGTTGCTGGTCGAACTGTGGCGTGGCGTCACCGGCGGCGCGGCCGGTGGAGCCCACCACCGACAGGTGCCCGTCGGTCATCTGCTGGTCGATCAGCCACCGCAGCAGGAGCAGGCCGCGCTCGACCTCGTCGGCGCGACCGAGGGCGGTACCGGCCGCGATCACCGCTTCGGCCACGGACGCGTTGGCGTACGTGAGGCGTTCCTCGGGCCAGGGCCAGCTCGCCCGCAACGGCGGTCCGATCTGCGTGAGCGCGTCGGCGAGGAACAGCCGGGCAGCAGGGTGGCTGGGTTCGTGGCCGAGCACGTCGGCCGCGCCGAGCACGGCGAACGCGGTGGCCCGCATCCACCGCGAGCGCTGGCGGAGCGCGAGGGCGAACCCGCGCTCGGCCCGCAGGCGCACGAAGGCGTCGGGATGGTGCACGGCGGTGGCGCCGAGCGCCCACGCGCTGCGGCCCCAGCAGTCGTCGGTCGCGGCCTGGTCGATCCACCAGCCCTCACGGTTCATGCGATTGCGCGTGCGCCCGGCGGTGTCCTGTGCGCCCAGCACGAACTGCAGGGCGAGCAGGCTCAACCGGTTCGTGGTGGCCGTGGCCGGAAGGCGGGTCAGCAGCACCAGCAGGCGCGCGTTGTCGTCGGTGCAGTAGCCGTGCTCGGGCCGCGGTGTCGTCCCGTCGGCGTGCTCGTGGAGACCGTGGCCGTCGCAGAGGCGCTCGATGTGGTCGAGCGGGACCGCCAGGCCACTCACGGGGCCACTGGCGCCAGTGAGCGTGCCAACCGGGCAACGAGGCTGCCGTAGGTGTCGGCGACCCGCGTCCAGCTGAGCGCGGGGGCGAGGCGGTGAGCCTCGCGCTCCATGGCCCGCCGACGGTCGCGGTCGACCACGACGGCGCGCATGGCATCGGCCATCGCCGCCACGTCGGCGTGGGGCACGATGATGCCGGCGCCCGTGCCGAGGAGCTCGACGGCGTGGGGGAAGGCGGTGGCGATCACCGGGCGGCCGGCGGCGATGGCGTCGACCAGCACGCCCGACGTGACCTGATCGCGCGAGTCGTAGGGGAGCACCACGGCGGTGGCCGACGCCACGAAGCGCATGAGCTCGGGCACGTCGCGGTAGGTGTCGTCGAACACCACGTCGGCGGCGACACCGGCGACGCGGGCCCGCTCGATCAACGACCTGCGGTACGCGTCGCCGTCACGGGCCATCACCTTGGGATGCGTCACGCCGGCCACGGTGTACCGCGGCCGATCGGCGCGGTCGAGCATGGCCAGCGCGTCGATGGCGTGCTCGATGCCCTTACCCGGCCCGAGCAGGCCCCAGGTGAGCAGCATCGGTCGGGCGTCGGCCGCCGCTGGGTGGGCGTGCACGCCGTGGCTCGGCGCCGAGGCGCCGTGCGGGATCGTCGACACCGTCAGTGGGTCGACGGCGTAGGACGCCAGCAGCCGGGTGCGCGCCGCCTCGGTCATCACCACGGCGCGGTTGGCCATGCCGGCGACGGTCTCGAGCACGAACTTCTGATGCGGCGTGGGCACCAACGGCACCGTGTGCAGGATCACCACAGTCGGCACGTCGAGCGTGGCCATCAGCTCGATGAGCTCGTCACCATCGCGGCCACCATAGATCCCGTACTCGTGCTGGATGATGGCCACGTCGCACAGGCGCAGCGCGGCCGACACCGTCGCCGCGGTCGACGGCATCCCGTTCACGAGCGTGGCCGTGGCATGTGCACCCACGATGGTGTCACCGTCGTCGATCACCATGCTGTCGACGCGATGCCCGGCGCGTCGCAGTTCGCGCTGCAATGCCGCGGCGTAGGTGGCGAGGCCACAGAGCTTGGGGGGGAAGGTGCTGAGCAACCCGATGTGGTGACGAGCGGGCGCGGCGAAGGAAGGCGAAGTCAGGTCGCGGGGCATGGATCTCCTCGACTCGATGGTCGAGACGTCGAGCCTGCACGGGGCGACAGCACAGTCCGGCCGTCCTGCCCAAACGAGACGACTCTTCCAGGGGGAACCTCACCGTACCAGCTGAAGGCTTCGAGCGCTCCGGAAGGACCGTGATCCAAGAGGCGAACAGCGTCGGAAGAGAGGCGGTGAGCGGCCCGACCCGGGCCGTGACGAAGGGATCTCATCGTGCGCTACAGGACCGATCGGGTGAGTCGGACGGCCGCGACTGGGCTGCTCGCGGCGACCACGTTGCTCGTCGGTTGCGGTTCGAGCGCCGCCGGTGGAGCGCGACCTGAGGCGGTGTCGACCACCGTCGTCGGCTCCACCACCACCGCGCTCGCCGCGGGTGCGACGGCCACACCGGCACCGACGATGGCGCCCACCTCGGCGCCGACGACCGGGCCCGCGGCCGAGGCCGACACGGTCACCGTAGAAGAGTTCGCGTTCGCACCGCCCGTCGTCACCGTGAAGGCCGCCACGAAGGTGACGTGGACGAACCGCGACGCGTTCGCCCACTCCGTGCTGGTGAAGGGCGGCACCATCGCCGAGGCCCGCATGGACGCCGGTGCGTCGACGTCGATCACGTTCGCGAGTGCGGGCACCTACGCCTACGTGTGCGGCATCCACAACTCGATGAGCGGCACCGTCGTGGTCACCGCCTGACCGCAGGCCCGCTCTTCCCCCTCCCCCCGGAACCCGAGCAAAGGACAGCCATGGACATCACCGAACAGCACCTGCGTGCCCTCACGAAGGAGGTGGACGACCAGCATCGCGCCGGCATGGCCGAGCTACCGCGGCAGATCGCCGAGCTCCACCACGGCGAGGGCCGACGCGTCCTCGCCCCACCGCGGCCGGGCACGATGATCGGCACCGCCCTCGTGGCGGGGGCCCTCACGATTCCCCTCGCTGCCGCGTTCCGCGCCTACGCCGCCGATGGTGGCGATGGTGGGGTGGCCGCGTTCGCCGAGTCGGTGGAGCTCGCCGCAGTCGAGGCCTACAAGGCTGCGGCGGCCAGCGGTCTCGTCACCGTCAAAGCGGTGCTCGACGCCGCGACCATGTTCGCCGGACATCATCAGGAGCACGCGGCCGCCTTCGGCGCCGCCGCCGGCACGGCCGCCACGAAGAAGCCCAACCCGATGTTGCTCGCTGCGGTCGCGGGCCAGTTGAAGCAGGCCACCGACCAGGCCGGTGTGCTGAAGATCGCGTTCGATCTCGAGAACGCGGCGGCATCCACCTACGTGTTCGCCCTCGGCGCACTCACCTCGCCGGCGGCGTTGCAGCTGACGGCGTCGATCCTGCCGGTGGAAGCCCAGCACGCCGTCGTGCTCGGCCAGGTGCTGAGCCTGCCGGCGTCGGCCTACCTGCCGTCGTTCGAGACGACCGCCACCGCCGTCACCCCCGACAAGTTCCCGATCGGTTGAGAGGACCAGCCATGCCCACCCCCGACCTTCCCCTCGATCATCTGCGCCGTGAAGTGCGCGAGATCGACGCGCTCCAGCGCGATGCCATGCCCGGCTTCCGCGTCGCGGTGCGTCGCCTCTTCGGCGACGCCGGCCACGACGAGAACGAGCAGGCCGCCGTCGCCCTCGGTGGCCTCACGCGCCGCAACGTGCTGCGCATCGGTGGCGTCACCCTGCTCGGCGGCGCTGTGATGGCGGCGTGCGGGAGCAGCGCCACCAAGGGCGCGTCGTCAACCGTCGGCTCCACCACGGCGCCCACCGCGCTGACCGCCGCACCGACCACGATGGTGCCGACCACCGCCGCGGCGATGGCCATGGACGTGGTCATCCTCCGCACCGCCTCATCGATCGAGGAACTGGCGGTGGCCGCCTACCAGATCGCCATCGACTCCGGCCTCGTGAAGACTGCGGCCATCGGCGACGCGGCCAAGCTGTTCCAGGCTCAGCACCGCGAGCACTCCGCCCTGTTCCAGTCTCAGACCAAGGCGGCGGGCGGCGATCCGTTCACCCAGCCGAACCCGGCGATCCTGGCCGCCATCAAGCCGACCATCGACGCGTTGAAGGACGAGATGGGCATCGTCGCGCTGGCCTTCGAGCTCGAGACGGTTGCGGCCCAGACCTACCAGTCGAACGTGGGCACCTTCAGCGACCTGAAGCTCAACGCCGCCATCATGACCGTGGGCGGGGTCGAGGCCCGGCATGCCGCCGTGCTGGCCGGCGTGCTGAAGCAGGCCCAGGTGCCCAAGGCGTTCCAGGTCACCGACAAGGCGACCAAGCCCGGGACGGGCGTGTAGCGGCGGCGGCGGCGCGGCCACGGGGGAGCGCGCGGGCGCGTTCCCCGGTGGCCGCGGGTGACGCCGCCGGCGGAGTCGGGTACGTGGTTCGTACCGCGCGGCGGGCCGATCGGCTCAAGGCCCACGGTCGCGCGGCCGATGACCACTCCATCGACGGTGGGCCGCGGTGGTGGCCCGGCCGTCGACGTGTTCCGCCGACCACGAGGAGCCGCTCCCATGACCGCAGTGACGATGCCGGGCACCGTGGTCGACGCGCGACCGGTGTGGCGCGGCTGGCTCCACACCGTCGCCTTCTTCGCCGCCATCCCGGGCACGTTCGTGCTCGTCGGCCGCGCCGACCACCCGTCGGCCAAGGTCGCCGCGCTCGTCTACGGCCTCGGCCTGATGGCCGGGTTCGGCACGTCGGCGGCGTACCACCGCTTGGCCCACACGCCCCGCGCCCGCCGGATCATGCAGCGCATGGACCACTCGATGATCTTCGTGCTCATCGCCGGGACGTGCACCCCCATCTGCCTGCTCGGTCTGCCCGCCGCGTGGGGGGTGCCGCTGCTGTGCGTCGTGACCGCCGGGGCCCTGTTGGGGATCGTGCTGAAGCAGTTCGCCTTCGCCCGCTTCAAGTACGTCGAGTACGCGTTGTACCCAGGCCTCGGCTGGGCCGTGACGGCCACGATGCCGGCACTGGTGCGCACGCTCAACGGGCCCGAGCTCACGCTGCTGGTGGCGGGCGGGCTCGTGTACACGATGGGCATCCCGGTGCTCATGTGGAACCGTCCGAACCCGTGGCCCGACACGTTCGGTTACCACGAGATCTGGCACGCGGCCACGGTGATCGGTGGCGCCTGCCACTTCGCCCTCGTCAGCATGCTCGTGTTCTGACGAGCGACGTACCCGTCAGGCCGGGGCGAGCGCCCGGTCCCAGGCCGCCGGACTGAAGGCCTCGGCGGGGAACGCGTCGGGCCCCAGGAGCGCGGCCGAGCGCGCCGCGCCGACCGAAGGGTCGGCGGCCGAGCGGATGCGGAACGAGCGACGTCGGGCCTCGGCCTCGTCACTGAACTCGTTGGCCAGCGCGGCCACCATCGAACTGGCGAACCGCAGGCCGCGCATGCGCTCGGCCCGCTCGCGCACGTTGGGGGGCCAGCGCGGCGCGATGCCACGTGGCCTCGTTCGGGTACACCGCGCACGGGCTCACCGGCGTGGCCTCGGCCAGGGCCGTTGCGCTGGGCGCCGAGCGGAGGTGGAACGCGTCGACGAAGCGTCGGGTCCCTCGGCGCCGGTGAGCCAACGTCGGCGGTCGAAGCCGAAGCCGACCACGCGCCCCAGCGTGTGCCCGCGCGCCCGGGCGATGTCGTCGACAGGCCCACGCGCTGCGCCTCGGCCACGCCCCACGGGGCGATCCACTCGCCCTTGGTGTGATCGAGGAACACCTCTTGGCGTTCGAGCACGAGGCACGAGAACCCGGCGCGCGCCAGCACCGTGGCCACGCCGGCGCCGCAGAACCCGCCGCCCACGACCACGGCGTCGTAGCTGTCACCCATCGGCCGACGTTCCACGCGTCAATCGCGGCGGCGATCCCCGCTCTTGTCGGCCCGACCGTGGCAGGCGAGCGGGTCCGGCTGGTCGACCGAGCCGTGCTCCAGCGGGACCGCGTTGGCGATGATGATGTCGTCGCGCACGCTGAGCGAGCCCACGTCGTCGATGTTGGGCATGGCGACCCGGTCGTTGGCGCGGATGGTGGACGTGGCGCCGAAGTCCGGGTCCGACGTTGCGTCGGGGCTGAACGTGTTGGAGCCTGGGCCGCCGGGGGGTCGGGTTCCGGTGCTGGGTCACCCGGGCGCACCCCCGTGCTCCGGTGCGTCCCAACACAGCGTCGGCCGCCGCCGTTGGGTCGTGGCGGAACGCTCCGGTGTCCCGGAGCGTCCCTACGCGAGACCGCAGCGACGGTGAGTCGGTCTGTAGGCGGGATTCTGTCCTGAGAGCGCCCTGACCAGGCCTTTCGCGACCGAAATCGGGCCGTAGTCCTCAGCCGGTCCTCAGCTCGGCAGCCGGACAGGGCGGTACGGCGCGGCACAGGACGGTACGGAACGGCACTCGACGGACGAGCGAATGGCGCTGCGCCGAGGCGTCGTGGAGCCCTACGCTCGCGCCGTGACCGAGGACGTGGGGGTCGTGCGGCGATGACGGCGTACGTCGTGACGATCGATGCGGGCGGTCACCTGTCGCTACCGGACGACGTCGCCGCCCGGTGGCGCGACCGCACTGTGGTCCTGGCGGATCTCGGTGACCGGCTCGTGATGCGCGAGGTCACCACGGCGCTGCGCGGGAAGTATCGGGGCCGCGGTCCGAGCACGCTCGAGGCGCGGGCGATGGAGCGCGAGGGCTGATGAGCTGCCGGTTGTGTCGCTACCGTTCGTCTCGTCGGAGGATGGCTCGGTGCCAGCGCTCGCACGGGTGACGGTCGTGGAGCATCTCGGTGGCCGAACGTTGCGCGTCAGCTTCTCTGACGGACTCGTGCGCGAGTTCGACTTCGCTGGGACGCTCCCTGGCGCCCTGGCCGTGATCGACGACGACGGTGTGTTCGCAGCCGCAAGCGTGGACCAGGTCGCCGGCACGGTCCGCTGGGCCGCCGGGATCGATCTTGATCCCGATGTGCTGCACGGTGACCCTGCCGCAGCGCAGGCGCTCCAGCCGCGCCTGGTGCGCGAGTACCGCGTCCAGCAGGCGGGCTGACGCCCGCTGTCCTCGGCAGGCGCGATCCAGTATCGGCGCCGTGTCGCCGTTTCAGGTACCCGGGTGCTCGGGGCGGTTGCCGGCCGCGTAGTAGCTGTCGAGGTGCGCCAGGTCCTTGGCACGGCCGGAGGCCTGTTTCAACGCCTCCCATGTCGCGGTGGTGATCACGAGCACGCGTTGTTCGGCCAGATCGAGCGTCACGGAACGGGCGGCCAGGTCGGGGAAGCCACGTTCGGCGCCGTCCGGTGCGAAGACGATGTCGACCGGACCGAACCTCGTCATGAGATGAAGGTTGTCGTACTGCGCCCAGTTTTCGACGGGCACGCGCGGGAACCAGGTCGCACTGTCGTTGGCCGAGTAGAGGCCCGCTTCGAGCTCGTCGAACGCCTTCGCCAACCGTTCGAGGTTGGCCCGCTGACGTGACGGCGTGATGTCGATGTCCACCGTGGCGGGCACAGGTAGGTCATTGAGGTGGGCTGCCATGCCTCCGATGACGACGAACTCGACCCCGTGCGTGTTGAGGACGCGAACCACCGCAGCGGCGTCGAGCTCAGGCACTCGCCCCACCTGCGACTCGCTGGCGCTCACGCTCGTGATGCGCCGCTACCTGATCTGCCGGGAGCATCGCTTCGGCGATCCGGAGCGCCGGCTCGTGCGTGTCAGGCGGGGCGAGGCGCATGCGCACCTCGAACCCCGCGGCGCCGAGGAGGCGGCACAGCGTGTCGACCGAGGGGGAGCGCTTGCCCGACTCGTAGGCGGACACAGCCGCCTGGCTCGTGCCCGCACGAGCGGCGAGGTCCGCCTGCGAAAGCTGGGCCTGGCGGCGAGCCATGCGGATCAAGTGACGGGAGTAGGTCTCGGAGGCCACGGGTTCAGTATATCGGTACCGGTATGGCTGTAGGGACCTTGCTGCGCCGTCGGGTCACGAATCGCAGGGTCATGCCGAGTGGTCCTCGGGCGGCATCAATGCGCGCGATCAGAGGCTCGGGTAAGGAGATCGTGGCGCGCATCGCCAGCATTCTGCCGTGGCCCCGGCCGCGGCAGCTTGCCCATGCCGACCTTCGATCTCGGTGATGCGATGGCAATGACAGACAAGTGCCCGCGGGCTGCGGCAGGACCACACACCCGGACCGCACACTCCAAGGGCAGTGGATCTCTCACAGAAATCACCGAGCGGTGTACGCAATCGTCGCGTTTCGTTACGCTCGACGTCGTGACGGTTCCCGGCAAAGGCGGACGCCCTCGCAAGTGGCGCTCCGACGCCGACCGCGTGCGTGCCTACCGGGCGCGCCAGGCCGGCCGGGGCGAGCCACCCGAGCTGGCTGAGGCTCTCGCCAACGGCGACGAACTGGCCCGGGCGATGGAGCAGGTTCGGGCCCTGAAGGCCGAGCTCGTCGCTGCGGCGGATACGGAGCAGGCGCTGCGCCAGGAGGTCCGGTCGCTGCGCCGTGAGTTGGCTTCCAGTACGAAGCGCTTCGGCTGGCTGGAGAGAGCGTCAGATGCCCAGCGAACCGCCAGGGAGGCGGAGCGGGAGCGTGACTCGCTGGCGCTTGAGGTCGCCGAGTTGCGGGCGCGTGCCCGTGTCGCCGTTTCGGGGACACGGCCGGTCGCCGCGCCATCGCCGGCCGCGCCGACGCTGTCACGCGCTGAGCGGCGTCGGCAGGAACGAGAGCAACAGCGGCGACGAGGCTGACCGGTCAATCCCTGTCGCAACGCGTGCCCGTCACGCTCAGCGCTCTGGACCACGCGATGGACCACGCGACGAACCATGCGACGAACCACGCGATGCACCGCGCATTCTCCCTGGTAGACGGCCATGCGCCCGTGCTCGTGTCAACCACTGAGGGCGTCGGGGTTCTGTGCGCTTCGGCCGCCCGAGCGACCAGGCGATATCGGCAGATCGGTGCGGCAGCTGAGGATCGGAGTTGGCGGGGCCGGGCGGGAGAGGACCCGCACGGTGGCACGCGTCTAACGACTGGGAGCGGCAGCGCGACAATCATGGGATGCGGTGTCAGTACGTGTGGGTGGCGGTCG
>JANMAT010000010.1:0-19488 GCA_031359995.1 Actinomycetes bacterium
AATCCGCACATCGTCATGATGCCGTCGCTCGTGCTCGTGACCACGGTGCTCAGCCTGAACGTCATCGGCGAGCGGTTGCGCGGCAAGTTCGACGTCCGCGACGCCGCCGTGTGACCATGCCGGGGTGCCTCCGTTGCGCCCCGGCCACCTCGATGCGCCGCACCGTTCGCGCCTGGCGCCCACGGCCTCGCGGTACGACCAGATCCTGGTCGCCCACGCCGCCGCCGTGGCCGCCGGGCGCGACACGTACCGAGACCCCCGCACCGGCTACCAGGTCTTCACGGCGGCGTGCCTCGCCGCCCGGGGGACGTGCTGTGCGACCGGCTGCCGGCACTGCCCGTACGTCGGGGCCTGACCGTCGCGCCTACGTTGGGCGGCCATGATCGACAAGCTGCGCGTGAAGCCCGGCCACGGAGCCGCCCTGAAGGACCGCGACCCGGCCGACAAGCTGGGCCTGGCCGGCAAGACCGAGGCCCGCAAGGAACTGGCCACGCTGACCGAGCAGCTGCGCGAGCTGCAGGGCCGCCTGGCCGCCGAGTCACGCCGGGGCGTGCTGCTGGTGCTGCAGGCCATGGATGCCGGCGGCAAGGACGGCACCATCCGCGCCCTGTCGGCCGGGCTCAACCCGCAGGGCGCGCGGGTCACCAGCTTCAAGGCGCCGTCATCGAGCGAGTTGGCCCACGACTACCTCTCGCGCGTGCACGCCAACGTGCCGGCCAAGGGCGAGATCGGCATCTTCAACCGCTCGCACTACGAGGATGTGCTCGTCGTGCGGGTGCACGGCCTGGTGCCCGAGGAGCGGTGGCGCCAGCGCTACCACCACATCCGCGAGTTCGAACGCCTGCTCCATGACGAGGGCACCACCATCATCAAGGTGATGCTCCACATCTCCAAGGATGAGCAGCGCGTGCGCTTCCAGGAGCGCGTCGACGATCCGGCCAAGCGCTGGAAGTTCCGCGCCGGCGACCTGGATGACCGCACCCGGTGGGACGACTTCCAGGCCGCCTACGACGAGGCGCTCACCGAGACGTCCACCGACTGGGCGCCGTGGTACGTGGTGCCGGGCGACCGCAACTGGGTCCGCGACCTGGCGGTGGCCCGGTTGCTGGTCAGCCACCTCGAACGCCTGAAGCCCGCCTACCCGAAGCCCGATCCGGTCACGCTGAAGGTCAAGATCGTGTGACCGTCCGCGTCCGTGAACGCTGTGTGAACGACGTGTCCAGCCAGACCGGTGCTTGGACGCTTTGTACAATCCGTTGGCCATGAGCATCGCCGTCCCCACCTCGCTCGACGATGCGTTGTCGCGTCTGGCGGCCGACCCCACCGTCCACGTGCTCGCCGGCGGCACCGACCTGATGGTCGAGGTGAACATGGGCCACCGACGCCCACCGTCGATCCTCGTCATCGACCGCGTGCCCGAGCTGAAGGGGTGGCACCACGACGCGGCGTCCGGCACGGTCACCCTGGGCGCCGGCGTCACCTACTCCGAGATGGCCGACCCCGCGTTCGCCCGGTGGCTCCCGGCCCTCACCGAGGCCGCCCGTACCGTCGGCTCGCCCCAGATCCGCAACGCCGGCACCATCGGCGGCAACCTGGGCACCGCCTCGCCCGCGGGCGACGGCCTGCCCGTGCTCAGCGCGCTCGACGCCACGATCGAGCTGGCGTCGGTGCGGGGCCGGCGCACGCTCAGCATCCACGACTACCTCGTCGGTGTGAAGCGCACCGCCCGTGAACCCGACGAGCTCGTCGTCGCCGTCACCGTGCCCGTGCTCGACGGCTGGCAGGGCTACGCCAAGGTGGGCGTGCGCAACGCCATGGTCATCGCCACCGTGTCGGCCTGTGTGGCCGTCGACCGTGCCGGGCGCACCGTGCGCCTCTCCATGGGGGCCGTGGCCCCCACCGTGCTGCGGGCCCGCGCCGCCGAGGCCGCCATCGCCACCCGCATCGACTGGGACGCCGGCACCGTGGCCGACGACGCGGTGGCCGCGTTCGGTACCGCCGCGTCGGCCGAAGCCCGCCCCATCGACGACCACCGTTCAACCGCCGCCTACCGTCGCCACGCCGTGGGCGTGCTGGCCGGCCGTCTCCTGCGAAGGGCGTTCCCGTGAGCAACGAGCAGTACCGACTGCGGGTCAACGGCGCCGACCACGACGTCACCGACGCGTGGCTGGGCGAGAGCCTCCTGTACGTGCTGCGCGAGCGCCTGGGTCTGCCAGGGGCCAAGGGCGCCTGCGAACAGGGTGAGTGCGGCTCGTGCAGCGTGCTCGTGGACGGCACGCTGGTGTGCTCGTGCCTCGTGCTGGCCGGCGCCGCCGTGGGCCACGACATCACCACGGTCGAGGGCCTCGGCCCCGACGGTGCGCTCACCGACGTGCAGCAGGCCTTCCTCGATGAGGGCGCGGTCCAGTGCGGGTTCTGCACGCCGGGGCTGATCGTCGCCGTGCACGACCTGCTCGACGCCAACCCACAGCCGAGCGGTCTTCAGCTGCGCGAAGCCCTCTCGGGCAACATCTGCCGCTGCACCGGCTACGGGCGCATCTTCGCCGCGGTGCACACGGCGGCCGAACGGCGAGCAGCCGGTCGATGAGCAGCACGGTCGCCACCACCAGCGCACCGCCGCGAGACGGCGCCATCGGCACCAACGGCCGCCGACCCGACGGCGGGCCCAAGGTGCAGGGCACGTTCGTGTTCTCGAACGACCTCCACGCCGACGGCATGCTGTGGGGCGCCACGCTGCGCTCACCGCACCCCTACGCCCGCATCGTCGCCATCGACGTGAGCGGGGCGTGGAAGGTGCCCGGCGTCGAGCTGGTGATCACCGCCGACGACGTGCCCGGCGTGCCCACCTACGGGCTCATCAGCCAGGACCAGCCGGTGTTCGCCGCCGATGTCGTGCGCTACGTGGGCGAGCCGGTGGCCGCCGTGGCCGCCGATCACCCCGAGACGTGCAAACGGGCGTTGGCCGCCATCGTCGTCACCTACGAGGTGCTCGATCCGTTGCTCGATCCCGAAGTCGCCATCGCCGGCGGGCACGAGCCGGTGCACCCGCTGGGCAACATCATCCGCCACCAGCGCATCCTGCACGGCGACGTGGGCGCCACCGGCCCCGTCGTGGTGGAGGGCACCTACGAGGTCGGCATGCAGGACCAGGCGTTCCTCGGCCTCGAGGCGGCCATGGCCCTGCCCGACCCTGGTGGCGCCGGCGTCGAGCTGTACGTGGCCACCCAGTGGCTGCACGAAGACCGCAAGCAGGTCGCCGCCTGCCTCGGCCTGCCCGAGGACGCGGTGCGCCTGGTGCTGTCGGGCACCGGCGGCGCGTTCGGCGGCCGCGAGGACATCTCGCTGCAGGTGCACACGTGCCTGCTGGCCCTGCGCACCGGACGTCCGGTGAAGATGGCTTACGGGCGCGAAGAGAGCTTCTACGGCCACGTGCACCGCCACCCCGCCACCATCTGGATGCGTCACCACGCCGCCGCCGACGGGCGCATCGTGAAGATCGAGGCCCGGTTCGTGTTCGACGGCGGCGCCTATGCGTCCACCTCGTCGGCGGTGCTGCTCAACGCCATCACGCACACCCAGGGCCCGTACCGCTGCGACAACGCCGTCGTCGATGGCTGGGCGCTGCGCACCAACAACCCGCCGTGCGGCGCCATGCGCGGCTTCGGCGTGGTGCAGGCGTGCTTCGCCCACGAGGGCCAGATGGACAAGCTGGCCGAGGCGTGCGGTCTCGACCCGGTCGAGGTGCGCCTGCGCAACGTCATGCGCACCGGCGACCGCCTCATCACGGGTCAGGTCGTCGACAGCGTGGCGCCGGTGGAGCGCTGCATCCGCGAGACGGCGGCGCTGCCCATGCCCGACGCGCCGGTGGGCGGTGCCGACGGCGACATCCTGCACCTGCCCGGTGGTACCGGCCGCACGGCCGACGCGAGCCACGTGCGCCGCGGCGTCGGCTGGGGTGTGGCCATCAAGAACCTCATGTACTCCGAGGGCTTCGACGACTACTCGACGGCCCGCTGTCGCCTGGCCGACGGGGTGGCGACCCTCGAGTTCGCGACCGCCGAGGTCGGCCAGGGCTTCGTCACCATCGCCCAGCAGATCGCCCGCACCCTGCTCGGTGTGGACGAGGTGCTGCTGGAGCCGATGTCGACCCGCATCGGTTCGGCCGGGTCCACCTCGGCCTCGCGCCAGACGTGGATGTCGGGCGGCGCCGTCGACGCCGTGTGCCGGCGGGTGCGCGAGCGCCTGTTCGAGCACGTCGCCACCCAGTGGGGCCTCGACCCGCTGCGCCTCGCGGTGCACGGCACCGACGTGGTCGACACCATGGGGGAGCGGCGCACCAGCGTGGCCGACGCCACGGTCGGGGTCGTGTTCGACGAGACGGCCGAGTACCGCCACCGGCCCACCGTCGACCTCGACGAGAACGGCCAGGGGAACTGCCACGTGGCCTTCGCCTTCGTGGCCCACCGGGCCGTCGTCGACGTCGACCTCGACCTCGGCCTGGTGAAGGTCGTGCAGGTCGCCACCGCCCAGGACATCGGCGTCGCCCTCAACCCGTTGTCGGTCGTCGGGCAGATCGAGGGCGGCATCGCCCAGGGTCTCGGCCTGGCCGTGATGGAGGAGATCGTCATCACCGACGGCCGCATCCGCAACGCCAGCTTCACCGACTACCTCCTGCCGACCTGCCTCGACGCCCCCGAGGTCGTGATGAGCCTCATCGAGGAGCCCGACCCCATGGCCCCCCTGGGCGCCAAGGGCGTGGGTGAGCCGCCGTGCATCTCGGTGACGCCGGCGATCGTGGCCGCCATCCGCCAGGCCACGGGTCGGGCGCTGACGCGCACGCCGGTGCGGCCGCAGGACATCTGTCTGTAGGCCGGAACGGGCTAGGTTGCTGGGCTCCGCCACCGCCGCGTGGTGCCATGTCAGGAGAGGATCCTCAGGTGTCGCAGGAACGTGAGCGGATGTCGTGGACGATGTTCGGAGAAGCCTCCCGGACGATCGCCCAGACCATCGCCGATGACGGCTACGTGCCGGACATGATCCTGGCCATCGCCCGTGGTGGCCTGCTCATCGCCGGTGCCCTCGGGTACGCGTTGAGCGTGAAGAACCTCTACACGATGAACGTGGAGTTCTACACCGGGGTGGACGAGCGCCTCGAGATGCCCATGATCCTGCCCCCGGTGCCCGACCTGATCGATGTGCAGCACGCCAAGGTGCTCATCGCTGACGACGTGGCCGACACGGGCAAGACGCTGCGCCTCGTGCAGGAGTTCTGCCTGGGCAAGGTGGCCGAGGTGCGCACGGCCGTGCTGTACCAGAAGCCCCGCTCCATCGTGCAGTGCGAGTACGTGTGGAAGCCCACCGATCGGTGGATCGAGTTCCCGTGGAGCGACAAGCCCCCGGTCATGGGGAACCAGCCCGCCGAGTTCTGATCCGACCCCGGCCGACCGGAGCTCGTCAGGACCGTTCGGCCAGCACCACGTTGGCGCAGTTACGACCCGACGCGCCCCACACGCCGGCACCGGGGAACGTGGCCGCACCGGTGAGGTACAGGCCCTTCACCGCAGTGCGGTAGCGCGTCAGTTCGGTGGGCTTGCCCCGCAGCGCAGCCAGGGGGCCGCCGGCGAAGCTGGTGGCATAGCCGCGCGGCAGGTGGAACTCGGTCTCGTAGCTGGCTGGTGTCATGGTGCGATGCCGGCGCACCGAGTCGAGCCAGCCGGGCTGCACGAGCGTCGAGTACGTGCGCAGCCATCGTTCGGGCTCGGCCGAGCCGGCCCACCCGCCGTCGAGCGCGTAGGGCGTGTAGCGCGCCTCCAGGCTGAAGACGTGGCCGCCGTCGGCACCAGGCACCACCATGGTCGGGTCGAGCACCGAGGGCATGCTCACGAGGAACAGCGGTCGCTCGGCCACGCCACCGCGTGCCGCACTGGCGTGAGCGGCGTGGATGGTGGCGGCGCTGGGGCCCACCACCGTGGACGGTACGAGCGGGTCGTAGCCGAGGCGGGCCGCGAGGCGGGCGTCGACCTGACGGTACGACGGCAGCTCGGTGACCACGGCGTCGAGCTTCGACTCGTAGCCGTCCGGACGGGTCTGGTGGCGCCACCGGTCGATCATCGCGGCGGCCTGGGTGGGGGCACCGGTGAGCCATTCGACGAAGGTGGACCGTGGGTCGGCGGCTGACACGACGACCGGCGCCTCCAGCACCGTGCCGTCGCTCAAGCGCACGCCGCGCACGTTCGGCCCGTCACAGGTGATGGCCGTCACATTGGCCCCCAGGCGCACCTTGCCGCCGGCGTGCTCGTAGGCGGCCAGCAGGGCGCCGGGCAGCGAACCCGACCCGCCCTGGGGGCGGGCCACGCCGGCCACCAGCTTCATGGCGTAGCTGAGCGCGCCGGTGCCGGTACCCCGCGCGAACGGTGACACGCCGCACACGGCGGGACCGGTGACGATGGCCGGACCGATGAGCGCGTCGGTCGTGAAGTAGTCGGCCAGCACCTCCGCGGCCGAGCGCCGGCCCCACCGCAGAATGGTCTCGATGCCGCGGCCGCGCCGGGCGAGCACGCTGCGCACGAACGCCGGCGCGGTCGGAGCCACGCACGCCAGCTCGAGCAGCAGCTCCACCGCGGGGCGAGCGTCGCGCAGGTAGCGCCGGAAGCCCTCGACCTCGCCCGGGTAGGTGGCGGCCAGCGCGTCCTCGGTGCGCGACTGCTCGCTGAACAACGGCCACGCCGGGCCACCACTCCACGGCAGGTTCAGCTGCAACGGCTCGACGGGCAGGTAACGCAGACCGTGGCGGGCGAGGTCGAGCTCCTCCAGGACCGGCGTGGTGCGAACGGCCGAATGGTCGCCGTTGCCGATGTTCACGCGGGCACCGAGCGCGTTCACGGTCGATGCACAACCACCGACGGCGTCGCGCGCCTCGACCAGGATGGTGGGCACGCCGGCCCGGGCCAGGTACGCCGCGCAGACGAGACCGTTGTGCCCGGCTCCCACCACGATCGCGCCCGCGTCCATGGGAGACATTGTCGCCGACGGCCCTCGCTTCGAAGCGCACGCTGACCGAAGCTTTACTAGCGTACGGACGTGTCCAGTCCGAACCGTCATCTCGCCTCGCTGCGGGCTCCCGAGCTCGCCGGTCGCATCGGCCCGCGCTCGGTCGTGGTGCTCCCGCTCGGCGCCATCGAGCAGCACGGGCCGCACCTTCCGGTGAACACCGACGAGGTCATCGCCACCGCCACCGCCACCGCGCTCGTGGAGCGCTACGGCGACGAGCATGACCTGTGGCTGCTGCCCACGCTGCCGTTCACGAAGTCGAACGAACACGCGTGGTCGGGCGGCACCGTGTGGCTGTCGGCGACCACGCTCATGGCCGTGCTCGACGACATCGCGCGATGCGTGGCCAAGATGGGAGCGACCAAGCTCGTGTTCTTGAACGCCCACGGTGGGAACTCGGCGCTGCTCGGCGTGATGAACCGTGAGGTGCGCCTGAACCACGGTCTCCAGTCGTTCCTCGCCCATCCGTTCGTGCCGGCCGACCAGGGCGGCGGCGACTCCACCGCCAACGAGCTCGGCATGGGCATCCACGGCGGCACCGGCGAGACGTCGCTCATGCTCCACCTGGCGCCCGGACTGGTCGACATGGCGAAGGCCACCCGCAACGTGCCCGAGAAGCTCGCCGCCAACAAGTACGTGCGCTTCGGCGGCCAGGTCGGCTTCGGGTGGTTGTCGAACGACTTCGGCCCCGCCGGCCACATCGGTGATCCCACGGTGGCCGACGCGTCCATCGGCGCCCGGCACTTCGAGGCGGCCGTCACCGCCCTGGGCGACGCCATGGGCGAGGTCGCCGCGTTCGACTTCGGGCGGTAGATCGGCACCGCCGTCAACGGACCCCACGCGACGAGGCCCGGCCCCTGCGTGCAGGAGCCGGGCCTCGCTCGCGTCACACCGGTGACGTCGACGGCGTCAGGCGGGCAGCCCGATCGAGGTGTCGACGAACTCGTTGGTGATGAGGTCGGCCGGCTTCAGGCCGTCCTTGGTCGCCTTGCCCTGCGTCTTGAGGGCGGGCACGACGATGTCGATGACCTTCTGGATGCGGGCTTCCTCGTAGTTGCCGAGGGTCTTGTCGGTGCCGTTGCCCATGAGGCCGAGCTTCTTCATCTGACCGACGGCGAAGTCGGCCACGCCCTGCGTGTAGACCCAGCCGTTGTTGTACTTGCCGACGAGGTCGATGATCATCTTGTTCGTCTCGGCCGGATCCTTCAGGTAGTCGACGGCGGCCTGCTGCATGATCGGCACGAGCAGCTTCAGGCACGGGGTCAGCTTGGCCTTGTCAGCGGCGCGGACCGACACCGACTCGGCGTAGATCGGGTAGCCGGTGTCGTGGATCAGCTGGAACTTGACGTCCTTGCCCCACTCCTTGACCTCGTTCTTGTAGATGAACGGTTCGGCCGACGCGAAGCCCTGCTGGGCCAGCTTGCCGCCCGAGGCGACGAACTTGGCCGGCGTACCGTCGTAGCCACCGTCGGTCTGCTCCTTCTTCAGCACACCGGTGGGGATGAGGTAGTCCTCCATGTAGGCGCCGCCACCGAAGTACTGCACGGTCACGTTCTTCTTGCCGAGGTCGGCGATGGAGGTGACGTCGGGGTAGCTCGCCGGATCCCACATGATCATCTGTGGGTTGATGTCGAACGGGGCGAACACGCCCACGACGGGCTGGTCCTTCGAGAACTGCACGGCCTCGTCGGTGTACACGTAGCCGAGCGTGATCTTGTCGTCGGTGTACATCTGGGCGCTGACCGTTTGGAAGCCGATGGCCGGGCCGCCCGAGCGCACCTCGAAGGTGACACCGGTGTCGTTGCCCTTGCTGTCGAGCAGCGGGGCCACGACCGACTTCTTGTCGGCGTTCGCCGTGTAGCCCTTGCGGATCATCTGGTACAGGTGCCCGTGCTCGGCCTCGGGGTTCCAGTCGGTCTGGAGCACGATCTGGTCGGGGCAGACGCCCTTCAGCGAACCGGTGCCTCCGGCGGCCGCGGCCGTGGTGGTCGCGCCGCCGGCGGCGGCGGCGGCCCTGGTCGCGCCTCCGCTGGCGGCGGTGGTGGCGGAACTGGCGGAGCTGCTGCTCGAACTGCTGCCACAGGCAGCGAGCAACAAGAGGCCGGTCAGCGGCAGGGCCGCGGCGGTGATCTTGTGGTGCGTGCGCATCGGGTTGGGTTCTCCTTGGGTGGGGTGTTGGTGTTGGGGCTACGAACGGGAACGGCGAACGGGAGCTACGACTGGGCCGAGTCGTGCCACGACCCGACGACCCTCTTGCTGATGAGGCCGAAGACCCAGAACACCACGAGACCGAGCAGGACGGCCAGGATCATCGTGCCGAACATCTGCTCGGACTGCAGGCGCAGCTGGTAGTTGTTGATGAGCACGCCCAGACCGGGCTTGCCCTGGCGGAAGAAGAAGTCGCCCACGATGGCGCCGATCACCGACAGACCGGCCGAGATGCGCAGGCCGGTGAAGATCGACGGCAGCGCGGCGGGCAGCTGCAGCTTGCGCAGCCGGGTCCAGCGGCTCACACCGTGCAGGGTGAACAGGTCGTGGTGCCCCCGATCGACCGACTTCAGGCCGAACAGCGTGTTGGCGATGATCGGGAACAGGGCGATGATCACGCACACGATCACGCGTGACTGGAAGTTGAAGCCGAACCAGAAGCCGATCAGCGGCACCAGCGCCAGGATCGGCACGGTCTGCAGGGCCACGGCGTACGGATAGGTCGCCGTCTCGACCCACTTGGCCTGGCTCATCACGATGGCCCCGGTCATGCCGATGAGGATGGCGATGGCCAGGCCGAGCATGGCCACCCGGGTGCTGAGCCACAGCGCATCGAGCAGCGGGTGCAGGTTGTTCCACTTCAGGAACGCGACCTCGATCACCTTGTGGGGCGCCGGCAGCAGGAAGCGCCGCTTCGGCTTCAACACGACGTAGCGGAAGAAGTACCAGACGCCGATGAACAGCACGAACACGACCGTGGGGCCCACGATCTGGGCCACCCTCGACGCACCCGACGAGGACGAGGACGGAGGCGGGGGCGCGTCGGCGGCGACCGCAGCGGCGGGGAATGAGTCGACGCTCATACGTGGGCACCCCGCAGGGCGGCCGACACCGCGCCGGTGAGCTCGGCGAAGGCCGGTTCGAAGCGGACCTCGGGCACCCGGGGGTAGGGGAACGGCACGTCGAAGCCGGCGACGATGCGGCCGGGACGCGACGACATGACGAGCACGCGCGTCGACAGGAACACCGCCTCGTAGATCGAGTGGGTGATGAACAGGCCGGCAAAACCCTCGTGCACGAAGAGCCGCAGCAGCTCGTCGTTGAGGCGCTCACGCGTGATCTCGTCGAGGGCACCGAAGGGCTCGTCGAACAGGAACACGCCCGGCTTCATGGTGAGGGCGCGCGCCAGCGAGGCCCGCATCTTCATGCCACCCGACAGCGACTTCGGGAAGTGCTGCTCGAAGCCGCGCAGGCCCACCAGGTCGATCGCCTCGGCGGCCAGGGCGCGGCGCTCGGCCCGGCCCACACCGTGCAGTTCGGCCAGCAGTTCCACGTTGCCCGTGACGTTGCGCCACGGCAGCAGCGTGGCGTCCTGGAACACGTAGCCGAGTCGGTCACGGTCGACAGCGACCGAACCCCCGCTGGCCGGCGTGAGGCCCGACGCGATGCGCAGCAGGGTCGACTTGCCGCAGCCCGACGGCCCCACGACGGTGACGAACTCGCGGGGGCCCACCGAGAAGGTGGTGTCCTTCAGGGCCTCGGTGCCGTCCGGGAACGTCATGGCCACCTTGTCGAAGGCCAGCGTCGCACCCGTGACGACCGGTGCGTGTGCGGTGCTCAATGCATCACCATCCCCCCGGAGACGTTGAACGCCTGTCCGGTGCAGTAGCTCGATCCGTCCGACGCCAGGAACAGCGCCATGGCGGCCACGTCGTCGGTGCCGGCCAGGCGGCCGAGGGGTGACTTCGCCGTCCACGCCGCCACCATCTCGGGCGTGCGCGTGGCCGTGCCCATCTCGGTCAGCACGTAGCCCGGGCAGATGCAGTTCACGTTGATGGCCGACGGGCCCAGCTCCATGGCACACACCCGCGTGAAGGCGATGACCGCGGCCTTCGACGCGCAGTAGTGGGCCTCGCCCGGCGAGCCGAGCTTGCCGCCCATGCTGGCCATGTTGATGATGCGGCCGCCACCGCGGGCCTGCATGGCCGGCACCGCCGCCTGGGTGGTGAGCAGCATGGAGCGCACGTTCACGTCGAAGGTGAGGTCCCAGTCCTCGACGCTGATGTCGAGGACATCGGCGAACCGCAGCACGCCGGCGTTGTTGACGAGGATGTCGAGACCGCCCAGGGCCTCGATGGCGTCGGCCATGCCCCGTCGTGCGTCGGCCGGATCACGCAGATCGGCGGCGACGGCCGCGGCGCCCATGGCCGTCGCGGTGGCCCGGACGTCGTCGGCCAGCACGTCCAGCAGCACGACGCGTGCGCCGGCACCGGCGAGCGTGCGGGCGATCTCGGCGCCGATGCCGCGCGCGGCTCCGGTCACCACTGCGAGCCGCCCCTGGAGCGGCACCGGGGTGCCGGTCGTGGCCGGCTGCGTGGTGCTCATGGTCATCGCGAGCACCAACCTAGAAGACGCAGACCCTGCGCCCCGGTACCCGAACGTTAACGCTTTGTTTCGTCTGGAACGGCGACGAGACGGCCGGCCCGAACCACCACCCGCGGTGACGGAGCGAAGGCGATGGCGGCACGCGGTGACGCCGCAGGGAGGGCCATCAGGTCGGCCGGGCTACCGGCCCCCAGGGTGACCGGCTCGAGCCCGATGGCCCGGCGGGCGGCGTTGCTGACCGCCTCGTAGGCCTCGTCAGGGAGCAGGTGACCGGCGGTCACCAGCAGCGACGCCGCCTCCAGCGGATCGCCCCGGCCGACCAGGTTGAACGGGTCCTGCAGGTTGTCGCCTCCGGCGGCCACCACGACGCCGGCCCGCAGCAGCGGCCGCAACGCGGTCAGACCACGGGGTGTCGAGCGGCGATGGTCGCGGCCCTGCAGGAACAGGTTCGTCTGGGGCAGGGTGATCACGGCCACGCCGGCCTCGGCAACCTCGGCCGCCGTGTCGGCCTGCTCGACCTCGTCCTGCACGCCCAGGCTGCAGCAGTGGCTGGCGGCCACGCCGCGGCCGAAACCGGTGCGGCGCACCCAGGCCGCCATGGCGCGCAGGTCGGCGCTGTCGGCATCGAGGTTCTCGTCGGTGTGCAGGTCGACCGGAAGGTCGAGCTCGCCCGCCACCTCCAGGCAGTACGTCTGCATGCCCACGCGGTCGCCGGCCAGGTGCGGACAGCCGCCCACCACGTGGGCGCCGGCGGCCATGGCCTCGCGCAGGAGCCCCCAGTCACCCCACGGCGCCACCAGGGCCACGACCTGCAGATCGACCAGGCCGGCCAGGCGCTCGCCCACGATGCCCAGCGCCTCGACGCAGCGCATGCCCACGTTGTCGGCCACGTCCACGTGGGTGCGGATGGCGGTCGTGCCGTTGGCCAGCAGGATGCGCGCCGCCCGCTCGGCCCGCTCGACGATGTCGTCGAGCGTCAGCCGTTCGCGGTACCGCCCCCAGGCTTCGACCGCGCCGACGAGATCACCGGTGGGGTTGGGCACGCGGTCGGCGGTGAGCGCCTTGTCGAGGTGGGCGTGCGGTTCGGCCAGCGCCGGTAGCAGGAGCCAACCACCCAGTTCGTACACGTCGTCGCCCGCCTCGGCGTCGAGGGTGCCGCCGAGCCCCACGGCGGCGATGCGACCGTCGGCGCAGCGCACGTCAAGGGTGGCTCCGGTGGCGTCGACACCGTTGCGCAGCAGCAGACCGGTCACAGGCCGACGCCGGGTAGCGGGCGCCGTTCCACGGGCTCGCCGAGGCGGGGGAAGACCTCTTCCATCATCAGGTGCATCTGCTCGTCGATCTCGGGTCGCGTGAGGCCGGGGTAGTCGAAGAACAGGCAGATGTGCTTCAGCGACAGCAGGTCGCGATGCATGCCGATGGTGTCGACCACGTCGTCGATGGAACCGACCACCTGCACCTGCTCGCGGCGGGAGTCGTCGACGGTGGGGTGGTAGCCGTCGGGCACCGGCGAACCGTTGAACACGAGCACGCGGTCGGCGCCCGGGGCCGCCGGTTTCCCGATCTCGTCGCGGATCTCGGCAAAGCGGTCCCACTTCGCCTTCAGCGCTACGGGGTTGTTCAACCAGTAGACGGCGCGGTGCCCGGCGCGGAGCACGTACTCGATGGTGTCGGGCGACGAGCACGCCTGATAGATGTCGATCGGCCGGCGCGGCTTGGGGATGAGCGTGAGGTCCTTCACCACGCTGCCGCGGTCGGGGATGCCGTCGGGCGGGAACGTGAAGTGCTTGCCGCGGAACTCGAAGCGCTCGTTGTACCAGGCGGCCTTGATGACCTCGATGGCCTCTTCGAACATCTCGCGGTTGCGGCGGTTGTGCTCGTCGGACATGGCGTTGTCACGCGAGGCGACCACGCCACCCAACGAGAACGTCTCGCGCGGCACGGTGCCGCGACCCAGACCGAACTCCATGCGGCCGCCGGTGAGGATGTCGGCCAGGGCGAAGTCCTCGGCGAGGCGCAGCGGGTGCCACCCCTCGTACTGGAAGTGGTGCTCGGTCAGCCACATGGTGTCGAACCCGAGCCCGTCGGCCGTCCGGGCCCAGTGCAGCAGGTTCTCGTAGCACGCGATGCAGTCCGCGTTGCCGTACCGACGCTCCTTGGGGTGCACGGACGGATCGCCGGCATCGGGCATGGCCACCGTGCCGTAGAAGTTGGTGTCGACACGCATCGCCGCGGAGGCTAGTTCGACGTCGTCGCGGCGGCCGGGGCCCGCCGCCGATGTTCACACGCCCGACGCAGAACCCACGACGGTGCGGGGGTCGGCCGCCCCGCTGAGCACGCCGTCGTCGCCCATCACGATGGCGTGGGCGTGCCCGGCGCCGCTCGACAGGCGTTCGCTCGTCTGCACCTCGTGACCGCGGCGCGTCAGCCCCTCGGCCCACGCCGCCGGGGCGTCGTCCTCGAGCACCACCATCGGCCCGTTCGGGCGCTGCCACGTGTCGAAGCCGGTGCGTTCACCGGCCAGGACCCAGCGGGGCGAACCCACGGCGCTGGCCGGCGACTCGCCGTACTTCAGCAACCGGGTGATCACCTGCAACAGGATCTGGGGCTGGGCGTCGCCGCCCATGGTGCCGACCACGGCGGCGAGTCGACCGTCGGGGTGCGTCACCAGCGCGGGCGACAGCGTGTGGGTCGGGCGCTTGTTGGGAGCCAGTTCGCCGGGATGGCCGGGCACGAGCGAGAACCCCAGGCCGCGGTTGTGCAGGTTGATCCCGGTGGACGGTTCGAACAGGTGGCTGCCGAATCCGGACGCGTTCGACTGGATGAGCGATACGCCCATGCCGTCGCCGTCGACCACGCACAGGTACGTCGTGTCGCCGTCGAGCGTGGGCGGCGCCGGCCACGTGGCCCGGCGGTCGAGCGAGATGGCGGCCCGGCGGGGGGCGAGGCGGGCCTCGCTCACCAGGGCGGGGCCGTCGGCGCCCTGCCACAGCACCTCGTCGCGGTCGTGGCCGGCGGCGATGGCCGCCTCGACCAGCAGGTAGGCCCAGTCGGGGTCGTCGACCGAAGCCGGGAGCGGCAGGCCGTCGGCGATCCACGCCGAGGCCACCGTGAGGTAGCCCTGCGACACCGGTGGGATGCTCCACAGCCGGTGCCCGTAGGCCTCGGCGGTGACCGGTTCGACCCACGCCGTCCACGGGCGGGCGAGGTCGTCGGCCGTGTAGTGGCCGTCGCCCAACCGCAGCAGACCCTCGCCGAACTCGCCCTCGTAGAACGCGGCCCGGCCGCCGGCGGCGATGGCCCGCAGGGTGCGGCCCACGCCCGGGCGGCGCACGCGGGCGCCGCGTCGGGTGGCCTGCCCCAGCAGCTCCTCGCTGCCCCGCTCGGGTCGGGGGGCGATGCTGGCGGCGAGGCTGGCCACCAGCAGGGGAGAGGCGGCGAAACCGTCCTCGGCCAGGCGGATGGCGGGCGCCAGCACCTGGTCCAGGCCGAGCCGGCCGAAGCGGGTGTGCAGGGACATCCACCCGTCGACGCAGCCGGGGATGGTGACGGTGCGGATGTCGTGCTTGAAGGGCATCAGCTCGTGCCCCTCGGCCCGCAGCCGGTCGGGGTCGGCCCCGCTGCCGGCCACCCCGGCGGCGTCGAGCGCAACGGGCGCGACGTGGCCCGGCGAGTGCACCAGCACGAACAGGTCGCCGCCCAGCCCGCACAGGTGCGGGGCCACCACGGCCATGGCCGCGTTGGCGGCGATGGCGGCGTCCACGGCGTTGCCGCCCCGGGCCAGGGTGACGATGCCGGCGCTGGTGGCCTGCTGGTCGGCGGTGGCCACCAGGCCGCCGGTGCTCTGGGCGGTGGGGACGGGAGCAGAAGGGGCCATGCCGCGCACCGTAGGCCGTCGCCACGCCCTACCCTACCTCGTGTGATCACCCGTGCGGGCGTGCGGTTCGCGACGTGGGCGACACCGGCGGGCGCCGCGGGCGTGGCCACCGGTGTGGCGTTGCCCTGGGCCCGGTCGGGCCGCCGCTGGCTGTCGGGCTACGACCTGGCCGGTGTGGCCCGCACGTTCGGGTTCGCCGGGTCGGCCCCGATGCGCGTCGGGGTCACCGCCTGGCTCGCCCTGCCCCTCGTCGCCTCCACCTCGGTCGCCCTCGCCCTCCTCGGGCGCACCCGCTGGGCCCTGCTACCTGGGGGACTGGTGGCTCTAGCCGGGTTCGGGGTCGGTGTGTGGATCGTCAAGAGCGCGCAAGGATCCTCGTATCCGGGTGTGCTCCTGACGATCGTCAGTTCAGTCTTGGGTCTGGCCGGTGTGATCGCCGGCGTGGCCCGTACTTCTGGGAGGACCTGATGGACGAACTGCCGCCGCCCCCGCCACCCTCGCCGCCGCCCGTCGGCTGGGACGGACCCCGCGCGTCGGTGCCGCTGCCGTCGGGCCCGCCGTCACCGTGGTCACCTGGTGGGTCGGGCGACGTGGCCCCGCCGCCGGCCTGGATCGCGGGGGTGGCGCCGGTGGGCGCCTCGCCCGTCGCCGCCAAGGCCCGGCGCTCACGCCGCTGGGCGGCCGTGGCCGCCGTGGGCGTGCTGGCCATCGGTGGCATCGGCGCCGCGCTGGTGCTGCGCAGGAGCGGCCCGGCCACGCAGAGCTCGCCCGAGTCGGCCGTGCAGTCGTTCCTCGGGGCCCTGCAGGACCGCGACCTGCTGGGCGCGGCCGAGACCCTGCCCAAGGCCGAACGGAACCTGCTGGTCGACGTGCTCGCCGACCTGCGCGACGTGAAGTCGGCCGACGCGCCGAGCGACGCGTCGCTGCATGCGTTCGATGCCTACACGCTGAAGATCGACGGCCTCACCACCAACACCGAGGCCGTCACCGATTCGATCGCCGTCGTCGAGCTGACCGGCGGTACCTACACCGCCACCGGTGACGGCACGAAGCTGCCCTTCGGCATCGGCAAGACCGTGTCGAAGATGGCCGAGGACGATGCCGGCGCCCGCACGAGCGACACGGCCCGCGGCACGTTCGCCGATCGCGGTGACCCGGTGCGCCTGGCCACCGTGCGCGACGCCGACGGCTGGCACGTGAGCATGTTCTACACGGTGGCCGAACTGGCCCGGGCCGACGCCGGCCTCCCCGCGCCCGACCCGGCCGAGCGCATCGCCGCCAAGGGCGCCGACACCCCCGAGGACGCCGTTCGCCAGATGGTGGAGGCCGCGTCGAAGGGCCGGTGGGCGCGCCTCGTCGAGCTGACGCCACCCGACGAGATGGCGGCCCTGCACGACTACGGCACCATGCTCCTGAACGAGGCTCCGGCGCCGCCGGCCACCCCGTTCTTCACCGTCACCAAGCTCGATTTCGAGAGCAGGGACGTGCGGGGCGGCAAGGTCCTGAAGGTCACCGCGGTGGCCGGCAGCACCGAGGTCGACGGCAAGACGCTGTCGCTCGAGGCATCCACCCCCGAACCGGGCTGCTACCACGTGGTCGTGAAGGCCGAGGGCGAGAAGCCCGTCGACGAGACGCAGTGCGCCAAGGACGGCTTCAACGCCGGCGACAGCGGTCTGGACCTGACCACCGAGCAGGTCGCCGAGCTCCAGGCCGTGAGCGACCTGGCCGGTGTCGCCGTCGTGCAGGTGGATGGCAAGTGGTACGTGAGCCCGGCCCGCACCATCGGGCGTTTGCTGCCGGCCATGGTCGTGGGCGTGCAGACCTTCTTCGCCGGGATCGACGGCCTGGCCGGCGGCTTCGGGTCCGCGGTCAACGGCGACATCACACCGATCGCCCCGTGTCCCACCGACGACAGCGCGGCCGATACCACCGTGTCCGGCCGCGACACCGAGACGTCGATCCCGTTCTGCTGACGGTTCAGGACGGGGGCCAGTGGCCCTCGTCCTCGAGCACCTGGCGCAGCAGGGTGGGCCGGTCGGTCATGATGCCGTCGACGCCCATGGCCAACAGGCCGCGCATGACCGGCTCGTCGTCCACCGTCCAGACGTGGACCTGCTTGCCCATGGCGTGGGCCAGCCGCACGGTGCGCTCGGTCGTGACGGGCAGGAACCACTGCTTCACGGGCACCTGGTAGCACCATGCCGAAGTGCGGGCGACGAGCTGGCCGAGCGGTGCGGGCAACAGGGAACCGATCACCCAGCGCAAGGTGGCGAGCGGTCCGGTCGACGAGCACAGTTGCGGCCCGAGCGCGGCGCGCACCTGCTTGATGCGCTTCCCGCTGAAGGAGCCGATCCCCACCCGGCTCACGGCGTCGTGATCACGGATGACCCGCACCAGCGGCTCCACCGCCGCGTTGGTCTTCGGGTCGAGGTTGATGCGCAGGTGCGGCCACCGTTCGAGCACCTCGTCGAGGCGGGGCGGGGGACGCTCGCTGCCGTTCACCCGCAGCCCTGCCACCGCGCTCCACGGCAGGCCGGTGGCCGGGCCCTTGCCGTTCGTGGTGCGGTCGAAGGTGGGGTCGTGCATGCAGATGACCACGCCGTCGCTCGTGCTCTGCACGTCGGTCTCCAGGTAGGCGTATCCGAGTTGCTCGACCGCGAACTCGAAGGCGTCCCACGAGTTCTCGGTGTGCTCGAGCCCACCACCCTGGTGGGCGATCGCCACCGGAGGGGCCCCGAGGAACGCTGCGATGGCCATGCCCCCAGTCTGCCCCAGCCCGGCCACGCGCCCCCGACCGGACCCGGATGGGGGACGCGCAAGGATGCTGCGGTTAGCGGCCATCGCGGGACGCTCAACGTCCCGCCGTTCTGGCGAATTTTCGAGGACGTGCATTCCAAGGTCCTCGCCCTGGAAACGCTCTCGGCCTGACGCCCGCCGCCCGGCCCCGCACCTCCTCGCCTACGGCCCCGCTGTCGTCGCCGCTTGAGGCCTTCCTGGCCGACGATTCGTTCTAACCCCGAGTTCCCTGCGCATCGCCTCGTCCAATTGCTCGGACGCTCCGAGGAAGGAATCGAGTCGGGACTCGGCCGTTCCGGGAATGAGGAAGTTCTGGAGGTTGGACTCGTCCATCCCGACGAACGCTGTTCGGTATGCCTCCATGGTGTCCTGTGTGCGCGATCGGACGGCCCCACCTCCGAGAAGGCTGACCTTGGCGAGCACGGCGTGCCAGTCCCGATCGGGTCGTGCGGGCATCGGACCACTCGGGCCGTCGTAGACGCTCTCGCTAAACCTCGAACGCCAGTAGATCAATAGCCCTGCCGCCTCTGCGTAGGCGCTCATTCGCTCCGCATGCACCCGAGCGCTCGTCTCCCGTCGCGCCTGAATTCGCTGCGTGACGAGCGGGGACACAAAGGCTCCGACCACCGCGGTGAGCGCAATCCAGTGCTGAGGCTCCATGCGGCTCAGCGTATGCCCCCCGCCTCCTGGCACCTCGCCCCTCCGTCGCCGGCACGCCGCCCGCGGGCCATCTTCGACGCTGGGCGCTCCGCTGCCCGCCTGACGGTTCAACGTCAATCCTGGCGCCGTGGCCCGTGTCCCTCGCTGAGCCGTACGGCGCTACGGGGCCGTTTGTCGCTAGTTAGACGTCAACGCTGCGAGGCACGGCGGGGGCATCGCCGGTACCGTATGCCCGATGGATTGGAAGCCACTAAGCGCCCGCTACGACGAAGAGAGCGCAGCACGCTATGACGGCCTCCATGAAGGCTGGCCCGATTGGATACGCGACGACGTGAGACGAATGCTCGTCGTGGCAGGGGAGCGGATAGACCAACGGTCGGTGACTCGACTATTGAGCCTCCGCCTCCGCCGCGCATTCTCACGCGGATGGGACAGTGTGCTCAGTACGCTTTACGAGCCCGAGACCGCCTTGGACGTCTTAGACGGCTTTCTGTTCGTAACCACGGACGAGC
>JANMAT010000042.1:0-21734 GCA_031359995.1 Actinomycetes bacterium
CCCAGTTCGTCCAGTCACCGACCACGATCGGCGTGAGGGCGAACGACAGCGTCTGCGCCGCTCCCCCGTTCACCGTGAGCTGGCGCACGCCCGGCAGCCACGACGACTTGTAGCGGAGGGCGATGGTGGCGGTGCCGGCCGTCGCGCCCGGGTTGGTCACCGTGAAGGAAGCCGACTGCCCCGGGTTGCTCCAGTTGGTGACCCAGCCGGTACCCGACCAGCCCGAGCCCCAGTTCACGACCGTCGGGCCCACCAGCGTGGCCGCCTCGGCCTCGTACCGCTTGGTGACCGGCGCCGAGGCGACGGTCGTCGTGGTCGGCGCCACCGTCGTCGTGGTCGGCGCCACCGTCGTCGTCGTGGTCGGCGCCACCGTCGTCGTGGTGGTCGGCGGCACGCCGGGGGTCGAGGTCGTCAGGTCGAGGAAGTCGATGTCGAGCGGGCCGTCGCCGGCGTCGAGCCGGGTCAGCTTCACCTGGCTCACGCCCGGGGGCAGCGTCACCCCGGCCGACACGACGCCGCCTCCGGCCCAGTCGGTCCAGTCGCCACCCACGATCGCGGTGAGCGGGAAGCTGAGCGCGGTCGCTCCCGCGCCGTTGAGGGTGAGCGTGCGCACGGCCGGGAGCCAGGGAGCCTTGTAGCGGAAGGCCAGCGTCGCCGGCGAGACAACGGTGTTCGGGTTCGTCACGTTGAAGGTGACCGTGTCACCGGCGTTCGACCAGTTCGTGACCCAACCCGGGCCCGAGTAGCCGGCGCCGTAGTCGACGACCGTGGGCCCCACCAGCGTGGCCGCCTCGGCCTCGTAGCGCGTGGTGGTCTGCGTGGGCGTGGGGGCCACCGTGGTGGTCGTGGTCGGCAACGGCGGACCGACCGGCGCGAACTGGGCGACGAGGGCGATGGTGCCCGAGGCCGGGGCGATCGTGCGCGACGACGTCGTGACGCCGTCGGACCAACCGGTGAACTGATACGTCTGGTTGCCCAGCACCTGCGAGGTCGCCACGCTGAGCGTGCTGGACGCCGACCCGATCTGGGTCGACGCGTAGGGCGTGGCCGACTGCGTGCCGTCACGCGTGATCTGCAGGCCCGACGGGTTCGTGGCGACGGTGAGCTGCAGCCAGTTGCCCTGCAGGTCGGTCGTGCGCGTCGCCGAAAGGCCGGCCGAGTTCGTCACCGTCGAGATCAGCTGCAGGAACGAGAAGCCGTCGTGGCTCGGCGCGGTGAAGGCGCCCGTGGCGGCGTTGGGCAGGGCGCCCACCGGGTTCACGTGCTCGTGGCAGCTCGTGCCGCCGGCCTGGGTGCAATGCCGCAGGATGATCTCGTTGGTGTACGTGAGGGCCAGGCCGTTCGGGTCGGTGGCCGACACCGAGTAGGTGACCGTGTCGCCGGCCCGGAAGCCGTTCGGTCCCACCGACGACGTGACGCTGGTGATGGCGGGCGGCGCCCCCACCGTGATCGTGCGCGACGTGACCGCCTGGCGGCCGACGGAATCGGTGACCCGGAGCGTGGCCGAGAACGTGCCACTCGAGGTGTAGGTGAAGGCCGGCGCGTTGCCCGTGCCCTCGAACGTGCCGTTGCCGTCGAAGTCCCACGCGTAGCCGGCGATGGTGGACGGGGCCACCGCGCTGCTGCCGACGGCGCTGAAGTTCACCGTCAGGGGGGCGGCACCCGAGGTGGGCGTGGCCGTGAACGCCGCCGTCGGCAGGTTGGCCACACCGAAGCGGTAGATGCCGGGGGCGCGGTTCACGGCGCCGAAGGACCCGATGTCGAGCACGTAGATGTCACCGTTGGCACTGCGCTGGATGGAGACCGGCGCGATGTTGCTGGCGATCGGGACGAGCTGGCTCTTGACGAGCGTGAACGGGTCGGCGGTGCCGCCCTGCAGGTTGGCGGGCATGGCCCACAGGCACTGGCGGGCGTAGTCGCCGAAGACGTAGGCGGCGCCGAGCCCGTTGGGCCACGTGCTGGCGGCGAACGCACCGCCGGTGACCGACGAGCCCGGATCGTTGGGCACCACCGGGATGCAGCCCGACGACGTGTACAGGTCGGCCGCCGCGCCGAAGTGGCCGTAGGCGCCGGTGGGCTTCACGACCGGGCTGATGCCGACCTTGGTGCCGATGGTGGCCGCCGTGGTGGTGCTGAGCGACGTGCACAGGTTGAACGAGCGGGCGACGGTGAACTCGAAGCTGGGGTCGACGCCCTCGAAGCAGGGCCACCCGAAGTTCGGCACCTGGCCGGAGGCGAGGTCGAAGTGGGAGACCTCTTCCTCGGCTCCGGCACCCACGTCGCCGAGCCACAGGTCGCGGGTTCCCGGCTTGAAGTTGAACCGGAACGGGTTGCGCAGACCGAAGGCGGCGATGGGGTCGTCGCCGGCGATCCCGTTGTTCACCAACGGGTTGTCGGCCGGGATCGTGCCGTCCTTGGCGATGCGCACGATGGCGCCGTCGTAGGGCGAGTAGCCGTCGGCCACCGTGGAGCGGGTCGACTGCGCCCGCAGGGAGCCGCCCTCGGCACCGGGGGGCGTCATGGCGTTGCCGCGACCGCCCTCGCCGTTCGTCGCCGACGGATCGCCGCACGGGTTGCGGGGCACGTCGGCCGTACCCATCGTGCCGCCGAACTGGCCGTAGTCGGGAAAGGTGAAGCTGCCACCGTCGCCGGCGCCGGCGTACAGGTTGCCGTCGGCTCCGAAGATCAGGGTGCCGACGCTGTGGCTCGGGAACTGCTCGCACCAGCCACCCGCCGCGGTGGAGTCGAGCAGCACCTGCTCGGCCTGATCGGCCACACCGGCGGCGTTCACGTGGAAGCGGGAGATGCGCGCCGTGGCCACGCACCCGTCGACGTCACGGCCAGGAGGCGTGGGGCAGTCGTCGCCGCCGGCGGCGGTGCCCCAGCGCGGCACGGGCGTGCCGGCAGCCTTCGGGTTCTTGTCGTAGGTGTAGAGCACGTAGACGTAGCGGTTGGCGGGGTCGGCGGCCGAGTAGTTCGGGTCGAGCGTCATGCCCAGCAGGCCGCGGTCCCAGTTGTCCATCACGTTGCCGCGCACGTCGGCGGTGACCGAGAAGGTGGAGGCGCCGGTGCCGGCGTACACCAGCACGCGCCCGGCCTTGTCGGCCACGAAGATCTTGCCGTCGGGCGCGAGGGCGAAGTTCACCGGCGTGCTCGGGAACGCCGGGAACGACGTGAGCACCGGCTCGGCCACGATGCCGGGCGTCACGACGCACGGGGTGGACGTGGCTCCACAGGGGTTGGCCGCCGAGGCCGGCTCGGCCACCTTCACGGCGACGGCCAGGCCGACCGCCACCAGCACCATCGCCGCGAACACGCGCAAACGTTCCGTCATCAGCTCCACCATCCGCCAGGATCAACCGAGAGCGTAGGAGCCCGACGGGTGGCGGCGTCGTGGTCCACCGTTCTTGACAGACGATGCGGTGGCACCACCTACGGTGCCGTCACGACCAGTGGGATCAGGCGCCGCTCATGGTGAGGCCGTCGACGACGACGCTCACCCCGGCCGCCCGCATGGGCAGCCACTCGACGTCGCTACCGATCTCGACCACGTCGTTCAGCATGCGCTGCAACGTGGAGGCGATGGTGAACTCCTTCACCGGACCGGCCAGCTCACCGTTGCGGATCAACAGACCCGACGCTCCGGTCGAGAAGTCACCGGAGATCGGGTTCACCCCCGAATGGAGGCCGGACACCATCTGGATGAGCACCCCGTCGCTGATGTCGCGCACGAGGTCGGCCTGCGGGCGGGTGCCCGGGGCGATCGACAGTGCCAGGCAACCGCAGCCCGGCGTGCCCTTGAAGCCGCCCCGCACCGCATTGCCGGTCGAGGCCACGCCGGCGCGCCGCCCCGAGTACGAGGTGTGCACGAACTGGCGCAGCACGCCGTTCTCGATGAGGGCCTTGCGCCGGGTGGCCAGGCCTTCGCCGTCGACCTCGCTGGCCGTGTAGGCCAACGGGTTGGTGGCGTCATCGACGAGCGTGAAGAACGGCGCCGCCACCTTGTCGTCGAGCCGGTCGGCGAACAGCGAGCGACCCTTCAGCACCGCCTCACCGTTGAGGGTGGAGCCGACGATGCCGAGGAACTGGGCGGTGACGAACGGGTCGAGCACCACGGTGACCCGCTTGGTACCCGGCTTGGTGGCGCCGAGCATGCGGGTGGCGCGGTCGACCGCTTCGCGTGCCGCCCGTTCCAGGTCGAGCTCGGCCGGGTCACGCCCCACCGAGTAGGCGAAACCGGTCTGGGTCTCGTCGCCGTCGTCGGCCAGGGTGGACACGACCACGTAGCAACCGCTCTCGCGCGACGCCACGGCGATGCCGGTGGACGTGGCCACGGCCGCCTCGGCGAGCACGTCGGTGAAGTTCGACTCGTCGACCCGCACCCGCTTGTCACGCGCCAGCGTGAGCTTCTCGAGCTCGGTGGCCATGGCCACCTTCTTCTCGGTCGGGAAGCTGGCCAGCGCGTCGCTCCACAACGTGAGCGAGGTGGGCACCACACCGTCGGGCGTGGCCAGGCCGGCCCACTCGTCGGTGGTGCCGAACGAAGCGTTGTCACGCGCCTCGGCCAGCACCTCGCCGATGACGGTGTCGTCGAGCAGGCCGGCGTAGGCGAAGCCGACCTTGCCGTCGCGGATGACCCGTACGCCGATGCCTTCGCTCTGGGCCGAGATGAGCTGCTCGATCTCGCCCTCGTAGATGCGCACGCTGGTCTCACCGTCGCGCGACACGTAGGCCTCGACCTGTTCGCCGGGCTGGGCCCGATCGACCACGGAGCGGGCCAATGCGAGGAGATCGCCGTTCGTGCTCATGCCGCTGTGCCGCCCACCGTCATGGCCTTCACCCGCAGGGTCGGCTGGCCGTCGCCCACGGGTACGCCCTGGCCGTCCTTGCCGCACGTGCCCGGTGAGCCCATGGCGAAGTCGTTGCCGATGATGTCGATGTCGGACAGCACCTGCGGGCCGTTGCCGATGAGGTTGCCCTCGCGCAGCGGCTCGGTGACCTTGCCGTGCTCGATGAGGTAGGCCTCCCACATGCCGAACACGAAGTCGCCCGTGGCCGTGTTCACGGAACCGCCGCCCAACTGCACCACGTACACGCCGTGGTCGGTGGCGGCGATGATCTCGTCGGGATCCGCGGTGCCGTTCAGCACGAAGGTGTTCGTCATGCGCACCATCGGCAGGTACTGGTAGCTCTGGCGCCGGCCGTTGCCCGAGCCGGGCCGCTTCTCCTTGCGGGCCCGCAGGAAGTCCCACATGTAGTCGGTGAGCACGCCGTCCTGGATGAGCACGTTGCGCTGGGCCACGTGGCCCTCGTCGTCGATGGCGATGGCGCCCCACTCGCCGGCCATGGTGCCGTCGTCGACGAGGGTGACGAGGGGCGAGGCGACCTGCTGGCCGACACGACCCTTGTAGACCGACGCGCCCTTGGCGACCAGGTCGGCCTCGAGCCCGTGGCCGCAGGCCTCGTGGAAGAGCACGCCGCCGCTGCCGGCCTTGATGACCACGGGCAGCGAACCCGACGGAGCGGGGCGGGCGCCGAGCTTGGTGACGGCCCGACCGGCGGCGGCGCGGGCCACGTCTTCCACGGCGGTGCCGTCGAGGAGCTCGAACCCGGCGGTGCGGCCGAGCGACTCGTAGCCGGTCTGCATGCCCGTGTCACCGCCGGCGACGGCGCTCACGCGGAACATGGTGCGGACCTGCTCGTCGCTCACCAGGAGGCCGTCGGAGTTGGCGATCTGGATGCGCTTGCGGGAGTCGCCGTAGGCCGCCGACACCTGCACGATCGACGACCCGGTCGAGCGGGCGGCCTCGTCGGCCCGCATCAGCAGGGCCACCTTGCTGGCCTTGGGCACCCCGTCGGGGGCGATGTCGACAGGGCTGACCCGGGTGACGGGCCGCTCGGTCAGGGCGACGACCTTGGTGCCGCCCCCACCGGAGCGGGCCGCGGCCGACGCCGCCTCGGCCGCGGCCAGCAGCCCGGCCTCGGACAGGTCGGCGGTGTGGGCGAACCCGGTGGTCTCCCCGGCCACGACACGGATGCCGACACCCCGGTCGCGCCCGGAGGTGACCTGCTCGACCTTGCCGTCGTCGAGGCCGGCCGACGTGCTGCGCCGGTCCTCCACGTAGATCTCGGCGAACTCGCCGCCGACGCGCAGCGCCCCACCCAGCACCCGCTGCAGCACGTCAGGCTCGATGATCGTCATCGGTTCTCCATTCGCCAGGCTCGGACCCGTCCCTGCACAGGGCCACGGCCGACCAGCCTACGGCCCGGTTCGGGCCTTCGTCGGTGCGGAGAGCCGGGTCGCGGCTTGGGTCACCGTCCGACCGGTGGCGTAACGTTCCGCCCGTGCTCGAAGTCGGCGCCCGGGGCGTGGTGGAACTGAGGGTCACCGCCGCCGACACGGCGTTGGCGATGCGCTCCGGCACCGTCGAGGTGCTGGCCACACCGCGCGTCGTGGCCCTCGTCGAGGAGGCATCGGTCCTGGCGCTGGACGGGCAACTGGCCGAGGGCGAGACCACGGTCGGCACCCGGGTGCAGCTCGACCACCTCGCGCCGTCGGCCGTGGGCGCCACGGTGGTGGCCGAGGCCCACCTCGACAAGGTCGAGGGGCGGCGGCTGACCTTCACGGTGTCGGTGAACGACGCCCGAGGGCTCGTGGCCGTGGGCAAGGTCGCCCGCGTCATCGTCGATCGCCAGCGGTTCCTCGAACGGTCGGGATGACCCCGAGGGTCCGCCAGGTCGTCATCGGCGCCGCCACCGCGGTAGCGGCCGGGCTCGTGGTGGCCGCCGTCGTGGTGGCCGGCTCGGGCGACGACGGCGCGGCCCCCGCATCGACCACGACCGAAGCGCCCACGACCACCGCGGCGCCGACCGCGTCCTCGGCCATCGGCACGCTGCCGCCCACCGTCGCCACCACGGCCCGCCCCACCCCGACCAGCACGCTCGCCGTCGCCACCACGCCGGCGGGCACGACCACCAGCCCGCCGGCGGCCACCTCGACGAGCGCCGCGGCACGGCCTTCCACCGCGGCCCCGGTCGTGTCCGGGGGCACGAGCACCACCGACCCCGATGCCGCGCCCGCCTTCCCGTGCGAGGCACCCGGCCTGCTCGCCGCGTTCCGCGCCGCCCAGCCCCTGCCGGCAGGGGCCCGCCTGGACGAGGTGCGGTGCTACGGGGCCTACGCCGGCGGGGTGATCAGCTCCGACGGCACCAATCGGGCCTTCGCCGTGTTCGGTGCCAGCCCCACGGCCTGGCGGCTCCTCAATGTGGGCTCGGCCTTCGTGTGCCAGCCGCTCGAGATCCCCGACCCCGTCTACACCACCATCGGCTGCCCGGCCTGGGACCTGTGATCCGACGAGCGGCGGTAGGCCCGTTGGAGGCACGGCGACCGCCGGCCGACGTTGGCGGCGTCGACGCAATCGAGCGGGACCACATCGCTCGACGTCTACTTTCGGCAGGCGCTGGCCGGGTGACAGAGTGTGGCGGATGGGTGGGGCCCCGCGGATCGACGTCGACGACCACCCGGCCCGCCCCGGTCGCCGCGGTCCGGCGGGGTCGGCCGCCATCGCGGCGGACCACGGCACCGGCGAATCGTGGCCCCCACGCACCCTGTCCCATGATGCACTGACGGTCCGATGGCCACGGTCCTCGTCTACCTGACGCTCGGCCTCGGCGGCGGCGCGTTCTTCGCCACCCTCGGCGTGTCGGCCAGCCTCACCCATCGCGCCTCGGGCGTGATGAACCTGGCCATCGGTTCGATGGCGATGATCCCGGCGTTGACGTACAACGCGCTGCGGACCAGAGGCGATCTCGTCCTACCGGTCGTCGGACCCGCATCCGGATTCCACCTCGCCGACCACCTGCCGGTCCTCGTGTCGGTCGGCGTCGCCGTCGCCGTCGGCACCGCTCTGTACCTGCTCGCTCTCGTCGCCGTCTTCCACCCCATGCGCGACGCGCCGGCCGTGACCAAGGCGGTCGCCTCGCTCGGGATCGCGCTGTTTCTCGACGGGATGGGACTCGCCCGGTTCGGGACCCGCACCCGCGCCACGCCCGCCCTCCTCACCCGTCAGGGCGTCCACCTCCTCGGACGTCAGGTCCCGGCCGACCGGCTGGCCTTCGCGGCCATCGCCATCGGCATCGCGGTCGCATGCGCGTCGTGGCTGCGCTGGTCGCGCTCGGGGCTCGTGCTCCGGGCCGCGGCGGACAACTTCCGCGGCTCGCTCCTGCTCGGCTTCTCACCGTTGAGGTCGGCGGCGACCGCATGGGCCGTCGCCGGCGCGGTCACCTCTCTCGCCGCAGTCGCCCTCACCTCGATCGCCGCAGTGGCACCGCCGCAGTTCGCCCTGTACACCGTGCCGGCGCTCGGGGCCGCGTTGGCCGGCCGGATGCGCTCGCTCGGCGTCGTCTGCGCGACAGGACTGGCGATCGGCGCGCTGCAGGCCTTGGCCGTTCACCTCGGCGCGGTCGAGGCGCTGCCCCGCGTGCTCCAGCACGGATTCGACGATGCGCTCCCGCTGGTGGCCATCGTCGTGGCGTTGTCGATGATCGGACGCTCGATCCCGGGGCGGGGCACAGTGCTCGAGCGACGCCACCCCGATGCCGCTCTCGCGCCTCATCCGCGCCTGTGGATCGCCCTCGCTGTCGCGGGGCTCTCCATCACCTGGTTCGGCTCGAGCGAGCTGCGACTCAGCCTGGTCCAGAGCGCGATCACCGCGGTGCTGGCCCTGTCGATGGTCGTCTCGGCCGGCTACATCGGTCAGGTCTCGCTCGCCCAGGTGACGATCGCCGGCCTCGCCGCCTTCATCCTCGCCGGGTTCGCCACGGGCCTCCACCTCCCCTTCCCGCTCTCGCCCATCCTGGCCGTGGTCTGCGCCGGCGGGATCGGGTTCGTCGTCGGCATCCCGGCGCTGCGGATCCGCGGCGCCCAACTGATGGTCGTCTCGCTGGCGTTCGCCGTGGCCGCCAACCGACTGATCCTCGAGAACCCGCAGATCGCCGGCGCGACCTACGGGGTGAACGTACCGCCACCGAGACTGGGAGGCATCGACCTCGGCGTGTTCGGTCCGGGCGGCTTCCCGGCCCCGCGCTCGGTGACGGTGGTCGTCGTCGCCACCCTCGCCACGTTCGTGGCCGTCGGCAACCTGCGCCGCAGCCGCACCGGTCGGCGTTGGCTCGCGGTGCGGGGGAACGAACGGGCGGCCGCCGCGGCCGGGGTCGACGTGGTGGGGACCAAGCTGCTCGCCAGCGCGGTGTCCGTCGCTCTCGCGGGGGTGGCCGGCGTGCTCATCGCTTACAACACCGAGTCGGTGTCGTACCGGCTGTTCGAGACCGACATCGCGCTGGCGCTGCTGGCGTTGGCCTACCTCGGCGGGATCGCGTCGATCGTGGGGGCGTTGATCGCGGGCCTGCTCGCGTCCGGCGGTCTGTTCGAGCGTGTCGTGGGCATCGGGGCGGGCAAGCAGGGCCACTCGCGCGTCTACGGCTTGGCGCTCATCGCGGTCACGCTGTTCAGCCCAGGCGGCATCGCTGGTGCCTTCGGGCCGTTGCGACGGAGCGCATCGAGGGCGACGGAGAGGGCGACGATGCGCCGGTCGGCCCGCACGGGCGCACACGCGGACGGCGTCGTGGGCTCGGCGCCCAACGACGACAGCGCGGCGGGGTCGTCGGCGTGAGACCCCTTGCCTCGTCGTTCGACGGACTGCCTCGTCAGAAGCCGACGAGGCCACCCGAGTCGAGGTCGTCGATGGCGGCCACCGTGCGGCCGACCAGCGCGTCGAAGAACGCCTCGCCCCGGGCGTTGGCTCGCTCCATCGTCATCGTGGACACGAACATGACACCGAACAGCAGCGCGCCCTCGCGGTAGCCGCGCAAGACCGTGTCGCGTGACAGCAGCTCGGGGCTCACACCCTCGGCGCGCAACGTGTCGAGGTAGAGATCGATGAGTGCCCACTGGTGCTGCTGCCGGACCTCGGGCCGCAGGTTGGTGACCAGGAAGTACACCAGATCGCTCGATCCGGGGACCCGCATGGCCATCTGCCAGTCGATGAGCGCGAACGACCCGTCGGCTCCGAAGAACATGTTGTCGAGCCGGAAGTCGCCGTGACAGATGGTGATGGGCATGTCGGCATACGACTCGATGTACGCCGGCACAAGAGGTGCGAAACGCTCGATCCATGAGAGCACCCGGGCGGGGGTGCGCGGCCCGTAGTGATCGACGAACGCCGACCACGACGCGTCGAACATCGGCACGATCGCCGCGGTCATCGGGCCGACGAGCGTGGGGATCCAGCTGAGCTCGTCGAGCTCGGGGCGCCCGTAGAACCGGGCGTGGAGACGGGCGAGGCGTTTCACGACGAGGCGGGCGCGAACCACGTCGGCACCCGCCACCTGATCGCCGGCCACGAGTGGCGCCAGATCCTCGAGCACGAGCGCCCACGTATCGGTGGCCGGTTCGGCCACGTTGGCGAAGCAACGCGGTACCCGGATGGGTACGGTGCCGGCCAGCTCGGCGTAGAAGCGCGATTCGCGTTCGTACAGACCCATCATCTGGCCGACGGCCCGGCCACCCGGATCGGCGGTCGGTAGCTTCACCACCACCGACGCCGGCGCGTCGGGTCTCGCTTCCTCCCAGCGCAGGTCGACCCGGCCGAGCTGACCGACGAAGCCCTCGCCCTGCCCGATGACCGTCACGCGCACATCGGCGAGCCGACCGTGCGCATCGAGCACGGCGGACAACCACCCCCGCAGGTCTTCCCCGATCGACTGCGGCACCTTCGCCATGCCACCAGCCTAGGCGTGAGGCGCGATGACGCGCTCGCCGAACTCGCTGAGGCGGTCGAGCCCGCCCGGGCCGGCGAAGAAGAACGCAGGGATCATCGCCCGGCCGACGCCCAACGCCGCGAGTTGCTCGACGCCGCCGAGGGGCTCGGCCATCTGCGCGCCGAACATCGCGTTGATCTCGATCGAGTCGGGCTCGCGCCCAGCGTCCTCGGCCGCGTGCCGCAGCCTCGTGATCAGCGCGCCGAGCTTGGTTGCGTCGCCTTCGCCCGGGAAGAAGCCGTCGGCCAGGCGCACGGCGCGGTCGATCGCCGCTGGCGTGTCTCCGCCCACGAGGATCGGGACCGAGGTCTGCACCGGACGCGGGCTGCACGTCACCGGTGCGAAGTCGACGAACTCGCCGTGGAACTCGGCATGCGGGCCGGCCCAGAGCGCCCGCATGGCGGCGATGTACTCGTCGTTGCGGGCGCCCCGTCGATCCCACGGGACGCCGAGCGCGTCGAACTCCTCGCGCAACCAGCCGACGCCGAGGCCGAGCTCGACCCGCCCGCCCGACAACCGGTCGAGCGTCGCCAGCTCCTTGGCCAGCACGAGCGGGTTGCGTTGAGGCACGATGAGGATGCAGGTCCCGAGCCGCAACGTCGGCGCGGCGGCGGCGACGAACGCCAACCAGATCAACGGGTCAGGAATCGGTGTGTCCGACTCGGCCGGGATCTTTCCGTCGGCGGTGTACGGGTAGCGCGACTCGATCGCGGTCGGCAGGATGACGTGCTCCCCACCCCACACCGATTCGAAGCCTGCGGCCTCGGCACGACGGCAGAGGTCGAGAGCCGCCCCACCGTCGATCCCGATCGAGCTGGCGAAGGCGAGACCGAACTTCATCACCCGGCCACCGTAGCCGCTCACCGAGCTGCCTCAGGTGGCCGTCGCCCTCGGCGGGTTCGGGCTCGATCGCGCGCTGGAACCGGCGCTGAGGAGGCCGCAGCCCGCGTACTGCGTTCTCAGCCGAGATTCGACGATCGGGGGTAGACGTCGGAGGGATCGGTCATGACGTTCACCAGGTAGGGCACGCCCGAGGCGAAGGCCCGGTCGAGGGCGGGGCCGATGTCGCCCGGCGCGGTGACGGTCTCACCGGCGCCGCCGAGCGCCTTGACGACCTCGTCGTAGCGCGTCTCGGGCTGCAGGTCGCAGGCCATGTCCCAGCCGTACACAGCCTGCATCGGGTGCTTTTCGAGGCCCCACATCCCGTTGTTGCCGACGACCATCACCACCGGCATGCCGTGGCGGACCAGCGAGTCGACGTCCATCAGGCTGAAGCCGGCGGCACCGTCACCCAGCAGCACGACGACCTGGCTCGACGGGCGGGCGGCCCGCGCCGCCAGCGCGTAGCCGGGCCCGTTGCCGAGGCAACCGTAGGGGCCGGTGTCGAGCCAGCAACCCGGGGTGGAGACCTCGACGTACTTGCCGGCGTAGCTGGCGAAGTCGCCACCGTCGCAGATCACCACGGCATCACGCTCGAGGCGGCGACCGAGCTCGCCGTAGATGCGCGTCGGCTTGATCGCTTCGGCATCGGCGGCGAGCAGCGCGGCATCGGTCGCCGCCGCGGCCTGCTCGGCGCCGCGCACCTCGGCGATCCACGCCTCGTGGTCGCGGCGGGGGCCCGCGTATGCCGCCAGGCCCAGCAGCACCATCGACAGGTCGCCGGCCGCGGTGGGCACCTCGACATGGGCGGGGCGCTGCTCGGGCGCGTCGACGACGTGGGCGACCGTGGCGTCGCCGAAGCGGCCGAAACCGAGCCGGAAGTCGAGCGGGGTGCCGATCACCACCACCAGGTCGGCGCGGGTCTTCAGCAGGCCGCGGGTGCGGGCGAAGGCCAGCTCGTGGTCGGCGGGAAGGCACCCCCGGCCGAGCCCGTTGAACCAGCACGGCACGCGCAGGTGCTCCATCGCCGCGGCCAGCACCTCCCACGCGCCGGCCCAGTACACGTCGGACCCGACGATGACCGCCGGGCGCTCGGCCGCGGCCAGCAGCGTGGCGATGCCGGCCACGTGGGCGGGGTCGGGCAGGACCCCCACGGGCTCGTGGTGGTCGGGCACCGTGGCGGTGGCGTCGGCGAACAGCACGTCCATCGGGAAGTCCAGGAACACCGGACCGCGGTGGGGCGTGAGCGCGGTGGTGGCGGCGTCGTACACGGCGCGGGCGGCGGCGGCCGGGTCGGTCACGGTGGCGGCGTGCTTGGTGACGCTGGCCACGATGGGCACGTGGTCGAGCTCCTGCAGGCTGCCCGACCCCCAGCGGGCCTGCGGTGCCCGACCGCCCAGCACCACGAGCGGCGACCCGTTGAAGTGGGCGGTGGTGATGGCACTGATCCCGTTGGTGATGCCGGGGCCGGCGGTCAGGGCGGCCACGCCGGGGCCGCGGGTGAGCTTGGCCCACGCCTCGGCGGCAAACGTCGCCGTCTGCTCGTGGCGGGTGTCGATGACGCGCCAGCCCTGGTCGCGCGCGGCGTCGTAGAACGGCCAGATGTGGCCGCCGTTCAGGGTGAACATGGTGTCGACACCGAACCGGCCGAGCACGTGCAGGGTCTGCTGTCCGGCGTGGCCGGCGAGCGACGTGATCACGAGGCCCCCTTGTCTAGACCGTGGGCGCCGGGAGGCCGGCGAGGAACGCGTGCAGCGCGGCCCACCAGGCGTCGGGCGCCTCGAACTGGGGGCAGTGCCCCCCGCCGGGCACGACGTCGAGCCGGGCGTGCTTGATCGTGGCCGCCATGCGGCGGGCGTCGTCGACCACCGTGTCGAACTCGCCCACGAGCACCTGCGTGGGGCACCGCAGCGTGGCCAGGTCGCGCAAGCGGTCGCGCCGGCGGGCGAGAGCCGGGATCATGCCCATGAACATCGCCGGCGCGCAGTCGCGCACCTTGCGGTCGCACCAGTCGGCGTAGCCCGGATCGCGCTCGCGCAGCAAGCGGTCAGCCTCGTTGGGGGCCACACCTGCCTCGCGCGTGACCGTGAGGAACGCCTCGACGCCGCCGTCGCGCACCACGGCCACGCCGAGCTCGGCCAGCTCGTCGGTGAGCCCGGGGAACACCCCGTGCGAGGTGTCCATCAGCACCAACCCGTCCACGCGTTCGCCGAACGTAAGCGCCACCTCCTGCACGACCATGCCGCCGAGCGAGTGCCCGAGCAGCGTGGCTTGCGACCATCCCAGGGCGTCGAGCACGTCGAGCACGTCGGCGGCCATGCGCTCGATGGAGTAGTCGGACGGATCGCCCGGCTTGCCGCTCTCGCCGTGGCCGCGAAGGTCGAACGACGCCACGTGCCACCCGGCGGCCACCCACCGGTCGAAGAAGGGGGTGAAGTCCTCCTTGGCACCGGTGAACCCATGGACGGCGAGCAACGGGCGGCCACCCTGGCCCGCCTCGGCGACCACGAGGTCGACCCCACCGCCATCCACCACCCGACGTCGTACCGGGCTCTCGGTCACTGCACTCCTCTCCCGTGGCGAACGTGCCCGTTGGACGGACCACTCGCCTGCCTAGACTCGCACACCATGCTCGTAGCGCAGACGGAGACGCCCGAGCAGCACCGCCACCTCTGGTGGAAGGAGGTGCTGATCATCGTCTCCTTCTACGCCGTCTACACGGTCATCCGCAACCGGTTCGGTTCGGCTCGCCTGGCCGACGTCGGCGAACCGGTCCACGCGTTCAACAACGCGCTGCGGGTCATCCGGTTCGAGCGGGCCGTCGGCCTGTTCCACGAGGAGAGCATCCAGCAGCACTTCCTCAGCCAGCGCACGTTCATCCGGTTCTGGAACGTGTACTACGGCACGGCCCACTTCATCGTCACGATCTTCGCCTTCGTCACCGTGTTCAAGAAGGCGCCAGCGGTGTTCGCGCGCTACCGCAACACGCTCGCCTTCACCACCGCGTTCGCCCTCATCGGGTTCTCGCTGTTCCCTCTCATGCCACCACGCTTGCTGGACAACCCGAGCCACTACGGCGGCCGCGCCATCGCCGAGGCGCGCAACCTGCACACCTTCGGCTTCGACGACACCATGGAGACCGTGGGCGGCCTGTGGAGCTTCGACTCGGGCACCATGTCGAAGGTGTCGAACCAGTACGCCGCCATGCCCAGCCTGCACACCGGCTGGGCCACCTGGTGCGCACTGGCCCTGTGGCCGCTGCTGCGCCGCAAGTGGATGCGGGCCCTGCTGGTCGCCTACCCGTTGGGCACGCTGTTCTGCATCATCGTGACCGGCAACCACTACTGGCTCGACGGTGTCGGCGGGCTGGTGGTGCTGGCGGCCGGGTTCCTCGCCGGCGACCACCTGCACAACTGGAACCAGCGCCGTCTGGCCCGCCACCGCGCCCATCGGGCCCAGCAGACCGCCGGCGCTCAGAACGAGTGGTAGCCGCCGTCGATCGTGATGACGTCGCCCGTGTGGTAGGCCGACGCGTCCGACGCCAGGTACACGGCGAGGCCCCCGAAGTCGGCGCCCTGGCCCCATCGGCGCAGCGGCACGCGGGTCAGCACGTTCTTCACGAACTTGTCGTAGCCGAACGCGCCCTCGGTCATCTCGGTCTCGATCCAGCCCGGTAGCACGGCGTTGGCCCGCACCCCGTAGCGCGCGTGCTCGACGGCGATGGCCTTCATCATGGAGATGACGCCGGCCTTCGACGCGCCGTAGTGCTGGCCCTTCTGCTGGCCGTAGAACGCCGAACCCGACGTGGTGATCACGATGCTGCCACCGTGGCCGAGGGCCACCATCTGCTTGACGGCCTCACGGCACGTGTAGAACGCACCGTCGAGGTTGACGCGCAGCACGCGGTGCCACTCGTCGGAGGTCATGCCCACGAAGCTCGGTGCCTTGCCGCCGACCCCCGCGTTGGCGAAGCACGCGTCGAGGCGACCGAGCACGGCGACCATCTCCTGCATGGACGCGACGACCTCGTCCTCGTCGCCGACGTCGCAGCGCATGGCCACGACGCGGCCACCGTGGCGCGCCACCTGCTCGCGCGCCGCTTCGTTCTTGTCGCCGTTCGTGCCCCAGATGGCGACATCGGCGCCGTGGGCGGCCAGCGCGTCGGCCATGCCGAGGCCGATGCCCGAGTTCCCGCCGGTCACCAGGGCGACGCGGCCGGTCAGATCGAAGAGGTTCCCCATGGGGCGACCGTAGGCCAGGCCCTGGCCGGGCACCAACGCCCCCTGAGGGTGTGCCCGCGCCCGGCCCCGGCCTTCCACGGGAGCCACGATCGTCGCGACGGCGGCGGCAGCCTGGCGGGGGAACGGTCGATGTACGGTCCATGACTCGGCGGGGTCGGTGACCGGGCGGTAGGTTCAACCCACCCAGCTCGGCAAGGACCGACCCGCCCATGCTCCTCGAAGGAATCAACGAACCGGCCGACCTGCGTGGCCTCGACGCTGCGCACCTGGCCGACCTGGGCGGCGAGATCCGCGATGCCATCGTCCAGGCCGTGGCGGCCAACAGCGGTCACCTCGGCTCGAACCTGGGTGCGGTGGAGCTGACCCTCGCCCTGCATCGGGTGTTCGACTCCCCCACCGACGCCATCCTGTGGGACACCGGTCACAACGCCTACGTGCACAAGATGGTCACCGGCCGCCGGGCCGGGTTCGCCGAGCTCCGCCAGGCCGGCGGGCTCTCGGGCTACCCGAGCCGCGAAGAGAGCCGGCACGACCACATCGAGAACTCCCACGCGTCCACGGTGCTCTCCTACGCCTATGGCCTGGCCGTGGCGCGCGACGCCGGGGCCGATCCGCACCGCCACATCGTGGCCGTCATCGGCGACGGCTCCATGACCGGCGGCATGGCCTACGAGGCCCTCAACAACCTCGGCCACAGCGGGCGCAAGGTCATCATCGTCCTGAACGACAACGGCCGTTCGTACGCCCCCACCATCTCCAACCTCAGCCAGAGCCTGGCCAAGGTGCGGTTGAACCCGGTGTACATGCGCCGCCAGCGCCGGCTCGAGAACCTGCTGCGCGAGCTGCCCCTCGTCGGCCACGCCGCCGAGAAGGGCATGGACGCGTTCAAGGCCGCGGTGCGCGAGTACTTCCAACCGCCGGCGTTCTTCGAAGCACTCGGCTGCCGGTACATGGGCCCGGTCGACGGCCACGACATCCCCGCGCTGGAAGAGGCGCTGCGCAACTGCATCGAGTTCGACGGGCCGGTCGTGCTCCACGTGCTCACCCAGAAGGGCCGCGGGTACCTGCCGGCCGAGGACGACGACGAGAAGCACCTGCACGACGCGCCCGTGTTCGACCCCGCCGTCGGCCCACCCAAGGCGGTGCCCACCGGCTACACCCAGGCCTTCGCCGAAGCGATCATCAAAGAGGCCGAGGGCAACCCCCGTCTCGTCACGCTCACCGCGGCCATGCCGGGCCCCACCGGCCTGCTCCCGTTCCAGGCCCGCTTCCCCGACCGCTTCTTCGACGTGGGCATCGCCGAGCAGCACGCGGTCACCGCGGCGGCGGGCATGGCCATGGGCGGCCTGCGGCCGGTGGTGGCCATCTACTCCACGTTCCTCAGCCGGGCGTGGGACCAGGTCGTGTACGACGTCGCCCTGCACCGCCTGCCGGTGGTGTTCTGCCTCGACCGGGCCGGCATCACCGGCGACGACGGCCCCAGCCACCACGGCATCTACGACATGGTGCTCCTGTCGAAGGTGCCGGGCATGACCGTGTTCGCCCCGTCGTCGGCCCAGGAGCTCCAGCAGATGCTCCACGACGCGCTCGAGCTGTGCACCGATGGCCCCGCCGCCATCCGCTACCCGAAGGGCGCCGCCCGCCAGGTGCCCGAGCACGAGGTCGGCCACGGCATGCACGCCCGCCGCCTGCGCGAGGGCGACGGCTCGATCTGCGTGGTGGCCGTGGGCAAGATGATCGGGGCCGCCGAGAAGGCGGTCGATCGCCTCGCCGCCGAGGGCATCGACGCCACCCTGTGGGACCCGCGGGTGGTCCACCCGTTCGACCCCGTGCTCGTGGCCGACGCCGCCCGGCACGCCGTGGTCGTGTGCATCGAGGACGGCCTGCGCGACGGCGGCGTCGGCATGATGTTGGCGGCCGGCATCACCGAGGCGTGCCAGCGGGGCACGCCCGTGCCCCGCTGCGAGTTGCTCGGCGTGCCCACGCGGTTCATCCCCCACGGCAAGCCCGATCGCATCCTCGCCCAGCTCGGGCTCGACGCGGACGGGCTCACCCGCTCCATCCGCGATGCTGTGCATTCATGACCGACCGGTACGCCCGCTACGAGGGCATGAAGATCGAGCTCCGCGAGCACGGGGTGCTGCTGATCACCCTGAGCCGCCCCGACAAGCTGAACGCCACCGACGCCGCCCTGCACAAGGGCCTCTCGCTGATCTGGCGCGACGTCCACGAGGACGACGACGTGCGCGTCGCCGTGATCACCGGCGAGGGCCGGGCGTTCTCGGCCGGCGGCGATCTCGACTGGATCAGCTCGCAGGTCGGTGACTACGCCCAGACGATGAAGGTGATGCAGGAGGCGGGCGACCTCGTCCGCAACATGGTCGAGTGCGACAAGCCGATCATCTCGGCCATCAACGGCGTGGCCGTGGGTGCCGGGCTGGCCGCCGCCCTCATGGCCGACATCTCCATCATCGCCGAGAACGCCAAGTTCACCGACGGGCACATGCGCCTCGGCGTCGCCGCCGGCGACCACGCCACGATCATCTGGCCGCTGCTGTGCGGGCTGGCCCGGGCCAAGTACTACCTGCTGACGTGCGACTTCCTCGACGGGAAGGAGGCCGAGCGCATCGGGCTCGTGTCCAAGGCCCTGCCGGCCGACCAGGTGCTGCCCGAGGCGCTGCGCGTGGCCGAGCACCTGGCCACCGGCCCGCAGCAGGCGTTGCGGTTCACCAAGCGCAGCCTGAACCACTGGGTCCGCCAGGCGCTGCCCACGTTCGAGCACAGCCTGGCGCTCGAGATGCTCGGCTTCCTGTCGCCCGACGCCGCCGAGGGGGTGGCCGCCCTCAAGGAGAAGCGGCCGCCGTCGTTCCCCTCGGCCCGGTAGCGCGGCGCGCCCGCCTCGGCCGGCGACCGATGCGGGTCGGACTGGGCGGGATCTGTCCCGCCCGTGGGACACCATCGGCCCAGAGATGTCAGGCGACCGGTGGGATCGGCAGGCCAGGCAGCACGCGGGGACGGGCCCTGCGAACATGGCGGTGTGGCCGCGCTCCCCGACCGTCACGTCGCCGATGCGGCGTCCGAACCGAAGGATGCCGCCCTCGGCGCCGACATCCGCCTCCTGGGCCGCCTGCTCGGCGACGTGGTGCGGGCCCAGGCCGGCGTCGACGCCTACGAGCTGGTCGAGGCGGTGCGCCGCGCCGCGGTCGACGGCCGGCGTCACGGCGACGACGTGGTCGCCCGCCTCGACCAGCTGCTCACCGATGCGCCCGTCGACACCGCCCTCCACGTCGTGCGGGCCTTCGGTTGGTTCTCGCTGCTGGCCAACGTGGCCGAGGACGTGCACCACAACCGGCGGCGTCGCCACCATCGGGCCGCCGGGTCGGCCCCCCAGCCGGCCAGCCTGGCCGCGGCCATGGCCGAGCTCGCCGCCGCCGGCGTCGACGGCGCACGGGTCGCCGAGCTGCTGGCCGAGACCGAGGTGAGCGCCGTCATCACCGCCCACCCCACCGAGGTGCGACGGGCGACGGTGCTCGACCACCAGCGCGCCGTGGCCGAGCTGCTGACCGTGCGCGACTCCCTCGCCGGTGACGAGGTGACCCTGGCCCGGGTGGACGCCGAGCTCGAGCTGCACGTGCTGACGCTGTGGCAGACGGCGATGCTGCGCCTGTCGCGTCTGCGCGTGCGCGACGAGATCAACGAGGCGTTGCGCTACTACGACCTCAGCCTCTTCCAGGCCCTCGTCGAGCTGCACGCGGAGGCCGACGACCTGGTGCGCCAGCACTGGCCCGAGGTCGCGGCGGCAACGTCGGGTCGGGTGCTCGTGCGCATGGGCTCGTGGATCGGCGGCGACCGCGACGGCAACCCGTTCGTCACCGCGGACGTGTTGCGGCTCGCCGTCGAGCGTCAGACCACCACCGCCCTCACCCATCACCTCGCCGCGCTCACCGCGCTGGCCCGCGACCTGTCGATGTCATCACGGCTCGTGCGACCCACCACCGCCCTCGACGCGCTGGCCGACGCGTCGGGGGACGACTCGCCGTTCCGCACCGACGAGCCGTACCGGCGGGCGCTGCGGGGCATGCACGCCCGGCTGGCCGCCACCGCGGCCGAGCTGCTCGGCGGTGTGCCGGGCGCCGCGGCCCACGCCGTGCTGGCGCCCTACACGACCCCGCACGAGCTGCTCGCCGACCTCGGCGTCGTCACCGAGTCGCTCACCACCCACGGCGCCGGCGCGCTCGCCCGGGCCAGGGTGGCGCCACTGGCGCGCGCCGTGCAGCTGTTCGGCTTCCACCTGTGCGCCCTCGACCTGCGCCAGAACTCCGACGTGCACGAGCACGTCGTGCACGAGCTCCTGGCCGTCGGTGGGGTCGCCCCCGACTACCTCGCCGCCGACGCGTCCGAGCGGGCCGCGCTGCTCGCCGCCGAGCTGACCACCGACCGGCCGCTGCGGGCGGCGCACCAGCGCCTGAGCGACCGCGCCGAAGGCGAGCTGGCCATCGTGGCCGCCGCCGCCGACGCCATCGCCACCCGCGGCCCTGACGCGGTGCCCCACTACGTGATCTCGAAGGCCGACTCGGTCAGCGACGTGCTCGAGGTGGCCCTGCTGCTGCGCGAGGTCGGCCTGTGCCGCCCCGGTGGCGACGAGCCGGGGCTGGCGGTCGACATCGTGCCGCTGTTCGAGACCATCGCCGATCTGCAGCACGCCGGGGCGATCGTCGCCGAACTGCTGGCCCTGCCCGCCTACCGGCGCCTGCTGGCCTCGCGCGGCGACCGCCAGGAGGTGATGGTCGGCTACTCCGACTCCAGCAAGGACGGCGGTGCGTTCGCCGCAGGCTGGGAGATCTATCGCGCGCAGGAAGACCTCGTCGCTCTCGCCCACGAACGCGGTGTCGAGCTGACGCTGTTCCAGGGTCGCGGCGGCGCGGCCGGTCGCGGTGGCGGGCCGGGCTACTCGGCGATTCTCGCGCAGCCGCCCGGAGCGATCGCGGGCCGGCTGAAGCTGACCGAGCAAGGCGAGACGATCTCCTTCAAGTACGGGCTGCCGGGGCTTGCCGAGCGCAACCTCGAGGCGTCGGTCGCGGCGACGCTGCTCACGGCGTTCCCGCGACAGGCCGGCGTCGTCGCGCCGCCGCGTGGCGCTCGGGCGGCGATGGAATCGCTTTCGGCGAGCGCAAACGCGACCTATCGCAGCCTCGTCTGGGAGGACCCAGGTTTCCCGGCGTTCTTCCGCGCGTTCACGCCCGTTCGGGAGCTTGCGGCCTTGCCGCTCGGCTCGCGGCCGGTTGTCCGTCCGGAAGCCGCGGGCAGTGACGAGCTCAGTGCCCTGCGGGCGATCCCGTGGGTCTTTGCCTGGACGCAGAACCGCTGCCTGCTTCCCGCCTGGTACGGCACTGGCATGGCGCTGCACGAACACGGCCTCAGCGGGCACTCGCTGCGCGGCCTGCGTCAGCTCTACAGCGACTGGCCGTTCTTCCGCGCGCTGGTCGAGAACCTCGAGATGACGCTCGCGAAGTCGAGCCTCGAGATCGCCGAGGGCTACTTGCAACTCGTCCCGCCCGAGCTCGATCCGGCGCGCTACTGGCAGCTGATCGCGGCCGAGCACCAGCGCTCGGTCGAGGCGGTCTTGCTCGTGGTCGAGGCGACGAAGCTGCTCGACCGCCAGCCGCTCGTGCAGCGCTCGATCGAGCTGCGGAATCCGTACGTCGACCCGATGAACGCGATCCAGGTCGAGCTGATCGCCGCGCACCGTGCCGGCGACGAGGCCGCACTACGGCCGCTCTTGCGCTCGATCGCCGG
>JANMAT010000063.1:0-3232 GCA_031359995.1 Actinomycetes bacterium
GACGACTGCGCCTTCTTCCTGGTGGAGGAGCAGGGTCAGCCCGGTCGCCTCGTCGAGTTCGGTCCGACCTCGCGGGTCTTCTCGGAGCCCGACGATCCGCGGACGCTCGACTACGTGAGTGGACGGTTCGGATGAAGGCGCCCGCGTTCCGCCGGGCGATGGCAGCGACCGTGGTCGCCTGTCTCGCTCTGGTGCTCACCGGCTCACCGGTCCAGGCTGCCGGTCCCACCATCACCGGTTCGGGCTCGTCGTTCGTGGCCATCGAACTGGCCCAATGGACCGCCGATGTCGGCAACCCCCCGTACGACATCAAGGTCATCTACAACGCCATCAGCTCCGGTCAGGGCCGCGACGAGTTCTACCAGACCTACTCGCGGGGCCCGTACGGCTCCTCGGCGCCCGTGGTCGATTTCGCCGTGTCCGACATCCCGTACCCGGCCCCTGACGAAGCCGCCATCAGGGCTGGCGGCGTCAACTTCGGCTACGTGCCAGTCAGCGCCGGCGGGATGGCCTTCATGTTCAACTTGAAGGACGCGGCCGGCCGACGCATAAAGAACCTCAAGCTGTCTCCGAAGCTCGCCTGCCAGATCTTCACCGGTGACGTGAAGTCGTGGACCGATCCGGCCGTGCTCGCCCTGAACCCCGACTTCGGTGGGCGCGGCAAGCCGGCGAACGAGAACATCAAGGTCGTGTTGCGCTCCGGCGGCGCCGGGACGTCCTACATCTTCGGCGAGTACTGCCAGAGCCTCGCTCCGGACGTGTGGAACAAGTTCGTCGGCTCCGTCCCCGCCCTCCAGCAATGGCTCAACTTCCCCGGCCCACCGCTCTCGCAGTGGTACGTGTTCCCCGGAGCCATCGCCGCGGGCTCGTCCGACCAGAACGCCGACACGGTGGCGAACGACGCCACCGGTCTCGGCGCCGTGGCCCTGGTGGAGGCCGGCTTCGCCAGCTCCCGCAGCATCCCGGTCGCCGCGGTGTCGTCGAACTCGAATCCGGGCAGCTTCGTCCTGCCGAGCGACGATGCAGTCACCGAGGCGCTCAGCCACGCCACGGCCGACCCCGGCAAGCCGACCGTGCAGGTCCTCAACTTCGACGCCAACGACCCGAACGCGTACAACCCGTCGACGTACAGCTACGCCATCGTGCCGCTCGGCAACGGGACGTCGGCCGAGCGCGGCGCCGTACTGGCGAAGTTCCTCAACTACGCGGTGACCACGGGTCAGGAGAAGGCGGTGCTGCTCAACTACGCGCCGCTCCCCCAGGTCCTCATCGACCTCAGTCTCGACCTGATCGCGACGGTCAACGGCGCGCCACCCCGACCCACGTACTCGTTCCCGGTCGGTGCCGGTGGCGCCGTCGACAACGGCGGTGACACCGGTGGTGGCGGTGGCGGTGGTGGCGGTGGCGGTGACACCGGTGACACCGGTGGTGGCGGTGGCGGTGGTGGCGGTGGCGGTGACACCGGCGGCGGCGGTGGCGGCGACACCGGGTCGGGGACGACCGTGGCCGGCGGCACTGCTTCGGACGGCGGTACGTCCGGCGGCGGGAGCACAGGCGGCGGGAGCGCCGGTGGCGGCTCGGGTGGCGGCAACACGAACGACGGCGGGTCCAGCGCGGACGGGTCCTCGGGCACCGTCGCGGCCGGGGCGGGCGGGTCGACCGTAGGTGGCTCGACCGCGGGCAGCCCGACCGCCGGTGGTCCGACGACCACGGCCAAGGGCGGCGGAGGAAAGACGACCGGCACGGGCAACACCGGCAGCGGCGTCGTCGACTTCGGAGCCGGCGGCAGCGCTGCCGCGGGCGCCGGGGGGGCCGTGCCGTTCCAGGAGCAAACGGTCGCCGCGAAGCGGTCGTCCGATTCGATCCTGCCGCTCGGCTGGGTGCTCGCGCTCGGTGCTGCAGGGTTCCTGGCGGCCCGACGACGATCGGCCCGCCCCGCATGAGCGGGCGGATGTCCCGGGCAGCGGTCCTCCTGCTCGGCGTCGGCGCGCTCGGACTCGCCGTGTCGGTCCCCGGTCGTACCGTGCAGGCTGCCACGACCCGGCCGGTGCTGAAGCTGTCGGGTTCCCAGCTCTTGCAGGGACTGGCCACCACGTGGCAGGCCACGCTCACCAACACGCCGTCGGCCCCGGTCGACCTGTCGCTGGGCATGACCGGTGGCCCGGCCGGGCGCCAGTCGGCGATCGAAGGCGTCAACGACGCCGCCATCAGCCCCACCGGCTTCTCTGCCGACGACCTCGAGGAGCTCGCCGGCCTCGGCAAGTCGCCCGATGACTTCGTGACGGTGCCGATCGCCGCTCAGGCCCTCGTGTGGGCCGAGCTGCCGCCACGACAGTCCCTCGAGCGTCCCGTCGTTCCCAACGACATCAACGTGTTCGACACGAAGCGCTACGACATGCCCCGGGCCCAGAGCTTCACCTCGGCCTTCGCCATCAGCAGCCTGTTCCTGAACGTGTTCCCGGTCTCGAACGCGTACATCGCGGCCCACGGCGTGCTGCCGCACACCTACGTCCCCGACGCCGACGGGAACGACGTGGGTTGGACGACGGCCGAACCGTTCGACTTCGTCGGCGTCTCCACCCAGAACAACTACATCCGCCAGCCCCATCGCGCCGGCGCCAGCACCCAGGCGTGGATGCTCGAGCGCTACACCAAGGAGAAGCAGCCCGCGGTCTGGTCGGCCTACATCGACACGGCCGCTGCCGGGACGAGCATCCGCCGGGAGCAGCCGAGCGAGATCCCGTTCTGGCGCCTCGACGCGGCCGCGTCCGCCGGCGGCAGCGACCCCACCGCGGGCTCGATCATCGACCAGACCATGTCGGTCGTGCTGTCGGCCGCCACACCCCGCCTGAACACCACCAACTGCTGCCTGTTCGGCGGCATCCCCGGCTGGGCCGCGGCCAAGTACGAGAACTTCCTCTTCGAGAACCCCGACCAGGTCAAGTTCCCGTCGCCGCTGGCTGGCTCGTCGGCCGAGCTCATCGACCAGCTGAAGCTGAAGGTGGTGCCGATCGACGACGTCGCACCGACGGCGGCCAACATCGCCAAGGCCGTGAGCAACAACGTCGGGCTGGCGACGCCCTTGCCCGGCCCGCTGCCGAGCGCCAACGGCGGGTACCCGTTCTCGTACGTCAACAGCCTCATCGTGCCGGCCAAGGGCATCGGCGTGGTGAAGGCCAACGCGATGGCCGCGTTCATCCGCTGGGCGGTCACCGACGGTCAGAAGACTGCG
>JANMAT010000073.1:0-54540 GCA_031359995.1 Actinomycetes bacterium
AACCAGATCCAGCGCATCGTGATCGCCAAGAAGCTGCTCGGCTGACGTTTTCGTCGATGTGCGGGAGGTGACGTCCATGCCAACGCACATCGACGTCGACACCCGCGGACCCGGGCCCCGCCCACGGCACCCTGCCCGACATCGCGGCCCTCCCGATCACCCCGAAACAACCACCCGGCCCCCGCCACCCGGGGTCTCGTGACCGATCCGGGCTAGGTCCGGGCTAGGTCCGGGCTAGGTCGCGTGCGTGGCGGCTCGGGCCGCGGCGCCGAACGTGATGCCTGGGTAGCCCTGTTCACCCATGGCGGCCATGCGCTCACGGAACTTGGTGAGGCTGCCGGCGTAGGCCAGGTACTCGTGAGCCTTGCCGGGGATGTTGGCGCCTCGGAACCACGAGTTCTCGGCGATGAGCGCGATCTTGGCGGCCTCGCGCACCTCGTCGGTCCACCGTGCGCAGGCGTCGTCGTCGGGCGCGAGGGATGTGTGGCCGTGGGTGCGGGCGTAGTGCAGGAGGCCGTTGACGTAGTCGACCATGATCTCGATGGCCCGGGGGAAGTTCCCGGCGATCAGGTGCGGGCCGCCGGCCATGAAGAAGTTGGGGAACCCGGGCACCATGGCCCCCAGGTACGTGACGACACCGTGGACCCATTGGTCGCGCAACACCCGACCGCCCTCACCGACCACGTTCATGCGGGTCAGCGCGCCGGTGAACCCGTCGAACCCGGTGGCCCACACGATGATGTCGAAGGCCCGCTCGCCGTCGCCGGTCTCGATGCCGGCCTCGGTGATGGAGACGATGGGGGTCTCGTTGAGGTCGACCAGGTGCACGTTGGGCTGGTTGTAGGCCTCGTAGTAGTGGGTTTCCATCGGCGGGCGCCGCATGCCGTAGCCGTGGTCGGTCGGGATCAGCTTCTCGGCGACGGCCGGGTCGTTCACACGGGCGCGGATCTTCTCGGCGATGAACTCCGAGAACTCCGCGTTGGCCTCGCGGCTGGTCATCGTGTCCCGGTAGTTGCTGATGATCTTGGAGAAGCCCTTCTGGTGGTAGAGCTTCTCGTAGAGGGCCCAACGCTCTTGCCTGGAATCGTCGAAGGTGCGCTTGCGCGACGGTCGGTGGACGAACCCGCCGAAGGAGCTCATGCAGGAGTGGTAGATCTCGTCGTACGTGGCCTTGATCTCAGCCTGTTCTTCGGTGGTGATCGGCGCGTTGTTGAGTGGTGCGTTCCAGTTCGGGGTGCGCTGGTACACCACCAACTCCGCGACCTCGCTGGCGATCTCGGGGATGAGCTGCACACCGCTGGCGCCGGTGCCGATCACCGCCACCTTCTTGCCGGCGAAGTCCACCGGCTCCTTGGGCCACTGGCCCGTGTGGTAGGCCTCGCCCTGGTACCGCTCCCGCCCGGGGATCGACGGCCAGTACGGCACCGACAGCACGCCGGTGGCCGACACCAGGAAGCGGGAACGAATCTGCGTCCCGTCCTCGTTGGCGAGGGTCCATGTCGCGCTGGCTTCGTCGAAGGTGGCCGAGGCGATGCGCGTACGGAACTGCATGAGGCCGCGCAGGCCCAGCTTGTCGACGACGAAGTTCAGGTACGCCTCGGTCTCGGCCTGACCAGCGAAGTGCTCCGACCAGTTCCACTCGGCGAGCAGCTCGGGCGAGAAGAAGTACCCGTAGGAGTAGCTCTCGGAGTCGAAGCGGGCGCCCGGGTAGCGGTTCCAGTACCAGGTTCCTCCGACGTCGGTGCCCGCTTCGACCAGGCGGACGTCGAAGCCCGCCTCTCGCAGCAGGTGGAGCAGATAGATGCCGGAGACCCCGGCGCCGATGATGATGACCTCGGCGTCGAGGGTCGCGCCCCCGGCACCCACCCGCGACACGCCCTGCTCGGTGGCCATGTTCGTCACTCCCCCTTGGTCCGGTCGGTCCCGTGCGAGCCGGCCGGCATCGTGACGATACGCGCTCCGATGCGCCCGACGGCGCTCGACCGCGACGCCCTTGCGATCAGCGGTCCCGCAGAGCGGCCAAGCCGTCTCCGGACAACCGGTCGAGGCCCGAACGACGGCCGGCGACGGCCAGCAGCAGTTGGTGGACGGGGCCCTCGACCGTGGGGCCCGACCCGGTGGACCACCCGGTGTCGGTCGCTCGCAGGGTCAACCCGGCGATGCGCTTCTTGGACCCGAACACGGGCTGCACGTCCTTGAGATGGTCGAGGGCGGCGACGTAGTCCTCGACCGGCAGCGCGAACGATGTGTCGACACCTTCGGAGATGTCCAGGGAGTGCACCACGAGCTCGGTCAGCACGCCCGGGAGCTTCAGGCCGGGTGGCATCGAGCGGGAACCGGCCGACGCCCGGGTTGCGACCGTGATGTCCGTGGTGGACATGTCGGCGGTGAGCCGCTTGACGAACGTGGCGTTCATCTTCTCGAGGTTGAAGCCGGAGCCGAGGAACGAGCGGAACACCGTGCCCTTCGACATCGTCGGAATGACGAGCATGTGCGCGGCGACGTCCTTGACCGTCCAGCCCGCGCACAGCGAGGGACGGGACCAGTCGGCCGGCGCCAGGCCGGCGAGGTAGTCGCTCAACGCTTCGCGACCGTTGCGGATCGTTGCCCAGGTGTCCATGTCAGTGCCCCTCATCGTGTGATGCCAAGTTGAACAGATGACGAACGGCGAACGGCGCGATCGACATCGGCCTCGCATCCGACTGCACCCCGAGGCTGGCACCCCCGTTGGGGCGCCGGGGCCGCCGGCAGTATGGTCCGCGATCGTGCCCAGCGTACTCGAAGGTCTCCGCGTGCTCGATCTCACCAGCGGCCCGACCGGGGGCATGGCCACCATGGTCCTGGCCGACTTCGGGGCTGACGTCGTGAAGGTGGAGCGGCCGTCGGGCGACCGGTTCCGCGCGTTGGCGTCGAGCCCGCTCTGGTTGCGGGGCAAGCGCAGCGTGGTGCTCGACCTCGCCCTGGCGGCGGGGCGGGCGTCGCTGCACGACCTGGTGCGCTCGGCCGACGTGCTGGTGGCCTCGGGGCCACCGTCGCGCCTGGCGCGCTGGGGAGTGGATGCCGATGCGGCCCTGCGGCTGCGGCCCGATCTGGTGCACTGTGCCATCACCGGTTGGGGGCCGCGTGGCGACCTGGCGGAGGTGCCCGCCTACGATGGTGCGGTCGCGGCGCTGGGCGGGCGGATGCTGGCGTTCGAGCGTCAGCTGAAGCGGGGCGGACCGGTGTTCGCCGCGGTGCCGGTCACCAGCCACGTGGCGTCGCAGGGTGCCGTGCAGGGGATCCTGGCCGGGCTCCTGGCCCGGGCCGCCGGCGGCGGCGGTCAGCGGGTGGAGACGAGCCTGTTGCAGGGTCTGTTGCCGTTCGACTTGATGGAGCTGCTGCTCGTGGAGGTGGTCGAGCGCACCGGGGTGCAGGGCGTGAACGTGACGTCGATGGGCGGCGACATGCCGACGCTGAACTACCACCCCATCCGCACTGCTGACGGACGCTGGATCCAGTGCGGCAACCTGCTCGAGCACCTGCTGATGGCGTGCATGGACGCCATGGACCTTCTCGGTGACCTGCTGGCCGACGACCGCTTCGTGGCGTCGCCGGGGCTGTGGGACCCCGAGGCCGTCGAGGTGGCGCGCGACCTGATCCTGAACCGTGCGCTGGAGAAGACGGCCGACGAGTGGATGGACATCTTCCGGGCCAACGGCAACGTGGCCGCCGAGCCGTTCCTGACGACTGCCGAAGCGCTCCACCACCCCGATGTGGTCGCCAACGGCGACGTCGTCATGATCGACGATCCGGCGGTGGGGCCGGTGCGCACCATCGGCCCCATCGCCGAGCTCATGGCGACCCCGGCGGTGATCGGCCGGCCGGCGCCGCGGGTGGGCGAGCACACCGACGAGGTGCTGGCCGAGGTGCTGGCGGCTACGTCCGCGGTGACGGCTGCGCCGTCGTCGGCGCCCGTCGGCCGGCCGCTCGATGGCGTGTTGGTGGTGGAGTTCGCCACCATCATCGCCGCGCCCCTGTCGACGGCACTGTTGGCTGATCTCGGCGCCCGGGTGATCCGGGTCGAGGTCACCGACGGCGACCCGTACCGGCACCTCGTGCCCGGCGGCATGCCGGCGGCCAAGACCACGGCGGGCAAGGAGTCGATCTGCATCGACCTGAAGAAGGCCGACGGCCGCGCCCTCGCTCGCGAGTTGGCGGCGAGGGCCGACGTGCTCGTGCACAACTACCGGCCGGGCGTGCCCGAGCGGCTCGGGCTGGGGTACGACGACCTGGCCGCACTGAACCCCCGTCTGGTGTGGGTTTCGGTGGCCGGCTACGGGCGCCGGAGCCCGAGCGCCAACCGCCCGGCGACCCATCCGTGCGCCGGCGCGGCCATGGGCGGCGCCGGCTACCAGGGCGGCGCGGCCGTGACGGTGAGCTGTGCCACCCTGGCCGACGTGCGCGAGATGTCTCGGCAGCTGATCCGGGCCAACGAGTCGAACCCCGACCCGAACACGTCGGTGGTCACGGCGTCGGCCACGCTGATGGCACTGGTGGCCCGCCAGCGCCACGGCATGGGCCAGGCCGTGTACGTGAACATGCTGGCGGCCAACGGGTATGCCAACGCCGACGGCGCCCTCGACTACGCCGGCATGCCGGCGCGGCCGAACGCCGACGCCGAGATGTACGGCTTGTCGGCCGGCTACCGGCTCTACCGGGCCGCCGAGGGATGGGTGTTCCTGGCTGCCACCTCGCCGGCCGAGTGGGAGCGGTTCGCCGCCGCCGTGGGTCGCCCCGATCTGGCCGCGGCGCCCGACGCCACCGGCGACGCGGCGCGGGCCGTCGCGCTGGCCGAGCTGTTCGCCGGCCGTCCGGCCGTCGAGTGGCAGGACCTGCTCACCGTCGCTCGGGTCGCCTGCGTGCGGGCCGACGGTTCGACGCCGGGGCCGTTCTTCGCCCGGCACCCGCAGATGCTGGCCAACGGGTTCGCGCCCGAGACCACCCACGCCCGCTTCGGCACCCACCGCCGGTGGGGGAGCATCGTCACCGTCAACGGAGGCAACGACCGGCTGGGCCCGGGCGTGCTGGCCGGCGAGCACACCGACCTGCTGCTGGCCGAGCTCGGCCGCACCGCCGACGACATCGCCCGCCTCCGGGCGGCCAAGGTCGTCGCCTCCGAGCCCGTCGTGGCCTTCGCGACGACGTAGAGCAGCTTCGCTCAGCCGACGTTCGCGACGTCGTAGCCGGCTTCGTCGATGGCGGCGCGGACCTCGTCGTCGGTGACCGAGCCGGCGACCGTGACCGTCTTGGCCTCGATGTCGACGGAGAACGACTCGACGCCGATGAGCTTGGTGAGCTCGCCGTCGATGGCCGCCTTGCAGTGGCCGCAGGAGATGCCGGGGACCGAGTACACGCGTGACATGGCCTGCACGCTACCGGCGCCCGGCGGCGACCCGCACGAGGCCGAAGGTCCTCAGGCGGTGACGAGGATGCGGGTGGTGGCGAACGCCCCCAGGCCCACGTGGCCGCCACCGATCTCGATGGTCATGGTGCCGTCGGGCGAGGTGGCGGTGATGAGCCCCTCGTGCCCCGGTTGTATGGCCGACTTCTCGAGGAACTGCAGCAGCCCGGGTGTGAACTCGAGCTCTTCGGGGATGCGCTGCACCGTGAACCGCGACCCGACCGGCAGCTCGGCCAGACGCACCGCGTCGGGCGCCTCGTAGTGGCTGCCGGGAATCGGGTTGCCGTGCGGGCAGGTGGTCGGCTCGCCCAGCACGCGGACCATGGCCTCTTCGACGGCGGGGGAGATGACGTGCTCCCACTTGCCCGCCTCGGTGTGGGCCTCGGCCCACGACAGGCCCAGCATGTCGGTGAGGAACCGCTCGGCGATGCGGTGGCGCCGCACCACCAGCTCGGCCAGCGCGGTGCCGGTACGGGTGAGACGGATGGTGCCGTTGCCGGAGTGGACCAGACCCTCGGCTTCCATCTTCTTGATCATCTCCGACACGGCCGGTCGGGAGACGTTCAGGCGCTCGACGATGCGGGCCTGGATGACCTCGACGTCATCCTCGTGGAGTTCGAAGATGCACTCGCAGTACTCCTCGAACGCGGGATGCCACACAGCCACGGCTGGGAGGCTACCCCCCTTCCGCGGGCCGCCGTCGGGCGGACGGAGGGTTTCGTTCCATCCCCTGTTCAGGGGCGTCGGAAACCCTCGCGCACCCCACCGGTACCCTGGGCTCGTGGATGACGTGCTGGCCCCGTTCTCGCCCGCAGTGCGGGCCTGGTTCTCCACCACGTTCGCCCAGCCCACGGCACCGCAGGTCAAGGGGTGGCCGGCCATCGCCACCGGCGGCCACGCCCTGGTGTGCGCGCCCACGGGCACCGGCAAGACCCTGACCGCGTTCCTGTGGGGCATCGACCGGCTGGTCACCTCACCCTTGCCCGACAAGAGCCGACGTACCCGCATCCTCTACGTGAGCCCGCTGCGGGCGCTCGCGTTCGACGTCGAGAAGAACCTGCGGGCACCCATCCAGGGCATCCGTCTGGCCGCTGAGCGTCTGGGCGAGCCCTTCACCGAACCCGTCGTCGGCCTCCGCACGGGCGACACGCCGGCCAAGGAACGCCAGGCCTTGCTCCGCCATCCGCCCGATCTGCTCATCACCACACCCGAGAGCCTCTACCTCATGCTCACCTCGAACGCGCGCCAGACGTTGGCCGGCGTGGAGGCCGTGATCATCGACGAGATCCACGCACTGGCGCCCACGAAACGAGGCGCCCACCTGGTGTTGTCGTTGGAGCGGCTCGATCAGGTGTGCACCCGGCCACCGCAGCGCATCGGGCTGTCGGCCACGCAGCGCCCGCTGGAAGAGGTCGCCCGCTTCCTCGGCGGCTTCGCCGAGCCGGGACGGGCCCGTCCCGTCACCATCGTCGACGCCGGCATCCGCAAGCCGCTCGAGGTCGACGTGGTGGTGCCGGTGGAAGACATGGGCGAGCTGGGCACGCCGCTCACCGGGGAAGACGCCATCCGTTCGGGTCCGGCCACCGCGGCGCTGGCCGCTCCGCTGCGCAAGAGCATCTGGCCCAGCATCTACCCGCGCATCCTCGACCAGATCCTGCAGCACCGCTCCACCATCGTGTTCTGCAACGGCCGCCGCTCGGCCGAACGTCTGGCGGCGCGACTCAACGAGCTCGCCGCCGAGCAGGGCATCGAGGCCCTCACCGGCGACCTCGTGAAGGCCCACCACGGGTCGTTGGCGCGCGAGCAGCGCGTCATCATCGAAGACGAGCTGAAGCGGGGCGTGCTGCGCGGCCTGGTGGCCACGTCCACCCTCGAGCTCGGCATCGACATGGGCGCGGTCGACCTCGTCATCCAGGTGGAGTCGCCCGGCGCGGTCAGCCGCGGGCTGCAGCGCGTGGGCCGCGCCGGTCACAGCGTGGGCGAGCCGTCGAAGGGCACCGTGTACCCGAAGCACCGCGGTGATCTGCTCGAGGCCACGGTCGTGGTGCAGCGCATGCGGCTCGGCCTCATCGAGGCCACCCGCTACCTGCGCAACCCGCTCGACGTGCTGGCCCAGCACATCGTCGCCATGACCGCCATGGACGAGTGGGACGTCGGCGAGCTGACGGCGCTCGTGCGTCGGTGCGCCAGCTTCGCCGAGCTCACCGACGACGTGTTCGTGAACGTGCTCGACCTGTTGGCCGGCCGCTACCCGAGCGAGGAGTTCAGCGAGCTGCGCCCCCGCATCGTGTGGGACCGCGTGGCCGGTCGGGTGCGGGCGCGCGACGGTTCACGTCGCCTGGCGGTCACGTCGGGCGGCACCATCCCCGACCGTGGCCTGTTCGGCGTGTTCCTGCCCGACGGCGCTCGGGTCGGCGAGCTCGACGAGGAGATGGTGTACGAGAGCCGCCCGGGCGAGACGTTCCTGCTGGGCGCGTCCACGTGGCGCATCGAGGACATCACCTTCGAGCGCGTCATCGTCACCCCCGCGCCCGGTGAGCCGGGCAAGATGCCGTTCTGGCACGGCGACCAACCCGGTCGTCCGCTCGAGCTCGGGCGGGCGCTGGGCGCCTTCGTGCGTGAGACGCGAGCGAAGGGCGCGGGCGCGGTCGAGAGCCTGCGCACCGGGTACGGGCTCGACGAGTGGGCGGCCGACAACGTGGTGAAGTACCTGGCCGAGCAGGCCGAGGCCGCCGGCGTGGTGCCCGACGACCGCACCATCGTCGTCGAACGCTTCCGTGACGAGATCGGCGACTGGCGGGTGTGCATCCTGTCGCCGTTCGGCACGCCGGTGCACGCGCCGTGGGCCATGGCGATGCAGACACGGTTGGAAGACCGGTACGGCATGGCGGTGGAGACGCTGTGGAGCGACGACGGCATCGTCATTCGCCTGCCCGAGTCGGCCGACGACCTGCCGCTGGCCGAGATCATGCTCAGCCCCGACGAGATCGATGAGCTCGTCACCGCGTCCTTGCCCCGCACGTCGCTGTTCTCGGCCCGCTTCCGTGAGTGTGCGGCGCGCGCGCTCCTGCTGCCTCGGCGCCGGCCCGACCAACGCACGCCTCTGTGGCAGCAGCGCCAGCGGGCGGCCGACCTGTTGAGCGTGGCGGCCAAGTACCCCACGTTCCCCATGCTGCTCGAGACCACGCGCGAGTGCCTGCAGGACGTGTTCGACGTGCCCGGGCTGCGCGAAGTGCTCGGTGCGCTCCAGAGTCGCCGCATCCGCATGGTCAGCGTGGAGACGCAGAAGGCGTCGCCCTTTGCGGCGTCGCTCATGTTCAGCTGGATCGCCGCCTACATGTACGAGGGTGACGCGCCGCTGGCCGAGCGGCGGGCCGCCGCGCTGGCGCTCGATCGTGATCTGCTGCGCGAGCTCATGGGCGCCGAAGAGCTGCGAGAGCTCCTCGACGCCGAGGTCCTCGCCGACGTCGAGCTCGAACTGCAGTGCCTGGCCGAGCACCGCCGGGCCCGCACGGCCGATGAGCTGCACGACGTGCTGCGCAAGGTCGGCGACCTGAACGTGGCCGAGGCCGACGTGCGCGCCGCCGACGGCGGTGCCACCGCGGCGTGGCTCGCCGCACTGGTGGCCGAGCGTCGCGCCGCCATCGTGCGCGTGGCCGGCGAAGAGCGCTACATCGCCGCTGAAGATGCGTCGCGCTACCGCGACGCGCTCGGGTGCGCGCTGCCCCAGGGCCTGCCGGCGGCGTTCACCGAGCCGGTCGCCCATCCGCTCGACACGCTCGTGGCCCGTTACGCCCACACCCATGGCCCGTTCGTCACCGTCGAGGTCGCCCGCCGCTTCGGCATCGCCGAGGAGCGGGTGGCCGGCGCACTGGCCGGGCTCGAAGCGTCAGGGCGGTTGGTGCGCGGCGAGTTCCGCCCCGACGGTCACGGCCGCGAGTGGTGTGACGCCGACGTGCTGCGCCAGCTGCGGCGCCGGTCGCTCGCCGCGCTGCGGCGTGAGGTCGAGCCGGTCGACCCGGCCGCCTACGCCCGCTTCCTGCCCCAGTGGCACAACATCGGCACGAACCGTCGCGGCACCGAGCTGCTGGTGGAAGCGCTCGGGGTGCTGCAGGGCGCCGCCATCGCCGCCAGCGTGCTGGAGACCGACGTGCTGCCGGCGCGCGTCGCCGGCTACCGCGCCCCCGATCTGGACGCGCTGTGCACCAGCGGCGAGCTGGTGTGGGTCGGCGCCGGTGCACTCGGGTCGGGCGACGGGCGCCTGCGGCTGTTCTTCCGCGACCAGGTGGCGCTGCTGGCCGACGGCACCGAGGGTGGCGTGGAGCGGCCGTCGGGCGGGCTGCACGAGGCGGTGCGGGCTCAGCTGGAGCGTTCCGGCGCCTGCTTCTGGAACCAGCTCGTGGCCGCCGCACCCGGCGTCACCGACACCGAGCTGCTCGCCGCACTGTGGGACCTGGTGTGGGCGGGCGAGGTCACCAACGACTCGCTGGCGCCCGTGCGGGCCGTGGTGGGCGGCGGCGTGGCCAAGCGCACCGGTGCCGCCCGCGCCGGCGCGACCCGTAGCCGCCCCCGCCCGGGCCGCCTGGCCCGATTGGGCCCGCCGGCGGGCGTGGGCCGCTGGTCGCTGGTGTCGTCGCTCGTCGACGGGCTGCCCACCACGCCCACCGAGCGCCTGCACGCCCGTACGCTCCAGCTGCTAGAGCGCTACGGCGTGCTCACCCGTGAAGCGGTGCTGGCCGAAGGTCTGCCCGGTGGTTTCGCCGCGGTGTACGGCGTGCTGAAGGCGCTCGAGGAGCGGGGCCAGGTGCGCCGCGGCTACTTCGTGGCCGGCCAGGGGGCCGCCCAGTTCGCGCTGCCCGGGGCGGTCGACCGGCTGCGGTCCGAGCGCGAGGTGAACGACCCCGACGAGCTGGTGCCGCTGGTGCTGGCCGCCACCGATCCGGCCCAGCCGTTCGGCGCCGCCCTGGCGTGGCCCGAGTCGGCCGGCCGGCCGACTCGCGTGGCCGGCGCGCTGGTGGTGAGCGTGGGTGGCGAGCCGGCGGCCTGGCTCGACCGGCGCGGCCACACGCTGGTCACGTTCCCGAGCGCGCTCACCGACGATCGGTGGGTCGACGCACTGGTGTCGCTGGTGAAGGACGGTCGGGTACGCGCTCTGGAGATCCGCAAGATCGACGGCGCCACCATCATCGAGTCGCCCTGGTCGGCCCGCCTGCGAGCCGCGGGCTTCGCCGACGGCTACAAGGGCCTGGTGCTCCGCGGCGCGTGAGCCGGTCGGCTCGACCGGGCTCGAGCGCCCCCGGGCGACCTCCGGCGGTTCTCCGCACGTTTCGTCTCACATGTGAGACGAGACGTGCTCAGAACCAGGTTCCGGCCGGCCGATGGGTCGAAAGCCGTCGGCGGGCGGGCCGGGCTGGCCACGCTGGGCGGGTTCCGGCCCGGGCGGGCCCGGGTGCGATGGCGGGACGGTGGCGACGATGCCCGGGCGATGGCGGCCCACGTCGCCACGAGCGCCAGGCTGCCCATGACCTCGAGGTGATGGCGAGCCCAGCGGGGAGCGCCGTGGCGTCGGCCTCGGTGGCCTCGCGGCGCACGGCGCTGCTGAACATCGCGTCGCGGCTCACGCCGTCCGCCGCGCGAGCGTGCGGGCCCAGGCCTGGGCGCCCGCCGCGGTCCACGGCCGGCGGGCCAGGTACGGCCGATCGTCGGTGGGCCAGGTGACGGCGCGCCAGTGGCCGTCGCCGGCCACGAACGCGTCGCCGGGCTTGGCGGCGCGGGCGTGGTGGTGCAGCGACCACACGGCGCCGGGGCGGTCGCCGAAGTGCAGCACCGTCCGGTGGTCGCCCCGGCCGAGCAACCGGTGGCCGAGCCCCATGATGCGCGTTCGGTGCCAGCCGTGCCGGGTCAAGCGGTGCACGGCGACGCCGTAGCCGAGCAGCACGAGGCTCTCGGCGGCAGCGAGGCCGGTCAGCAGAGCGCCGAGGCCGGTGACGACGGTCGCCTTGTCGTTGTCGGTGACGTCGGTGCGGGTGCGGGCGTGGCGATGATCGGCCGGGTCGTACCAGACGTCGACCGGCTCGCCGCGCGTGTAGGCCATGGCGACCCCGCCGAACGTCAGCGTGATCGGCTCGCCCGTGGCCGGGTCGACGACCACGATGTCGACATCGGTGTGGTCGACCCCCTTGACGACGTGGGTGACGGTGAGGTCGACGACCTGCCCGGTGGCGTGGGCGCCGGTGCGCAGCAGCTCACCGCGCCACCGCGACTCGTAGCGGGCGAGCACCAGCAGGGCGAGGCAGGCGACGCCGGTGACGGCCAGGCCGGTGCTCGACCAGCGCAGGCGACGCAGGGTCCAGGCGTCGGCCCGGTCGATCACGTCGGCCTCGCGCCGACGGTCGATCTCGTCGGCCGTCTCGGCGTGCTCCGTCACCGCCGACCCCTCGCCCGCATCCACGAGGGTGAGCATGCGCCCCCGCCGGCGGGCGGGGCAACGGCGCTGACGCCGTCTTGACGGCGCGACGGGCGCGCCCGTCGACGACGCGGGGAACCCTGTCGCCGCTCACGCGGAGTCACTACGATGCTCCGCTTGATGCGGGTGAGTCGGCTGGTGCTCGTGGCTGTCGGCCTTCTGTCGGCCTGCGGGGCCAACGGTGGCTCGACCGCGCGCGACGGGGCGGCCGACGCCAGCGCGGTCGACACCGTGTTCGAGACCCCGGTCGGCAGCGGCGTCGGCGACGGCGGTCCCACCTCGGCCACCACCACGACCCTGGCCGGCGACGGTGCCGAGGCGGGCGTGTCGACGCTGGCCCCCGACACCACGCCGAGCACCGGGCTGTCCACGCTCACGCGCTCGCTCGGCCCGGGTGACCAGGGCCCCGACGTGCTGGCCCTGCAGCAGCGCCTGAACGACCTGCACTTCGATGTGAAGACACCCGACGGCTACTGGGGCCCGAACACGTCGCGCGCCATCTGGGCCTACGAGCAGGTCGTCATGGGCCGCTCGCGCGACCAGGTCACCGGCCACGTGACCCCCGAGATGTGGCAGCGGCTGCAGGGTCCACTCGACCTGACTCCGCTGCGGCCCACGGCCACCGCCAGCCACGTGGAGGTGTTCCTGCCCCAGCAGGCGTTGGTGGTGTTCGTGGACGGCAAAGTGCGCCTCATCAGCCACATCTCCTCGGGCAGCGGCGAGGAGTGGTGCGCCTACCCGCGCAACGTGCCGGCCTACGTGGGTGCCACCACGACCACGCTGCCCAAGGGCCAGCGGCTCAAGCGGGTGTGCGGCGAATCGGTCACGCCGGGCGGCGTGTTCAAGGTGTACCGCAAGGAGAAGGACTGGTGGGAGATCCCCCTCGGGAAGGTCTACAACCCCATCTACTTCAACGGCGGCATCGCCATCCACGGCTATCAGGACGTGCCGTTCAAGCCGGCGTCGCACGGTTGCATCCGGGTGCCGATGCACATCGCGGAGTACCTGCCCGACCTGTTGAAGTACCAGGACGACGTGTTCGTGTGGGACGGCGTGAAGGAACCCGAGGACTACGGCGCCCAGAAGGCCCCGCCCGACAAGCCCGACCCCACCGACACCTGAACCCCCGCGGACTGATGACCCGAGGCCCCCGTTCCGGGGCTTTCGGGCTCCCGGTCGCCGGCATCGGCGCAGGTCACGCGGGGTGCTCGCGCTGACCGCGCGAAGTGGTCCACCATCCGCGCGAGGGGTGTTCGTATCCTGGGACCCGTGCCGGAAGGTGACACCATCTACCGCACAGCGACGGCCCTGCGGGCGGCGCTGCTCGGCAAGCCCCTGGTGTCGTTCGACGCGCCCCGCCACCGTGGTCTCGTGCCGCGTCCGAACGCGGTGGTCGAACGGGTCGCATCCCACGGCAAGCACATCGAGATCGGCTTCGACGACGGCATCGTCCTGCACACCCACATGCGGATGACCGGCTCGTGGCACCTGTACCGCACCGGCGAGCACTGGCGTCGCTCGGTCAGCCAGATGCGGGTGGCGCTCGAGGTCGCCGGTTGGAAGGCCGTGTGCTTCAACGCGCCGGTGGTGGAGGTGTACCGGTCACGTGAGACGAGCCGGCATCCGGGCCTCGGTTCCCTCGGACCCGACCTGGTGCTCGCCGACGCCGACATCCTGGAGTGCGTCGCCCGCATCGAGCGCTACTGCTACCAGGGCACCACCGTGGCCGAGCTGCTGCTCGACCAGCGCATCGCCTGCGGCGTGGGCAACGTCTACAAGTCGGAGGTGCTGTGGGCGTGCGAGGTGCACCCGAGCACCACTGTGGAAGCCCTCTCGATCGACCAGCGCTACCGGCTCATCGAGCTGGCTTCGCGGATGCTGCAGGCCAACCTGGAGCACACCGCACGCATCACCACCACCGACACGCCCGGCGGCCTCGCCGTCTACGGGCGCACCGGCAAGCCCTGTCTGCGCTGCGGCCAACCGATCCAGGTGCGCAAGCACGGTGAGCAGGCCCGGGTCACGTACTTCTGCGCCGGTTGCCAACTGCTGCTCGGACGCCCGGACGTGGCGCCGCCGCTCGAAGAGCAGGGCTCCACGCTGCCCGAGGGGGCCATCGACGACGTCGCCTGGGTCGATGACGACGACGTCGGCGACGACCGGCCCACGCCGCCCGACGACGATGCCGGCGGCCCGCTGGCCCGTCGCCGACCGGCGGTCGACCGCCCGGCCCGCCGTGACGACCGCCGTCGCCCGGCGGCCAGGCCACTGCGCTACGTCGACCCGTTGTTGGCCCGGCGCGCCGCGTCCGAGTAGCCCGTCGGCCTAGCCTCCGGCCCGTGAGGGCACCGGGATGGGTGGTGCTGCCGGCGCTGGTGCCGGTGGCCGCGGTGGCGGCGGTGGACCCCGGCGGGTACGCGCCGTTCGGTTCGGCCAAGTGGCTCGCCGTCACGGTGCTCGTGCTCGCCGCCGCGGCGGTGGCCCTGGCCCGCGGGGCGGTCGTGGCGGAGCGCCGCACGCTGTGGCTGTGGGTCGCGCTGCTGGGCTGGGTCACGTTGAGCGCACTGGTCGGGCTCGACCGCTGGTACGCGCTGCTGGGCACGCCCGAGCGCCATGCCGGCGTCGTGCTGTGGGTGTTGTGCGCCCTCGCGTTCGTGGTCGGCCAGCGGGCCGCGGTCGACGGGGCGCGCCCGTTGGCCTACGGCGCCACGATGGCGGCCGGTGTGGTGGGCCTGTACTCGGTGGTGGAACTGGTGTGGCGGGCGCCGGTGCGCACCGACGCGGTGAGCACGCGCCTGGGTGGACCGTTCGGGTCGGCCGCCTTCCTGGGGGCGGCCTGCTGCCTGCTGGGGCCGCCGGCGCTGGGCGTGGTCTTCGACGGTGGGTCGTCGCGCCGCTGGCGCGTCGGTGGCGCCGTGGCGGCGGCGGGATGTGTGGTGGCGTTGGCCGGCAGCGGTACGCGTGGCGCCTGGCTGGCCGCCGTCGTCGTGGCCGTGGTGGTCGGCTTGTCGCGCAGGGGCCGCGACCGTGGACGGTTCGCGCTCGGCGTCGCCGCCGCGCTCATGGTTGCAGTTGCAACCATCGGCGTGCTGGCTGCCCGTCGCGACGGTGCCACGCCGCTCAGCCGGGCCACGCCGGCGGCGGCCCGACTCGACGAGTGGCGCGTCGCGCTCCGTGTCATCGCCCGCCGGCCGGTGAGCGGCACCGGCCCCGAGGGCTACCGCGTCGAGTTCCCGCGCCAGGTCGACGCGGCCTACGAGCGGGCCTACGGACGGGCGGTGATCCCCGACCGGGCCCACGACGTGGTGCTCGACGTGGCCGCCACCATCGGGCTGCCCGGTCTGGCGTTGGTGTTGGCGTTGGCCGCGCTGGTGGGTCGCTCGGTGGTGCGGGTCGTGCGCCGGGGCGACAGCCTGGCGGTGGGACTGGCCGCCGGCGTGCTCGCCTACGCGGTGCAGCAGGCGGTGTTGTTCCCGCTGGCCGAACTGGAACCGACCGCGTGGCTGGCGGCCGGTGTGGTGGTCGCCATCGACACCGCGGCCACCGGCCGGGCGACCGTGTCGCTCGGTGCGGCCCTGCGCCGCCCGCTGGTGGTGCTGGCTGCCGGCCTGGCCGCGGTGGCGCTGGCCGCCGGCGGGCTCGACCTGGCCGCCGACCGCGCCCTGCACCGGTGGGCCCGGGCCACGGACCCGGTTGCTGGGGCCGTTGATGCCCGCCGGGCGGCGCGGCTCCGCCCCGATCAGCTCCGCTACCGCATCGCCGCGGCGAGGGCGGCAGCGGGGACGGGCGACCCCGCCGGCGCCGCCCGCCAGCTGGCGGCGGCCTCCTCATGGTCGCGGCGCGAGCCCGCCCTGGTGGTGGAACGGGCCCAGCTCGTCGGCACCGCGGCGGCGTGGCGGGCCGCACTGGCGTCCGACCCGCGGCGGGCGTCCTCGTGGTTGCAGCTCGGCCTGGCCGCGGCGCGCGAGGGCGACCTGGCCACCGCTCGCGCGGCCTGGACGCAGGCTCAGGACCTGGCGCCGCGCGACCCGGCGCCGTCGTTGGACCTGGCCCGCCTGGCGCTCGACGAGGGCCGCGCGGTCGACGCGGTGGTCGCCCTCGGGGCGGCCCGTCGCATCGCCCCGGCCGACCCCCGGCTCGAGCCGTTGGCCGCCGAGCTCGCCGCCCGGAGCGGCTGAGACGAAGATGGAACCTGATCGGCCTCCCGGGCGTCTGCCGAGCGTGGATTCATTCGGGCTGACCACGGGCGAGGTCCCCATCGTGCCGACCTGGGTGGTGCCGACGTCGATGGCGGCGGTGCCGATGGAACCCGACGCGGTCATGGCCGCGGCGTGGGCGGGCTTCGCCGACTTCTACCGGGCCGAGCGTCCGGGGCTCACACGGGCGCTGGCGCTGACCATCGGCGACGTCGACCTTGCCACCGAAGCGGTGGACGAGGCGATGACGCGAGCCTACCAGCGCTGGCGGACCGTCGAGGCGATGCGCAACCCCACGGGCTGGGTCTACCGAGTGGCGCTGAACTGGTCGCGCTCGGTGCTGCGGACGCGGCGTCGGCGCGAGGCCCAGCCGCAGTTCGAGCGCGAGGCGGTCGACCTCGGCCACGAACCGGCCGACCCGGCCGTGCGGCGGGCCCTGGACGCGCTCGACGTGAAGCACCGTGCCGTCGTGGTGTGCCGCTACTTCCTCGGCCTCTCCGAGGACGAGACGGCACAGGCGTTGGCGATCCGCCCGGGCACGGCCAAGAGCCGGCTGCACCGGGCTTCGAAGCAACTGCGGGTCGAACTGGGCCCGCTGCGAGAGGACGACGCATGAGCGAGATCGACGATCGTTGGCGCACCGGCCTGCAGGCCGAAGCCGTCACCATCGACCTGCACGAGTCGGTACCGGCCGAGCGCGTCATGCGCCGGGCCCGGCGCCGGGTGCAGCGCCGCCGTGCCGCGCTGGGCACCGTGGCCGCCGGGGTCCTCGTGGCCGGCGGGCTCACGTGGCAGGCCAACCGGGCCGGCCAGCGCGAGCGGGCCCAGGACCTGGTTGTCAGCAACGAGCCCGAAGGCGGCACGGCCGGCGTGGCCGACGGTGGTGCCGCCCCGCCCGCCGCCGTACCGTCGGTCGTGGCGATGGCACCGGGTGTCGGCCCGTATGCCGTCGACCCCGCCACGCTGCCCGACGTCACCATGGGCGGGGCCGGGCTCAGCTGGCAGGCCAACGACGTGAAGTTCGGCAAGGGCCTCTCGTTCGTGTTCGGGTCGGGCCTGCGGGCCGGCACCGGCGGGCTGGTCGGCGTGTCGACCGCGCCGGGCGTGACCACTGGCGACTACACGCCGGGCACCGTGTACACCTCGGCCGACGGCGTCACGTGGAACGGCGTGGAGACGAACGGCTCGCACTGGTTCGGTGACATCACGACGGTGGGCGACCGCCTCGTGGCGGTGGGCACCGCCGCGGCCACGGGCAAGATCGAGAACCCGCAGAACGGTGGCGTCGGCGACGTGGTGGTGGCGGTGTCCGACGACCACGGCACGACGTGGCGCGACATCGTGCTGCCCGTCGATCTGCGGGGCGCGGCCAAGGCCATGAAGGCCAAGGGCATGCAGGGTCAGGTCAGCCTCACCGAGGCCAAGGTGGCCGTGGGCGCCAAGGGGTGGCTCGTGGCCGTGTCGGCCCGGGCCAACGTCGACGGGCGGGCGCTGATGCCGTCGTCGGTCGACACCACCTACGGCTACGCCGTCACCTACGACGGTGTGGTCGTGTTCGCCAAGGAGACCGACCCCGACCGGGCCGCCGTGCAGGCGTGCATGTACGGCTCCACCGGCTGCGACGGCGCCGCGATGCAGCGGATGAAGATGGCAGCCACCACGTTCCGGCCAACGGTCGATCACGTGTACACCTGGAGCGAGCTCGGCGTGGACGCCACGCTGGCGAGCTTGATGGGTGGCTCCCTGCGCCTGTTCCACTCGACCGACGGCGAGCAGTTCACCGAGATCGCCGCGCCCGACGGCGCCCCGGGATCCGGTGGCGGTGGCGGCGGCCTGATCGCCCTGGCCGACGGTTTCGCCCTGGCTGCCCGCAACGACGGCTGCTGCTCGCTCGAGCAGGTCACCGGTGTGCAGCCCGGCGCGGCGCCGACCAAGGTGTGGCGCACGTCCGATCTCACCACGTGGCAGGCCCTCGACCCGGTGCCGCTCGGCGGGAACGGCTACGCCCAGTCGTTCGGCGAGCTCGGCGGCCGCCTGGCCGTCGCCGGCTCCGACGGCCCGTACCCGGTGCTGGCGGTGGCCGACGGCACCACGTGGACGGTGACCAGGCTCGGCAAGGCCGTGGCCGCCCGGGGCCAGCAGGTGGTGGGCGTCATGGCGTCGGTCGGCGCCGCTGGCGTGGCCTTCGGCGTGTCGACGTTCCCCGACCCGTGGGCCGCCGCCAACCTATCGCTGAAGGATCGGGGGCTGACCCTGAGGGTCGACGGTCAGCAACGTGGGTTCAGCATCGTGGACGACGCCAGTGGCACGGTGCTCAGCCAGATGGCCGATCTCTACAACTCCACGAGCAACGAGCACATCCGCATGACGGTCGGCGGTGGTGGCTACCCCGGATCGCCGGGCGGTGCGGTGCCGACGACCGCGGTCGGTGCGTCGGTCACCTACCCCGACACGACCGTGGTGGGACCGACGAGAACGCCGCTGTCGACCGCGGCGATCGTTTCCGACGCCGCGACGTTGGCCTCACTGGCGTCCACGCCGACGACGCTACCGGTGGGTGCCGAACCCGCCACCATAACGAGGCAACCACTGCCTGTCTCGACCCCGCTGTCGACGCTGCCGCTCGCCACCACCCCGACGATGCACGACCCGAGCTCGGCGTACGAGGTGAAGGCCGGCGACATAGCCGTCCGCATCGCCAATGCGGCCGGGGTCACGTTGGAGGACCTTGCGGCGGCCAACGCCGGCGTCGACCTGGACAAGATCATCCCCGGCCAGCGCCTCGTCCTGCCGCCGGGCGCCGCGGTCGTGACCGGCGCCCCGCCGGTGCCCCAGGACCCGCCCGGGCCCACCACGCTCACCGTCACCGATGCCAAGACCGGTGACGTGCTGGCCACGTTCGCCGTCGCCGAGCTGCAGCGGCGTCTGCAACAGCTCATGGCGACGGTGGACTACACGAAGCAGCGCTCCACGCTGCTGTTCAGCCGGGACGGCACAGCCTGGTCGCTGAGTGATCTGTCGGCCGCCGCCGGCACCGATGCGACCTTGCAGAACCTGGTCGTCACCGCCGACCGCGTGATCGCCACGGTGCGCACCGGCGAGAAGGACCCTGACGCGCCGAAGCAGCCGGTCGAGGGCACGCCGCCGCTGCGTAAGCAGAAGGTGCTCGTGGGCACCGTCGCCTGATCGATGTCCTTGCCGGTGACGCGAAGCTCTGCGGGTTGCCCAGGCCCTGGACCACGCAGGTGGCGGCGCCCATCGAGCCGGGGATCACGCCACGGTCGCCCACGGCGGCCTCGATGGCGCGCTGCACGTGAGCCACACCTTGATGGGGCGGTCGCCAGGTGGTTGCCGATGCCGCGGCTGCCTGGGTGCAGCACCACCCACACGACGTCGCGCTCGTCGAGGCAGACCTCGAGGAATGGTTGCCGGACCCGAGCGCGCCGAACCGTGGGATTCGCCGCCCGTCGCCCGCCGGCCGCCCCGCCGTCGGCCGGCTCAGGCCGGCGCGACGATCGGGGTCGGGTCGCTCGGCGCGAGGCGCGTCAGCACGTTCAGGGGCTTGCCCTGGGCCGTGGCCGCGTAGCGAACCGTGATGGCACCATCCGGGCCGACCACGAGATCAGCGTCCACCGTCGGGTTGTCGGCCATGCCGAGCGACGGTCCGTCATAGGTGGCCTTCAGGTGCTGGCCGTCGCCATCGGCGCTCTCGAACGCCAGCGCCGTCGGGGCCGCCAGCGGGGCGAGCGTGTCCTTCGGCGTGCTCTGGGTGTCGGCTGCCTTCCAGTCGCCGCCCGGCTCACGCACCCAGACCTGCGGGGGGACCTGGAGGTACTCGACGGTCGCCGAGCCGCTCGTCACCGACAGCAGGCTCGACGGGCCGACCACGCGGCCGGTCATGTTCGTGAGGATCAGGTTCTCGGCGGCGACGGCCGAGTCGACCTGGTAGCCGGCGCGCAGGCCTTCGACGGCCTTGGCCAGGATGCCCGGCGCATCGGCCGGTGCGGGACCGGCGACGGCTGCTCCCGGGGCGGCCGTGGTGGCCGCGGGCGCCCCGGCCGTGGTGGCGCCACTGGTGCCCGGGGCCGCCGCCGAGGCCGACACCTTGGCCGACGTGGTCGGCGCGCCCGACGACACCACGGTCGACAGGTTGCCACCGGAGCCGGAGCAGGCGGTGAGGGGGAGGAGGAGCGCGGCGAGGGCCGCCGCCGCTGCCATCGGCAGCGACGAGCGGCCCCCACACGCCGTCTTGAGACGGAGCATCAGTCGTTCTTCTTGCCCTCGCCCTTGCGGTCGCTCTTGTGATCGCCGCGCCGGGTCTTGGCCTGGTCGGGGGTGGTGGTGGCCACGGAGACGTTCACCGTCGGGTCGGGCACGCTGGCACGGGTGCCCGTGCACTTGCGGCCGGACTTGTTGATCGACAGGGCGGCGTCGCCACCGTTGTCGGGGGTGAACACCTTGATCGACACCTTGTCACCGGTGGCGAACTTCACCATGACGCCGTTGCGGCTGTCGGTGACGGTGGCACCCTCGGGGCTGGTCGAGTTGATCGTGACCTTGCCGTCGGCGCTCACCGCGTAGGCGATGGAGCCGGCGGAGCCGTCGCACAGCTTGCCGGTCCACGTCTTGTCGCCGGCCAGATCGGCCAGCGCCTTGCGCTGGACGTTGCGGCCCGTGAGCGTGATGTGGAGGCTGGCGTGGCCCGTGCTGTCGTCGTCGTCCTGGTCGACCGACACCCAGATGCTGAGCACCTTGCGGAAGCCGTCCTGGGTGAACTCGATGCGGGCGCCGGCCGAGGCGTGCTCGTCGTCGTCGCCGCCCTTGCCGCCGTTCCAGCTGTCGAGCTGCTTGGCCGTGACACCGGCGGCCGGTGCGATCTTGTCGATCGTCAGCGTGGGGGTGCCGTCCCCGGCGTCACCGATCGTGTAGGTCACCGACGACTTGGGGCCGGTGGTGGCGACCGCCGCTGCGGTGGTCGAGGCCCCGGGGGCCGCGCCGCTGTCGGTGGCGGTGCCCATCACGTTGGCCGCCCACGTGTTGGTGCCGAGCAGCTTCGAGAGCGAGTCGGTCTTCACACCGAGGGTGAGCTTGTTGTTGCGCGCGCTCACCGACACCTTGGTGGATCCGTCGGTGTTGCTCGAGAACTTGACCTTCGTCGGGGTGACCTTGGTGGCCGTCATGTCGGCCGGCTGGCCGGCATTGAGGACCTCGACGCTGGTGATGTCACCGGTGTCGGTGTCGAGCACGACGTTCACGTCGAGCGGGACGCCCAACAGGTTGATCGTGCTCTCCATGCCGCCGGTGGCGGCGATCGGCTGGTTGGTGGCCGCGTGGGCCACCGCTCCGCCCATGGCCAGGGTGCTGACCCCGGTCACCAGACCGAGCGCAACCTTGAGGATTCTTCGCATCCGTGTCTCCTTGGTGGGGCGACCATCGACAGCCCGCCGACGTCAGGTCGCTCGGGATCAATGTACGGAGACGTCCTCCCTGGTAGGTGCAGCACTTGGCAAAGGCTTTGCCAGCCCTTCGCCCAGCCCGCCCGGCGGTGCCTGACCTGGCTGACGAGCCCGGCCGCCCGCCGGCGGCTCGCCGGCGCCCCGACCATCGGCCGCCGGGATTGCTTTGTTTGCGCGAGCCCGCTCCGACGGGTGTCTGGCGTGAACAAATCGCGCGCGGTGAGATCGCCGTGGGCCTCGAGGGTGCTCTGCTTGCGCGAGACCGCCGTGGCCGGTGTCTCGCGCAACCAGAGCGGGGATGCTCGGCGTCGCCTCAGGCCGCCCGTCGCTGGCGCTGCTCGAGGATCTCGGCGATCTCACGGGCCGTGGCCGTCAGCTGCTGCTCGACGTCCTCTTCGGTCACCCGCGAGACCTGGATGCCCACGCGGGCCAGCTTCCGGTCGCGCCGCTTGTCGTACCGGCTGGCCTCCCGGCTGCCGTGCCACCACACGTGGTCCACCTCGACCGCGAGCTGCGCCTCGGGCCAGTAGAAGTCGGGGTGCAGCGGCGTCCGCTCGTCGGGTACGGGGATCTCCGCCTGGCACTCGGGCTCGGGCAGGCCGAGCCGGCGCAGCTCCTGGAGCAGGAGCACCTCGTGGTTCGAACCCGCCGGCTTCCGGAACACCGGACGCGACGCCAGCACGCGTACGAAGCGCAGCGTGCCGTTGCGGCCAGGACGACGCATCTCGGTACCGAGCCCGAACAGCTGAGGCACGCGGACACCGAACTGGTCGATGGCCTGTTCGATGATCGACTCGATGGCGTCGTCGTCGAGGACCGAGCACAGGTCGAAGATGGTGCGCAGGAGCGTCGTGTGCCGGATGCCGTCGGGGCGGGTCACGATGTGCTCGGATGGCAGGTGGCTGCTGCGGTGCACGGTCATCGCCCCGAAGCGCAGATCGTGACCCTTGGGCACGGTGAGCTCCACCGACCGTACGGTGCCGAGGTTGCGTAGGTGGAGCACCCGGCCGGTGCTGCGATGGGAGATGACGGCGAGTGGGTTGGCGGCGCAGGCGATGGCGAGCGACTGCTTGTACGTGGCGGGCGTGCCGTCGAGCACGTAGACGCCGCGGACCGGGGCTCGGAGGGTGCCCGAGGTCAGCAGTCGGTCGATCTGGTGGGGTGACGATCCGAGGGATCGCAGCGTCTCGTAGGTGAAGACGCCGTGATGCGATGCGGCGTGACGCCGCTGCGTGGGGTTGATGCCCATGACTTCCTCCGCGGTGAGAGACGGGGAGGGAAGTGGCCGCACTCTACCCACCCGACCGCCCGGTCGTGACGGGCCTGCCGCCTGGGCTGTGACCCTTCCCCTCATGCGCTCTGTTGGCGCCGGCCGGTGCCGGTGGGTGGTTCGCGCAACCAGAGCCGGACGACCGAGCTCGACGATGGTCGGAGCTGTGCTCTTGTTGCGCGAGCCAGCACGGGGGCGTGGTTCGCGCAAACAAAGCGCACGACGGGGGGTCGGGCCGGGGCCGGGGCGGGCCGCGCCGGAGCCCAGGTGCGGCGGGTCAGGTGCGGCGGGGGACGAGGCGGAGGGCGCTCCAGACCTCGCTCACGGCGCAGACCTTCACGTCAACCCAGCCGGTGGGCAGCACGACGGCCCGCACGACGTCCTCGGTCATGTCGGTGGGGACCTTCGACGCCTTCTTGGGCCAGCACACCCACACCGCCCGGCCGGCGACGGTGAGCTTGGGCCACGCGGTGCGCAACGCGACGGCCGACGTGGTGAAGAACAGCACGATGTCGGCACTGCCCGCCAGGCGGGAGCGGAACGTGACGCCCTCGGGCACCGGGTCGAGCCACGCGGCCAGCTCGTCGGGGGCCTTCACGGCGATCACCGTCATGCCCGCCTTGATGCCGAGCTTCGTCGCCAGCGGCGTGCCCGAGTAGCCGGCCGCGGCCATGTCAGCCCCGGCCCATGATGCGGTCGACGGTGATCTCGACCGCCACCCGGTCGGTACGCTGGCCCGGCTCGCGGTAGCGCGCCCCGTACGCGGCGACCGCCGCGGCCACCCGCTCAGGCGAAGGCGACACCGTGACCGAGCCCTCGAGCGTGAGCCAGCGCCCACCGTCCACCTGGCACACCGCGGCCCGGCCGCCGCCGGCGGCGTTGCGGGCCTTCACCGACGCGGCGAACGTGATGACGCGCACCAGCCGCGCCTCGGGGTCGTAGGAGAACCCCACCGGCGCCACGTGGGGGGAACCGTCGGGCCGCAGCGTGGTGAGCGTGCCGAGGATGCGCTCGCGCAGGAACGCCAGCACCGACGGCGACAGCGCGGCAGGGTCGAGCGTGGCCATGGGCCCCGACGATACGCGACTACTCGACGGAGATCGCCCGCAGCACGTCCAGGCGCGACACCCGGCGCGCCGCACCGAAGGCGGCGAACAGCCCGAGCACGATGGCCAGGAGGGCCATGGCGACGAACTGACCGATCGGGACGACCGACTCGGTGAAGCCTTGGCTCCGCAGCGTCCGCATGACGGCGAGACCGAAGCCGGCACCGAGCAACGAGCCGATGATCACGCCGAAGACCGAGATGGTGATGGCCTCCCACGACACCATCGACCACGCCTGGCGTCGGTGCATGCCGACGGCGCGCAGCACACCGAGCTCACGCGTCCGTTCGGCCACCGACAGCTTCATGGTGTTGGCCACGCCGACCACGGCGATGATGACCGAGATGGCCAGCAGCCCGATGATGAAGTTCACGAATGGCGACACCTGCTCGTCGACCAGCTTCTTGTAGCTGGCCAGGTCGCCGACTTCGGTGGTGGGGTAGTCCACCAGCGCGGCGGTGAGGCGCCGCTTCATCTCGGCGGTCTGGGTGCGGCCGGTGTCGGTGGTGCGCACGTACACGACCTGGTCGAGCTTGAACGGGTCGAGGTCGTTGAAGGTCTCGATGCCCATGAGCGCGCCGGCGCCCTGGAACAGGGCGCGCACCTTGCTGGCGTCGATCACCGCGGCGATCTTCAGCGGCGTGCGGGAGTCGCCCTGGAGCACCATGGCGATCTCGTCGCCCACCTTCCACTTGTTCGCCTTGGCCGCGTCGCTCGAGACGGCCACGGTGCCCTTCGTCATCGACGTGATGTCGCCCGACAGCACGGGGATGTCGACGGTCTGCAGCACCGTGGCGGTGTCGACGGCGATGAGCGGCCTGTCCTCCACCCCGCCCTTGCTGTCCTCGAGCTTGCTGGCGAAGAAGAAGCGGACCGGGGTGAGGGCCTGCACGCCCTCGACCTTGGCCACGACCTTGGCGACCTCGGGCGAGAAGCCGATGCCGCGGCCCTTGGTGTTGATGAAGAAGTCGCCCTTGAACTGTCCTTCGATGGTGGTGAACACCTGCTGCTTGAACGACGCGGTGAACACGAGCAGCAGACCGACCAGCGCGGCGCCGAACAGCAGCGGGAACGCGGTGAGCGCGTTGCGGCGCGGGCTGCGGATCACGTTCTCCTGGGCCAACTGCCCGGCCACGCCCGACAGGCGGGCCGGTGCGCCCGCCGAGCGGGTGAACGGCACGAGCAGCACGGGGTTCAGCAGCAGCAGGCCGATGACCATGACCCCGGCGGCGCCGCCCACGCGGTAGACGGCGGGGTTGCCGTCCATGCGCAGGCCCGTGACGAGCAACCACGCCGACACGGCCACGACCACCACGCCCAGGGCGATGCGCACCTTCGACGGCTTGGCGTGCTCGAGCACCGTCTCCTGCAGGGCGGCGATGGGCGGGATGCGCGAGGCCCGCCACGCCGGTACGATGGCGGCGAGCACCGTGGACACCAGGCCGGCGATGAGGCCGTTCTTCACCGTGCCCGACAGCAGGACCAGCGAGCCCTTGGCCAGCGGGAAGCCGATGGCGGTGAGCAACGTCTTCAGGCCGAGCGCGACGGCCACGCCGGCACCGATGCCGATGCCCGACGCGATCAGGCCGACGATGAACGACTCGACCACGACGCTGCGCAGCAGCTGCCCCGGGCTGGCACCGACGGCGCGCAGCAGGGCCATCTCGCGCTGGCGTTGCGACAGGATGATCTGGAACGTGTTGAAGATCACGAACGTCGCCACGAACATGGCGACCAGCGCGAAGACCGTGAGGAACACGGTGAACCCCTTCAGGCGGTCCTTGAACTCGCTCTGGCGCTTCACCGTGGCCTCGTCGCCGGTGAACAGCTCGAGCGACGGATCGTTGCCGAGGGCCTTGCCCACGTCGGCTTTCAGTTGGGGTTGGGTCACGCCGGGCTGGGCGGCCACCAGGATCTGGTCGACCTTGCCGTCGGTCTTGAACAGCTTGTCGGCCTCGTCCGCGGTGAAGTGGGTGTAGGCGAACCCGGCGGGGCTGTCGGCCTTGCCGAAGCGCGTGATGCCCACCACGGTGTCGGTGACCGGCTCGCTGAGGGTGAGCACCTGCAGCTTGTCGCCGAGCTGGATCTTGCCGAGCTTGGCCGTGTTGGCGTCGATGGCGATCTCGCCCACGGCGGCCGGCGGCCGGCCCTGCGAGATGGTGAACGGGTTGAGCTCGGCGTCGTTCTGCCACGCCGCGCCGAACGTGGGGGCGTTGGACCCCCCGATGGCCAGGCCCTGCCTGTCGACGACCTGGGTGTAGCTCTGCACCAACCCGTCCACCGCGGCCACGCCCGGCACCGACCTCAGCTGGGTGATCATCTCCCGAGGTAGGCGCTTGGGCGCCCGGCGGAAACCGCCGTCGAGCGTGCCCTTGGCCGCCACGACGGTGTCGGTGCCGCCGTACACGCTGGCGAACAGCGAATCGAACGTCTGGCGGATGGTGTCGGACAGCACCGTCACGCCGGTGAGGAACCCCACCGACAGCACGATGGCGATCATCGTGGAGAAGAAGCGGCGCTTGCGTTGCGTGACGCCCTTCAGGGCAACTCTCCACATGGTGGCCTCTGTGTACTAGGTGGACACCGCGGGTGTCTCGTCGGGCGGGGAGTCCCGGTTCAGCTCATTCGCTGGCGATGGCGTCCAGCACGTTCATGCGCCCGGCCCGCCAGGCCGGCAAGACCGCGGCGACCAGGCCGGCCACCATGGCCAGCACGAGCATGATCACGAGCGTGCCCCACGGGACGGCCACCGTCGAGATGAACGACTTCGGCATGGCCGACGAGATGGCGGCGCCGAGCGGGGTGCCGATGGCGATGCCGAGCAGCCCGCCGAACACGGCCACGACGACGGCCTCCCACCGGATGATCCGACGCAGCTGCCGGCGGCCCATGCCGACGGCCCGGAGGAGCCCGAGCTCCCGCGTCCGTTCGAACACCGACAGGGCGAGGGTGTTGACGATGCCGAGCAGCGCGATGACCGCCGAGAGGCCGAGCATGATGAAGACGATCGCCTGGAGCTGGTCGATCTGGGCTCGCTGGCTGTTGCGGAACTGGGCCTGGTCCTCGACCTTGATCTGCGGGAAGGTGCCGGCGATCTTGTCGATGGCCACCTTCGCCGCGGCAGGGTCGCTTCCACGCTTCAGCTTGGCGGCGACGAACTGGTCGACGGGCTGGACGGTGGCGCTGCGGCTCTCGAGCGTCGTGAGCGACACCATCCAGTTGGCGTTGAGCACGCTGTTGTCCTTGAAGATCGCCTTCACGGGCAGCTGGGTGCGCTCGCCGTTCTGCCAGAGCAGTTCGACGGTGTCGCCCAGCTTCAGGCCGAGGTCCTTGGCCGGGTCGACGTGCACCGCCACGCCGTCGCCGACGGCGGACATGTTACCGGCGGTGACGTCGAAGTTGATGAGGCTGGCGATGGTGCTCGGATCGAAGGCGGCGATCTGCTTGCCGTCGCCCTTCACCTGGGCCTGGTCGAAGCGCAGGGCGCTCACCGCGGCGACCTCGGGAACGGCCCTGAACTGACTGGCCACGTTGGGGCTGAAGCCCTGGAAGTTCGTGCTCGACACGAAGTAGTCGGCCTGCACCGCGTTCTTGAACGTCTTGTCGAACGTCGCCTTGAGCGACTGGGCGAACACGGCGCCGGTGGAAGCCAGGGCCACACCGATCATCAGCGCCGAGGCCGTCGATGCGGTGCGGCGGGGCGAGCGGGCGGCGTTCTGACGGGCCAGCTCTCCCGACGTGGCCGAGATCATGCTGAACGGGCGACCGATGATCAGGGCGGCCTGACGGGCGATCGTGCCCGACAGGGACGCCACGCCGAGGAACAGCAGGACGGCACCCAGACCGGCTGGCACCAGGGTGGCGGCGGCGCCGCGGTGCTTGACGAACAGGCCGAGGGCGAGGAGCGCGATGCCGGCGACGGTGACGATCGCACCGAGCACGACGCGTCGCTTGGACTCGAGGCTGGCGAAGCCGGACTCGGGTCGCATGGCGGCGACCGGGGGGATGCGGCTGGCCCGCCACGCCGGGACGATCGACGACACGAAGGTGACGCCCACTCCCACGACGATGGCGGCGATGATCGTACGGGGCTTGATGATCGTGGCCGAGTCCGGGAACCCGGCGCCGGCGGCGTTGAACAACGACACGAGCACCTTGGCGACGAGCGCGCCCGCACCGATGCCGAGGACCGAGGCGATGGCGCCGACGCCGAGGGCTTCGGCCATGACCATGGCCCGGATCTGGCGGGCGTTGGCGCCTACGGCCCGCAGCAGGGCGAGCTCACGGATTCGTTGGCCGATGATGATCCGGAAGGTGTTGGCGATGACGAACGAGCCCACGAACAGCGCGACCACGGCGAAGCCGAGCAGGCCCTTGCCCAGGATGTCGGTGAACTGTTTGACGCCATCGCTGGCCTCCTTGCGCACGGTGTCACCGGTGATCGCTTCCAGGTTCTCGGGCAGGGCCGCCTGGATGCGGGCCGTCAGCTCGGCCGGTGAGACGCCGGGCGCGGCGTGGATGTCGACGCTGTCGTAGGTGTTCCCGGTGTCCAGCAGCGTGCCGGCCACCGCAGGGTCGAAGCCGACGATCGTTGCGCCGGCGAAGCCGCGCTGGTCGCCCTGGCCGATGATGCCGCTGATGGTGAACGTCTTCGATCCCGCGTTCAGGAGGGCGGTGATCTGGTCACCCACCTTGAAGTGGTGCTTGTCGGCGGTGACCCCGTCGAGCACGGCCTGGGCGTCACCCTGCGGCGGTGCTCCTTCGAGCAGGTGGGTGCCGCTCAGGACGTTCTCGCCCCCGAAGTCGATGCCCGCCGTCGGCGCACCTGCCGTCTTGATCGCCTTGCCGGCCTTGTCGAGGAGCGGAGCGTTGCGGAACAGGGTCCCGTTGGCGGCGCCGACACCATCGACCTTGCGGGCGGCGTCGAGGACCTCGGCGGGGACGGGGTCGCGCTGGGCCTGGCTCTGGTTGCCGAAGACCGCCTTGGTGCGGACCTGGGTGTCGATGCCCTTGGAGATCTCGGTGAACAGGTTGCTGAACGTGTTGTTCAGACCGTCCGAGACGATGAACGATGCCGAGACGAACGACGTGCCCAGCAGCACGGCGATGAGAGCGAGGAGCATGCGGGCCTTGTGGGCCCCGAGGTTCTTGAGTGTGAGCTTGGCGATCATGGTCAGTCCCCGAAGCGCTTCATGCGGTCGAGCACGCGCTCGGCCGTGGGGCCGGTCATCTCGTCGACGATGCGGCCGTCGTTGAGGAAGATCACGCGGTCGGCGTAGCTGGCGGCGACCGGGTCGTGGGTGACCATCACGATGGTCTGGCCCAGCTCGCGCACGGCCCGGCGCATGAAGTCGAGGATCTCGGCACCGGCGCGCGAGTCGAGGTTGCCGGTGGGCTCGTCGGCGAAGATGATCTCGGGCTGCGACACCAGGGCGCGGGCCACGGCCACGCGCTGCTGCTGGCCGCCGGAGAGCTCGCTCGGACGGTGGGTGAGCCGCGGGCGCAGGCCGACGGTGTCGACGACGTTGTCGAGCCACTCCTTGTTCGGCTTGCGGCCGGCGAGCGACAACGGCAGCGTCATGTTCTCCAGCGCGTTGAGCGTCGGCACCAGGTTGTAGGCCTGGAAGACGAAGCCGATCTTGTCGCGGCGCAGCTGGGTGAGCTGGCGCTCGCTCAACGACGACAGGTACGTCTCACCGATGAACACCGAGCCGCTCGACAGCGTGTCGAGACCGGCCATGCAGTGCATCAGCGTCGACTTGCCCGAGCCCGACGGGCCCATGATGGCGGAGAACTGCCCCTTGGCGAACGTGACGCTGACGCCGTCGAGGGCGCGTACCTCGTTGTCGCCCTTGCCGTAGACCTTCGTCGCGTCGAGGGCGCCGGCCGCGACGGTGGAGGGGATCGGCACGGGGGCGGGGGGCGGCATGGTGCTCATGGCTTCCTTCGTGGTTCTCATGGGGCCATGGTCCGACGGATGGGACCCTGGCGTCGTCCACCGGACGGCGGACGGGAGGTCGACAGCAAGGATGATCGCGCCTCACCGATGGTGAGGTCGGACTCTTTGCGCCGGTTTGACGTCAGCCTGTGCCAGGCGTCACGAGGCCGCACTCGTAGGCCGCCACCACGGCCTGCACCCGGTCGCGCAGACCGAGCTTCATGAGCATGCGTCCGACGTGTGTCTTCACGGTGGCCTCACCGAGGTACAGCTCGGTGGCGATCTCGGCGTTCGAGAGGCCCCGGGCGACGAGCTTGAGGACCTCCATCTCGCGCTCGGTCAACGTGTCGAGCCCCGGCGCAGGTGGCGCCGTGCTGGGCGGGGCCTGGCGCACGAACGACTCGATCACCCGCCGGGTGATCGAGGGCGCCAGCAGTGCTTCGCCCCGGCTCACCACCCGCACGGCGTCCACCAGTTGCTCCGGCGGGGTGTCCTTGAGCAGGAACCCGCTGGCTCCCGAGCGCAGCGCGGCGAAGACGTAGTCGTCGAGGTCGAACGTGGTGAGCATGAGCACCCGCACGTCCGGGTGGGCGGCGCAGATGCGGGCGCACGCTTCGACCCCGTCGAGCACCGGCATGCGGATGTCCATGAGCACGACGTCGGGGCGGGCCCGCTCGACCAGCTCGATGGCGTCGCGGCCGTCCGCGGCCTCGCCCACCACGGTGAGGTCGTCCTCGGCTTCACAGATCATGCGGAACCCGGCCCGCACGAGGGCCTGGTCGTCGACCACGGCGACCCGGATCACGCCGCCCCCTCCTTGCGCACCGCGTAGGGCAGGTGGGCCACCACGGTCCAGCCGCCGCCGGGGCGCGGTCCGGCCCGCAGGTCGCCACCGCACAGTGCGGCCCGTTCCCGCATCCCGACGATGCCGTGGCCACCGTGGCCACCATCGGGCACACCGACGTGGGCGCTGGCGCCGCGGCCGTCGTCGTCGACGCGCACCTCGAGGGCGCCGGTGCCGTAGCGCAGCACCACGGTGGCGGTGGCGGTGCCCCCGTGCTTGCGCACGTTGGTGAGGGCCTCCTGCACGATCCGGTAGGCCTGCAGGTCGACGGCGGCGGGTAGGGCGGCGGCGACGCCCTCGACCACGAGGTCGACGGCCAGGTCGGGGTCGGACCGCACCAGCGCGCCCAGGTCGGCCACCGACGGCTGGGGCGCCATGGCGGTGTCGCTGTCGGCCGAACGCAGCACGCCGAGCAACCGGCGCATCTCGTCGAGCGCCTCGCGTCCCGTGCTCTCGATGGCGGTGAGCGCGGCCACGGCCTGGTCGGGCTTCGTGGTGACCGACCGGCGGGCGGCGCCGGCCTGCACCACCATCACCGACAACGAGTGGGCGACCACGTCGTGGAGCTCACGGGCGATGCGCTGGCGCTCGGCGGTGACGGCGTCGCGCGCCAGCAGCTCTCGTGTGGTCTCCTCGGCCGTGGCGCGGGCCTCGAGGTCGGCGATTCGTTGGCGGCGTCGGCGCATGTTGTCGCCGAGCAGGAACGAGGTGCCGAACACGATGCTGTTGCCGATGGCCGACGCCAGACCACCGCCATTGGCGTTGAAGAACGCCCCGATCATGTTCATCACGACGAGGCCGCCGATGACGACGCCGGCGGTGATGCGCAGCGTGCGTCGCGACTGCAGGTAGGCGCCGGCCGAGTAGGCGGCGACGACCGGGCTGAGCGTCAGCAGCGTGTCCGGGTGGTCCAGGTTCTGGAGCAGCAGGACCACCGCCGTGCTGGCGGCGAGCGCCGGGATGCTGTGCCGGCGGCGCCAGAGCAGCGGCAGGCAGCCGACGGGCACCATGAGGTAGGTGAACAGGTTCGGTGCGTGGACGCCTTCGGCCAAGCGGCCGCCGGAGGTGGCCAGGTCGACGTAGGAACCGGCGATCAGCACGACGGCGATGGCGGCGTCGAACGCGCGCGGGTGGGCTCTGGCCCACTGGTACGGGTTCCGCCATTGGTTCACTGCCGCCACGGTAGCCAGCCCGTGCGCGGCGGCCGTCCCCCGCACGGTGGATGCCGGGCTCGCCGGGGTCCACCCCGAGGCGGACCCGTGCCATGATCGGAGCGTGGAGGAACGGATGTGGCTCGACGGTGGCTTGGTGGCCCGGCCCGACCTCGCCGCTCGTTACGACGCCATGCTGGCCGCGCTGTGGGCCAGCGGGGTCGAGGCCCGGTTGCTGGAGCTGTGTCGGGTGGCCATCGCCTGGGTGCTGGACGACACCGAAGGGGTGGCGTTGCGCACCCCGCACGTGGCGATCGACGACGACACGCTCGCCGCACTGGCTCACTGGCGAACGGCCAGCGGGTTCGCCGCGGGCGAGCGGGCGGCACTGGAGGTGGCCGAGCAGTTCGCCATCGACGTGCACGGCGTGACCGACACCCAGTTCGCCGCGCTGGCGGACGCGGTCGGGCCGAAGGGCGCTGTGGCCCTCATCACCGGGCTCGGCCTGTTCGACGGCCAGAGCCGCATGCGCCTGGCGCTGCGCCACCCCTGCGAGGTCGCACCGTGAGCACCCGGCCCCGCGTGTCCTCGGCGGTGCCCGACCAGCCGGCGGCGTTCCGCACCGTCTTCGCCCACCAGGGCCCGTTGCTGGGCGCCTTCATGGAGCTCTACGGCACGTTCTGGAGCCATGGTCAGCTCGACCACGTCACCAAGGAGATGACGCGGCTGCGCAACGCCCGCATCACCGACTGCGGCTATTGACGCAACGTGCGCTTCGCGGTCGCGAAGCAGGACGGGCTGAGCGAGGAGCGGGCCGCGCTCATCGACGACCACGCCCGCGCCGATGCGCTCACGCCCGGTCAGCGCGCCGCGCTGGCCTACACCGACGTGATGCTGGCCGGCGGCACACCCGACGAGGCGCTCGTGGCCGAGCTGCGGCGCCACCACACCGACGGGCAGCTCGTGGAGATGACGCTCGGCATCTCGTTGTTCCACGGCTTCTCGAAGATGCTGATCGTGCTCGGGCTGGAGCCCGAGACGATGGACACCACCGTGGTGCCCACGCCCGACGTGCGCCGCTGATCAGCCGCGCTGCGGCTCGGGTCCCACGTAGCGCGCCGACGGTCGGATCAGCTTGCCGTCGGCGGCCTGCTCCAGTGCGTGGGCGCACCAGCTCACCAGCCGGCTGGTGGCGAACGTGGGGGTGAGCATCGTGCGGGGCAGGCCGCACGCCTCCATCACGATGGCGCCGTACAGCTCGACGTTGGCGTACAGCGGCCGGTTCGGCTTCAGCTCGCCCAGCACGCGGACGATCTCGGACTCGACGGCGATGGCCCGCTCCACGACCGGACCGCCCAGGTCGACGGCCACCCGGCGCAGCAGCTCGCTGCGGGGGTCGACCGTGCGGTACACCGCGTGACCGAAGCCCATGATGCGGCGCCCGGCCGCCGTCTCGGCCCGCACGTAGGCCTCGGCGCAGCTGGCATCGCCGATGGCGTCGAGCGCGTCGAGGGTGCGGCTGGGCGCACCGCCGTGCAGGGGGCCGCACAGGGCGCCGAGGGCACCGGTGACGACGGCGCCGAGGTCGGCGCCGGTGGAGGCGATGACCCGCCCGGTGAAGGTCGAGGCGTTGAAGCCGTGGTCGATCGTGAGGATCAGGTACTGCTCGAGCGCCCGGGCGTGGGTGGCGTCGGGCGCGGTGCCGGTGACCATGCGGATGTAGTCGGCGGCCACGCCGGCCGACGGGTCGGGTGCGATGGGTTCGAGCCCGCCGGCCAGCCGGTGCAGGGCGGCGACCAGCGCGGGCGCGGCGGCGACCACCGCCCACGCCTGCTCCAGGCGGGTGGTGGCGTCCAGGTCGAGCAGCGGCGTCGGCGCCAGCGCCCCACCCAGCAGGGCGAGCCCGGTCCGCAGGTGGATCGCAGTGTCAACCCGGGTGGCGGCCACGGCGGCCAGCGCAGGCAGCAACGAGGTGGGCAGGGTGCGGCCGGCCCCGAGCCGGGCCCGCACGAGGTGGTCGTCGGGCGGCAGTGCGCCGTCGAGCACGAGTGCCGCCACCTGTTCGAACGAGCACCGCCCGGCCAGCACGGTGGCATCGTGCTCGCGATAGTGGAAGAAGCCCTCGTCGCCGCACACGTCGCCGATGGTGGTGTCGGCTACGGCCACGCCCGTGAGGCCGCGAGGTACGTCGATCATGGTTCCCATGGATCCCAGCGTCTACCGGCGGCGCGGCCCAGTCAACGTTGATTATGATCAACGTTGATGGCCTCAACCTCGCCCAGCCCCTGGATCAGCAGCGCCGAGGCGGCGGCCCGGCTCGGAGTGAAGCCACAGACGCTCTACGCCTACGCCAGCCGCGGTCTGCTCCACCCCCGCAAGGCCGTCGACGGGCGCACCAGTCGCTACGACGTCGTCGAGGTGGAGCGCCTGGGCCGGGTGGGGCGCGCCGGCGGTGACCGGCAGCGGCGGGGCGCGGTCGACGTTCGCCTCACCACCGGGCTCACCGAGATCACCGACGTCGGCCCGCGGTACCGGGGCGTGGCCGCCGTCGAGCTCGCACGCGACGAGGTGCCGTTCGAAGCGGTGGCCGAGTGGCTGTGGACCGGTGGTGAGCGGCCCGTCGCCCGCCGGCTGCGGGCGGCCGAGCGGGCCTCGTGGGCACCCCGGCTCGCGCTGGTCAGCGGGGACGCCGCCCCCCAGCTCGACCTGCTCGTGGCCCGCGCGGTCGCCGCCGCGATGGCCGATCCCGACCGCGCCGATCGCCGCCCGCTCGCCGTCACCGCCACGGCGCGGCACCTGATGGGCGATCTCGTCGCCGCCCTGCCCGGCCCCGGGGCCGACCGGCCCGACATCGCCAGCGCCCTGTGGGCGCGATTGGCAGGGTCGCCCGGCTCGGTGCGCCAGCGCGCCGCGCTGAACGGAGCGCTCGTGCTGCTGGCCGATCACGACATCGCGGCGTCCACCCTGGCGGCACGGGTCGCCGCGTCGACGCGCGCCGACCCGTACCACGTGGTCGTGGCCGGGTTGGCCGCGGTGAGCGGGCCGTTGCACGGGGTGGCGTCCACCCTGGCGGTGCGGTTGCTCGCCGAGGTGGTGCAAGGGCGTGACGCCCGTGAGGTGGTCGATGAGCGGTTGCGACTCGGCGAGCGCCTGCCCGGCTTCGGCCACCGGGTCTACCCAGGCACCGATCCCCGCTTCACCGCCCTGCTCGACCTGGTGCGCACCTCGCGGCCCGACAAGAGCCATCTGGCCGCGGTCGACGCGGTCGTCGATGCCGCCGCCGAGCGCGTGGACGCGCGCCCGAACATCGACCTGGCCCTCGCCGCCCTGGTGCACGGGCACGGACTGCCGGTGACCTCGGGCGAGTGCATCTTCGCCATCGCCCGCACCGCCGGTTGGATCGCCCACGCCCTCGAGGAGTACGACGAGCGCCCGCTGCGCTTCCGGCCCCAGGCGGTGTACGTGCCGGCCGCGGCGACGGTCGGAGCGCCCGAGGAGCGCTCGAGCAGCAGCGCCCCGCCCGCTCGTAGCGGACGGGGCGCCGGCGTTGCGATGGTTGGCTGATCGGCGTGGCCACGTCGCGCACAAGACGTCTTGCCGAGGACTTGAGACGCCGACACGGCGCGACCCACTCAGCAGGCGTCGGCCAGCAGGTCGACGATCTCGTCGACCCGGCTGAGGTCGATCGGGGTCGACATCAGGGGCCGCCCGACACCCACGTACTCCCAACCGACGGCGATGGCATCGTCGGGGTCGAGGCAGTTGCGCCCGTCCACCAGCAGGGGGCGGCGGGGCAGCTCGGCCAGGCTCGCCGACAGCAGCTCCTTGTACTCGGGCCACTCGGTCACCACGATGACGGCGTCAGCCCCGGTGATGGCCTCGTCGATGGTGTCGACGATGGCCACCGCATCGGGCAGCAGGCGGCGGGCATTGGCCGCCGCCACGGGGTCGTGGGCCACGACCACGGCGCCGGTGCCGGTGAGGGCCGAGATGAGCAGGAGCGATGGCGCGTCGCGCATGTCGTCGGTGCCCGGCTTGAACGCCAGGCCGAGCACGGCGATGCGTCGGCCGTGGAGCGAACCGAGGCGCTGCTCGAGCACCCACACCGGGCGGCGCTTCTGCAACGCGTTCACCTCGAGCACGCCCGAGAGCAGGTGGAAGTGGTAGCCGACGTTCGCCGCCGCCTGCTTGAGCGCGTTCACGTCCTTGCCGAAGCACGAGCCGCCGAAGCCGACACCTGGCTTCAGGAAGGCACTGCCGATGCGGTGGTCGGCCCCCATGCCCTCGGCCACCAGCGTGGCGTCGGCACCGACGGCCTCGCACACGTTGGCGATCTCGTTGATGAAGGAGATCTTGGTGGCGAGGAAGGCGTTGGCCGCGAGCTTGATCATCTCGGCCGACGCCACGTCGGTCACCAGGAGCTTGCCGCCGAGCGGGGCCCACAGATCGATGATGCGCTCGGCCGCTTCGGGGTCGGTGGCACCCACGACGATCCGGTCGGGGTTGCGCACGTCGGCCAGGGCACAGCCCTCGCGTAGGAACTCGGGGTTGGACGCGTAGGCGATGTCGATGAGGCCGCGGGCGTGCAGGCGCCGCTGCAGGCGGGCACCGGTGCCGACCGGCACGGTCGACTTCATCACGAGGGTGAGCGCGGCGCCGGCCGGGATCGAGTCGATCACCGATTCGACGCGCGACAGGTCGGCGTGACCCGACGGCGACGGCGGGGTGTCGACGCAGACGAAGGCGAGGTCGACGCCCTCGAGCGCGTGCGCGATGTCGGCGGTGAAGTGCAGCCGGGGCGACTGCGCCCGCACGGCCTCCTCGAGGCCGGGCTCGAAGAACGGCACCTCGCACGCCCTCAGCCGCTCGATCTTGGCGGCATCGATGTCGATGCAGCGCACGTGGTGCCCGAGCTCGGCCAGCGCGGTGGCTGTCACGAGCCCGACGTAGCCGACGCCGATGACGCCGATCCGGGCAACGTTGGTGGTGCTCATGAGGTGGGACCTCCGTGGATGTTCGCGGGCCGGCTCCGACGGGTGCGGAGCCCCTCCGGCGACGCAGGGTGGCGAGTGACGGGTGAGGCGAACGGGGGCGGTAGCGGCGCGCCCACCGGTGTGTCGGCGGCGGCGCTGGCCGGGCCGGTCTGCAGCAGCGTGAGCCGGCGGTACAGACCATCGAAGCGCAGCAGCTCGTCGTGGGTGCCCTGCTCGACGAGGCGACCCTGCTCGAGCACGAGGATCCGGTTGGCCCGGCGCACGGTGGACAGCCGGTGGGCGATCACGATGGTGGTGCGGTCGCGAGGCAGGTTCTCGAGCGCCTCCACGAGCAGCTCCTCGGACTGCGCGTCCAGGGCGCTGGTCGGCTCGTCGAGGATGATGATCGGACAGTCGCGCAGGATGGCTCGGGCGATGGCGACGCGCTGGCGCTGGCCGCCCGAGAGGTTGGCGCCCCGCTCGCCGATCTTGGTGTCGAGCCCGTCGGGCAGTCGGGCGGCGAACTCGTACACGAGGGCGAGGCGGGCGGCGGTCTCCACCTCGCGGTCGGTCGCGTCGACCCGACCGCACAGGATGTTGTCGCGCAACGTGCCCTCGAGCAGGACCGACTCCTGGAGCACCATGGCGACCTGCGAACGCAGCGCACCGAGGTGGTGCTGGCGGGCGTCACGCTCGTCGAACAGCACGGCGCCGGCGGTGGGGTCGATGAGCCGCGGTATCAGCGAGGCGATGGTGCTCTTGCCCGCGCCGGTGGGGCCCACCAGGGCGACGGTCTCGCCCGGTTTCACGGTGAAGTTGATGTTGCTCAGCACGGGCTCGCGGCCGTAGCTGAAGCTCACGTTGCGGAACTCGATCTCGCCGCGCACCTTCAGCCTCAGAGCGTCGGGGGCGCTGGCGATGAAAGGCTGGGTGTCGAGCACCGATGCCACCCGCTCGGCCGCCGCCGTGCCCTTGCTGACGACGTTGGCCAGCTTGGTCAGCTGCTTCACCGGCTTGAACAGCGAGGCCAGGTAGCTGAGGAACACCAGGAGCACGCCGAGGCTCAGGTGGCCGTCGAGCACGCGATGGGCGCCGAACCACAGGACGAGACCGGCCGATGCCACGCCGGCCACGTCGACCATGGGGGCGAACCGCGACTGCAGCCGCACGGTCTCGAGCCCGGCTAGCACGCTCGTGTCGGTGAGGCGGGAGAAGCGGGCCTGACGATCGGCCTCCAGGCTGAAGGCCTGTACGAGGTGGATGGCGCCCAGGTTCTCGGTGGCGGCCGAGGCCAGTTCGCCGTCGGCCCGGCGTGACCGGCGGGCGGCCGTGCGCAGCTGGGTGCGGGAGCGGTGGGTGGCGAAGAACAGCGGTACCGATGCGGCCACCGACAGCAGCGTGAACAGCGGGTCGACCACCAGCATCACGCAGAACATGCCGACGAGCAGCAGCAGGTTCGGGAACAGCGTGGCCAGGGTCTGCACGAACATGTCCTGGGTGCGGTCGACGTCACTGGTGACGCGGGCGCTCAGGTCACCGACCCGGTGCTTGGCGTGGTAGCTCAGCTCGAGTCGCTGCAGGTGGGCGAGCACGTCCTGGCGGATGCGACCGGCGATGTGCAGGCCGGCCGCGCTGAGCAGGCGACTGGCCCAGTAGCTGAAGACGGCGCCGCCGGCGACGAGCAGCACCATGGCGGCCACGGCCAGACCGAGGCGGAGCTCGATGTTGGCGGGTCGCGGCCCGTCGGTGCGCAGCACGCCGTCGATCACGGCCTTCATGGGCCACGGCTGGGCCAGGCTCACGATCACGTCGAGCATGGTGAGCAACGTGCCCAGGGCGAGCACCCGGCGGAACGGCCACAGGTAGGTCCGGAAGCGGGAGAGGGCGGCGATCACGTGACGCGCTCCGGGGCATGGGCGAACAGACGCCGGGCGGCGCGGTCGGCGCCGTCGAGGTGGATGCCGGCCGCAGCGAGCTGACCTTCGGCCAGGCGTCGTGGCCGCCGCAGGAGCCAGGCGACCTCGTCGGCCGGAGCGCCCTCGTCGACGATGTCGGCCAGGCCGAGCGCGGCGAGGCGGGCGGCCCGGATCGCCTGCTCGCGGCGGGGGCTGCGGCGGGGCACGAGCACGGGGCGGATGCCAGCGGCCAGTGACTCGAACGTGGAGTTGTAGCCGGCCATCTGCACGACCGACCCGGCGGCGGCGAACAGCTCGCCGCAGCTCGGCGTGTCGGAGCGCAGCTCGAGGCGGGCCCGCACAGCCGGGTCGAGGTCGAGCACGTCGGGCAGACGGTGGGCGTACGGCCCGGCCACGATCACGCCGCGGCGCTCGGGCAGCAGCGACAGGAGCTGCAGGCCGAGAGCGAAGACCTGCGAGCCGTCACCGCCACCGCCGGCGGTGACGGCCACGAGCTGCTCGTCGCGCTCCACCGCGGCCGCGGTCTCGGTGACCCAACCGCAGTAGTGGGGTGCGACCGGTAGGCCGTACTCCTGCTCGTGATCGCACAGCACCCGCTCGCCGTACACGAGCACGTCGTCGTAAACGTCGGTGACGCCGCGCCAGCCGTCGCCGGCCAGCTCGGCCCGCACCCGGGTCGGCTCGTCGAGCACGTCGCGCAGGCCGAGCACGATGTGGGCGCCCGTGGCCTTGGCCTCGGCAAGGCCGAGGCGAAGCTCGCCGGCGACACCGAAGGGATGGCGGTCGACGACGACGGCACAGGGACGGGTGGCGGCGACGACCGCGCTGAACAGCGCGGCGCGTTCGGTGATCGCTTCGTCGAACGAGAGCGACTCGTGACGGTAGGCGCCGTCGCCGTCCTTCAGCATGGGCGGCGCCTGCACCACGCCGATGCGGGGATGGTCGAGCCACGTCGGCTTCACGCGCACGCCCGTCACCAACGTGACGCGGGCGGTGGCGTCGAGATCCAGGATGGCGCGAGCGATCAGGCTGTTGCGGCGCACGTGACCGAGCCCGTACCCGTCGTGTGAGGAGAACACGAAGTGCGCGCCGGTGGGACCGGAAATACATCCGCTCCTAATGTCTTTCACCGTGGTCGTGCCGTTCGCCATGACACGCATCGTCGGATGAATGGAGGGATGAGCGGTAGTGAACGATGGTCGTACGACGCATGGACAGTTGTTGTGCGACCGTCGTTCACGAGACGGTCTTGGACGTCAACCGCACGCGGATCTTCCGTGGCGCGAAGGTGACGAGGGAGAGTCGGAACGATGCGTGCAGTGGTGACGGGAGCGGCGGGATTCATCGGCTCCCACCTATCGGAGCGCCTGATCAGCGACGGTTGGGACGTGGTGGGCATCGATTGCTTCACGCCCTACTACGACCGACGCGACAAGGAGGCGAACCTCGCCGGTCTGCGCGACGAGCGTCGGTTCGAACTCGTCGAGGCCGACCTGGCCGAATGCGACATGAGTCGGTTGTTCGCCCCGCGGCCGATGATCTTTCACCTTGCTGCACAGCCGGGCGTGCGCGGCAGCTTCGGCGACGGATTTGTGGACTATGTGAGGCACAACCTGCGGGCCACGCAGCGGCTGCTCGACGCGGCACTGCACGCCGGTGTGCCCCGGGTCGTGTGGGCGTCGTCGTCGAGCGTGTACGGCGACGCCGAGACCTACCCCTGCATCGAAGGCGTGACACCGCTGTCGCCCCGGTCGCCCTACGGCGTCACCAAGCGCGCCGGTGAGGACCTCGCCCGCATCTACACCCAACTCGGGTTGTCGACGGTGGGCCTGCGCTACTTCACGGTGTACGGCCCGCGGCAGCGCCCCGACATGGCGATGCGCCGCCTGTGCGAAGCGGCGCTGGGTGGCGGCTCGTTCCCGTTGCACGGTGACGGCCTGCAGTCGCGGGACTTCACCTACGTGGACGATGCCGTGCACGCCACGATGCGGGCCGGCGTCGTCGCCGACGCGCCGCTCATCGTCAACGTGGGCGGTGGTCAGGAGGCCACCATGCAGGAGGTCATCGACCTCATCAGCTCGCTGTCCGGGCGGCCGATCGCCATCGACCACAACGACGATCAGAAGGGCGACGTGCGCCGCACCGCGGCCGACACGACCCTCGCCCGGGACGCGCTCGGTTGGCGCCCGCGCACGACGCTCGCCGCCGGGTTGCGCCACGAGATCGATTGGGTTGCGAGCCGCATCGGCTCCATGACACAAGTGGGAGCGTCGTCATGACGGTCATCGATCAGCTCACGACCCCGGCGGGTCGTCCTCGTCCGCTCGCCAAGGTCGTGGTGGTGGGCCAGGGCTACGTGGGCCTGCCCCTCGCCATGCGCGCGGTGGAGGCCGGCTACGACGTGGTCGGCTACGACCTCGACGTGAACCGGGTGAAGGGCCTGGCCCACGGCGCGTCGTTCACCCCGGACATCAGCGACGGCCAGGTGGCCGACGCGCTGGCATCGGGTCGCTACATCGCCACGGACGACGAGATGCACGTCGACGGGTTCGCCGTGGCCGTCATCACGGTGCCGACACCGCTGCGCGAAGGTGTGCCGGACCTGTCCTACATCGAGAGCGCGGCCCGCACACTCGGCGCCAAGCTCACGCCGGGCGCCGTGGTCGTGCTGGAGTCCACCACCTACCCGGGCACCACCGAGGAGCTCCTGATCCCCATCCTCGAGACGGAGTCCGGCCTGCGCGCCGGTGCCGACTTCGCCGTCGGCTTCAGCCCCGAGCGCATCGACCCGGGCAGCGCGGCATGGGGCTTCGTGAACACGCCCAAGATCGTGTCCGGGGTCGACGACGTCTCGCTCGAGCGCGTCGCCGAGTTCTACGGCTCGCTCGTCGACCAGGTGGTTCCGGTGGCGTCCACCCGCGTGGCCGAGATGGCCAAGCTGCTCGAGAACACGTTCCGCCACGTGAACATCGCCCTCGTGAACGAGTTGGCCGTGTACGCCGCCGAGCTCGGCATCGACATCTGGGGCGCCATCGACGCCGCTTCCACGAAGCCGTTCGGCTACATGCGCTTCACGCCCGGACCCGGCGTCGGTGGGCACTGCCTGCCCATCGACCCCACCTACCTGGCGTGGGCGGTGCGCCGCGGTGTCGGTCGCCCGTTCCGCTTCGTGGAGCTGGCCAACGACGTGAACGAGCACATGCCCGACTACGTCGTCAGCCGCATCGCCAACGCCCTCAACGAGGAGGGCATCGCGCTGTCGCGCAGCCGGGTCCTGCTGCTCGGCCTGGCCTACAAGCGAGACACGAGCGACGCCCGCGAATCACCGGCGGCCGACGTGGCCCGGCTGCTCGTGAACGCCATGGCCGATGTGCGGGTGGCCGACCCCCACGTGGGCGCCCACCCCGGCGACGTGTCGGTCACGCGGGTCGACCTCGACGCCGCCGAGGTGGCCGCCGCCGACCTGGTCGTGCTGCTCACCGACCACACGAGCTTCGACTACGAGATGATCGAGCGCCACGCCCGCCGTGTCTTCGACACCCGCCACCGGCTGCAGGGCGCCCATGTCGAGCACCTCTGAGCCCACGGTCGACGGCCTGCGCTCACAGCGCAGCGGCGGCCTGCTCCACGGCGACCACGAGCGCCGCGGTGCGCTCCGGCCAGTCGCCCTTGAAGCGACGGATGGCCCGGTCGACGCGTCGCAGCACGGTGGCGCCCACGTACCACGAGAGATCTTCGGGCGGTCGGGTGCACGCCCGCTCGACGGCTCGCAGGATGGCCGCGGCATCGCCGATGTCGCCGGGACGGCCACTGATCACGTTGGTGGCGAAGGCGGCGAGGTCGAACGCCGGCGCCGCCGCGCACAGCGTGTCGACATCGACGACGGTCAGTCGCTCGCCATCGGCCAGCAGCTGACCGACGTTGAAGTCGCCGTGGCACGGCCGATGGTCGCGGCGACGGGGACGGGGCCGGGTGCGGTGGAGCACGGCCGCGGCCCGCTGCAGCCGCGCACCGAGCTCCGGACGCACGAAGCCGACCAGGGCGACGGGACCCTCGGCCATGGCCAGCAGCTCGTCGGGACCGACGACGGCCAGGTCGGCGAGCTCGGCGTCGCGCAGTTGCTCGAGCAGGGCGACCGCCCGCGGCGCCCACGCCAGGGCATCGCTCCGTTCGAGCGTGCGGCCGGGAACGAGGGTCTGGGCCACCAGCCCGCGTCGGCCATCGACCGCCAGCGGCAGGGCCGTGGGCACCGCATCGACGGCGAGCTGCATGAGGCGGAAGGAGTCGACAGCGGCGCCCGGTTCGGCGTACAGCTTGACGACGGTCGGTCCGAGCCGCAGCGCGGCCCGCTGGGTCGGTACCCACGCCAGCCGTTCGCGTGGCGAATGGTGTACGAGGTCGAGGGCGGCGGCGATCGCGTCCGGGTTCCCCAGCAGCGGCAGGGCGGGGTCATCCGGGTACTGGAACACCTGCTGTGCGTGCGGCGTGGCCGTGACGGCCGCATCGAAGCGCCCCGTGGCGTGGATGCCCTGGAGCTGCACGGTGATCTGCTCGCCGGGCGTGTAGGCGACGTAGCGGATGCGCACCGTGTCGAACGGCGGGGCGGCGGCCAGGTGGGCGCGCAGGTGCGCCGCCGCCTGCTCCGGCCGGAGCAGCTCGGTGGCGATCGGGAGTTCCTCGTCGTGGGGGATCGGTGGTGGTGAACCCGTCATCGAACGTCCATCATGGCGCCCCCCGCATCGGGGTGGTGCTGTCGGGCTGGCCCCGCGTGTCGGAGACGTTCGCGCTGAACGAGCTGCTGGCGCTGGAGGCGGCTGGCCTGCTGGCCGTGGTCGTGGCGACCAAGCCCGGCGACCTTGCGCTGGTGCAGCCCGCCGTGGCGCGCCTGCAGGCCCCGGTGCACGTGCTGGCCGACGGATCGCTGGCCGAGCAGACCGACGAGCTCGTCGCGCTGGCCAGCGGTCGCGTCGACGCGCTCCACGGCTACTTCGCCCATCGTCCCGCCTCGCTGGCCGAGGCCGCCGGCCGCCGGCTCGGCGTGCCGTTCGGCTTCAGCGCCCACGCCCTCGACGTGCGCAAGGTCGACGGTGACGAGCTGCGGCGTCGGGCCACCGCCGCCGCGTGCGTCATCGCCTGCAACCCCGAGACGGCGCGGTCGCTGAAGGCGGTGGGCGCGCCGGTCACGATGCTGGCCCACGGCGTCGACACGACCGGCTTCGCCCCGACGCCCCTGCCGAGCGCCTGCGCCGGGCTGGAGCTGCTCGCCGTCGCTCGCCTGGTCGCCAAGAAGGGCTTCCCCGTCCTGGTGGAGGCCATGGCCAAGGTCGCGACGCCGGTGCGGCTGCGCATCGTGGGCGACGGACCCGAGCGGGGCGCGCTGGAGGCGGCCATCGAACGCTTCGGCGTGGGCGACCGGGTGCGGCTCCTCGGACGCACCACTCATGACGCGCTGCCGTCGATGTTCGCCTCGGTGCATGCCGTGGTGGTGCCGTCGGTGGTCGACGGGGCCGGTGACCGCGACGGTCTGCCCAACGTGGTGCTCGAGGCCATGGCCTGCGGGCGGGCAGTGGTGGCCAGCGACGTCGCCGCCATCGCCCAGGCCGTGCGGCCCGACGACACCGGGCTGCTGGTCCCGCCGAACGACCCGATCGCGCTGGCCGACGCGCTGGGGGCGCTGGCTGCCCGTCCGGAACGCTGCGGCGAGCTGGGCGAGCGGGCCCGTCGGATGGTCGAGCAGGAGTACGAGCTGACGAGCTGCACCGCGCGGTTCGTCCAGGCGTTGGAGAAGGCGTATGGCTGATCGTTCGGTTGCGTATGTGCTGAAGGGCTACCCGCGCATGTCGGAGCTCTTCATCGCGAGCGAGGTGGCGCGCCTCGAGCACCTCGGTGTCGACATGCGCATCTACGTGCTGAAGACGCGTGACGAGGACCGCCAGCACCCGGTGGTGGCCCGCATCAAGGCGGCCCCCTTCTACATGCCTGACACGACCTCGTTGAGCGACACGTCGCTGGTGCACTGGCTGGGCGACAACTTCGGGCTGTTCCGGGCCGCCGTCGGGCGCGAGCTCAGGCGCCGCCCGTGGCGGGTGGCCCGCGCCACCGGAATGGCCCTGGCCCAATGCGTGCGGGCCCGCAAGGGATGGAAGCCCCGCAAGATCTACGTGAAGGAGCTGCTGCAGGCCATCGCGCTGGCCGACGAGCTCACCCACGCCCCCGAGGTGATGCGGCTGCACGGCCACTTCGCTCACGGCACCACCACCGTCACGTGGCTGTGCGCCACCATCACGGGTCTGCCCTTCTCGTTCACCGGGCACGCCAAGGACATCTACCAGTCGTCGCTGAACCCGGCCGGGCTGCTCGAGCGCAAGATGCGGGCCGCGGAGTTCGTGGTCACCTGCACCGACGCCAACCGCGAGCACCTGGAGGCCGTCGCCCCCGGTGTGCCGGTGCACGTCGTGTACCACGGCCTCAACGCCGACTTCGCCCCCCTCGCCGCCGGCGTCGGCGATCTGGAGCCGCCCGTGCGGCTGCGGGTCATCAGCGTGGGTCGTCTCGTCGAGAAGAAGGGCTTCGACGTGCTGGTGGAGGCGGTGGCGCTGCTGCGCGAGCGCGGCGTGGAGCTCGAGGTGGGGATCGCCGGGGAGGAGGGCGACCACGCCGATGTCGTGCGCCGACTGGTGCACGAGCGCGACCTGGCCGACACGATCACGTTCCTCGGTCCGCTCTCGCAGGCCGAGCTGTTCGCCGAGTACCGCCGCTCCAGCGTGTTCACGTTGGCGTGCCGCGTCACCGACGACGGCGACCGGGACGGCATCCCCAACGTGATGATGGAGGCCATGGCCGCCGGCGTGCCCGTGGTGACCACGCGCGTGTCGGGCATCCCCGAGCTGGTGGCGGACGGACACAACGGCCTGCTGGTCGAGCCCGAGTCGCCGGCGGCGCTGGCCGACGCCCTGTGGCGCGTGGCCAAGGATCCGGCCCTGGCCGAGCGGCTCGGTCGGGCGGGCCGCGCCACCATCGACGAGCGCTTCGACGGCGAGTGGCTGGCCACCCGCATGGCCACGTTGTTCGGCGTGGCGCCGTGACCATGACCGCTCCCGCCGGGCCGCGGCCGCGCGACCTGGTGTGCGTGATCGACCACTTGCACCGCGATCTGGGTCGGGCCGACGATGCCCGGGTGGGGCGCTTCACCCACGCCGGTGTCCGCCTGGACCTGGGAGCCCGTCCCGATTGGCTCCACGACGGTCTGGCCGACGACGAGGAGTGGCGCATCGAGTGGGTGAAGCTCTACGAGGGCCTCGACCTCGCCCACGCCTATGCGGCGACCGGCGACCGCTCGTACGCGACGGCGTGGGAGGACCTCGTGGTGGCGTTCTGCGCCCAGGTGCCCGTGGGTCACGATTCGTCCGACGTGTCGGCCCGGCGCATCCAGAACTGGGTGTACGCCTGGCAGCGCATGGCGGCGGCCACCGGGCCAGGCGCCGACGTGCTGGCGCCGGCGGCGCAGGACACGATCGTCGCCCGCCTGCGGGCCGACGTGGACCACCTGCGCTTGCATCTGACCGCTGAGCGCAACCACCGCACCCTCGAGCTGTACGCCCTGCTGGTGACCGCGCTGGCCCTGCCCGAAGCCCTCGATGTCGACGGCGAGCTGTCGCGTTTCGCCTTCGCCGAGCTGCAGGCCAACGCGCTCACCGACATCTGGACCGACGGCACCCACCGCGAATGCTCGACCGACTACCACCACATCGTGCTGCGGTCGTTCCTGGGCACCATCGCCAACGCCCGTCGCGTCGGCACGGTGCTGAGCGACGCGTTTCTCGTTCGCGTCGAGGCGGCGGTCGAGTGGGCCATGCACGTGCAGCGCCCCGACGGCACCATCCCGTCGTTCTCCGACGGCGACAACGGCGACTTCCGTGACGTGCTCACCATGGCCGCCGATCTGTTCGACCGCGACGACGTTCGCTGGGTGGCCACCGGCGGTCGAGAGGGCTCGGCCCCGACGATCACCGCGGCCACCTTCCCTGTGGGCGGCTACGTGGCGCAGCGCAGCGGTTGGGGCACCGAGCGGCCCTACACCGCCGAGCGCTTCGCCCTGCTCGACTGCGGTCCGCTGGGCGACGGTGGCCACGGCCACTACGACCAGCTCCACGTCGAACTGGTCGACGGCGTGCACGTGCTGGCGGTGGATCCGGGCCGCTACACCTACACCGACGGCCCGTGGCGCCACTGGTTCAAGGGCACGGCCGGGCACAACACGGTCACGGTCGACGCTGCCGATCAGACGCCGTACCGGCGGGGCAAGCCCAAGGGGCCCACCTCGATGGCCTCGCTCGTCGCCCGGCACACGTGCGATCTGGTCGACCTCGTCGAGGCGACGGTGGAGAGCCCGAGCTACGACGCCCGCCACACCCGCCGGCTCGCGTTCTGCGCCGGTACGTACTGGGTCGTGCACGACCTGTTGCGGGCACCGACCTCGCACCGTTACGAGCTGCGCTGGCACCTGGCCACTGATGCCCTCGACCACGTGCGCATCGAGCACATCGGCGGGCTCGCGGTGGTGCACACGCCCCACGCCCGGTTCGTGCTCCAGGGCGCCGACGAGGTGGTGCTGGAGGAGGGCTGGGTGTCGGAGGAGTACGGCGTGAAGGTGCTGGCCCCCGTGGTGAGGGCGCAGGTCACCGCAACCGACGCCGACCTCGTCACCGTGGTGCTGCCCGGTGACGGTGGCCGCGTGCTGTACGCCGATGCCGACGAGCACGGTTGCACGGTCGGTGTAGCCGATGTGGATGCGGTGACGGCGCGCCTCGACGTGCTCGTGTGGCCGACCCGGCCGACGATGCTGCACGCCGGCCGCCTGTGGGGTGCGGCCGCGGCCAGCTGGCACCGTCAGGAGGTCGATGGCACGAGCACGGTCCGCATGCACGGACTCGGCGGCCGCGACGAGTGGGCCGGGATCCGATGACGCCGGTCACGACCGCGGCGCTCGCCCCCGACCCGGTGCTCGCTGGGCGCGATCGGCTGCTCGACGCCGACGCCATGGCCGCCCACCTGTCGCGCCTGCTCGGCACCGACGGACCGATCGCCGTCGCCTCGGCCCGGCTCACGTTGGTGAAGTACCGGTGGGCCGAGAGCCTGCGCGTCGTGTACGAGCTCGACACCGTGGCGGGCCGCCAGGTCGTGGCCGCCCGTGTGTTCGCGTCGGCCGAGCTGGCCGCCCGGGCCGCCGTCGCCGCCGTCGCCGCCGGCGTCGCCGCCTGCACCCATGACCCGGCCCGTCACCGCGGCCTGCACGCGGTGGCACTCGATCGCGAGCACGACGCCGTGTGGTTCACCGCTCCCCACGACCGCCGCCTGCGCGGGCTCGGTGCGCTCGACACCCCGCTGCCCCATCTCGCGGCGCTGCCCGGCGGCCGGTGGGTCGGCACCGAGCTCGTGCAGTGCGCACCCGAGCGGTCGGCCACGTTGCGGTGCCTGGACGCCGACGGTGCCACGGTCGGCTACGCCAAGCTCTACCGCCACGCGGCGCAGGCCGCCGATCTGGCTCGTTGCTACGACCACGTCGTGCGCGGCCTGGCCCTACGGGGGGCCGGGGTGCGCGTGCCGGCCGCGGTCACCCACGACGCCGCCCTCGGCGTGCTCGTGCTGGAACCGATGGCGGGCGTCGGTTGGAACGAGCTCGAGCCGTCGCGGCTGCCCCTGGTGGCCCGGGTCATCGGCGCGGGCCTGGCCGAGGTGCACGGCCTCGGTCGACACGGTCGCCCGCCGTTCGAGCGGCACCAGGCCGACAAGGTCGCCCGCTCCGTCGAGCTGCTGGTGGAGGCCCGGCCCGACGTGGCCGAGCTGGCCCGCGGGGTGGGCGAGCGCCTGGCGGCGACGGTGCCGGTCGCGTCGGCGCCGGTGCTGCTGCACGGCGACGTGCACCCGAAGAACGTGCTCGTCGACGGTGACCGCGTGCACCTCATCGACCTCGACCAGGCCGGCTGGGGCAGCGCCGCCGCCGACATGGGCAGCATGATCGCCCGCCTGCGCCACGGCGTGCTGGTGGGCGAGACCGCCGGCGGCACCGCCGGCCCACTGGCCGCGTCGTTCCTCCACGGCTACGCCACCGTGCGGCCGGTGGTGTCCGCCGCCGAGCTGCGGTGGCACACCGCCGCCGCGCTGGTGGTGGAGCGGGCCCTGCGCGCCGTCACCCGGCTGCACCCCGCTGGTCTGGCTGTGCTGGCGGGCACGCTCGCCGATGCCCACGCCGTCCTCGACGGACGCGACGACCTCTGATGCCCCCCGTGAAGGAGCCTTGCGTGACCACCGCCGACCGACCCCGCCTGCTGTTCTACTGCCAGCACGCCGTCGGGCTGGGCCACCTGGCCCGGTCGCTGGCCCTGGCCGACGGCCTCGCCCGCCAGTTCGACGTGCTGCTGCTGAACGGCGGGCGCATGCCGAGCGGTACCCGCATCCCGGACGGGGTGCAGGTGCTCAACCTGCCGGCGCTGGGGCACGACGAGGTGTTCGACCTCGTGAGCCACGAGCCGGGCATGACCGTCGACGAGATCGTGGCCATGCGGCCGGGCATGCTGCTCGCCGCCCTGCGTGACCACCGGCCCGAGGTGGTGCTGGTGGAGCTCTTCCCGTTCGGGCGCAAGAAGTTCCGCTTCGAGCTGCTGCCGTTCCTGGATGCCATCGACGGGCTCGGCGCCGCCCGCCCGCTGGTGGCGTGCAGCCTGCGCGACATCCTCGTCGGCTCCCGGCGCGACCAGGCCGGCCACGACGAAAAGGCCAGCCGGCTGGCCAACCGCTACTTTGACGCCGTGCTCATGCACGCCGATCCGGCGTTCGCGCGGCTGAGCGAGTCGTTCGCGCCGGCCACGGCGCTCGAGGTGCCGGTGCACTACACCGGCTTCGTGGCGCCCGAGGCCGCCGCGGTCGATGCTGTCGCCGTCGAGCGCGAGCGTCGCGTGATCGTGTCGGCCGGTGGCGGTTCGGTGGGCGGCCCGCTCGTGCGCGCCGCGCTGGCCGCCCAGCGCCGCCTGAGGACCGAGGCCGGCCTGGCGACCACCATCATCACCGGGCCGTTCGCGCCCGACGAGGTGTTCGCCGGAGCGGCGGCGGTCGCGGCGGTCACCGAAAGTCTCACCGTGCTCCGCCACGTGCCCGACCTGTGCGGCGAGATGCGCCGCAGCGCCGTCACCGTGAGCCAGTGCGGCTACAACACGGCGATGGACATCCTGCGGGCCGGCACGCCGGCGGTGGTGGTGCCGTATGCCGAGGGCCGCGAGGACGAGCAGCGGCGCCGCGTCGAGCGGCTGGAGCGGCTGGGCGTGCTCAAGGGCATGGACCCCGGTGTGCTCGACGGCACCACCCTGGCCGATGCGGTGCTCGAGCGCCTCTCGTCGCCGGTGGCACCGGTGATGCTCGACCTCGAAGGTCGCCACCACACGGCCCGCATCCTGCGCGACCTGGTGGCCGCGCGCGCCTCGTCGGTGGGTGCGGCCGGATGAGCGCCTGGCTCGACCCGTTGCGGGCGGCGTTGGCCGAGACGGTCCACCCGGTGCGGTTCTTCTTCCGCGACGACGACGGCGGTTGGGACGACGACGCGCTGCACCGCCTGCTCGACCGCTTCGCTGCTCACGGCCTCACCGTGGACGTGGCGGTCATCCCCGCCGTGCCCAACGACGTGGCCCGTCTGGCGGAGCGCGTCGTTGCGGGCGAGGCCCGCGTGCACCAGCACGGTTGGGCCCACGTGGACCATGGCACCGAAGACCGCAAGTGCGAGTTCGGTGCCGGTCGCCCGACCGAGCACGTCCGTGCTGACCTGGCCGCCGGGCAGGAGCGGATGTGGGCGTGGTTCGGCGAGCGCTCGCAGCCCATCTTCACACCGCCGTGGAACCGGTGCTCGCCGGCCACGGCCGAGTGCCTGGTCGAGCTCGGCTTCTCGGTGCTGTCGCGCGAGCAGGGGGCAGAGCCGTTCGGCCTCGATGGCCTGTGCGAGGTGCCGGTCACGTTCGACTGGTTCGGCCCGCGAAAGGGCGTACCCGTCGACCGCTGGCAACGGGCGCGGGCGCTGGCTGAGCAGGTGCGCGCCCGCCCGGTGGTCGGCGTGATGCTGCACCACGCCGTCACCTCGGCCGACGAGCTCGACGACGTGGACGCGGTGCTCAAGCTGGTGGCCTCGTCGCCCCACACCCTTCTCAGCACCATCGCGGCCGAGGCCGAGCGCGTGAGCACCCCGCCCGCACGGAGCTGACGGGGCGCGTCATCGACGGTTCGGGCGCTCGGTGCGCCGGGATCACCTGCCGGGCTGGGGCAGCACGCGCAGGTAGGGCTTCACCGTGGTCCAGCCCTGGGGGAACTTCACCTTGGCATCCTCGTCGGACACGGCGGCGCCGATGATCACGTCGTCGCCGTCCTTCCAGTTGACCGGGGTGGCCACCGAGTACTTCGAGGTGAGCTGCAGCGAGTCGATGACCCGGAGGATCTCGTCGAAGTTGCGGCCGGTGGAGGCCGGGTAGGTGATGGTGAGCTTCACCTTCTTATCGGGTCCGATGACGAACACCGACCGCACCGTCAGGGTGTCGTTGGCGTTCGGGTGGATCATGTCGTAGAGCCCCGCGACCTTGCGGTCGGGATCGCCGATCATGGGGAAGTTCACGGGGGTGCCCTGGGTCTCGGCGATGTCGCTCTCCCACTTCAGGTGGGAGTCGACCGGGTCGACCGACAGGCCGATCACCTTGACGTTGCGCGTGTCGAACTCGCCCTTGATCTTGGCGACGTAGCCGAGCTCGGTGGTGCAGACCGGGGTGAAGTCCTTGGGGTGGGAGAACAGCACGCCCCACGAGTCGCCGAGCCACTCGTGGAAGTTGAGGGTGCCCTGGGTGGTGTCGGCGGTGAAGTCGGGAGCGACGTCACCGAGGCGGATCGCCATGGTCTTGCCTCCTGCGGAAGGTGTGGTCCAGGCATTCTGGCCTAATGCCGACCGATCGTGTCGACTTTGAACCTTAGTTAAGATTGCTTAGCGAATACTTTGGCCCCTCTTGCGTAAGAGCACATCAAGTGTTAGCTTCCTCACTGCAAGCGTTCACCGTTCAGGGCGGAAGTGGAACCCTCCTGACAACTCAAGGGCGAGGACGAGGAACTCATGGGGCGGATCCAGGAGATCGACGAATACCTCCCGCTGGTGGAGCAGATCGTGGCGCAGGTCGCGATCAACTTCCCCCGGCACGTGGATCGGGGTGAGCTGGTGCGAGCCGGCGTCCTCGGTCTCGTGGAGGCGGCACACCGTTTTGACGATACCCGGGGCGTACCGTTCGACCGGTTCGCCGCCCTACGCATCCGGGGGGCCATCCTCGATGCCGTGCGGGCCGCCGACTGGGCGCCCCGCTCCGTGCGGGCCCTGGCCCGCCGGGTCGACGCCACCGAGCAGGAGCTGGCCAATCGGCTGAGCCGCATGCCGTCGGCCGAGGAGCTGGCCGATGCGACCGGCACGTCGGTCGAGGACCTGCGTGGTCTCCGGGACCGTGTGTTCCGGTCGGTCGTGCTCACGCTTGACTACCGCGCCGGCGCCGACGACCCGGACATGACGCTGGGCGACATGCTCTCCGACCGCACGGCACCCGAGCCCGACGAGGAGCTGGAGACCCGTGAGCTCCTCTCGTACCTGCGTGACGCGGTGTGCCTGCTGCCCGAACGGCACCGCATCGTCGTGGTCGGCTACTTCCTGGAGGGTCGCTCGTCGGACGAGCTGGCCCGCCTGCTCGGTGTGACCGAGAGCCGGGTGTCGCAGTTGCGCTCCGAGGCGCTGCTCATGCTGCGCGAGGGCATCGAGGCGCAGTACCAGCCGGGCGACCGCCAGGCCGATGTCCCCATGCCCGGCCGCGTCGGCCGCCGCAAGACGGCCTACGCCGCGGCGATCAGCTCCAGCTCGCGCTGGCAGGACCGCCTCACGATGATGGCGGCGGCGGCCACCGCCTGATCGTCGTCCCCCGCCGACGGGCCGCTCGGCCCATCGGTCGCACGAAAGAGATCTCGGTCTGCGCCGCCCGGTGGAGGACTCGCAGGTTCGGTACCCCCGGCAGTTGCTCGAACGCCTTGCCGGGCGGCGCGCCCAGGTCTCGGAAGGCTTCTCGGGCCTGCCAGGAGAACGGCACTGCTCCCGGCGGGCCCGAGCTTTCGCGTTCGGGCTCAGTGGGCGCGGTGACCGAGGAAGCGCTCGAGCGAGTCGGGCACCACACGCTGCACGAGGCGGGTGATCACCGTGGCGCGGGTGGGACTCACGACGGGCGCGAGCGACGGTCCGGGTCGGGGGGCGTAGGCCGCCTCCTGCATGATCTTCTCGATCTCGTCGGCGGCGGCGTGGGCGGCGGCGATGGCGTCGGCCAGCGCGTCGGCGGTGGTGAGCAGTTGCACGGCCACCTCGGCGGGCGCGTGGCGTACCAGCTCCTCCAACGTGGGCTCCGGGGGCAGTCCGTACTGCGTCGCGCATCCGGTGGCGACCACAGCCCGGCCGAGTTCGTCGCGGCGCAGCCGATAGATCGCGTCGGTGAGGCCGGCGTCGGCGTCGTCGATAGAGCCGGGCCAATCGCCGTTCACCGCCATGCGCAGCACGTGCAGGCGCACCGTGACCGACTCGACGCGCCAGTGCTCGCGGTTCAAGAGGGTCGCCAGCAGGAGGAGGTCGTCGGTCATGGTGAGGGCCGCAGGCGTGGGGGCGCCGGCCAGACCCAACCTGCCAGACGACCTCAGCAGCAGCAAGACACCTGATGAGGTGCTGAGGACTCCCAGACGCCGCCGAGAGCGAGCGGCCGCGGTGAGCGAGCCGACGGTCACCGCAAACCGCTCGTGGTCATCACCCGGACGGCCACTAGTCTGGTCTGGCGGCTCCCGTAGCTCAGGGGATAGAGCGTCGGTTTCCTAAACCGCAGGTCGTAGGTTCGATTCCTACCGGGGGCGCCAAGAAAGACCAGGTAAATGGCCATCTGACGGTCGGCCAAGTTGGCCGACAGCCCGAGTTGTCCATCCACTTGTCCATCTTGTCCATCTTGTCCGTCCGGCGCCGGGTTATCGTGTCTGTCGGCGCTGTGGTTTGGCGCAGCGATCGAGTGCCCGCTTGGCGCTCCTCGAAGTCCCCTGGACTCAGGAGCGTTGTGACATGTCGGAACTCGAGATGCGTGGCTACGCCGTTCTGCTCGAACGAGTGAAGTCGGAAGTTCAATCGGCGCGGACGCGAGCCGCGCTTGCCGTCAACCGAGAATTGGTGGAGCTGTACTGGCGGCTCGGTCGACTGATCCTCGATCGCCAGGACGCCGAGACCTACGGAACCAAGGTGATCGAACGGCTCGCCGCCGACCTGCGCGTGGCGTTCCCCGAGATGCGCGGGCTCGGCCGGCGGAACCTGCACTACATGCGCTCTTTCGCCGAGGCGTGGCCTGACGTCGAGGTTGTGCAACGACTCATTGCACAACTTCCGTGGGGTCACAACGTGGAGCTGCTTTCGGCCCTCGACGCTCCATCCGACAGGGTCTGGTACGCAGACCAGGCGATCGCCCGCGGATGGTCGCGCAACGTGCTCGCTGCTCAGATCATGTCGAAGTTGCACCTTCGCAGCGGTGCGGCCCCTTCGAACTTCGCGACCGCTCTGCCGCCAGCAGAGTCGGAGCTCGTCCAACAACTCATCAAGGACCCATACCACCTCGACTTCCTCGACCTGTCGACCGAGGCGACAGAACGGACGCTGGAGAACGCGTTGATCGAACAGGTCGAGCGCTTCCTCCTCGAGCTCGGCCAAGGC
>JANMAT010000077.1:0-4874 GCA_031359995.1 Actinomycetes bacterium
GGGATGTCGTGTTTGCGGGTGGTGGAGAGGTAGCTGCGGACGTGGGCGAAGCGTTCGGCGCCGGTCTGGTCACGGAAGCATGAGGAGATCTTGCGGTGGATCTTGACGGGTCGCAGGTCGCGTTCGGCCTGGTTGTTCGTCTTATGCCGATATCGGCATAAGACGAATTATGCCGATGTCCGTGTTATGCCGATGTTGAAGGATCGTGCCTGGTCATCGGGGGTGGGTTGGCTGGCGTGTTCGGCATAACTGGGTAGGGCGGTGACGCTTGGGTCTCCATCGATTGGGGAGGTCCAGCGTGATGAAGTCCATGTCCTGGGTGGCGGCGGCGAGTCGTGGGGGTCCGCTTGTCGGGTTTCTCGACGGGTTCGCCGGTGAGCTCGAGCGGGTCGGGTATTCGCCGCGGACGATCGAGACGCAGGTGAATCTGGCGAGGCATTTGTCGAGGTGGCTTGCGGTGGAGGGGTTGGCTGCAGCTGATCTTGATGGCGGGGTTATCGCCCGGTTCTTGGTGGTCCGGCGGGTCACGTATTCGTCGATGCGGTCGGCTCTGGCGCTGGTCCCGTTGCTCGCGTTCTTGCGGAGCGTGGGCGCCGGTGTGCCACCGGTTGTTGTCGCTGTGCCAGCCGACCCGGCAGCGCTGCTGGTGGAGCGGTTCAGCCGGTATCTGGCCACCGAACGGGGGTTGGCGGCGGCGACGGTGAGGAGCTACGTGTCGCAGGTGTCGCCGTTCGTCACCGCGTTTCCGCCCGGCCAGAACGGGGTCGTCGTGGGGGTGACTGCTCGTCAGGTCGCCGACTTTCAGACCGCTCGTTCGGCGGACTGTCGGCCTGGTTCTGTGGCGGTCGGAGCGAACGCGTTGCGGGCGTTGCTGCGGTGGATGTGGCGGGAACGGATCGTGCCGGAGGACCTGTCGGGCTCGGTCGGTGCCGTCTGCCGACCGGCCGGGGCGACGGTCCCGAAGGCGTTGAGTGTCGGCGAGGTCGCAGAACTCCGGGCCGAACTGGCGAGTGAGCCGGAACGTCTGCGGAACGAGGCGATGGTGGCGTTGATGTTGCGGCTCGGGTTACGCGCTGGCGAGGTCGCTGGCCTGTCGCTGGACGACATCGGTTGGCGGGTCGGGGTGATCGTGGTGCGCGGCAAACGGGGCCGGATCGATGAGCTCCCGATCCCGGTCGATGTCGGTGAACTGCTCGTCGCCTATCTCCGTGACGGGCGCCCGGACCGCCCAGATCGGCACGTGTTCCTCGGTGTCGACGCGCCACACCGGGCGCTGGCCGGCTCAGCGGTGACCTCGGTCGCGGCGCGAGCGTTGAAGCACGCCGGGATCGTCGGACCAGGCGCGGCACACCGACTACGTCACACCGCAGCGTGCGGGGTGCTCGCAGGTGGTGGCGGTCTCATCGAAGCCGGACAGTTGTTGCGGCACTCCGGCCCGCAAACCACAGCGATCTACGCCAGAGCGGACATCGCAGCGTTAGCGACGATCGCCCGCCCGTGGCCGACAGCGGGCGGTGCGTTGTGACTGCGGTCCTGCGAACCCATCTTGCCGGCTACCTGCGCGAGAGGCGTGCCCGCGGCTATCAACTCACCGCGCATGAGGAACTGATCAACGCCTTCCTCACCAGCCTCGCCGTCGACACGGTCACGGTGACAGTCGCCGATGCCCTCGCGTTCGCCCGGCAACACGATCCGTCGAGGAACCGCCAGGCGACACGGTTACGGGTGGTCACCGCGTTCGCTCGCTACCTGCGCTCGCATGACCCGACGCTGGCGGAGCTGATCCCAGAGAAACTGATCACGGCGAAAACGACACGCTCGATCCCTTATCTCTACACGCCCGACCAGATCGGCGAGTTGATGACCGCCGCGGCGGCGCTGCCATGCGCGACGTTGGCGGACAGCATGCGAACCTTGATCGGGTTGTGCGCCGCTACCGGCATGCGCAGCGGTGAAGTGTTCGACCTCAACACCGGCGACATCTCCGCTGATCAGACCGTGCTGACGATCACCGGCAAGAACACCACCCAACGCCATGTCGTGCTGCACCCGACCACCACCGACGCGCTCCGCGCCTATCTCACCCGCCGCGCCACCAGGACCCCGGTCACCGACGGGGTGCTGCTCGGCGCCAAAGGCGGCCGGCTCAACGGCACGACCGGGCGGGAGGTGTTCCGTCGGATCGTCGACAGCTGCCAGCTGCAATCACGACCCGGATGCGGTGTCCCCCGGCTGCACGACATGAGACATGTCTTTGCGGTGAACACCCTGATCGACGCGCACCGTGACGGTGTCGATGTCGATGCCCGCATCGCCACGCTGGCCACGTATCTCGGTCACGTGGATCCGACGAACACGTACTGGTATTTGACCGCGAGCCCGGAACTGATGTCCATCGTCGCCGACCGGATGACTTTCTGGCAGCAGCATCGGGGCCGGTCATGACCGCGCTCGCGCCGACGCTGCAGTCGTTCTTCACCAGTTACCTGATCGGCCAGCGAGCCGCCAGCCCTCACACGATCAGCGCCTATCGCGACACGTTCCGGATGCTGCTCACCTACACCCGCGACCGCACCGGGACCGCCCCGAACCGACTCGACATCGCCGATCTGAACGCCGACATGATCGCCGGGTTCCTGACGATGCTGGAAACCGACCGCGCCAACAGCGCCCGCACCCGCAACGCCCGCCTCGCCGCGATCCACTCCCTGTTCCACCACGCCGCCCTGCGTCACCCCGAACACGCCGAAACGATCGCCCGGGTCCTCGCCATCCCAGCCAAGAACACCCACCGAACCGGGATCACCTACCTCTGCGACATCGAAGTCGACGCCCTGCTCGCCGCGCCCGACCGGACCACATGGACCGGGCGCCGCGACCACCTCCTCATCCTGACGATGATCACGACCGGTCTACGCGTCGCAGAGATCACCGCCGTCACCCGAGCTGACGTATCCACCGACCGACGAGGCGCGCACATCGCCTGTCACGGCAAAGGCCGCAAAACCCGAGTCACGCCTCTCGACCCCGCCACCACCGCAGCGCTTCGAGCCTGGCTCGCCGAGAACACCGGCGAGGCATCGTCGCTCGTGTTCACCAGCCGCGGACGGCACACCAAGATGAGCACCGACGCCGTCGCTCAACGCATCGCGCTGCACACCAGCACCGCCACTGCGACATGCCCAAGCCTCGCCCGGCGCGCCATCACACCCCATGTCATGCGCCACACCTGCTCGATGCGGATGCTCGCCGCCGGGATCGACGCCACCACCATCGCACTCTGGCTCGGCCACGAATCCCCCGAATCGACCAAGCCCTACCTCCACGCCGACATGAACCTCAAACAACGAGCCCTCGACCGCACCGCCCCACCCAGAACACCACGAGGGCGCTACACCCCACCCGACGCACTCCTCGCCTTCCTCGAACACCTCTGATTATGCCGAACACGCCAGCCAACCCACCCCCGATGACCAGGCACGATCCCTCAACATCGGCATAACACGGACATCGGCATAATTCGTCATGCCGACGTCGAGGTCGCGCATGTAACGCAGGATCGATTGGCGGTGCGTGGCGAACGCGACGGTCAGGTTGTAGGACTCGCGTTGGAGGCGGTCGCGTTTGCGGCCTGGTGGCGGGTCGGGGTTCGCTGCGTGCGCGGCGGCGACCAGCGCGTCGTAACGGCCGGCGAAGGTGCGTTGTCGCGCGGGTGCGAGCACCCGGTGACCGGCCGCTCGGGCCTGGTCGCACGCGGTGTTGATCTCCACGAGGAGCCTGGCGAGTCCGGATGCCCACCCGGCTTGCGTGGCGATCTCGGCGACCGATGCGAGGTCTCGGAGCAGATGCGCAGCGCAGACCTGATGCTTCGCTTTCGTGAACTGCCAGTAGAGCGCGAGACGGTCGTGCACGATCACCCCGCGGTAACCGACTAGGACCCCGGCGTCTCGGACCGCTTGGGCCCCTCGGGTCGCCGAGGCGTGGATCAGCGTGTAGAGCCGGGTTGAGGTGACATGCATCCAACACGTCGTGGTCCCGATCCGGTCGGTCGTCTCGTCCACGTTGACGACCGCGGCGTTGCGCAGCACGCTGACGAGCGCCGTGATGAACCCGGTGAGGCGACGGGCCGCGTCGGCGTAGATCGCGTCGATCGTCCCGGTCGACATCGTGATCCCGAACAGGTCACGCATCGCCTCACGACAGCGTTCGATCGGGACATGCTGGCGGCCGAGGAGATACACGACCCGAGCGCGCACCCCTGGCCCATACGAGATCGGAGCTCGCACATGGTCGGGGAACACCCCGGCGGTCTTGGTGCCGCAACACGCGCACCGTCGAATCAACGCCTGATGCTCGGTCACGACGGGGACCACCGGCGGGATATCGACCACCTGACGGCGGGTAGCACCGACCGTCGTCGCGTCGCCGAGACCGGCACCGCAACCCGAACACACCTCAGGCGCATGCTCGATCGTGGCATCGGGCGTGTCCGACAGCGGCAACGAGCGACCCGGCTTGCCCGGCTGGCCACCGGCACGCCGCTGCATCCCACCCGCCCCCCGCTCTCGTTTGGAGCGGCGCTGCGACGCTTGACGCTGCCGTTCGACGGCGGGATCACGAGACGGCGGCAACGACGAGTTCCCCGAGTTCTTCGAACCCTTCGATTTCAACGCCGCGTTCTCGGCCCGCAACGCGGCATTCTCCAACCGCAACGCCGCCACCTCGGCCGTCTCCACTTCGAGCATCGCGACCCGCTGCGACAACGTGACCACGAACGCCACCAGATCCGCATGACTCCACCCGGCCAGATCCGACGACACGTCGCTCACACGACACCCCATCGGACCGGCACACACGCAACCTACCGAACACAC
>JANMAT010000108.1:0-115560 GCA_031359995.1 Actinomycetes bacterium
GGGACGCCACCGCGGCGGGGGGCCCCCCAGGGGGCCCCCGCCAAGGGCCCCGCCCCCGGTGGGGCGGCCATCGCCGCACCCCCCCACCGGGGGGGGTCCCGGGGGCGCGGGGGGGCCACCGCGCCCGGGCGGGGCGGGCCCCCAGCCCCTCTGGGAACCGCCCGGTGTGGGGTGTGCTGATAGCTTGCCCCCAACCGCGTTGGGGGCCTTTGGGGGGGCCACCGTGGGGGCCCCCCGCCGCGGTGGCGTCCCGGTCCTGCAGTCGGGCCCGGGTGCGGCGGTCGAGCACGTCGGTCAGCGTGGTGGCCATCTCGTGCTGCACGGCGAACACCGCCTCGGCGCGCTGGTAGGGGAGGCCGGGCACGAGCGGGGCCGCCAACGACGGGTCGGCCGCCGCGAGGGCCCGCACCGCGTCGGCCTCGGTGCCGAAGCGACCGGTGAGGTGGTCGAGGGTGCCGGCCGGGCGGGTCGCCGGCGCGCCCACCAGCCGCTGCGTGCCGGTGCGGCTGCGTCGCTGGCGCGGATTGCCGCCCACACGGCGCACGACCTCGTCGACGCCGTCGGACGCCATGTGCCGGTACGTGGTGAGCTTGCCGCCCGTGACCGTGACGACCCCGTTGGCCGCCACCTTCACCACGTGGCCGCGCGACAGGTCGGCGGTGCGGGCCGACACCTCGGTGCTGCGCACCAGCGGGCGCAGGCCGGCCCACGTGGCCACCACGTCGGCCTCGGTGACGCCCGTGGTGACCGACGCGTTCAGCGCCCGCAGCACGTAGGCGACGTCGTCATGGGTGCACACCGGGTCGTCGAGCGGGCCGTCGTAGTCGGTGTCGGTCGTGCCGATGTAGGTGAGCTGGAACGTGCCGTCGCCGTTGGGCAGCCACGGCACGAGGAACAGGCTGCGCCGGTCCTTCGGAACCGGGATCACCACGGCGATGTCGTTGCGCACCTTGTCCCACGGGACGGTCACGTGGATGCCCTTGGCCGGCCGCACCGTGGCGTCGTGGGTGCCGGCGCCCATGCCGAGCACGTCGTCGGTCCAGACACCCGTGGCGTTCACCACCACGCGGGCATCGATGTCGATTCGGGTGCCGTCGGCGTCGACCGTGGCCCCGCACACCTGGCCGTCGGCGCCGGTGCGCAGCGCGACGACGGGGGCATAGGTGGCCACCGCCGCGCCGAGCGAGGCCGCCGTGCGCGCCACCGCAAGGGTGAGGCGGGCGTCGTCGACCTGGGCGTCGAAGTACAGGTAGCCGTAGGCCAGCCGCTCGCTCGGCATGGTCGGCAGGTGGCTCAGGGCGTCGGCCTTGGAGAGCTTGCGGTGCAGCTTGCCGATGCGGGCGCCGCCGGTCAGGTCGTACAGCCACATGGCCTGGCCGAGGGCCCAGCCGACCTTGCGCGACACGACCCCGCCCTTCGACGTCACCGGGATCAGGAACGGCAGCGGTCGCACGAGGTGGGCGGCGTTCTGCAGGAGGCGCTGGCGCTCGTGGAGCGCCTCGTACACGAGGCCGAACTCACCCTGCTGCAGGTAGCGTAGACCGCCGTGGGCCAGCTTGGACGACTTCGACGACGTGCCCGAGGCCAGGTCGCCCTTGTCGACCAGGGCCACGCGCAGACCGCGGCCGGCGGCGTCGAGGGCCACGCCCGCGCCGGTGATGCCGCCGCCGACCACCAGCACGTCGAAGGTCTCCGCGCCCAGCCGGGTGAGGTGGGCACGGCGATCGAAGGGGGGAGGGTTCACGCGCTCGATCCTACGGTCGCCGCCGGCGTCGGCCGGGAGCCGACCGGCCCCGACGGTCCGCTCTTCGCAGCTCTTTGTTGTTAGCAAGAGTTGCAGATTGGCTGCGGCGCTCACTACCGTCGCCACCGTGCGCAGTCCCGAGGAGCTCGCCGTCGCCTTCCGCGAACGCGGTCTGAAGATCACGCCCCAGCGGGTGGCCATCTTCCGGGCGCTGCACGGCAACACCGCCCACCCGGCGGCCGAGACCGTGTACGCCGGCGTCGCCGACGGCATGCCGTCGATCTCGCTCCGCACCGTGTACCAGACGTTGAACGACCTCGCCGAGATGGGGGAGATCAACGCCCTCGACCTCGGTACGGGATCGGCCCGTTTCGACCCGAACGTCGGCGAGCACCATCACCTGGTGTGCGACCGGTGCGACTCGGTCACCGACGTGCACGTCGACGTGTCTGGCCTCGAACCATCCGACCTGGGCGGCTTCCGGATCGATGCCGCCCAGGTGATCTTCCGCGGTCGGTGCGCCCCGTGCGCCGCCGGCCTCGGCTGAACCAACCCCACCACCAACACCTGCACAAGGAGCACTCCATGGCTGATCTCAAGGGCACCAAGACGCACGAGAACCTGAAGGAGGCCTTCGCGGGCGAGTCCCAGGCCAACCGTCGTTACCTGTGGTTCGCGCAGAAGGCGGACATCGAGGGCTACCCCGACACCGCCGCCCTGTTCCGCTCGGTCGCCGAGGGTGAGACCGGCCACGCGCACGGCCACCTCGAGTACCTCGCCCAGGTCGGCGATCCGGCCACCGGCGAGCCCATCGGCGAGACCGAGCAGAACCTCAAGTCGGCCGTCGCCGGCGAGACGTACGAGTACACCGAGATGTACCCGGGGTTCGCCAAGACCGCCCGTGACGAGGGCTTCACCGAGATCGCCGAATGGCTCGAGACCCTCGCCCGCGCCGAGAAGAGCCACGCCGGCCGCTTCGGCCAGGGCCTGGGGAACATCTCCTGAGCCGGGCGGCGCCCGTCTCACCCGAGAGCTGACGAAGCGGCCGCGGGGGCCCGGCCGAGCCGGTGCCCCGCCGCCCACCCCCCGCTCGCTCACCACCACCCCTCGGAGCGCGTTCATGTCGATCATCTACGACCCGCATCATCCGAAGTACCTCGACGAAGGCGACGTGCGCGAGGAGCTCACGCGGGTCTACGACCTGTGCCACGGGTGTCGGTTGTGCTTCAAGTTCTGCAGTTCGTTCCCGACGCTGTTCGCCTTCGTCGACGCCCACGAGGACCAGGACGCCGCCCGCCTCACGACGGCGCAGCAGGACCAGGTCGTCGACGAGTGCTACCAGTGCAAGCTGTGCGACATCAACTGTCCCTACACCCCGGCCAAGGGCCACCAGTGGGCGCTCGACTTCCCCCGCCTCATGCTGCGGGCCTCGGCCATGCGCCACGCCACCGGCCAGGTGCCGGTGCGCGACCGGCTCACCACCACCGTCATGGGCCACACCGACCTGCTCGGCGCCGCCGCCTCGGCACTGGCCCCCGTCACCAACAAGGCCCTCGGCGCCAAGCCCGGCTCGCTCGTGCGCAAGGCCATCACCGCGGCGACCGGCGTGACGTCGAACCGCCTGCTGCCGCCCTACGCCCGCACCCGGTTCACCACCTGGTTCAAGCGGCGTGGGTCGCGCCCGGCCACCAAGGTGAGCCAGGGCAAGGTCGTGGTGTTCCCGACGTGCCTGGTCGAGTACCAGAAGCCCGAGATCGGTCACGACCTGGTGCGCGTGTACGAACGCAACGGCATCGAGTGCTCCTTGGCCGAAGGGGCCCAGTGCTGCGGCGCCCCGTTCCTGCACGCCGGTGACATCGACAACTTCACCAAGGCCGCGGTGCGCAACGTGCGGGCCCTGGCCACCTCGGTGAAGGCCGGCAACGACATCGTCGTGCCCCAACCGACATGCAGCTACGTGCTCAAGAGGGACTACGTCGACTACGTCGGCGGGCCCGACGCCGAGCTCGTCGCCTCGCACACCTACGACGTGGCCGAGTACCTGATGAAGGTGCACAAGGCCGAGGGCACCGCGCTCGACACCGCCTTCACCGGCACCGTGCCCGAGACCGTCATCTACCACACGCCGTGTCACCTGAGGGCCCAGAACATGGGGCTCAAGAGCCGCGACCTCATGAAGCTCACCGGCACCACGGTGAAGCTCGTGCAGCAGTGCTCCGGCATCGACGGCATGTGGGGTCTGCGGGCCGAGAACGAAGACCTCTCCCTCGCCGTGGGCCGCAAGCTCGGCGACGAGATCACCAAGGCCGGCGGCGATGTCATCGCCGGCGACTGCAACCTGGCCAACGGCGTGATCGTCGAGCAGACCGGACGGGAAGCGGTGCACCCGATCCAGGTCGTCGCCCGCGCCTACGGCATCCCCCCTGAAGCCTGATCGGAGCACCCCATGACGACGCATGCGCCCGCCACCGGCAATCGCAAGCTGACCATCGACGACATCGACGACATCCGCGCCTACGAACGTGACCGCGACGTCTTCCGCCAGCACGTCATCGAGCTGAAGCGAAAGCGCCGCGTCGGCGTAGGCCCGTTCATCTCGTTCGTGTTCGAGAACCGTGACACGGTGCGGTTCCAGATCCAGGAGATGGCCCGCGTCGAGAAGATCGCCAGCGATGAGGGCATCCAGACCGAGCTCGACATCTACAACCCGCTCGTGCCCGATCCGGGCGAGCTGTGCGCCACCATGTTCATCGAGCTCACGAGCGAGGCCCAGCTGCGCGAGTGGCTGCCCAAGCTCGTGGGCGTCGAGAGCGCCGTGGCCGTGCGCGCCGCCGATGGTCGCACCGTGCGCCCGCGCCTGGAGGCTCAGCACGCGAGCCAGCTCACGCGGGAGCACACCACCTCGTGCGTGCACTACCTGCAGTGGTCCTTCGGCGCCGACGACGTCGAGGCGTTCCTGGCCGGTTCGCTCGAGCTCCAGGTCGATCACGCCAACTACACGCATGCCATCACGCTGAGCGCGGAGACGACTGCGGAACTGGCCATCGACCTGCGGCCGTGAACCGCGCCCCGGCGGGGTGGCATCATCGCCGGGTGCTGGTGAACGCGATCACGAGACGGTCAAGGCAAAATCACGGTGAAGCCCCTAGTCAGGCGCGCGGCAGAGCGCTACGTTGCCCAGGCGAAGGGGGGTCGGTTGGCCGTGAGGACACTGGCATCGAGGGACAGAACCTGGCTCGACCGGGGCGCCTGTCGGGGGCTCGATCCGCAGATCTTCTATCCGGACGAGGACGACGACGCGAGCGAAGCCAAATCCGTGTGTGGGGAGTGCGCGGTGAGGGCGACGTGTTTGGAGTACGCGCTGACGTTCCGCGAGAAGGATGGGGTCTGGGGCGGAGCAACCGAGCGTGAGCGCCGCCGCATCATCAGACAACGTCGACGTTCCGCTTGATCGTTCGTCGATGACGACGCTGGCGTCGCTCGGGGGCTGGCCCGCAGTGCTGGGCCCGCTCACCGAGCACGGCAACCTGACCGCGGTGCACACGCGCGCCGCGATGGCCGAGATCCTGAGCGGTGACGCCACGCCCGCGCAGGTTGCCGGCTTCGCCGTCGCGCTGCGCATCAAGGGCGAGACGGTCGAGGAGCTCTCGGGGCTGCTCGACGCCATGCTCGCGGTGGCCGAGCTGGTCACGCTGCCCGCGGAGCTGGCGCCGCGCGTCGTCGACATCGTGGGGACCGGTGGCGACCGGAGCCACTCGATCAACGTCTCCACGCTGGCGAGCCTGGTGGTCGCCGGTGCCGGGGTTCCCGTGTGCAAGCACGGGAACCGGGCGGCGTCGTCGTCGTGCGGTGCGGCCGACCTGCTGGCCGAGCTCGGCGTGGCGCTGGAGCTGACGCCCGAGGGCGTTGCCCGCTGCGTCGTCGAGGCCGGGCTCGGCTTCTGCTTCGCTCCCCGCTTCCATCCGGCGCTGCGCCACGCCGGCCCGACCCGTCGTGAGCTCGGCATCCCGACGGCGTTCAACATCCTCGGTCCCATGGCCAACCCTGCCCGCGTGCGCCGCCAGGTCGTCGGGATCGCCGACGCGCGCATGGCCGACCGGATGCTCGGGGTGATGGCGGCGCACGGGGCCGAGCACGTGCTCATCGTGCACGGCGGTGACGGGCTGGACGAGCTCACCACCACGGGGCCGTCCACGGTGTGGGAGCTGCGCGACGGCGAGACCCGCCGCTACCAGGTCGATCCGACCGCGCTGGGGATCCCGCCGGCATCGCCCGACGACCTGCGGGGCGGGTTGCCGCCCGAGAACGCCGCCGTGGCCCGTGCCGTGCTGGCCGGTGAGCCCGGCCCCCGCCGCGACATCGTGGTCCTCAACGCCGCCGCGGGGCTCTACGTCGGCGGGGCGGTGCCCGACCTGGCTGCCGGGCTGCAGGTCGCCGCCGACGCCATCGACGACGGCCGGGCCGCGTCCACGTTGGCGCGGCTCGTGGCGTGCTCCCAGGCCGTCGTCGGCTGACGGTGCGACGCGACAGGAAGGTGGCCTCGTGATCGTGCGCGTGCCGGCATCGTCGGCCAACCTCGGCCCGGGGTTCGATGCGCTGGGCATGGCGCTGGGCATCATCCTCGAGCTGGGTGTGCTGGACGATCACGCACCCGTCGAGGCCAGGGCCGTGCCCGACTCGCACCCGTCGGCCGTGGCGTTCCGCGCCGCCGGCGGAACCGGGCCCGTGTGGGTGCGGTCGACGATCCCGATGGGGCGTGGCCTGGGCTTCTCGGGGGCGGCCCGCGTCGCCGGCCTCGTGGCCGGCCACGCCCAGCGGGCGGGGGACGGCTTCGACCTGGCCGAGGTGACCGACGAGGTGCTGGCGGCGGCCTCCGAGCTCGAGGGCCACGCCGACAACGTGGCGGCGTCGCTGCTGGGCGGCGTGGTCGCCGCGTCGGGTGGGCGGGCCGTGCGCGTGCCCCTTGCGTTCGACCCGGCCGTCGTGGTGTGGGTGCCGTCGTTCACGACGTCGACCGACGAGTCCCGGGGCAAGCTGCCGGCGACCGTCGACCGGGCCGATGCCGTGTTCAACATCGGGCGCACCGCGCTGCTCGTGGCCGCGCTGGCCGCCGGCGACGTGACCGCGCTGCGCGTGGCGACCGAGGACCGGCTGCACCAGGACGTGCGCCTGGCCCGGGCACCAGGGTCCCGCCGAGCGCTGCATGCCGCGCTCGACGCCGGGGCCTGGTGTGCCTGGCTGTCGGGTTCGGGCCCGACCGTGGCCGCGCTGTGCGGCCACGACCGGGCCGAGGCCCTCGCCGCGACTCTGCCCGACGACGGCCACACCAAGCAGCTCCGCATCGACCATGGCGGGGCCGTCGTCGAAGGTCGGTGACCGACCCCGGACGACACCCGGGACGACGGGATCCACCAGTACGCTGCCGCCGATGCCCGCCGATCCTGCGACGCCCTCCCCGATCACGGCCGCCGCCTCGGTCCGCACGGTCCTGGTGACCGGCGCGGCCGGCTACATCGGCAGCCACACGTGCGTCGAACTGCTCGCCGCAGGGTACCGGGTGGTCGGCATCGACAACTTCGACAACTCGTCGTCGCGCGCCGTCGACGCCATCGCCCGGGTAGCGGGGCGCCCCCTCGGGTTCGTCGAAGGTGACGTGGCCGACGCCGCCGTGCTGCAGCGGTTGTTCGCCGACCATCCCATCGACGCGGTCGTCCACTTCGCCGGGTTGAAGGCGGTCAACGAGTCGGTGCGCGAGCCGCTGCGCTACTACCGCACGAACCTCGACTCCACCATGACCCTGCTCGAGCAGATGGCAGCCCGCGGCGTCACGAACCTGGTGTTCTCGTCGTCGTGCACGGTGTACGGCGAACCCGAGCGGCTGCCCATCGACGAGTCGGCGCCGCTCGGCGCGGTGAACCCCTACGGGCGCACGAAGCTGATCATCGAGGACATGATGCGCGACCTCGCCGCGGCCGAGCCGACGTGGCGCATCTCGCTGCTGCGCTACTTCAACCCGGTGGGCGCCCACGAGAGCGGCGCCATCGGCGAAGACCCGCTCGGCATCCCGAACGGGCTGATGCCGTACGTGATGCAGGTCGCGGTGGGCCGGCGCGACAAGGTCGCCGTGTACGGCAACGACTACGACACGGCCGACGGCACCTGCGTGCGCGACTACATCCACGTGGTCGACCTGGCCCAGGGCCACCTGGCGGCGCTGGCCACGCTGGAGCGGGGCGACCCCGGCTGCCGGGCCTACAACCTCGGCACCGGCAACGGCACCACCGTGCTCGAGATGCTGGCGGCGTCGTCGAAGGCCGTCGGCCACGACATCGCCTACGAGATCGTCGGTCGACGGGCCGGCGATGCCCCGGTCGTCTACGCCGACCCCACGATGGCCAACCGCGACCTCGGCTGGCACGCCACCCGCACCATCCACGACATGTGCGTCGACCACTGGCGCTGGCAGTCGACCCACCCGTGGGGCTTCCAGGACCCGCCCGCCGACGCGGTGGCCTCCTGATGCGGATCGGCATCAACGCGACGGGACTGGTGGCCGGCGCCTCGGTCGAACGCTTCGTAGAGCACGCCAAGGCGGCCGAAGTCGACGGCTTCGCCAGCTACTGGGTCGCCGAGCACCCCACCGGTGGCCTCGACGCCCTCACGGTGCTCGCCCTCGTCGGTCAGCACGTCACGTCGATGGAGCTCGGCACCGCCGTGATCCCCACGTATCCGCGCCATCCGATGGTGCTCGCCGGGCAGGCGCTCACCGTCCAGTCGGCGATGGCGCCCCGTCTCACGCTCGGCATCGGGCTGTCGCACCCGTCGATGATGGAGTCACTGGGCCTGGCCGACGACCGGCCGGTGCGCCACCTCATCGACTTCCTGTCGGTGCTCGTCCCCCTGCTGAACGAGGGGCGCGTCGACCACCGGGGCCCGACCATCTCGTGTCAGGCCCAGGTGTTCAAACCGGCGACGACACCGCCCGAGGTCGTGGTGGCCGCACTCGGTCCCCAGACCCTGCGGGTGGCCGGGAGCCGCACCGCCGGTACGTCGCTGGCGTGGGTCGGGCCGCGCACCATCCGCGAGCACATCGTGCCCACCATCACCGAAGCGGCCGCCGCCGCCGGTCGCCCGGCGCCGCGCATCATCGCCACGTTGCCCGTGTGCGTGACCGACGACCCTGACCGGGTGCGGGCCCGGCTCGCCCCCACGGCGGCCACCTACGGCGCCCTGCCGTCGTACCGCGCCATGTTCGAGCGTGAGGGTCTGGACGATCCCACCCACATCGGCATCTTCGGCTCGGCGGCCGAGGTGGAGGACCGCCTTGCCGCGCTGGCCTCGGCCGGCGTCACCGACTTCTCCGCCTCGGAGTTCGGGCCCACCGCCCCCGAGCGCGAGGCGACGCGCGCCCTGCTGATGCAGCTGGCCGCACGAACGTGACGCGGACTCCCGGCTCGGTCCGGGACCTTCGGCGGCGCCAAGCTCCTGTCCCATCATCTCCTGGGGGTTCCATGCAGATCGGCTTGTTCCTCGGCTCACCCACCGACCTCGACCACACCGTCGACCAGGTCCGCAACGCGCGCGACGCCGGCTTCGCCACCGCGTGGCTGGCCCAGATCTTCAACACCGACGCCCTCACCGTGCTCGCGGTCGTCGGCCGTGAGGTCGACGGCATCGGCCTGGGCACCGGCGTGGTGCCCACCTACCCGCGCCATCCGATGATGCTGGCCGGTCAGGCCCTCACCGTGCAGGCCGCCTCCCGGAACCGGCTGACGCTCGGCATCGGCCTGTCCCACCAGGTCGTCATCGAGGGCATGTGGGGTTACTCGTTCGACAGGCCGGCGCGCCACATGCGCGAGTACCTGTCGGCCCTGCTGCCCATGCTGCGGGGCGAAGCGGTGAACGTGCAGGGCGAGACGTTGAAGTCGGTCGGTCAGGTCACCGTCGACGGCGTCACCGCTCCGCCGGTGCTGCTGGCCGCGCTGGCTCCGGTGATGCTCAAGCTGGCCGGCGCGGTGGCCGACGGCACGGTCACGTGGATGACCGGCCCCGCCACCGTCGCCTCCCACATCGTGCCGTCCATCACCGCCGCGGCAGCCGAGGCGGGCCAGCCCGCGCCGAGGGTGGCCGTGGGCCTGCCGGTGTGCGTCACCGACGATGCCGGTGCGGCCCGCTCGCGCGCCGCGACCGAGTTCGCCATCTACGGACAGCTGCCGTCGTACCGGGCCATGCTCGATCGCGAGGGGGCCGGCGGCCCGGCCGACGTGGCCATCGTGGGCGACGCCGACTCGGTACGGGCCCAGGTGCGGGCATTGGCCGAGACCGGCGCCACCGAACTGGTGGCGTCACCCTACGGTTCGGCCACCGAGGTGGCCCGCACCGTCGAGGTGCTGGCCAGCCTGCTCGGCACCGTCTGACGTGGCGGGCGCGACGTCGGCCGGTCAGCGGCCGGCGTCGAGCTCGTGGAACGTGGCGGCGAAGGTGTCCACCTGCGTCGCGAGCCCGGCCACGTCGGTGGGCGTCGGTGCGACCAGCGTGTGCAACTGGGCGGTGGACCGTTCCAGGTGGACCACGTCGGCGCGGACGCGAGTCAGATGGGTGCGCCGGGCCGAGGGGTGCAGACGCGACAGGTGCACCAGCTCGGCGTCGAGCGTGCGTGCCGCGTCACGGACCTGGCGGGCCAGCTCGTGCGAGGGCAGCGCGGGCGTGCGTCGGCGGCGACGGCGGGGTGTGAGCGCGGCGGCGGCCCGGTCGAGCCGACGGAGGCGGCGGTGGAGATGGGCGTGGGCGCGCGGCGACACGGCCCAGCGCAACGGCACGCGGGGTCCGCCGGGCAGGCGGACCTTGCCGCGCACGAACCGCATGCCGACCATTGCAGCCGCGCCGGTGCCGGCCGCCCCGGCGACGACCACTGCGACCACGATGAGCACGACATCGCCCATGACCGCAGGTTACCGGGCGTGCGCTCCATCGAGGCCGCGAGCGGTGGACGGCGTGGTCAGGCGGCCCGCGCCGGGCGCTCCACCCCTGATCGGGCCGGGCTGGCCGGCACGAACGACGCGTGGCGCTGCCACGTCTGGACCCACGGCGCGCCGCACGCCACCAGCCGCCAGCCCTTCTCGCGCTCGAGCCAGCCGGCGACCACGCCGAGCTCGACCCCCTGGGCCGGCGTGAGGGGCACCCCCGGCTCGGGCACGGGTGGTGGGGCCGGCGCCAGCCGGTGCCTGGCCGTACGGCTGCCGTCGGCCGCCCACGCGTCCACCAGCACCCCGTGCTGCAGCACCACCCCTGCGCCACCGGGCAGGGCCAGCTCGACATGGCCGGCGGCCCGGAGCGCACCGAGCCGCTCGTGCCGACGCACCGTGTGGGCCAGGGCGGCGGCCCGGTCGCGCACCAGCGCTGCTTCCTCGTAGCGGCGCGAGGCGGCGAGCGCGCCCATGCGATCGGCCAGCGCGTCGAGCACGGCCGAGGCCCGCCCCGACAGCGTGCGGGTGGCGTCTCGGACGTGGACGCCGTATCGGGCCGCGTCGATCGTGCCGGCGCACGGGCAGGTGGCCACACCGAGCTGCGCCGGGGTGCACGGCACCTCGCGGCAGGGCAGCGCGGTCTTGCCCAGTCGCACCGGGCACCGCCGCAGGGGCACCACCGACTCGACCGCTTCGACCACGAGCCGGGCCGTGCCCGTGGACGCGAGCGGCCCCAGGTGCACGCCGGTGCGCTTGGGCGTGCGCACCACCGAGAGCCGGGCGAACGGCTCGGCCGGATCGAGCCACACGTACGCGGGCGACCGTGGCTTGCCGGCCACGTTGGCCGGTGGCGCGCACTGGTGCAGCACGCGCGCCTCGAGGACGGCCGCCTCCAGCGTGGACGACGTGCACACGTGCTCGACCTGGGTGGCGGTGCGCAGCAGGCCGCCGATGGCTCGCCGACCGTCGGCGAAGTACGAGCGGACGCGGGCCCGCAGGTTCGTGGCCTTGCCGACGTACAGCAGGTGGCCGGCGCCGCCGACGAAGCCGTACACGCCTGGGGTGCGGGGCAGGTGCTCGGTGAGGCGCAGCTTCGCCGCGCTCGGGCTGCCGGCCTGGCGGGGTAGGGCCACCAGATCGTCGAGAGCGAACGTGCCCAACCCGGCGGCCCGCTCGAGCAGCACGTGCAGCAGGTCGACCGTGGCCAGGGCGTCCTCGAAGGCCCGGTGGCTGGGCTTGTGGTCGAGCCGGAGCCGGTCGGCCAGGGTCGACAGCTTGCAGTTCGGGACCTGGTCGTGGACCAGCCGGCGGGCCAGCGCGTGCGTGCACACGCGCGGGCCCTTCAGCGCCGGCCAGCCGTGCCGCTCGAAGGCGGCGTCCAGGAACGAGGCGTCGAAGCGGGCGTTGTGGCCGACGAACACCGTGCCGTGCAGGAACTCGACCAGGCTGGGCAGCACCGCCGCGATGGTGGGTGCCGGCGCCACCACCGCGTCGGTGAGACCCGTGAGCATGGTGATGAACAGGGGGATGCCCCGTTCGGGGTGGACGAGCGTGTGGAAGGTGCCCAGCACCTCGCCGCCCCGCACCTTCACGGCGCCGACCTCGCAGATGCGGTCGTCGTAGGGCGAGCCGCCCGTGGTCTCCAGGTCGAGCACGCAGAACGTGACCTGGTGCAGGGGCGCGGCCGGGTCGATCAGGTGGGGGAGCGGGCGGGCGGCGGACTCGTCCATGGAGGGATCGTAGACGAACAGGTGTTCGAGCGGCGACGCCCGAGGGGTCCGGGTCGGGGAACCGGGGCGGCGGCTCCGTAGATTCAATGGCGTGAGCGCTGCCGATGCCGACCCCGTGGACGTCGGCGCACCGACGCCGGTCGATGAGGGTCCCCGCGACGTCGCCGTGCCCGACGAGGCGGTCCGACTGGCCCTGGAGCTGGCCTTCGGCGTGGCCGTGCTCGGCGCCCGGCAGCGCCCGCCCCTGCCCGTCCCGAACGGGCTGCGGCCTTTCCTGCGCTTCCAGAAGCTGCCGCCCGCCGCACTGGGCCCGCTGCGCCGCGCCGTCGAGGCCGACGACGCGTTCCGCGAGCGGGTCGGTGCGGTGGCCGACGCATCGGTCGTCGGCGCCGCCGGGGCGCTCTGGCTCCGCCGGCCCGAGGGCTGGCGGACCGAGCTCGCCGCCCTGGTGACCGCGAGCGGCGACGGGAACGGGGGCGACGGGGGCCGCGACCGGCGTGACGCCGTGCGGCTCGAGCGGGCCGAGCGGGCGGCGGCGCGCGCCACCGCCGGGGCGGCCGCCGCCCAGGAGGCGCTGGCGGCCGAGCGCGCCCGCCAGGGCGACCACGAGGCCGAGCTGGCGGCGCTGCGCCGCCACGGGGCGCGAGCCGACGACGCCCGCGCCCGCGCCGAAGCCGAGCAGACCGCGGCCGAACGCCGTCGGGTGGATGCCGACGCGGCGCGCCGGGGCGCCGAGGAGCGGGCCCGCACGGCCGAGGCCGAGCGCGACGACGCCCGGCGACGCCTGGGGGCGCTCGTGACCGAACGGCACGCGCTGCAGGCCCAGCTGGCCGAGCTCACGTGCCGGCTGAGCGCGCTCGAGGCGGCGCCACCACCGGTGCCGGCGCCACCACCGGTGCCCCGCCCCGACGACGAGCTGACCCGCCGCGTGGCGCCGCTTCTCGGCGACGCCGCCCGCACCGTGGCCCGGTTGGCCGAGGTGCTCGACCGGCTCGGTCAGGCCATCGACGGTCCGGAGGCGGTCGCCCCGCCGTCGGCCCGGCCGCGGCCGGCCCCGCCGGCGGCGGTGCCCGCGTCGCCACGACCCCCGGCCCACCGGCCGTCGGTGCCGCCGCCGTCGGCGCGGGCCATCCGTCCGGCCCGCCAGCCGGTGAAGCTCCCGCACCGGGTGCGCGCCGAGAGCGTCGAGGCGGCCACGTACCTGCTCCGCCGGCCCGGAGCGGTGGTGCTGGTCGACGGCTACAACCTGGCCAAGGTCGCCTTCCCCGCGGCCCGATCGTTGGCCGACGAGCGCGACTGGCTGGCCGACGTGCTCGACGAGTTGGCCGCCCGCACCGGCGCGGACGTGCGCGTGGTGTTCGACGGCGCCGACGTGCCACCCCCACCGGCCCGACGCCGGGGCGTGCAGGTGCTGTTCAGCCCGGCCGGCGTGACCGCCGACGACGTGCTGGTGGAGCTCACCAGCGCCACGCCGCCCGAGCGCCCCGTGGTCGTCGTGACCGACGACCTGGCCCTGCGCGAGCGGGTGAAGGTCCACGGCGCCAACGTGCTCTCCGACGACCAGTTGCTGTCCGCCGCCCGCCGCTGAGCCGGGATCCAGGCAGTTCGTCGAGGTGCTGGCTTCTCGCTCCACCGCCAGCGGGCGGACCAGCTGCGCTCTGGGCAGCGAAACCGTTCTCCAGCAACCCCTTCGCTGCCCGGAACGACGAAAGGGGACGGGGCAGCCGGCCCGGCCGGCGTCAGCTCGACTCAGCTGAGGGCCCCGGGCGCCGACGGCCGGGGAACTCTGTCACAGCCCCTCGGCACACTGCTCCCCGGGTGGAGGCCCGCCCTACCACTGGGAGCTGAACGTGACTGCTGATCTCACCATCGACTGCGACACCTGCGTCATGCGCCACACCGAGGCGTGTCACGACTGCGTCGTGACGTTCCTCGTCGATCACGAGCGCGCCGACACCGGCGCCCTCGTGATCGATGTGGCCGAGCAGCGGGCGCTGCGGCTTCTCGCCGCTGGTGGCCTGGTGCCCGAGCTCCGGCACCGTCGCCGGGCCGGTTGAGCCGACCGGCGGGGGCGGCGGCCGGGGCACGGGCACTACCGTGGTCCGGTGCCCGACGCCGCCTACGCCCAGGAGCTGGCCGCCCTGGGCCGGGCCCACGGGCTCGACGCGGTCGGCATCGCGCCGGCCCATCCGTTCGAGCGGGCCCGGCGGACCCTGCACGAACGCAAGGCCGCCGGCTTGCACGGCGGCATGGCCTTCACGTACAAGAACCCCGAGCGCAGCACCGACCCGGGCCGGGCCGTGCGTCACGCTCGGTCGGTCATCGTCGGCGCACGGAGCTATGCGGCGCCGTGGCCCGACGCACCCGCCGGTCCGCAGGGCCGGGTGGCCCGCTACGCCTGGCGCGACCACTACGCGCCGCTGCGCGAGGCGCTGTGGGTCATCGCCCGCCGGCTGCGGGCCGATGGCCACAAGGCGGTGCCCTTCGCCGACGACAACAGCATGGTCGACCGCGAAGCGGCCTGGCTGGCCGGCATCGGGTGGTACGGCAAGAACGCCAACCTGCTCCTGCCGGGCGCGGGCTCGTGGTTCGTGCTCGGGTCGGTCGTGACCGACGCTGCGCTGCCCACCAACCCCGAACCGGTGGCCGACGGCTGCGGGGCCTGCCGGCGTTGTCTGGACGCCTGCCCCACCGGCGCCATCGTGGCGCCGGGCGTCATCGACGCCAACCGGTGCCTCGCCTGGGTGCTGCAGAAGCCGGGCGCCATCCCGGTCGAGCTGCGGGCGGCCGCCGGTGACCGCATCTACGGCTGCGACGACTGCCAAGAGGTCTGTCCGCCGGCCCAGCGGGCCGAACGCGTCGCACCGGTCGGACCGCAGACCGGCGACGTGGCCCACGTGGCCCTCATCGGCCTGCTGGAGGCCACCGACGACGAGATCCTCGCCCGCCACGGCCGCTGGTACCTGGCCGACCGCGACCCGCGCTGGCTGCGCCGCAACGCCCTGGTGGCGCTGGGCAACGTGGGCGCGGTCCACGATCCGGCCGTGGCCAAAGTGCTGCACCGCTACGCCGACGGAGGCGACCCCGTGCTGGCCGAGCACGCCCGGTGGGCCGCGCAGCAGCTCGACCGGCGCGGCAGCGTGGCGTCGTGACCCACCTGCTCGTCACCAACGACTACCCACCCAAGATCGGGGGCATCCAGGTCTACCTGTGGGAGCTGTGGCGGCGACTGCCCCCCGACGAGGTCGTCGTGCTCACCTCGCCCCATGCCGGCGCCGCCGAGTGGGACGCCCAGCAGCCGTACCGCATCCGCCGGGTGCGCGAGCCGTGGCTGCTGCCGCATCCGGTCATGGTGCGGCGCATCGACGCGCTGGCCGCCGAGGTCGGCGCCGACCTCGTGGTGCTCGACCCGGCCGTGCCGCTCGGCATCGTCGGCCCCTCGCTCCAGCGCCCTTACGGCGTCGTGGTGCACGGGGCCGAGGTCACCGTGCCCGGTCGGCTGCCGGTCAGCGGCCAGGTCCTCGGCCGGGTGCTGCGCGGGGCCCAGCTGGTGGTCGCCGCCGGGCACTACCCGGCGGCCGAGGCCGAGCACGCCGCCGGCCGCCCCCTGCCCGTGGTGGAGGTGCCGCCGGGGGTCGACATCAGCCGTTTCCGTCCCCTCGACCCGGGCGAACGGGCCACCGCCCGCGCCCAGTTCGGCTTCGCCGAGGACGAGGTGGTGGTGCTGGGCCTGTCGCGCCTGGTGCCCCGCAAAGGTTTCGACAGGCTCATCGAGGCGGCCGCCATCGCCGGTCGCACCCGGCCGCAGCTGCGCGTGGCCATCTCCGGCTCCGGGCGCGACAAGCCCCGCCTCGAGCGGCTGGCCGTCGACCGGGGCGCCCCGGTGCGGTTCCTCGGCCGGGTGCCCGAGGAGGACAAGCCGCGCCTCTACGGCTGCGTCGACGTGTTCGGCATGCTCTGCCGCAACCGCTGGGCCGGCCTCGAGCAAGAGGGGTTCGGCATCGTGTTCGTCGAGGCCGCCGCCTGCGGGGTGGCCCAGCTGGCGGGGCAGAGCGGCGGCGCCGCCGAGGCGGTGGCCGACGGCGAGACCGGTGTGGTGGTCCGTCACCCCGACGACGTCGAGGCGGTGGCGGCCGCCCTGGCCCGTCTGGTGGACGATCCCGAGGAGCGCCGACGCATGGGCGTGGCCGCCCGGGAGCGCGCCGTGACCCACTTCGACTACGACGTCCTGGCGGCGCGGCTGGCCGGTGCGCTGGGCATCGACCCGGCCCGGCTGCCAGGATCGGGGGCATGAGCCAGGTGCCCACCAGCCCGGCGCCGACGCGTCCCGTCGTCGCCGTGGCCCTCCCGGGGGCGCGCATCCTCGCCGCCAACCGGTGGTTCACCGTCGCGTTCGTGGTCTGGTCGGTGGTGGCGGTGCTGGTCAAGGGGGCCAGGCCGGCCCTGGCCGGGCTCGACGTGGCCGCCCTGGTGGTGGGCAGCGTCGTCTACCTGGTGGCCTACGCCAACGCCGTCAGCCGCAGCCGCGACGACCTGATCGGCCTGGGCGGGCTGTTCTTCCTGGCCGACGGGGCGGGCCCAGACCCGATCCGCCGCCCGTTCTACGTGATGCTCGCCGTGCAGACGGTGGTCGGCATCACCGCAGCCGCCGTCCGCCCGTTCACCTCGGTCGCCTTCGGCGTGCTCGTCCCCATCGTCGGCCTCTCGGCGATGGCCCTGTGGAGTGCCCGGTACGGCACCTTCGAATCCCGTCACGACGACGCCCCGAGCCCCTCCGGGGCCGCGGCCGACGACCCCGTCGCCGCTCGTGACGATGCCCCGACCGACCTCGACCCGGATCCGTCCACGCGCGCGACCACCGGATTGGAGCAGAATGAGCGCCATGGCTGACGTCGCCCGCCAGACCATCACGATCAACGCCACCCCGGAGCACTGCTTCGAGGTCGTCATCGACTTCGAGCACTACCCCGAGTGGGCCAAGGACGTGAAGGAAGCAATCGTTCGTGCCCGTGATGATGCGGGACGCGCCACCGAGGTCGAGTTCCGCGCGTCCGCGCTCGGTCGCTCCACCCACTACACGCTCCACTACGACTACAGCGAGGTGCCGGCGCGCCTGAGCTGGAAGCTCGTGCGGGGCGACATCATGCGGGCGATCGACGGCGGGTACACCTTCACCACGGTCGCCACCGGCACCCAGGTCGAGTACGACCTGTCGATCGAGCTGGTGGTGCCGCTGCCGGGCTTCGTGAAGCGGCGGGCCGAGGTGCGCATCCTCAACACGGTCAAGGAGCTCAAGGCCCGAGCCGAGGCCTGAGTGGACACCATCGACGCGGGCGCCGACCCGCTGTCACCTGAGCTGCTCGCGCTGCAACGGTCGCTCCTGGCGCTCATCGATGCCGCCCGCTGCACCCTCGACGCCGTCGAGGCGGTGGTGGCCGAGCCGCGCACCTTCGCCGCCGGTGCCACGGTGGTCCGGCAGGCCGCCGCGGTGGCCACACCGCTGCTCGTGTCGTTGGCGGGCACCCTGCTGACGCCGGCCGGATCGTCGTCGTGACGACCCCCACCGCCCACCTGGCGGCCGGGATCGACATCGGGGGTACGAAACTGCTCGGCATCGTGATCGACCACGCGGGGCACACCGTCACCGTCGAGCGGCGCACCACGCCCTACGACAACGACGGGCTCGTCGAGGCCCTCGTCGAGCTGGGCGAGGCCATCCGGCCGTGGGACACCCTGGGCATCGGCGCGGCCGGTCTGGTCACCCATGACGGGGCACTGCGGGCCGCCCCGAACCTGGGCGCCGTGCGCGAGCTGCCGCTGCGGGCCCGGCTCGAGGCGCGCCTCGGCCACGAGGTCGTCGTCGACAACGACGCCACCTGCCACACGGTCGCCGAGTGGCGGCTGGGGGCGGCGCGGGGCGCCGCCAACGCCGTGCTGGTCACGCTGGGCACCGGCATCGGTGGCGGCATCATCACCAACGGCCAGCTGGTGAAGGGCACCAACGGCTTCGCTGGCGAGCCTGGTCACATGGTCGTCGACCCCGACGGGCCCCTGTGCGTGTGCGGTCGCCGGGGCTGCTGGGAGCGCTTCGCCTCGGGTGCGGCGCTGGCCCGGTTCGCGGCCGAGCACCCCGACGGCGAATCGCTGTGCGCCGCCGCCGGCAAGCCGGCCGGGACGCGCCTGCGGGGCGAGGACGTGATGGTCGCGGCGCGGGCCCGCAACGCGGCGGCGCTCGACATCGTGGAGACGTTCTCGCGCTGGACCGCCATCGGGCTCGTGAACCTCACCAACCTGCTCGATCCCGAGGTCGTGGTGATCGGCGGCGGGCTCGCCGGCGCCGCCGATGTGATCACCGTGCCCGTGCAGCGTTGGTTCACCGAGCTGCTCTACTCACCCGACCAGCGGCCGCACCCGCGGCTCGTGATCGCCCAGCTCGGCGAGCAGTCCGGTGCCCTCGGCGCCGCCATGCTCGGCGCCGGCCGGGGTTGGGCCCACCCCGGCTGAGCGGTTCCGCCCGAACGACGCCCGGCACGACGTGACGAGCCCGCGCCGGCGGTCAGTGGCTGGTCATGCCGGCGTTGATGAAGTTGGCCTTCGAGGTCTCGATCTCGCGCAGGGCGCCCTTGCGGCCCTCGAAGCCGGCGGTGGACGACACCTTGCCGGGCTCGAGCGCCTTGTAGACGTCGAAGAAGTGCTTGATCTCCTCGAGGAGCTCCTCGGGCAGGTCCTTGAGATCCTCGACGCCCTTCCACCGGGGGTCGGCGGGCGGGACGCAGATGATCTTGGCGTCGGGGCCGGCCTCGTCCTGCATCCACAGCAGGCCCACGGGGCGCGCCTCCACCCAGACCCCGGGGTACACCGGATCCTCGAGCAGCACGAGGGCGTCGAGCGGATCGCCGTCGCCACCGAGGGTGTCGGGGATGAAGCCGTAGTCGGCCGGATACGTGGTGGCCGTGAACAGCCGCCGGTCCAGGAAGATCCGGTTCGTCTCGTGATCGATCTCGTACTTGTTGCGGCTACCACGGGGGATCTCGATCACCACGTGGATGCAGCCGTCGCGCGGCGCCTTCATAGGTGCCGAGCGTAGGCGAGTCGCCGCCGTCGCGGCGCCGCAGGCGTGAATCCGTCGAGGTCGGCGCCCGTCGAAGCAGGCCCGGCGAGCCCCGTCGCGAGGGGGCGAATCGATCCCGGAATCCGCCCGTCCGTGCCGTAACGTTGCACGGATGGAGTTCCGGCGCATCACCAACCTGCCCCCGTACGTCTTCACGATCATCAACGGTCTGAAGGTCGAGGCACGGCGAGCAGGCGTGGACGTGATCGACCTCGGGTTCGGCAACCCCGACATCCCGTCGCCGGAGATCGCCGTCGAGAAGCTGGCCGAGGCCGCCCGCATCGGTCGCAACCACCGGTACTCGCTGTCGCGGGGCCTGCCCAAGCTCCGCGAGGCCGTCGCCGCCCTGTACCAGCGCAACTGGGGCGTGACCCTCGACCCCGAGCTCGAGATCACCAACACGATCGGCTCGAAAGAGGGCTTCAGCCACCTGATGTGGGTGCTGCTCCAGAGCGGTGACGCCGCCATCGTGCCCAGCCCGAGCTACCCGATCCACATCTACGGACCCTTGTTCGCCGGCGCCGACCTGCGTCAGGTGCCCATGCGGTCGCTGTCGGACCCGCGCGTCCAGACCGACTTCGACGGCGACTTCTTCCACAACCTGGAGAACGCGTGGGAGGTCGGGTGGCCCAAGCCGCGCGTGCTCGTCATCAGCTTCCCGCACAACCCCACCGGCGCCACCGTCGACCTGGCGTTCATGCAGCGCGTGGTCGACTTCTGCCGAGAGCGCGACATGGTCGTCGTGCACGACTTCGCCTACGCCGACATGGGCTTCGACGGGTACCAGCCGCCGTCCATCCTGCAGGCCGAAGGGGCCAAGGAGTGCGCCGTCGAGCTGTACTCGATGACGAAGAGCTTCTCCATGGCCGGTTGGCGCTGCGCGTACATGGTGGGCAACAGCGAGGTCGTGCAGGCGCTCGTGAAGCTGAAGAGCTACCTCGACTACGGCTCGTTCCAGCCCATCCAGATCGCCGCCACCGTGACGATGAACGAGGCGCCCGACTTCCCCAAGGAGGTCACCGCGATCTACCAGGGGCGGCGTGACGCCCTCATCGACGGCCTCGAGCGCATCGGCTGGAGCATCCCCAAGCCGAAGGGTTCCATGTTCGTGTGGGCACCCATCCCCGAGCCGTACGCCGACATGGACTCGGTGTCGTTCTCGTCGATGCTCGTGCGCGAGTGCGAGGTCGCCACGTCACCGGGCATCGGCTTCGGCCCCGGCGGCGAGGGCTACGTGCGCTTCGCCCTCATCGAGAACGAGCAGCGCATCGCCCAGGGCATCCGGAACCTGCGCAAGGGCCTCGTCAAGCTGTAGCCCGGGCGCAGTTCATGGGCCCGTCACGAAGCAGTAACCACCATCCGTCGCCCCGTCGATAGGTTGAGCGCCATGGACCGCTACGTCGTTCGCGTCTGGTTGCCCGACCGCCCGGGTGCGCTCGGGCAGGTCGCCAGCCGCATCGGTGCCGTTCGGGGCGACGTGGTGGGCATCGAGATCCTCGAGCGGGGCGCCGGGCGCGCCATCGACGAGCTCGTCGTCGAGTTGCCCGAGGGCACCGAGACGGACCTGCTCGTGGCCGAGATCAGCGAGGTCGACGGGGTCGACGTGGAGGACGTGCGCCCGCTCGCAGGCGACCGCCACGCCGACGACCTCGACGCCCTCGACACGATGGCCCACCTGGCCGAGCAGTGGCACACGGGCGGCGATCACCTGCTGTGCGACGAGGTGACCGACCTGCTCGAAGCCGACTGGGCCGTGGTGGCCCTGCGCGAGCCGCCCACCGTGCTCGCCGTGCGGGGTGCCGCGCCGCCCCTGCCGTGGCTGCTGGCCTTCAGCGAGGGCGCCCAGCACCTGGCCGCCGACGTGCATGCCGGCCCGCAGGACGTGGCGTTGGCCGCTCTGCCCGCCAGCGGGCGGTTGGTGGCGGTGGGTCGCAAGTCCCGGCCCCTGCGCTGGCGCGAGCGCACCACGCTGGCCCTGATCGCCCGCCTGGCCGATGCCCTCGATCAGTCCGACGGCTCCCACCGCAGCGCCCGCTCCACCGCCCGCCGCCAGCCGGCGTAGGCGGTGTCGGCCGCGGTGCGGTCGGCCACCGGCGTGTACTCGGCGTCCAGGTGCCAGCGGTCGGTGATGTCGTCGGTCGACCCCCACACACCCTCGGCCAGGCCGGCCAGATAGGCGGCGCCCAGCGCGGTGGTCTCCTGCAGCTTCGGGCGTGACACCGGCACACCGAGCTGGTCGGCCTGCAGCTGCAGCAGCACGTCCATCACCGAGGCCCCGCCGTCGGCGCGCAGGGCGGCGACGGAACGGCCCGACGCCGACGTCATCGCCTCGACGACGTCGCGGGTCTGGTAGGCCATGGCCTCGACCACCGCTCGCGCCAGGTGGGCGCGCGTGGTGCCGCGGGTGATGCCGACGATGGTGCCACGGGCGTACGGGTCCCAGTAGGGCGAACCGAGGCCGGTGAACGCCGGCACCACGTAGGCGCCGTTGGCGTCGGGCACGCTGGCCGCCAGCGGTCCGATCTCGGCCGAGGTCTCGATGAGCCCGAGCCCGTCGCGCAGCCACTGGATCGCCGCCCCGGTGACGAAGATGGCACCCTCGAGCGCGTAGGCCACCGTGCCGTCGGCCAGTTGCCAGGCGACGGTGGTGAGCATGCCCGGCGTCGGCTGGGGGCACGTGTCACCGACGTTCATGAGCACGAAGCTGCCGGTGCCGTAGGTGTTCTTGGTCATGCCCGGCTCGAAGCACGCCTGGCCGAACAGGGCGGCCTGCTGGTCGCCGGCGATGCCGGCCACGGGTATGCCGGCGGGGACGCCACACGTGTCGCTGGTGAGGCCGTACCGCCCCGACGACGGCCGCACCTCGGGCAGGGCGCCGGTGGGCACCCCGAACAGGTCGCACAGCTCGTCGCTCCACGCCATGGTCGTGATGTCGAACAGCATGGTGCGACTGGCGTTGGTCGGATCGGTCACGAACACGTGGCCACCGGTCAGGTTCCACACCAGCCACGCGTCGATCGTGCCGAGGGCCAGATCGGGACCCGGGGGCACGTCGCCGTGGCGCAGCAGCCATTCGAACTTGCTGCCCGAGAAGTACGGGTCGAGCACCAGCCCGGTGCGCGAACGCACGAGCGGAAGGTGGCCGGCGGCGGCCAGTTCGTCGCAGCGCTCGGCGGTGCGTCGGTCCTGCCACACGATGGCCCGGTGGTAGGGCACACCGGTGCGCCGGTTCCACGCCACCACCGTCTCGCGCTGGTTGGTGATGCCGATGGCGGCGACGGGCTGGTCGAGCGTGCCGAGCAGCTCGCCGAGCGTGCCCTTGACCGCCTCCCAGATCTCGGTGGCGTCGTGTTCCACCCAGCCCGGTTGCGGGAAGTGCTGGGTGAACTCGCGGTAGCGCCAGCCGACGATGGTGCCTGCCTCGTCGAGGGCGAGGCTGCGCACGCCGGTGGTGCCGGCGTCGATTGCGATGACCACTGCCATGGCCGGGCAACGTAGTCGGCCGCCCGGGCCGGTTCCGTCAGCGGCGCTTGGCCCCCGGCTTCGGGTGGCGACCCACGCCCGACGCGGTGCGACGCGTGGGCGGTGGCTTCGGCCGGCCCGTCGGCGAGGCGGCCACGGGCTGGACTCTGCCCCTGGACTTGCGGCCGCTGCGGACCGGGTCACCGGAGGCGGCCCGTGCCTCGGCCCGCACCCGCGCCTCTTCGCGCATCTGGGTCATCGTCTTGGGCGCGTAGCCGAACTTCGACAGCAGCCAGGACATCCCGAAGAACAGGACGCCGCCGAGCAGCAGGCCGCCGATGAGCCCACCACCGTTCTGACGGTTGGTGATGCTCACGACGATGACCATGCCGATGAGGAGGAGGCCGTAGCGGCGGAAGAGCAACTTCCACGGGACGGGACGAGAAGCATCGAAGCCCACGCACAGGGTCTAGCAGGTCTAGTACCGTCGTCTCACGTGCGTGTCGGCATCCTGACCGGTGGCGGTGACTGTCCAGGCCTGAACGCGGTCATCCGCGCCATCGTCCGCAAGGGCGAGGTCCACTACGGCGACGAGCTCGTCGGCTTCCTCGACGCATGGGACGGCGTGCTCGGTCGGCGCACCATCGACCTCGATGTGCGCAGCCTGCGGGGCATGTTGCCCCGGGGCGGCACGTTCCTGGGCACGAAGCGGGGGAGCCCGTTCGACCATCCCGGTGGTCCCGAGCAGGTGAACGCCGCGTTCGACGAGCTCGGGCTCGACGGTGCCATCGTCATCGGTGGCAACGGCTCGCTCACCGTGGCGTGCAAGCTCCACCGCGAGTTCGGCGTGCCGCTCGTGGGGGTGCCCAAGACGATCGACAACGACATCGAGGGCACCCAGGTCACCTTCGGCTTCCACACCGCCGTCCAGATCGCCACCGACGCGATCGACCGGCTGCACACCACGGCCGAGAGCCATGACCGAGTCATGGTCGTCGAGGTCATGGGCCGCGACGCCGGCTGGATCGCCACGTACGCCGGCATCGCCGGGGGCGCCACCGTGATCCTGGTTCCCGAGGAACCCTTCGACCTCGACAAGGTGTGCTCGATCCTGAAGCGTCGCCACGAGCGCGGTCGCTACGCGTCGATCGTCGTCGTGGCCGAGGGCGCCACGCCGGTCGAGGGTTCCATGGTCCTGCCCGCCGCCGAGATCGACCGCTTCGGCCACAAGCGCCTCGGCGGCATCGCGGCCCGCCTGGCCCCCGAGATCGAGGGGCGCACCGGCTTCGAGACCCGCGTCGTGGCCCTGGGGCACGTGCAGCGCGGCGGTACCCCTTCGGCCTACGACCGCGTGCTGGCCACGCGCTACGGCCTGGCCGCCATCGATGCCGTGCACGATCAGGCGTGGGGCGACATGGTGGTGTTCCGCGAGCAGCGCATCGAGCGGGCGCCGCTCGATGTCGCCGTGGGCCGCACCCGGCACCTCGACATGGCGATGTACCAGGACGTCGCCGCGGTCTTCTTCGGATGAGCACCGCCGCCGTGCGCCTGCTGCTGGTGCGGGGCAGCCTCCAGGCGAGCTCGATGAACCAGGCCGTGCTCGACGTGGCCCACGGCGTGGCCGCCAGCGCCCGGCCGTCGGTGGCGATCGACGAGTTCGCCGACCTCGCCGCCATCGACGCGTTCAACCCCGACCACGACGACCCCGCGCCGGCCGCCGTGACCGCCTGGCGCGATCGCCTGGCCGTTGCCGACCTGGTGCTCGTCGCCGCGCCCGAGTATGCCGGCTCGTTGCCCGGGGCCCTCAAGAACGCCCTCGACTGGATCGTCGGTTCCGGCGAGCTCTACCGCAAACCGGTCGCCCTGCTCAGCGCGGGCACGAGCGGCGGGGTGCACTCGCGCCGGGCCCTCGTGCAGACGCTCACGTGGCAGGGAGCCCACGTGGTGGCCTCGCACGGGGTGGCCGCACCCCGCACGAAGGTGGACGGCAACGGGACGATCACCGACCCGGCGACCCGCCGCGACATCGGGGACCTCGTGCACACCCTGCTCGACGTGCCGAGGCTCGATGCGAGCGGGCGCCTGGCCCTGGTGCGGGCCGTGGTCGACGAGGCCGGGGTCGACCCGGTCCACATCGCCCCCATGCCGTGAGCCGGTGCCCGGCCGACCGGTCGCGTCAGGCGGGCGTGGCCGGCATCGTGGTGGCCGGGCCGGCCCCGGTGGTGCTGGTGGGTGCCTGCGTGGTCGGCGCGATCGGTGACGGCACGGGCGGCAGGTCGGGTTGGCTCACCGGGTACAGGGTCGGATAGGCGAGCGGTGTCAGCTCGCCGGTGCGTTCGACGCGGTCGTCGCCGGGCCACGACTTCGGTGCCCCGTCCACGAGCAGGCGCACCCGTTCCACGCCTGCCACCGACGTGGCCGTGTACACGATCTGGGCCACCGCGGCGTACAGGTTGTTCTGGGCCCGGTTGATGGTCTGATCGACGTTCACCTCGACCGTGCCGTCGCGCATGGGGCTCACGCCCAGCAGGCGGGTACCGACCGGGATCTGCGACGACAGACGTTGCGTCTTCTCGGCGTCGGAGACGCCCTTGAACAGCTCGCTGAGCACGTTGGCCACGTTCTCCGGCACCGACCGGTTCACCGCCTGCAGGCGCAGGCTCTCGGTGGCCCCGGACGACGTGTAGAAGTAGATGCGCTGCCCGCCGGGCGTGGACGCGGCATCCGCCGCCGCGGTGTTGACCAGGGGACCGATGTCGGCGTCGGACAGCACCTGCGGCGACCGGTCGCGGGGGATCCCGCACGCCGACAGGACGAGCGCGGCCAGCACGGCGACCCGCAGTGGGCGGGTCCTGGGGCTCACGGCAGCTCCGCGGGGAGCTCGATGACGAAGCGGGCACCCGATTCACCGTCGGCGCGGTCGTCCACCCACACGCGGCCGCCGTGCAGCCGCACGTGCTCGTCGACCAGCGCGAGGCCCAGACCGGCGCCCTCGCCGAGACCGCGCCGTCGGGCGCCGGTGCCGCGGGCGAACCGTTCGAACACGAGCGATCGCTCCTCGGGGGCCACGCCCGGGCCATGGTCCTCGACGGCGATCCAGACCTTGTCGGGTGGGCTCGCCGGGTCGTTCGGCTCCGACACGGTGACGTTGATGTCGCCACCGCCGTAGACGCGCGCGTTGTCGAGCAGGTTGGCCACCGCACGGGCCAGGCGGCGCTTGTCGGCCCGGATCAGCAGTTCCTCGGCCGCGGGCGTGATGGTGGTCGGTGCCTCCGCCACGCTCGACACCCCCACCGCCTGGCGCACGAACTCGCCCACGAAGAGGTCCTCGAGGTTCAGGCGGATGGCGCCGGCGTCGAAGCGGCTGATCTCGAGCAGATCCTCCACCAGGCCCTGGAAGCGCAGCACGTCGGCCGACAAGAGGTCGAGCGCGGCGACGGCCCGTTCGGGCATCTCGTCACGGCGGGCGTTCATGACCTCGATCGACGCCGAGAGCGTCATCAGTGGGGAGCGCAGCTCGTGGGACACGTCGGACGCGAACCGGGCGTCGCGCTCGATGCGACCCTGCAGCGCGGCGGCCATGTCGTTGAACGCCTCGCTCAACGGTTTGAGGCCGGTGTCGTCGTCGGGGTCGAGCCGCGTGTCGAGGCGGCCGCCGGCGATGGCCTTGGCCGCGGCGGCGGCATCGGTGAGGGGGCGCACGGCGCGACTGGCCGCCCATCGCCCGAGCAGCACACCGAACGAGGTGGTGATGGCCGAGGCGCCCAGCAGCGAGAAGCCGACGCTGCGCAGCACGCGCTTTGTGTCGTCGAGCGGGGTGATCTCGAAGTAGCTCGCCGGTGTGGGCGACAACGGGATGCCGATGGCCAGCACCGTCTTGCCCTGCAGCGTGTAGATCATGCGGGCGGCGATGCGGTCGACGTTGACGAGCTGCTGGAGCTCGGTCTGCACGTCGGCCGAGCCGATCTCGCTCGGCGCCACCCACTCCTTGCCCGTCCACATCAGCTTGCCGGTGCCGAGCGCGCTGAGCACGGGCACGAGGGCCGACGACGCGCCGTCGGCCTGGGGGAGCACCTGACGGGCGTTGCGCTTGGCCTCGTTCACCGCGGTGCGCTCACGCTGGCGCAGGATGGCCGACCGGGTGAACGCGTAGGTGACGAACGCGAACAGGGTCGACAGCAGGAACGCGCCGATGGCGAAGCTCAGGGTGATGCGGGCCCGCAGGCCGAGCCGGCGGGGGATGAGCTTGAGCGGGCCGGGGCGCGCCGCCGGCGCCGGGGCCGCCGCAGGCGCCAGGGTTGCCATGGTGCGCGGGCTCAGCCCTGCAGGCGGTATCCCAGACCGCGCACCGTCACCACGTGGCGCGGGTTTGCCGCGTCGGACTCGATCTTGGTGCGCAGGCGTCGGATGTGGACGTCGACGAGACGACCGTCACCGAAGTAGCCGTAGCCCCACACCTTGTCGAGCAGCGACTCACGGCTGAACACCCGGCCCGGGTTCGACGCCAGTTCGCACAGGAGGCGGAACTCGGTCTTGGTCAGGTGCACCTCCCGCTTGGCCAGGAGCACCTTGCCCTCCTCGGGGATGATCTCGAGGTCGCCGAAGGCGAGGCGCTGGTGTCCGGGCTGGGGCGGCCTGATGCGACGCAGCAGGGCGCGGATGCGCGCCGACAGCTCCTTGGGGGCGAACGGCTTGGTGAGGTAGTCGTCGGCCCCCGCCTCCAGCCCGGCGACCACGTCGTGGGTGTCGGCCCGGGCGGTCACCATGACGATGGGCACGTCGCTGGAACGCCGGATCGAGCGGCACAGCTCGAACCCGTCCATGCCCGGGAGCATGATGTCGATGAGCACCACGTCGGCCGGCTCCCGAAGGAACGCATCGAGCGCGTCCTCACCGTTGGCGGTCTCCTCCACCGACCAGCCTTCGTCCTCCAACGCCATCTTCACGGCGGTGCGGATCCGTTCGTCGTCTTCCACGGTAAGAATGCGAGTGCCCATCGCCCGCCATGTTGCCCCATCTGGAGCGCCCGTGCGCGGCGCGGCGTTTGCTCAGGCCTGGTCGGCACCGGCGGCGGCCAGCAGCTCACGCAGCGCTCCCGCCACGCCCGGCGCGCTCACGAACAGCTGATCGGGTCGGGCGGCGCCGCCGGCGAAGTCGCTGGAGACGGCACCGGCCTCCAGGGCGATGAGCTCGCCCGCGGCCATGTCCCACGAGTTCAGGCCCACCTCGTAGTAGGCGTCGACCCGCCCGCAGGCCACGAAGCACAGGTCGAGCGACGCGGCGCCGAGCCGGCGGATGTCGCGCACCCGCGGCAGCAGGTGGGCCACCACCGAGGCCTGCCGGCGGCGACGCTCGGCGTGGTACGAGAACCCGGTCGCCACCAGGGCCTGGTCGACGCGCTCGATCGGGTTGACCCGGATCGGCGAGCCGTTGCACGAGGCCCCGCCACCGCGCACCGCGGTGAAGACCTCGCCGATCGCGGGGGCGCACACCACGCCGGCGAGCACGCCGGCGGCGTCGGCCACGCCGATCGACACCCCGTACAGCGGCAGGCCGTACAGGTAGTTCGTGGTGCCGTCGATCGGATCGATGTGCCACGCCAGACCACTGGTGCCGGGGCGGGCGGTGCCTTCCTCACCCACGATGGCGTCGTCGGGCCGGGCGGCCATGATGCCGGCGACGATGGCCGCCTCGGCCGCCTTGTCGAACTCGGTGACCACATCGGTGCTGCTCGACTTCACCTGCACGTCGCGCAGGCCGCCGGCCCGGCCCTCGCGCACGAGCGTGCCGGCGGCCATGGCCAGCTCGGTGGCCAGGTGGAGCAGGCCGGCGGGGTCGGTCGTGGTGGCCCTCATGCCCGGCCCCGCCCGGCTCGGTCGCCCATCTGCCGCCACTCGCCCATGGCCCGCAGGGCGAGCACGGCGACCACTGCGGTGCCCAGGGCGGCCAGCACCGCGCCGGTGAGGGCGCCGATGGCGTTCGGGGTCGTGCAGCGGCCCGTGCACTGGATGTCGACGAAGCCGAAGCCGATCAGCGCGCCGGCCAGGCCGCCCACGAGGATGGCCGCGAAGGCCAGCACGCGGGCACGGGTGGAGGGCAGGGCGGACAGCGGGCGTTGGGGCTCGGGCACGACCGTCGACGTTAGTGCCACCGACCCACCAGGGGCCTGTGACCGGCCCGGCGAGGGTCCGGCGTCGTAGGCTGCCGCGCCGTGCCCCCGATTGCGCCCCCCAACGCGCTCGGTCGTCACCTCGTCGGTCCGGAGGACCGCTCATGACGGCCGTGGTGATCCTGCCCACCTACAACGAACGCCCCAACATCGACACGATCCTGCGCGCGGTGCGCACCCACGTGCCCGACGCCTGGGTCGCGGTGGTCGACGACGCCAGCCCCGACGGTACGGCGGAGCTGGCCGAGAAGGTGGGCGCCGACCTCGGGCAGATCCACGTGATCCGTCGCGGCGGCAAGGACGGCCTGGGCGCCGCCTACAAGACCGGGTTCGCGTGGGCGCTCGCCGAGGGTTTCGACGTGCTCGTGCAGATGGACGCCGACGGCTCCCACGACCCGACGGTGCTGCCGCGGTTGCTCGGCGCGGTCGAAGGGCCGAACGGGGTCGAGTGCTCGGTGGGCTCGCGCTACACGCCGGGCGGCTCGATCCCGCGCTGGACGTGGCAGCGGCGCATGCTCAGCCGCCTCGGCAACGGGTACGCGTCGCGCTGGCTGCGGCTGCCGATCAACGACGCCACCAGCGGCTTCCGGGCGATGACCGCCGACCTGATCCGGGCCATCGACTTCGACCACGTGCGGGCCGAGGGCTACGGCTTCCAGATCGAGCTGGCCTACCGGTGCAAGGCCGCCGGGGCGCGCTTCGTGGAGGTGCCGATCTCGTTCAACGACCGCACCGAGGGCGAGTCGAAGATGTCGAGCGGCATCATCGTCGAGGCGCTGGGCCTGGTGACGCTGTGGGGCGCGCGCGACCGCTACCAGCAGCTGGTGCGGCTGGTGCAGCGCGGGCTCGGCCGTCAGAGGTCCACGTCGCCGTCGTGAGCGCGTCGGTGGCGTCCCCCGGCTCCGGCCCGACGCCCCGCACGATCCTGCACGTCGACATGGACGCGTTCTACGTCGGCGTCGAGGTGCGCCGCCGACCCGAGCTGAAGGGCCGCCCGGTGGTGGTGGGCGGCGCGGGCAACCGGGGCGTCATCGCCGCGGCCTCCTACGAGGCGCGCCGCTACGGCGTGCACTCGGCCATGCCGTCGTCGCAGGCCCGCCGGTTGTGCCCCCAGGCGCTGTTCCTGAGCCCCGACTTCGCCGCGTACGAGGCGGCCAGCGCCGAGGTCCACGAGGTGTTCCGTTCGGTGACGCCGATCATCGAGCCGATCGCCCTCGATGAGGCCTTCCTGGACGTGACCGGGGCCCGGCGCCTGTTCGGCGAGGGGGTCACCATCGCCCGCCTCATCCGCGCCCGCATCGGCGACGAGCTGTCGCTGTCGTGCTCGGTCGGGGTGGCGCCCACCAAGTTGCTGGCCAAGCTGGCGTCCGAGGCGGCCAAGCCGACGGCGGGGTCGTCGGGCGTGCGGCCCGGCCCGGGGGTCGTGGAGGTGCCGCCCGGAGGCGAGGTGGCGTTCCTGCACCCGCTGCCCGTGCAGGCGCTGTGGGGCGTCGGCCCCGCAACGCTCGAGCGCCTGCGGCGCCTCGGCGTGCAGCGGGTGGGCGACCTCGACGCCCTGCCCCTCGACGCGCTGGTGGCGGCCCTGGGCCGATCGGCCGGCACCCATCTGCACCGCTTGGCCACCGGGCGCGACGAGCGCGCCGTCGAGCCCGACCGTGACGCCAGGTCGATCGGGCACGAGCAGACCTATCCGCACGACATCGACGACGTCGCCGAGCTCGAACGTCACCTCGTCCGCCTGGCCGACGCCGTGGCCAGCCGGGTGCGCGCCGCCGGGGTCGCCGGGCGCACGGTCACCCTGAAGGTGCGCTTCGCGTCGTTCGCCACCATCACCCGCTCGGCGAGCACGACCGAGCCGGTCGACACCGGGGTCGAGCTGGCCGCGCTGGCCAAGAAGCTGCTGGCCGACGTCGACACGAGCGAGGGCGTCCGCCTGCTCGGGTTGAGCCTGTCGAAGCTGCGGGTCGACGCCCCCCGCCAGCTGCGTCTGGACGGAACGACCGAGGATGACATCGGTCACGATCCCGAGTGGTCGGAGGCGTCCCGGACCATCGACAAGATCCGCGAGCGCTTCGGTGCAGACGCCATCGGCCCCGCTAGCCTGGTGCGTGGCGAGGTCGGCCGGTCACGGTTGGCACCGCTACGGCGGGGTGAACAGCAATGGGGCCCGGATGTGAGCCCAGACCCTTGAACTTGAGTGCTTCCTGCCGACGCGTTGAGCACAAGCAGACGGTGTGGGAAGATGCCCGCACCGCAGCGTGGCGAAGGGGTTCGGGGCTATGCCGCTCTCCGAAGAAGAACAGCGGATCCTGCAACAGATCGAGCAGCAGTTCTACGAGCACGACCCCGATTTCGCGCAGGCGGTGGCGGGCAGTCGGTTCGAGAAGCACGCGACACGGCGCTTGCGCTGGGGCGTGCTCGGCTGCATCGCCGGTCTGGGGCTCACGCTCGGCCTGTTGCCGGTGAACGTGCTGGCGGCCTTCGCCGGGTTCGCCGTCATGTTGGTGTCAGCTCTCACGGTCGACCGGGCACTGCGTGCCCTCGGCGCTCCGCTCTTCCAGGCGCTCGGCGCCCGCCGGGCCGGATTCCGCCGGGAGATGCCCCGCGTGCGCCGCCGCCGCCGCCCCCGCCGCCGCTTCGACGACTGACGCCCGACTCCACGACTGGCACTCGCGTCGACGACCGTTCGTCGAGGCCACCGACCGTCGGTCAGTCGGCGGGCGTCTCGGCCTCGCCGGGGAGCCGTTGCCAAAGCTTGCGTGGATCGAGTCGGCGCAGGAGGCGTTCGCGCCGCGAGCCCACCTGGTGCAGTTGGTGCTCGACCCCGTGGCGGATCTGCTCGACCTCGTCGACCACCTCGCCGTCGATGGCGATGCCGGCGTAGGCGGCCAGGGTCACGTGGCGCGCCATGCGATCGAGGCCGGCGTCGCGCAGGGTCTCGGTGCTGGCCAGCCGGCGGGCCACCTCGGTCGGGGTGTCCTGGGGTCGGTAACGGAACCCGGCGTGGCGGAGCTGGTCGAGGGTGTGCTGCCAGGTGACCACCACGCGGTCGGCCGGCGTGGCGGCGGCGGCGACCCGCTTGGCCCAGCGCCGGTGGTAGAGGGCGCCGACCACCAGGATCCAGCCGGCCAGCAGCAGGCCGCCCGCCACCAGTGCGACGATGATGGCGAGCAACGCCACGGGCACGCCGCCGCCCTTGGGTGCCGTCGTGGGGATCGGCCCACCGTCGGGCAGGCTCGGCTCGGTACGGGGCAGCGTGAAGCTCGGGGTCGGCGTCGGGATGCTGGGCAGGGTGGTCGCCGCCGTCGGTGCCTCGGCCGGGTTCGACACGTCCTCGGCCGGCACGTTGGTGATGTCCGTGAGGCCCGGCGCCCCCCGGCTCGGGGTCGGCTCGAACGGCACCCAGCCGATGCCGGTGAAGTAGATCTCCGGCCAGGCGTGGGCGTGCTTGCCCTCGATGCGGAACGTGGTGGCGCCCTCGCGCACCCCCTGGGTGAAGCCGACGGCGACGCGAGCGGGAATGCCGAGCGACCGGGCCATGGCGGCCATCGTGCCGGCGAACTGCTCGCAGTAGCCGCGCTTGGCGTTGAGGAAGGAGTCGATGGCCGAGTTGCCCGAGCCGGCGGGCACGGTCAGGTCGTAGGCGAAGTTGTTGCGGAAGTAGGACTGAAGGGCGAGCACCTGCTCATAGCGCGTGACCGCGTTGGCGTCGGCGATGATCTGGCGGGCGAGGGGCTCCACTCGCTGGGTGGTGCGGACCGGGAGCTCCAGGAACCGCGACGCGATCTCGGCGGGCGGGTCGTCGCCCGCGGCGGCGAGGGCAGCCTTGGTGAGCTTGCTGGTGTCGGGCACCGCCGAGGTGATGGTGAAGGTGTCGCCGGCCTTGAGCTCGCCCTTGCTGACGACGAGCGTCTGCAGGCTGGCGTCCCACTGCAGGCTGCGGCTCGACTGGACGTTCACGGGGGTGAACGCGGCGGGCACGAACACCCGGCCGAGCTTCTCGATGGTGATCGTCTGCACCACCTGCTGGGTGTACGGCGCGAGCGTGGCGGGCTCGAGCTCGCCGGTGGCGCGGGTGTAGTCGAACGACGGCGTCCACCGCTGCCCGTCGAAGCCGTCGAGGGCGGCGATGCGCATGTAGCTCGGCCGGTCGGACTTCACCCGGAAGGCGACCGTGTCGCTGCGGCTCGACAGGCGCGACTTGATGTCGACCAGCGGGCTGACCGTGACGCGGGTCGCGTCTTCGCGAGCGGTCTTGGTGGACACGAGCGGCGCGGCGTTGGCGCCGGGCAGGCGGGGGCCGACGACCAGGCCGGCCACGACGGCCCCGGCGCCGATCACCGCCGTCCAGCGCGCCGCGTTGCCGAGTGCGGTCGACTGGCGGGTGGTCAGCCAGGTGCCCGACGTGCCGGCCCGCACCGCTCTCAGCATCGCCACCACCAGCATGGCCGAGCCGGCCCACAGGGCGGTGGCCAGCAGCATCTGGGTGCCGTCGCCGAGGGCCGAGGCCATGACGAACCCGACGCCGGCGGGGAGCACGCCCTCCACCCCGCCCATGGCACGGAACGCGAGCGTGTCGGTGGCGAAGGCCACCAACCACAGGCCGAGGGCGGCGGCGACGAGGTAGCCGGTGGTCGGCACCACCGGCGCGACCGCGCTACCGAAGGAGCTCGCCATGGCCGACAGGTGGTCCTGGGCCGCGTGCCACGTGGCCTTGGTCGGCAGCAGGAAGCGTGTGGTGTCGCGGTACCAGGCCTCGGTCACGAACAGCACGCCGCCGACGGCCCACAGCGGCAGGGCGACGATGAGGGGCAGACCGCTGCGCCGCATCCACCAGCACAGCACGTGGGCCACGAGCGAGGCGCCCACCAGCGGGACCACGAAGGAGTTGCCGACGAACAGGCGCCAGAACGTGAGCGCGGTGACCGCGGTGAGCGCGGCCACGGCGACCTCGGCCGGCCAGGTGCTGACGGTGCGTTGCGGCGTGCTCATCTCGGGTCCTCCACGGGGGGTGTGAGCGCCGGTGACGGGGCGGGGCGGGCCCCGGGGTGCGTGGTCACACCGGGCTCCGGCGACGGCGCCGGGCGAAGGCCTCGTCCCAGGCTTCGGGGAAGGGCTTGCTGGCACAGTCCACCACGACCAGACCGAGCGGTGCGTGGCGCGGCACCGGTTCTTCGCAGATGACGGCCACCGGGGTGCAACCGGAGCGCGACAGCTTGGCCAGGCCGTCGAGCTCGAGGGCGGTGGGCCGGCCCAGGCCCACGACCACCAGGCCGCCGCGCCGGCTGCGGGCCAGCCCGTCGAGCACGCGGCGCAGCGAGCCGCGGCCCGAGGCCTCGACCGTCGCCAGGTACTCCATGATGGCGTCCATGTGGGACAGGCCGGTGCCGAGGCCCGTATCGCGGTCGTCGCTGCCCACGAGGCGCAGCAGGTGACGGGCGGAGAACGCGGCGCTGCCCACGCTGGCGAGGGCGGACACGGCCCGCTCCAGGCTCTCGAAGGTGTGGCTGGTGCGCCGGCTGTCGAGCACGAGGGTGGTGTGATCCTGGTTCGGTTGCTCGACCTGGCGCACGATCAGGTCGCCGGTGCGGGCCGAGGCCTTCCAGTGCACCGTGCGCAGGTCGTCACCGACGACGTAGGGCCGCAGGCCCATCAGCTCCTCGCCGCGTGCACTGAGCTCGTTGGCCCGCACGGCGACACCGTGGGGATCGCGGTCGCCGCCGACGCGCGGCAGGCGGATCGGGTCGATGTGGGGGAGCACGGTCAGCTCGAGGACCGGCGCGGCGATGGCCCGCCGCCGGGCCAGACCGAACGGGTCCTCGAGGGTGACGCGCAGCGGGCCGACGCGCACGATGCCGCGGCGGGTGGTGGGCAGCCGATAGGCGGCCCGGGCGCTGGCCGCGCTCCGCAGCGGTGCCAGCGTGAGCGCGGCGCCCCGGGTGCCGTCGACGGGGTCGCTCAGCACGAGCGTGGGTGTGCGGCGCGTGCCGGCGTTGGCCACGGCCAGCTCGATGCGGGTCGTGTCGCCGGCGTGGACTCGGGCCGGCTTGAGCGTGCGCCGCACCCGCAGACGCAGCGACACCGTGCGCACGGCGATCCACGCCGCCACCGGCAGCAGGAGGCCGATGGCGCCGATGGCGAACAGCTCGGTGACGCCGAAGACGCGCCCGGCCAGGATGACGGCGGCCGACACCATCATCAGCGCCCAGCCGGCCCGGGTCAGCACGACCGCGCCTTCATCGCGCCGTCGGAACGGGCACGGTCGCCAGGATCTCTTCCAGCAGCCGGGCGGCGGAGCCGCCTTGGAGCTGGGCTTCGGGGTTGAGCAGCAGACGGTGGCCGAGCACGGGTTCGGCCAGCGCCTTCACGTCGTCGGGCGTCACGTAGTTGCGACCGGCGGCGGCGGCGCGGCCCCGGGCCGCTCTCAGCAGCGACAGCGTGGCCCGCGGCGACATGCCGAGGGCGATGGCGCTGTGGCGACGGGTCGCGATGGCCAGGTCGACGAGGTACGCCTTCACCGGCGGGGCCACGTGCACGGTGCGCACCGCGTCGATCATGCCCTTCACCTGGGCCAGGTTGGCCACCGGCACGAGCTGGGCGATGGCCGAGCCGCCGCCGTGGGTGTCGAGGATGGCCAGTTCGGCCTCGCGCCCCGGGTAGCCGATCGACAGGCGCATGAGGAAGCGGTCGAGCTGGCTCTCGGGCAGCGGGAACGTGCCCTCGTGCTCCACCGGGTTCTGCGTGGCCATCACCACGAAGGGCGAGCGCAGCGGATAGGTGGTGCCGTCGATGGTGACCTGACGCTCCTCCATCGACTCGAGTAGCGCGGCCTGCGTCTTCGGTGACGCCCGGTTGATCTCGTCGGCCAGCACGATGTTCGAGAACACCGGCCCGGGCCGGAACTCGAACGCGTCCTTGCCGCGGTTCCACACCGTCACGCCGACCACGTCCGAGGGCAGCAGGTCGGGCGTGAACTGGACTCGCTTCCAGGAGGCATCGATCGAGGTGGCCAGCGCCTTGGCCAGGCTGGTCTTGCCCACGCCGGGCACGTCCTCGATGAGGAGGTGCCCTTCGGCGAGGAGGCAGATGAGCGCCAGTTCGACGACCTCAGGCTTGCCTTGCACGACGCGCTCGACGTTCTGGACGATGCCGTCGAACAGGTCGGCGAAGGTGGAAGGTACTTGGCCCGCGGTTGCCGTCATGAACAGGGCAGGCTAGATCGACTGTCCGACCTTTGAGGTGCCGCGGACGCTACCTTCACCACCCGTGCGTCTGAAGCCCCGCGTCGTGTCGTCTGATCGGACCCTCTCCCGTGCCCGCCGGGGCCGCCTCGGGTTGGCCATCGCCGCCTCCGCGTTGGCGGCGACCGGCAGCCTCGTGCTCGCCGCCCCGGCCCGTGCCGCCGACGGGCCGGCGTTCCATCCCATCGCCCCGTCACGCCTGCTCGACACGCGTGAGGGACTCGGCGGCAAGGCCGCCCCGCTCGGCCCGGCCGAGACTCGGGACGTGCCGGTCGCCGGCACCGCCGCCGTACCGGCGACGGCGGTGGCCGTCGTGCTGAACGTGACGGTGACGGAGCCCACCGCGGCGAGCTACCTCACGGTGTGGCCGGCGGGCGCCGCCCGGCCGACCGCATCGAACCTCAACGTGGTCGCCGGCCAGACCGTGGCCAACATGGTCACGGTGGGCCTCGGCACCAACGGGGCCATCTCTGTCTACAACAACGCCGGTGGGGCCGAGGTCGTCGTCGACGTCACCGGCTGGTACTCGAGCGGGTTCCATCCCATCACGCCGGCCCGTGCGCTCGACACCCGTGAGGGCATCGTCGGGCCGCTGGCCGCCGGCGAGGTCCGCGGCCTGAGGCTCGGCGGTACGCCGGGCGTGCCGGCCCAGGCCAACGCGGTGGCCCTGAACGTCACCGCCACCGACCCGACCGCGTCGAGCTACCTCACCGTGTGGCCCACGGGGGCCGACCGGCCCACCGCCTCCAACCTGAACTTCGTACCCGGCCAGACCGTGCCCAACATGGTCGTGGTCGGGTTGGGCACCGGCGGTGCCGTGTCGCTGTTCAACTTGGCCGGTACCACCCACGTGGTCGTTGATGTGGCCGGCTGGTTCGACGGCGGGTTCCATCCCGTCGTGCCCGCCCGCATCATGGACACCCGTGAGAACAAGTGCCTGACCCGTCTCGGTGCCGGGGAGACCAGGCTCGTCGCCGTCAGCGGCCAGGGCGGCGTGCCCGCCGGCAGCGCCGGTGCCGTGGCCCTCAACGTCACCGTCACCAACGCCACCGCGGCCACGTACCTCACGCTGTGGCCGTCCGACCAGCCCCAGCCGCTGTCGTCGAACCTGAACGTCGTGGTGGGCACCGTGCCCAACATGGTCACCGTCGGCGTGGGCGCCGACGGCAAGGTCGCCCTGTTCAACCTGCAGGGCAGCGTCGACGTCATCATCGATGTGGCCGGCTGGTACGACGGCACCGGCGGCACCGCCGCCACCGACTGCTCGACATCGAGCGGCAGCCCGGCGCCCGCGCTGCGCAACGAGCCGGCACCGCCCTCGGGGGTGGCCGTGCCCGCCGCCAAGTTCGGGGCCGACGGGCCGGGCGTGTCGGCGCTGCAGGGTCGCCTGTTCGAGCTCGGCTTCTGGCTGCCCGACACCGACGGCAACTACGCCGGGGTCACCAGCCAGGCGGTCATGGCCTTCCAGAAGTCGATCGGCATCCCCGCCACCGGGACCGCCGACCCGCTCACCGCCCTTCTGGCCCAGATGCAGACGCTGCGTCCTTCGGCGCAGTCGACCGAGGGCGATCTCGTCGAGGTCGACAAGAAGCGCCAGCTGCTCTTCGTGATCCGCGGCGGCAAGCCCCTCTTCACCGTGAACACGTCCACCGGCAGCGACATGCCCTACACCGAGACCGACCGCAAGAACGGCGGCACCACCTCGGGCGACGCCCACACCCATGAGGGCAGGTGGAAGGTGTACCTGGAGCACACCGACGGTTGGGAGAGCGGCCAGCTCGGCGAGCTCTACCGGCCGAAGTACTTCTACCAGGGCGAAGCCGTGCACGGTTCCAACTCGATCCCGAACTTCCCGGCCTCGCACGGCTGCGTGCGGGTGTCCACGACGTTCATGGACTACATCTGGGCGGCCAACCTCATGCCGATGGGGACGCAGGTCGTCGTCCACTGAGGTCGGGGTCGCGCCCATCGGTCCGGCCCGCCATCTGAGCGTTTCTTGACCGGTCCGGGGTACAGGGTCGACCCCGTCTGCCGACGGTGCGGGCGTGAAACGCATCGTTGCGCTCGTGGGCGTCGCGCTCGTGGGACTGCTCGCCCACCCGACCGGTGCCGGCGCGGCCGAGCCCTTCGACCGCGAGATCGCGTCCATGCTCGTGGCGCCGACCGACCCGAGCCTCGTGGAGGTGCTCGATCCGGCCGTCAACCCGCACTCGGGCCCGGTCACCGAGGCCCAGGTGAAGGCCGTCGGTCACGGGACCCCGGGCGAGGTGGCCATGGTGCGGGGCGGCTACACCCGCACCTACCGCAGCGGGGCGCAGGTGCTCACCGAGTTCGGGATCGACGGCGGAGCCATCGGCGACGCCCAGCGCCGGCTCGATGACGGGCTCGACGTCGGGGGCACCCCGCTGACCGTGCCGGGGGCCACCGGCTTCGCGCTCACCGAGGGGTTGACGCCCGACGGCCTCGCCTACGCCGTGGTCGGCTTCGAGGCGGGCCCGCGTTCGTTCTCCGTGGGCGTCACCGGAGCCGACCCCGACCACGCCCTCCTGTACGCCCAGATGAACGCCGTCGCCGCCGCGGCGGTGGCGGTGCCGACCGATGTCGCCCTGCCGGCGACCACCGTCGGCGGGGGATCGGGCCCCCGGACGGCGACCGCCACCGCCGGGCCGGCCACCGGCCTCGCCGCCCGCTGGTCCGAGGTCGTCCACGACGAGCGCATCGACCTGTTCCTCGGCGGCGCGGCGATCCTGCTCGCCCTCGTGCTGCTCAACCGGGCCGTGAACGCCCGTCGGCGCCGCCCCGTGCGCACCACCACGGGCCACCGGGCCGCGGGCCGCCCCGGTCAGGCGGCGTGGGCTCCCAACGCGACGACGTGGCCGACGTTGGGCCACGACCGATGGCCGAGCTCCGACGAGGCCGCCTTCCCGACGGTGGCGCCGCTCGGGTCGGCGCCCTCGACGCGTCGGGCCGCCGATCTCCCCATCGAGGCCTACACCGGTGAGCGCAGCATCGGCTGGGGTGACGAGGTCGACGACGAGCCCGCCGCCGCAGCCCAGATGGCGGCGCCGGGATCCGATCCGCTGCCCCCGCTGCCGAGCCGCTCGAAGACGCCCAGGGCCACGGCGCCGGCCACGGCGCTGCTGCCGACCACGGGACCGACCGCAACGCCGGCCATCGTGCCGGTTCCGGCGCCGGCCGCCGAGACCGCGTCGGCGCGGACGGTGTCGGCGCCGCTCCACGAGGAGGAGCAGTACTCGTTCCCGGGGGCCGAAACGTGGCCGGGCGATCCCGTGGGCGACGGCCGGGCCTGACCTTCACGCGGCCCGCGGCGCCGGGCCGGATCTGAACACGAACTTGAGGATCCGAGGATTCATCGCACCGGTCCGCGGCCGACCGGTGAGTCTGTGAGGCGCATCGGTACCGTGATCGCAGCAGTGCTGCCGGCAGGGGTGGCGGCCTGGGCGCCCGCCACGTCCACCGGCCAGCGGATCGACCGGGTCGGGTTCCTGGTGGCCGGGCTGCTGGTCGGGTTCGGTCTGTCCCGTTTGACGGCCTGGATGAGCCCGCCCACCATGCTGGTGGCCGCCGCCACGCGCCATGCCGCCCGGATCGCCCACCCGTCGGTTCACCCGGGCGCACCCGTCGGCACCCGCGACGCGATCGACCACCCGGCGGTGCCCGTCGAACGCCCCGTCCTGTACGACCACGCGCAGGACGAGACCGCCGTCGTCGCCGCTGAACTGCCCGTGCACGACGCGGCGCCGGTCGAGGTCGCGCCCACTGCGGCGCCGGCCAAGCGGGCCAAGGGCGGTAGGAAGAAGGCGAGCCCGGCGACCACCGCGGTCGCGGTCGAGCCGGTCGTCGCGGTCGAGGCTGACGGCCCCTCGACCGATCCGGTGGATCTGGTCGGTCTGGCCACCCGGGCCCTGGCCACCCAGCTGCAGCCCGGCGCCCGCGACGTGGCCAGCGTGTTCAGTGCCCTCGACGCCAGCCGGGTCGCCGCGCCGAAGGTGACGCCGAGCCGCCTGCTCGAGCGGGCCAGGACGCCGGTGGCCGAGGCGACCACCGCCCCCGCCCGGGGCGAGGCCCCGCCGACGGGCAAGCGGGTGACCGTGCGGTCCGAACCGCCGTCGGAGGCAACCGAGTCGTCCCCCGACGAGCGTCGACCCGCGCCGATGGCTGACGGCCCGGAGCCGAGCGTCGTGGAGCTGCTGGCCAAGCGGGCGGCGGCGAACGGGAGCTCGGTCTGGTCGCTGGCCATGGCCGGCTCGTCGGGCTCGGCCACCTGGGCCCTGGCACCCACCGCCGAGGCCGCCCGCAAGGCGGCCGAGGACGCCGTGCGCGAGGCCGTCGACAGTGCCGGACGGCCCGACGCCGACGGCGAACCGGTCGACCGGGGCGCCCGCCCCATCGTCGGGCGCATCCCCCAGCGCGACCGCTGACCGCGCCCGGAGGGGCCCTCGCTCCGGCCCGGGACGATCACCCCACCGGCGGTAGCGTGGTCGCCCATGGAGCCCACCTACACCGCCGAGGCCGAGACGTTCCGGAAGAAGATCCAGGGGTTCCTGGCCGAGAAGCTGCCGGCCGACTGGAAGGGTCTCGGGCAGGTCCCCAACGACGAGGTCCTGGGCTGGACCCTCGAGTGGCGCAAGGTCCTCTACGAGCACGGTCTCCTCGCACCGGGCTGGCCCGAGGAGTACGGCGGCGGCGGGTTGTCGGCCCTCGAGCAGGTCATCATCGCCGAGGAGTTCGCCCGGGCCGGCGTGCCCACCGGTGGTCCCAATGACGTGTTCGGCATCCAGATGCTCGGCAACACGCTGTTGCACTGGGGCACCGAGGAGCAGAAGAAGCACTTCCTGCCTCGCATCCTCTCGAAGGAGGACACGTGGTGCCAGGGGTACTCCGAGCCGAACGCCGGCAGCGACCTCGGCAGCCTCGGCTGCCGCGCCGTGCTCGACGGCGATCAGTGGGTCGTCAACGGTCAGAAGATCTGGACCTCGGCCGGCCAGCTCGCCGACCACATCTTCCTGCTGAGCCGTACCGACGCCACCGGCCCCAAGCACAAGGGCATCAGCTTCCTGCTGGTCGACATGCGCCAGCCCGGTGTCGAGGTGCGGCCCATCCGGATGATCTCGGGCGAGAGCGAGTTCAACGAGACGTTCTTCACCGACGCCACCTGCCCGCGCGGCGATGTCGTCGGCGGGGTGAACAACGGGTGGGGCGTGGCCATGACCCTGCTCGGGTTCGAGCGCGGCGAGGCGGCGGCCACCATCCCCGTACGCTTCCAGGGCGAGCTCGACCGCCTGCTGCTCATGGCCAAGGAGCGCGGGGTCGCCGACGACCCCCGCATCCGGCAGCGGCTGGCGTGGTGCTACTCGAAGGTGCAGATCATGCGCTTCCTCGGCATGCGCACGCTCACCCAGTTCCTGAAGGGCCACCACCCCGGCCCCGACGGCTCCATCCTGAAGCTGTACTGGAGCGAGTACCACCAGGTCGTCACCGAGTTGTCGGTCGACATCCTCGGCGCCGAGGCCATGGTGCCGAGCGGCCGGCACTCGTCGAGCGCGTTCCAGACCGACGACATGGGCGCGCCGAACGCGTCGAACTCGTGGGTCACCACGTTCCTGAACGCCCGCGCCGGCACCATCTACGCCGGTACGAGCCAGGTGCAGCGCAACATCATCGGCGAGATGGTGCTGGGCCTGCCCAAGGAGCCGGCGGCAAGGTGACGGCGTCGGGCGCACCCCGCCTCGGGCCCCGCGGGCTCGGGCGCGCCGCGGTGGCGGTGGCGCGCCATCCCCGGCTGTGGCCGGTGGCCGTGCGCCAGGCCCGGCGGCTGCGGGCGCCCGGACGGCTGGGGCCCGCGCCCGACTACCTGGCGTTCCGGCTCGTCACGCAGTACGGCTCGAACGGACACCGCGCCGACCCGCAGGATGTGGTGAGCTACCTGAGATGGTGCCGCCAGTGGAGGGCGTTCGAGCGATGAGGTCGTCGGCGCGCTCAACCGTGCGGGGTCGGTGACCCGTGTCGAGCGCGCTCGTCCTGAACGCCACCTACGAGCCGCTCTCGGTCGTGTCGACGCGACGGGCGGTGTGCCTCGTGCTGGCCGACAAGGCCGGTGTCGTGCACGACGACGGGACGCTGCTGCACGCGGCGCGCTTCAGCATGCCGACGCCCCTCGTGATCCGGTTGCACTACGTGGTGAAGGTGCCGTACCACCGACGCACGTCGCTGTCGCGGCGGGCGGTCTTCGCCCGTGACGACTCACGCTGCCAGTACTGCGGCGGCCATGCCGACTCGATCGACCACGTGATGCCGCGCAGCCGCGGTGGCGAGCACGTGTGGGAGAACGTGGCCGCCGCCTGTCGCCCGTGCAACCTGCGCAAGCGCGACCGCACCCCCGATGAGGCGAACATGCGCCTGGCCCGGGCGCCGCGCGTCCCGCGCGAGCTCACCTGGGTCGTGGTGTCGGTGGGCCTCGTGCCCGAGGCGTGGAAGCCGTACCTCGCCCGGGCGTCCTGAGACGCGCGCGCGTGGACGACTGGACGATCGAGCACCACCGTGGTTCGGCGTGCGCCTTCCACGCCCGCGTCGTGCCGTCTCCGGCGACGCGCTCGCTGTGGGTGCACGAGGTGGAACAGCCCGCCGTCGTGCTCGGTTCGGCCCAGCCGGACGACGCCGTCGATCTCGGGGCGGTGGCGCGGGTGCCGGGCATGGAGGTCGTGCGCCGGCGCAGCGGCGGCGGTGCCGTGCTGCTCGTGCCCGGCGAGGTGCTGTGGGTCGACGTGGTCATCGGCCGGGGTGATGCCCACTGGCAGGACGACGTCGGCCGGGCGATGTGGTGGCTGGGGCAGCGCTTCGCCACCGCCGCGGGCGGCGATGCCCGGGTGCACCACGGTGGTCTGGTGAGTTCGCGCTGGTCGCGCCTCGTCTGCTTCGCGGGGCTCGGCCCCGGCGAGGTCACCGTCGGCGGACGCAAGCTGGTGGGCATCAGCCAGCGCCGCACCCGTGACACGGCCCGCTTCCAGTGCGCGCTGTACCGCCGGTGGGACGTCGACGCCCTGGCCGCGGTGCTGCGCATCGACCCCACCGACCGGGCCGCGCTGCACCACGACCTGGTCGATGCCGTGGCCACCTCGGCGGTCACGGTCGACGCCGTGATCGCCGCCGTCACCGCCTAGCCCCAACGGAACCCTCCACCCCCCGCCCCACGGCGGTCCGGCCCGCTGCAGGCCGTCGGTCGGGCCTGCTTCCGGACGCGACCTCTCCCACGGTGCCGACGGCGCCCGGCACCTGCCGGTGTCGCCGGCCTGGTCAGGAGCCTGCTCGGGGTCGCTCCGGTGGTGGGGGTGGGGGGTGAGTGGGGGGCGATGGGGGAAAAGTGGGGGAAAGTGGTTGACATAGGGGGCATTGGGGGGGAGAGTGGGGCCACGTGGGGAATCGCGGGCGGCGCGGCACGGGATTCCTCGAAGGCAGGCAGGCCCATCCCGTTGGAGGCTCGGTGTTCACAGGCAGGCACGAGCGTCAGCTCGACCCCAAGGGTCGGCTGGCTCTGCCTGCTCCGTATCGCCCCCGCTTCGAACCGGCGTGCTTTCTCGCCTTCGGCAGTGACGGCTGCATCGAGGTCTGGACCAGGGAGCTGTTCGAAGAGACGGCGAAGGAGGCGACGGAGAAGATGAAGCGCGGTGAGATCAGCCGAGAGGCCTGGCGGGCCACGGCCCACAACGCCCTCGAAGTCGCCATCGACGGCCAGGGCCGGGTGACCGTCGAGCGCGCCCTGCGCGACTACGCCGGTCTCGACCTCGAGACCAAGGTCGTCGTGGCCGGTTCCTACGACCGCGTCGAGATCTGGAACGCCACCGCGTACGACGCCATGAACGCCCGTGGTACCGCCGAGCTCAAGGGGAGCTGACCGGGGCCCTACGCCTCCGTCGCCCCCGCACCGCAGCACCGATCGCCACCCGACCACCGAAGAGGAAGGAGCACCGAGGACGACCCGAACGAACCCCACGATGAGCTCCGCTCATCCGCAGTCCCCCGGACGGCAAGATGGACAGCCCCATACTCCGCCCGCTTCCGTCTCGTCAGTCGGGGAGACATCCCGGCGACACCTGGCGTCCGGGGGACTGCTGATGAGCGAGGCCATCGCTTCGGCGTACCGCACACGGAGCCGGCGATGACCTCGCCGTTCCTCCACCTCCCCGTCATGGTCGAACTGATCGTCGAGATCTTCCGGCCGGTCCCTGCGGGCATGGTGGTCGACTGCACCGTGGGCGGAGGCGGTCACGCAGGAGCGCTGCTCGAAGCCCGGCCCGATCTCCGGTTGCTGGGACTCGATCGCGATCCGGATGCACTGGCCGCGGCCGCCATCACGCTCGCCCCCTACGGCGACCGTGTGACGCTCCGCCGAGCCCGGTTCGACGCCCTCGCCACCGTCATGACCGATCTGCAGATCCCCGAGGTGTCCGGCGTCCTGTTCGACCTGGGCGTGTCCTCGCCCCAGCTCGATCGCGCCGAGCGCGGCTTCTCCTACCGCAACGACGGTCCGCTCGACATGCGGATGGATCCCGACGACACCTGGTCGGCCGCCGACGTGGTGAACGGCTACACCGAGGGTGAGCTCGTGCGGGTCCTGCATGAGCACGGCGACGAGCGCTTCGCCCCCCGCATCGCCCGGGCCATCATCGCCGCTCGCCCCATCGAGTCGACGCTCGACCTCGCCGCCATCGTGCGCGACGCCATCCCGGCACCGGCCCGCCGCCGTGGCGGCCACCCCGCCAAGCGCACGTTCCAGGCCATCCGCATCGAGGTGAACCGCGAGCTGGCCATCCTGGCCGAGTCGATCGACACCGCCATCAACGCCACCGCCGTCGGGGGTCGCATCGCCGTCATGGCGTACCACTCGGGCGAGGACCGCATCGTGAAGGACCGACTGCGGGCCGCCGCCACCGGTGGCTGCACGTGCCCGCCCGGCCTGCCCTGCGTGTGCGATGCCGTCCGCACCGTCCGCCTCCTCAAGGCGGGTGCGTGGCAGGCGAGTGCCACCGAGACCGAGCAGAACTCCCGGGCCGAATCGGTCAGGGTTCGTGCCGCCGAGAAGCTGACGGCCTGATCCAGCATGGCCGCTCCCGCCCGTCGTCTCGAGCCGGTCCGCCGGCCGGCCCACCCCGGCATCCGGGTGTCGCCGGCGCGCACGCGACCGGCCGGAGGGGGCGCCGCCGCGGCGACCGCCGCGGCCCGTGCCGGGGGCCAGCCCGCCCGCACGGTCAAGGCGGCGCCGCCCCGCCCGCAGCTGCGGGTCGTGCCGCCGCGGGTGCGTCGGCGCCGGGCGGGGGCCATCGCGGTCGTGGTGTGCGCAGTCACGTTCCTCGTGATGCTCGGGCTCACGGTGTTCCAGGCCCGCATCGCCGCCGACCAGATGCGCATCGAGCAGGTCGACCGCCAGATCCGTGACGCCAAGGCCGACTACACGCGCCTGCGCCTCATGGTGGCCGAGGCCCAGACGCCGGTGGCCGCGGCCGAGCGGGCCAGGGCGAACGGGCTCATCCCACCACCCAAGGGCATCGAGGCCTACGTGACGCCGTCGATCGAGCAGGTCATCGCCGTCGCCCGTTCGGGCGCGGCATCCGAACCGGGCGCCACCGTCGAGATCGCGGCAGCGGCCGCGCCGCTCGACGGCACGACTGCCACCAGCCAGGGGAACGCGCCGTGAGCACCGTCATCGAGCGTCCGTCGCGCGGGCCCCGACCGACCGGCACGCGGGGCGCCCCGGCGCGCCCGGCCGCACGTCGCGCCGGTCCCGCGGGACCCACCCGCATCGACCGGCCCCGTCCGCCGGCGCGCCGGCGGGCCTCCCGCCGCCCGAACCCGTCGCTGTGGCGCGCCGGTCGGCCCAAGGTGCGCGTCATGGTGCTGTTCGGCGTGTGCACCACGATGCTGCTCATCACGGTCGGCCGCGTGGCCATGCTGCAGACCGTCGACCGCGAAACGTACGCCGGCTTCGGCCAGCAGCAGCGCCTCGACCGTCTGGTGCTCACCGCCGAGCGCGGCACCATCCTCGATCGCAACCTGCAGGAGCTGGCCATCTCGGTGCCCCAGACCACCATCTGGGCCGATCCCCGCCTCGTGAGCGATCCGGCCGGTACCGCGAACGCGCTCGGCCAGACGCTCGGCTACAACGCCACCGAGATCGAGCGCCTGCGCGCCGCGCTCTCGGTCGACAAGAGCCAGTTCACCTACGTGAAGCGCCAGGTCGACGACGCCACCGCGGCGGGCGTGAAGGACCTGAAGCTCGACGGCGTCTTCCTGCAGGTGGAGCCGAAGCGGTTCACGCCCTCGGGCGAGGTGGCCCGCAGCATCGTCGGTGCCACCGACCCCGACGGCAGGGGGACGGCCGGCCTCGAGCTCGAGTTCGATCAGCAGCTCACCGGCACGCCGGGTGAGCTGGTGCGCGAGCGCGATCGCGACGGTCGCACCATCCCGCAGGGCCATCACGAGGTGGTGGCGGCCAAGCCGGGCACGGGCATCGTGACCACCATCGACCAGACGCTGCAGTACCGGGTGGAGCAGCTGCTGCTCAACCACGCCAAGGCGGTGGGCGCCACGGGTGGCGGCATGGTGACGGTCATGGATTCCAAGACCGGTGACCTGCTGGCCCTGGCCAGCGTCGAGCTCGACAAGGACACGGGCGAGCTCGTCGTCACGTCGAAGAACCGGCCGTTGCTCGACACGTTCGAGGCCGGCTCGGTCATGAAGATCGTGCCGGCGTCGGCCGCGCTCGACACCGGCGCCTCCGAGCTGTCGACCGTGTGGGAGCTGCCCGCCTCCATCGCGTCGGCCGACGACGAGATCCACAACGCCGAGGCCCACATGGGCGGGCAGACGCTCACGTTCGAGCAGATCATCGCCCAGTCGTCGAACATCGGCACGGTGAAGCTGGCCCAGGCGGTCGGCATGAGCGAGTTCGAGAAGTACCTGCACGCCTTCGGCTTCGGTCAGAAGAGCGCGGTCGACTTCCCCAACGAGTCGTCGGGCATGCTGCCCCCGTCGGCGAAGTGGTACGGCTCGCAGCGCGACACCATCGCCTACGGCCAGGGCGTCGGCGTCACCCAGGTGCAGATGACCGCCGCGATGAACACGATCGCCCAGAAGGGCACCTACGTGGCGCCCCGTCTCGTGTCGGCCACGGTGGCGCCGGACGGCACCACCACGCCGGTGGGCGCGTCGGGCACGCGCCAGGTGCTGCAGCCGGCGTCGGCCGCGGGCATGACCCAGGTGCTCGAGGCGGTGGTGTGCTCCAGGGAAGGCACGGTCGGGTCGCATCGCGAGAAGTACCTGAACCTGCCCGGCTACCGCGTGGCCGGCAAGACGGGCACCGGCTACAAGGCGCAGAACAAGGGCTATCTGATCGGCTACGACAAGAAGACCGGCAAGAAGAAGATCGACAACTACAAGGACGCGCGCGGCGAGTACCACTACATCGCCTCGTTCGCCGGGTTCGTACCGGCCGAGAACCCCGAGCTGACCATCTCGGTCACCATCGACGAACCTCCGTTCGGCCCGAACCGCTTCGGTGCGTCGGCCGCCGCGCCGCTGTTCGCCCAGGTGGCGGGGGAGGCGCTGCGCATGCTGGCGGTGCCCCCGTCGGCCGGTGGCGAGTGCCCGAGTGCCGCGCCGTGAGGTGCTGAGGTGAACCGCACCCTCGACGAGTTGTGCCACGACGCACCCGGGCTCCGGGTGCGTCGCCGCGTCGGCGCGGGCAACCCCGTGGTCACCGCCATCACCCACGACTCTCGCCGCGTGGCCGCCGGCACGCTGTTCTGCTGCGTGCCCGGCGAGCACGTCGACGGTCACTCGTTCGCCGACCGGGCCGTGTCGGCCGGCGCGGTGGCGTTGATGGTCGATCACGAGCTGCCGCTCCCGGTCGACCAGGTCGTCGTCGACGACGTGCGCGCCGCCATGGGGCCGATGGCCTCGGCCGTGCACGGCCATCCCTCGCACCAGCTCGTCGTGGTGGGCGTGACGGGCACGAACGGCAAGACCACGACCACCAACCTGATCGCGACGATCCTCGAGCACCATGGCTGGCCGTGCGGGCGCATCGGCACCCTCACCGGTGCGCGCACCACGCCCGAGGCACCCGAGCTGCAGGCCCGCCTGGCCGGCTTCGTCGCCGCCGGCGACCGGGCCGTGGCCATGGAGGTCTCCTCGCATGCGCTGGCCCTGCACCGGGTCGACGGCACCCGCGTGCGCGTCGCGGTGTTCACCAACCTCACGCAGGACCACCTCGACCTGCACGGCACCATGGAGCGGTACTTCGCGGCCAAGGCGCGCCTGTTCGAGCCGTCGCTCAGCGACGAGGGCGTCGTGTGCGTGGACGACACGTACGGCGAACTGCTGGCCGACGGGGCGTCGGTGCCGATCACGCGGTTCTCGGTGGCCGACGCCGGTGACGTGGTGCTGTCGGCCACCCAGGTCGAGTTCGACTGGCGCGGCCGGCGCGTGCACCTGCCCATGGGCGGGCGCTTCAACGTGGCCAACGCCCTCGCCGCCGCCACCGTCGCCGAGCGCCTCGGCGTCCCAGTGGACGCGATCGTGGGCGCCCTCGCCACGGTGGCGCCGGTACCGGGCCGGTTCGAGCCGGTCGACGCCGGTCAGGACTTCGCGGTGGTCGTCGACTACGCCCACACGCCCGACGGGCTCGCCCAGGTGCTGGCCGCGGCGCGTGAAGGTGCCGGCGCCGGCCGGGTGCTCGTGGTGTTCGGGTGCGGCGGCGACCGTGACGCGGCCAAGCGCCCCGAGATGGGCCGCATCGCCGCCGAGCAGGCCGATGTGGTGGTCGTCACCTCGGATAACCCTCGGCACGAGGATCCGGCTGCCATCATCTCCGCTGTGCTCTCTGGAATCCCCGCCGGGCCGCGCGCCCGGGTGACCTCGGACCCCGACCGTCGCGCCGCCATCGCCCTCGCCCTGGCCGACTCGCGACCCGGCGATGTCGTCGTCATCGCCGGCAAGGGCCACGAGCCCTACCAGGAGATCGGCGACGTGCAGCTGCCCTTCGACGATCGCGCCGTCGTGCGCGAGCTGCTGGGCGGGCAACCGTGAAGGCCCTGCTGATGGCGGCCGCCGTCGCCATGGTGCTGTCGTTGTTCGGCACGCGCTACCTGGTGCGCTACTTCACCGGGTTGGGCAAGGGTCAGCCGATCCTCGGCCCCGAGGACCGCGGCCCCGCCCACCAGCACAAGGCGGGCACGCCCACCATGGGCGGCATCGCCATCCTGGGCGCGGCGTTCATCGGCTACCTGTTCCCGCACATGTTGCCGCGCGTCACGTTCTCGAACCAGGCTCTGGTGCTCTGGGGCGGCATCGGCGTGCTCGCCGGTCTCGGCTTCCTCGACGACTTCATCAAGGTGCGTCGCGGCCGCAACCGCGGGGTGTTCTGGAAGTCGAAGGGCTACATCAGCTTCGGCATCGCGCTGGCGATCTCGACGCTGCTGGTCCTGGTCACCAACGTGTCGACGACGCTGTCGTTCACCCGCCACGACCTGCCCGGCTGGCAGCTCGGCCGGCCCGGGGCCATCCTGCTCGGCGCCCTCATCATCTTCTCCACCACCAACGCGGTGAACGTGACCGACGGCCTCGACGGGTTGGCGGCCGGCTCGGCGCTGTTCGGCTTCTTCGCCTTCACGATCATCGCGTTCTGGGCGTTCCGCAACCCGGGCATCTACGTCGACAACGGCGGCATCGTGAACCCGCTCGATCTCGCCATCATCTCCATCGCGTTCGCGGGGGCGACGGTGGGCTTCCTGTGGTGGAACGCGGCACCGGCGCGCATCTTCATGGGCGACGTGGGCGCCTTCGCCCTCGGCTCGGCCCTCGCCCTGCTGGCCATCACCACCAATGCCGAACTGCTGCTGCCCGTCATCTGCGGCCTCAACGTGATGGAGATCGGCTCGGTGGCGCTGCAGATGGCCGTGTTCAGGGCGTCGGGTCGCAAGCGACGCGTCTTCCGCAACTCGCCGGTGCACCACCACTTCGAGATGGTCGGCTGGCCGGAGACCACCGTGATCATCCGGTTCTGGATCATCTCGGGCATGTGCGTGGCCGCCGCTCTCGGCATCTACTACGCCGACTTCGCCCACCGGGCGGGTGTCTGATGGCGCCGCGAGCCCTCGTCTACGGGTTCGCCATCGCCGGCGAGGCCACCGCCCGCGCCCTGCTGAAGCGGGGCTACAAGGTCGTCGCCGCCGACGACCGACCCACCGAAGCGGCGCTGGCCGCGGCCCGCGAGCTCGGCATCGACTTCCACGAGAGCCCGCCCGAGAGCCGCATCATGCGCCTGGTGGAGCGGGCCGACCTCGTGGTGCCCGCCCCGGGCATCCCCGAGCATCACCCCCTGATGGAGGCCTGTGCCCGCGCGGCCGTGCCCGTGCGCACCGAGATCGACCTGGCCTACGAGTGGGAGCAGGCCCGTGCCGGCGGGCCGCGGCCGATGCTGGCCATCACCGGCACCGATGGCAAGACCACCACCACGCTCATGGCCGCGGCCATGATCGAGGCGTCGGGGCAGAAAGCGGTGGCGGCCGGGAACACCGAGCTGCCGCTGGTCGCCGCGCTCGACCGCGACGCCGACGTGTTCGTGGTCGAGTGCACCAGCTTCCGTCTCGCCTACGTCAGCGCCTTCGCGCCGAGGGCGGCCACGTGGTTGAACCTGGCACCCGACCACCTCGACTGGCACCGCTCGCTCGACAGCTACATCGCGGCCAAGGCCCGCATCTTCGAGCACCAGACCGAGCGTGACGTGGCCATCGGGTTCGCCGACGACCCGGTCGTGATGGCCCGGCTGGCCCAGGCGCCCGCCCGGCACGTGACCTTCGCCGCGGCCAACGCCACGTACCACCGCGATGGCGACGAGCTGGTGGGCCCGCGCGGCACGTTCGCCACCGTGTCGTCCATGGCCCGTTCGCTGCCCCACGACATCACCAACGCGCTGGCCGCGGCGGCCACCGTGCTCGAAACGGGCTGTGCCACCGTGGCCGGCGTGGCCAGGGCACTGACCACGTTCCAGGGCGTGGCCCACCGCATCGCCTACGTCGGTGAGGCCGGCGGCGTGCGCTACTACGACGACTCCAAGGCCACCACGCCCCACGCCGCCGTCACCGCCATGCGCGCCTTCGACCGCGTCGTCCTGCTCGCCGGTGGTCGCAACAAGGGCCTCGACCTGGCGGCCATGGCCGAGGCCCACGACCACGTGCGAGCCGTGGTCGGCATCGGTGAAGCCGGCCCGCTGATGGCCGAGGTGTTCTCGCCCCACTGTCCCGTGGAGCTGGCGCCCGACTCGATGGAGGACGCCGTCGCCATCGCCCGTCGCCTGGCCCAGCCTGGCGATGTCGTCCTGCTCTCGCCCGGCTGCGCCAGCTTCGACTGGTACACGGGCTACGGCGCGCGCGGCGACGACTTCGCCCGCATCGTGCGCCACCAGATCGGTGCGGGCGCCCCGTGACCGACCGATGTTTCCCCCGAACGGCCATGGAGGACCGATGACCGCACGCACCACCGTGGTGGGCCCCGAAGTCGCCGAGGCGCGCAGGGCGAGCCGAGACCGCCACCCCACGGCACGGCCGCGCCGCCGGGCCCGCCGGCCCCCCGCCCCGCCCCAGTTCTTCGCGCTGGCGTTCCTGGTGGCGCTGCTCACGCTGTTCGGGTTGGTGATGGTGCTCTCGGCGTCGTCCATCAGCGCCATTCACGCCGGGCGTTCGGGCTGGACCCTCTTCCTGCGCCAGGCCACGTGGGCGGTGCTCGGCGCCGTGGCGCTGTTCGTCGGCCTGCGCATCCCGCAGCGCGTGCTGCGCCGGTTGCTCCCCCTCGGCATGTTCGTGACGCTGGCGCTGCTGCTGGCGGTGCTGGTGCCCGGTCTCGGCTCCCGGGTGAACGGCGCCCGCGCCTGGTTCGTGTTCGGACCCATCTCGCTGCAGCCGGCCGAGATCGCCAAGCTCGTGCTCGTCGTCTACTGCGCCGACCTGTTCGCCCGGCGGGCCGACCGCATGCACGAGGTGCGGGCCACGCTCTGGCCGGCGCTGCTGGTGCTCGGTGGAGCCGGTCTGCTGGTGATGGTGCAGCCCGACCTCGGCTCGGTGCTGGTGATGGCCTCCATCGTGCTGGCCGTGGCCTTCATCGGTGGCTCGCCGCTGGTACCGCTGGCCGGCACCGTCGGCATGGTCGGCACGATCGGCGCCATCTTCACGCTGTCGGCGGCCTACCGGCGCGACCGGTGGCTGGCGTTCATGAACCTGGCCAAGCTGAAGGACAACCAGGGCTGGCAGGTGTGGCAGTCCCTCGTCGGCATCGCCTCGGGCGGCATCACCGGTGTCGGCCTGGGCGCCTCCAAGGCCAAGTGGGGCTTCCTGCCCGAAGCCCACACCGACTTCATCTTCGCCATCATCGCCGAGGAGCTCGGGTTCATCGGTGTGGTCGCCGTGGTGCTGCTGTTCATCCTGTTCGGTCTGTTCGGCATGCAGGTCGCCCTGCGGGCCTCGGACCGCTTCGGCATGCTGCTGGCCGGCGGCATCACCGCGTGGCTGCTCGTGCAGGCCATCATCAACATCGGCGGCGTCGTGGGCATCATGCCCCTGACCGGTCTCACGCTGCCGTTCGTGTCGTTCGGTGGTTCGTCCCTGCTCGTCACCATGACGGCGGCCGGGCTGCTGTTGAACGTGGCGCGCACCGCGTCGCGATGACGGGGGGCGGGCGGGCCCGGGCCACGGTGGTGATCGCCGGCGGCGGCACCGCAGGTCACGTGCTGCCCGGGCTGGCGGTGGCCGAGGCCCTCGTGGCGGCGGGGGTGGCCCGCGCCGACGTGCACATCGTGGGGGACCGCAAGGGCATGGAGGCCGAGCTGGTGCCGGCGGCGGGCTTCCCGATGACGCTCTACGACCTGCGCAACTTCCCCCGCACGCTCACCATCGGTCACCTGCGCGCCGCCGGCAAGCTCGTGGTGGCCGTCGTGCGGGCCGTCGGGCTGCTCGGCCGCCTGCGACCCCGGGTGGTGCTGTCGGTGGGCGGCTACGCCAGCGTGCCCACCGTGCTGGCCGCCCGGCTGCGCCGCGTGCCCGTGGTGGCGCTCAGCTACGACGCCCTACCGGGCAAGGCCAGCCGCCTGGCCGCCCGCATGGCGGTGGCCACCGCGGTCGCCTTCCCCGACAGCCCGCTGCCCCGCCCGGTGCTCACCGGCGCCCCGCTGCGGGCCGAGGTGCTGGCGGTGGACCGTGACCGTGACCGTGACGCCGCCCGCGGGGCCCTGGGCCTGCCGCTCGACCGTCAGGTGGTCGGCGTGGTGGGCGGCTCGCTCGGGTCGCTGGCCCTCATCGAGGTGGTGCGCGAGCTGAGCACCCGCTGGGCCGGCCGGCGCGACCTCGCCATCCGCGTCGTCACGGGCAACCGGTGGGTCGACAGGGCCCCGCCCGCCACCGACGGTGGCGACGGGCTCCTGCTGCAGGTGGTGCCGTTCGAGCGCCACATGGAGCTGCTGTACGCCGCGGTCGACGTGCTGGTGGCCCGGGCCGGGGCCACCACGGTGGCCGAGATCGCCGCGGTCGGCGTGCCGTCGGTGCTGGTGCCCTGGCCGCTGGCGACCGAGGACCACCAGACGGCGAACGCCCGCTGGCTCGCCGATGTGGGTGGGGCCGTGCTGCTGCCCGAGGCCGAGCTGGCCGCCCGGGTGGGCCCTGAGCTGGAGCGGCTGCTCACGTCACCCGGGGATCGCACACGCCTGGCCACCGCAGCCCGTACCGTGGGGCGCCGTGACGCCGCGGCCGCAGTGGCCGCGCTGGTGCTGAAGGTGAGTGGGACGTGAGCGACGGACGGAATCGGGAGGCCGGTGAGGGCGCCGGCCCGGCACCGCATGCGCCGCTCGATCTGTCGGTGCCGGCCCGGTACCACGTGGTCGGCGTGGGTGGCCCCGGCATGAACCCGATCGCCCACGTGCTGGCGGCCATGGGTCACCGCGTGTCGGGCAGCGACACCCGCGAGAGCGCGGTGCTCGACCGTCTGCGGGCCGACGGCGTGGCCGTGCACGTCGGTCACGACGGCGCGCTGGTGACCGACGTGGACGCCGTCACCGCGTCCACCGCCATCCCGGCCGCGAACGTCGAGCTGGTCGCCGCCGGGGACCGGGGCATCCCTCTGCTGCGGCGGGCCGGCATGCTCGCCTCCATCTGCGCCCAGGCCGCAACGGTGGCGGTGGCCGGCACCCACGGCAAGACCACCACGAGCTCGCTGCTGGCGCTGGCCCTCGTGGAGGCCGGGTTCGACCCGAGCTTCATCATCGGCGGCGACGTGCGCCAGGTGGGTTCCGGCGCCCGGTGGACCGGTGGCCGCTGGATGGTGGTCGAGGCCGACGAGAGCGACGGCACGTTCCTGGAGCTGCCGCTGCACGGCACCATCCTCACCAACGTCGACACCGACCACCTCGACCACTTCGGCTCCTTCGCCGGCATCGTCGCCGGATTCGACGCCTACCTGGCCCAGGTGCCCGGCCCGAAGGTCGTGTGCGCCGACGACGTCACCGCCGCCCGGCTCGCCGCCGCCCACGGCGCGGTCACGTACGGGCGGTCGCGTGACGCCGGCTGGCGGCCGGGCGAGGTCACCGTCGACGCCGGCGTGCAGCGCTTCACGGTCACCGTGGGCGGCACGGTGGCCGGCGCGGTCGAGCTGCCGCTGCGGGGCGCCCACAACGTGCTGAACGCCACCGCCGCGCTCGCCATGGCGTGCGAGCTGGGCGCCTCGTTCGCCGACGCGGCACGCGGCATCGCCGGTTTCGGTGGCGTGCGGCGGCGGTTCGACGTGCGCGGCGTTCACCGGGGGGTCACCCTCGTGGACGACTACGCCCACCTGCCCGGCGAGATCACCGCCGTGCTCGAGGCGGCCGCCAACGGTGGCGACGGCTTCCGACGCGTCGTCGCCGTGTTCCAACCGAACCGGTACAAGCGCATGGCGATCATGTCGTCCGACTACCGCGACGCGTTCGAGCGGGCCGACCTGGCCGTGGTCACCGAGATCTACCCGTCGGGTGAGCCGATCATCCCGGGCGTCACCGGGCGTTGGGTGGTCGACGCCATCGCCGAAGCCCACCCACGCGCCCGTGTCGAGTGGGTGCCCGACCGCGACGAGCTGGTGGCGTTCCTGGCCGGCGAGCTGCGCGACGGCGACGTGTGCGTGTCGATGGGCTGTGGCGACGTGGCTCTGCTCCCCGACGAGGTGCTGGACGCGATGCACCGGCGCGACGGCGGGGAGCGACCGGCGTGAACGGCACGCTCACCGCAGCGCTGGCGCGCGCCGCCGAGGTGCTGGGCGTCCGGGCCTGCACCGGGCTGCCGCTCGGTCCGCTCACTACCTACCGCGTCGGTGGCGCCGCCGCCCTCGGCATCGTGGTGCGCGACCGGGCCGACGTCGAGCTCGTGGCCCGCGCCGTGCACGTGTCGGGCGTGCCCGTGCTGGTGGTCGGTCGTGGCTCGAACCTGCTCGTGGCCGACCGCGGCTTCGCCGGGGTCGCGGTGGTGTTGGGCGAGTACGCCAACGAGATCGTCATCGACGGCACCACCGTGCGCGCCGGCGCCTCGGTGTTCCTGCCCGTGCTGGCCCGCCAGACGGTGGCGGCATCGCTGGCCGGGCTCGAGTGGGCCGTGGGCGTGCCGGGCTCGGTCGGTGGCGGGGTGCGCATGAACGCCGGAGGGCACGGTTCCGACGTGGCCGCCCACCTGGTCGATGTCGACCTCGTCGACCTGCACGACGGTCGCCGGCACCGCCGACCCGCATCGACGCTGGGCCTGCGCTTCCGGGGCTCCGACCTGGCCGACCACGAGCTGGTGATGGAGGCCACGTTCACCCTCGCCGTGGGCGACCGAAGGCGGTCGGACGCCGAGCTGTCCGAGGTCGTGCGGTGGCGGCGGCAGCACCAGCCCGGCGGTCAGAACGCCGGCAGCGTCTTCGTGAACCCCATCCCCGGGCAGCTGTCGGCCGGTCAGGTCGTCGACGAGCTCGGCCTGCGTGGTCTGCGCCGCGGCACGGCGTTCGTGTCGGACAAGCACGCCAACTTCATCCAGGCCGACGAGGGTGGTTCGGCCGACGACGTCTTCGCACTCATGCGCCTCGTGCGCCAGCGCGTGCTCGACGAGCGCGGCATCGCCCTGCGCAGCGAGATCCGTCTCGTCGGCTTCGAGGGCGAGGGGTGGTGATGGGCCCGGTGGCCATCGACGACGAACCCACTCAGGAGCTGCCCGTGATCGCCGGCGAGGACCCGGGCCACGGCGGCGAGATCACCGCCGAGATCCCCATCGTCGGCGCCGTCCACGACGAGGACGGCGCCGGCGCCGCCGAGGGCCCGGCCCGGCCGGCGCCCGAGCCCGACGAGGTGGGCGACGCGCGCGCGGCACCCGACCCGGCGCCGGTGCGGACCATCGTGATCGGCGACAAGGACGGCATCAGCGGCAGTGTCGCTCCGGTGCGGTCGCGGCCGCCGGTACCGTCGGCCGTGCCCAACAAGCGTGTCGGCGGGCTCGTCTTCGGCGGGGCCGATGGCACCGGCAGGGCCGACGGCACCGGGCTCGGCAAGGTGGTCGCGCTGGGCGGCGCGCTGGTCATCGGCGACGCGGTCGACGACGCCGAGGCGCCCGTGCCGGGCGCCCCGCCGCGCACGGTGGTCATCGGCAACCCCGACGAGTCCGCCCCCGACGGGATCGACCCGCGGATCAAGGCCCGCCGGCACAACGTGCTGCGGGCCGCCGGTCTGCGCCGGCTGCGCTGGGTGCTCGTCGTCGTCGCCGTGGTCGGTCTGCTGCTCGGTACGAACCTGATGTTGCGGAGCCCGCTGTTCGACGTGCGCGCGGGTGCGGTCACCGGTACCTCCTACATCGACCAGGCCGATCTGGACGCCATCCGGGACCCGCTGGTGGGGCAGCCGCTCGTGTCGGTGAACCTCGACAGCGTGCGCCGGGCTGTCGAGGCCAACCAGTGGGTGCGTGCGGTCGACGTGAGCCGTGACTGGCCCCACACCATCCACATCGACATCCTCGAGCGCCGCCCGGTCGCCTACTACCCGGGTGACGACGGGCTGATCCACCTCGTCGACATCGACGGACGCGTGCTGGAGACCCTGGAGGGCATCCCTGTGGGGTTCGTCGAGGTGAACGGGGCGGGGAACACGGCCGGGCCGGGGGAGGACGCCCCCGAGGCGCTGCTGCCGGCCATCCGGGTGGCCAACGACCTGCCCGACAGCTTGCGCGCCGACGTGAAGGCCGTCCGGCTCGTTCAGGAAGGGGTCACCCTCGACCTGACGGCTGGGGGCACGATCCTCCTTGGCGACACCACCGACCTTCGTGAGAAGCTCGTCTCGGCGCTGGCAGTGCGTGGCCAGTGCCCGCCGGGGTCGTACAAGGTCCTGGACGTGCGGGTGCCGAGCAGGCCCGCCGTGAGCCCGAAATCGGGCTGCGGTGGCTCCCTGAACGGGACCAGACCCTGAGGTCGGTACGCTGGGCGACGGCCGCCTACGCGACCATGCACGTCATGTCCAGGCCGAAAGTCTAGGTTTAGTGCTCTGGCGGGTCGCTCACGAGCTGCCCGCGGACGGAGGTTCGGAACGAGATGGCTGGCTCGCCACAAAACTATTTGGCCGTCATCAAGGTGATCGGCGTCGGTGGCGGAGGCGTGAACGCCGTCAACCGGATGATCGACGCCGGCTTGAAGGGCGTCGAGTTCATCGCGGTCAACACCGATGCTCAGGCCCTCTTGATGAGCGATGCCGACGTGAAGCTCGACATCGGGCGTGACCTCACGCGCGGTCTCGGTGCCGGCAGCGACCCCGAGGTGGGGCGCGCCGCGGCCGAAGCCCACCGCGAGGAGATCGAAGAGGTCATCAAGGGTGCCGACATGGTGTTCATCACGGCCGGCAAGGGTGGCGGCACGGGCACCGGTGGTGCACCGGTCATCGCCGAGATCGCCAAGAGCATGGGGGCCCTCACCATCGGTGTGGTCACCCGTCCCTTCTCCTTCGAGGGGCGCCGGCGCTCGGTGCAGGCCGACCAGGGCATCCAGAAGCTGAAGGAGAAGGTCGACACGCTCATCGTCATCCCCAACGACCGGTTGCTGACCGTGTCGAACGAGAAGACGAGCGTGCTCAACGCGTTCAAGATGGCCGACGAGGTCCTGCTGCAGGGCGTGTCGGGCATCACGAACCTGATCACCACGCCGGGCCTCATCAACACCGACTTCGCCGATGTGAAGATGATCATGCAGAACGCCGGCTCGGCCCTCATGGGCATCGGGCAGGCCAGCGGTGAGAACCGGGCGGTGGTCGCGGCCAAGGCGGCCATCTCGAGCCCGCTGCTCGAGGCCGCCATCGACGGTGCCCGCGGCATCCTGCTCAACATCACCGGCCCGTCGAACCTCGGCCTGTTCGAGGTGAACGCGGCCGCCGAGATCATCCACGGCGTGGCCCACCAGGACGCCAACATCATCTTCGGCACGGTCATCGACGACGAGATGGGCGACGAGGTCAAGGTCACCGTCATCGCCGCCGGTTTCGACCGGTGGGAAGGCAACGCCAAGCCGGTGCTCGGCGGGCGTGAGCCCCGCCCGGGCAGCAGCGAGCGTGGCTCGGCGCCGGTGCGCGATCTGTTCGCCACCGAGGCCGACGACGACGGCGGCGAGGACGGCGACGACGATTTCGACGTGCCGTCGTTCCTGAAGTAGCAGTGGCGGTCGAGGCACCGCTCGCGGTCAGCACGGCGCGGGGCGTCGGGCGCGCCCGCTCGGTGGGCGACGGTGCCCCGGCGCTCCTCGTGGCCGGGCGCACGTCGTGAGCGACGCCGGCGGCGTGACCGCATCGGCGGAGCTCGTGGCGCGCGTCGGTGACGCGCTGGCCCACGTGCGCCGGCGCATCGCGTCCACCGGTGTCGCCCCCGACGCGGTCACCATCGTGGCCGTCACGAAGGGGTTCGGCCCCGAGGCCATGGCCGCCGCCGCGGCCAACGGGCTGACCGAGGTGGGCGAGAACTACGCCCAGGAGTGTGTGGCCAAGCTCGAGGCCCTCGGCGGCGAGCCGGCCGTGCGGGTGCACTTCATCGGGCACCTCCAGTCGAACAAGGTCAGGGCGCTCGCCCCCCACATCGCCCTGTGGCAGACCCTCGACCGGTCGTCGGTCGTCGACGCAGTGGCGCGCCACGCCCCCGGCGCGGCCGTGCTCGTGCAGGTGAACGTGAGCGACGAGCCCCAGAAGGGCGGGTGCCCACCCGCCGAGGTGGCGCCGGTCGTCGACCACGCCCGGGCCCGCGGGCTCGACGTGCGCGGCCTCATGACGGTCGGCCGCACGGGCGCCCCCACCGACGCGCGCGACGGCTTCGCCCTGCTGCGCTCGTGGTGCGACCGACTGGGGTTGCCGGTGTGCTCGATGGGCATGACCGATGATCTCGAAGTCGCGGTGAGCGAAGGTGCCACGATGGTTCGCGTCGGCAGCGCGCTGTTCGGGATGCGCCCCTCGAAGGCCTCATCGGAACTAGCCTGAGCAGAGGAGGATTGCCATGACCATGTTCAAGAAGGCCATGAGCTACCTGGGGTTGGGGCCCGAAGACCCCTACGACGATTACGACCTGCCCGAGGAGCCCGAGCGTCCGGCGCGCAGCCGTGCCTACGCGCCCGACCCGGAACCGACCGTGCGGGCCATGCCGCGCGCGGCCGTGCGCGATCAGCCGCCGGCCAGCTTCCCGCGTTCGGCCGACCTCGACTCGCCGCCGCCGCCGGTGCGCGTGCAGCAGCGGCCCGCGGCCAGCTCCTCCACCGTGCGCACCGTGCCGGTGGCGTCGAACGCCCGGCCCCACACCGTGCGGCCCCGGCGCTTCGATCAGGCCCAGGAAGTGGCCGACCGGTTCAAGGAAGGCCAGCCGGTCATCGTGAACCTGCAGGACGTCGAGCGAGAGCTCGAGCGTCGGCTCATCGATTTCTGCAGCGGCCTGTGCTACGGCATCGACGGCAAGATGGAGAAGGTGGCCAACGGCGTGTACCTGCTGACCCCGGCCAACACCTCGCTGTCGCCCGAGGACCGCCGCCTCATCGGCGAGATCGACGACTGAACGGCGGGCCGTTCCGCCGATGGTCCGCACCTGAGGCGGGCACCGATCGTAGGATGGACAGCATGGAGCTCAGCCCGAAGGCCATCACCAACGTCGAGTTCCACCTCGTGCGCAAGGGCTACGACCCCGACGAGGTGCGAGCGTTCCTCACGCAGGTCGCCAGGGGCGTGGAGGCGCTGCAGACGCAGTTGACCAATGCCGACGCCCGTGCCCGCGCCGCGGTGGCCCGCATGCAGGAGCTGAGCGCGGCGTCGCCGTCGTCCTCGGTCGAGGTCGCCACGCCCACCCCGGCGCCCGTGGTGGCCACGCCCACCCCGGCGCTCCTCGAGCATTCGATGGGCGATACCGACACCATCGCCAAGACCCTGCTGCTCGCCCAGCGCACCGCCGACGCCACCGTCGCCGAGGCCCAGTCGAAGGCCGCCGCCATCGTGTCCGGCGCCGAGGATCGGGCCCGCACGGTCGTCGACCAGGCCGAGTCCCGGGCCACGGTGCTCACCCGTGACGCCGAGAGCGAGGCCACGTCCATCATCGACAAGGCCAAGTCCGACGCCGTCGAGGCCTCCGCCGCCGAGCGGGCCCGCATCCAGTCCGAGCTCGCCTCCATGCGGGCCGAGCGTGACCAGCTGCAGGCCAACGTGACCGAGTTGGGCGCCCAGCTGATCGACCAGCGCGGTCGCCTCGAGCAGACGGTCAACGCCCTGCGCGCCGTGCTCGACGACCCCCGCGGTCTGAAGCCCGTGACCGGCTCGGGCCTGCCGGCGCCCAGCCCCGGCGTGGGCGGCGGCGTCGTCACCGAGGCCCGCCGTTCGTCGCTCGTGGCCGAGGTCGACCCCGAGGCCAACGCCGTGTTCGAGGTCGCCTCCACCCTGGGGCTGTCCGACGAGCCGCGCGACGAGAGCTTCGACGACCTGCGCTGGTCGGGCGAGCGCGACTGATATCGCCCCGACGGTCGTTCGCCCTCGGCTGGTATCCTGATCGTCCAACACGGCGTTGACGGGGCCATCACCCCTGAGCCTCCGGAAGAACAGGTGACCGGCGCGCCGGTGCCCCAGTAGAACCGGGCGGGTCCGGCCCGTCACCGCCGGGAACGAAGTGGTCCGTGCCTGCACGGGCAAGCGGGGTGGTACCGCGGCCTCCCGGTCGTCCCTGCACGAAGCCCACGAGCGAGTGCAGAAAGAGACGACCGATGGCGTACCCCAACGTCGAACCGAGCCCGAACTTCCCCGAGCTCGAGCGGCGCGTGCTGGCCCGCTGGGCGACCGAGCACACCTTCGAGCAGTCGGTGGACGCCCGCCCCCGGGGGGAGGGCGACTCCGACACGGCCAACGAGTACGTCTTCTACGACGGCCCGCCCTTCGCCAACGGCCTGCCCCACTACGGGCACCTGCTCACCGGGTTCGTGAAGGACGCCGTGCCCCGCTACCAGACCATGCGGGGTCGGCGGGTGGAGCGGCGCTTCGGCTGGGACTGCCACGGCCTGCCGGCCGAGGTCGAGGCCGAGCGCCAGCTCGGGCTCACGACCCGTCGCCAGATCCTCGACATGGGCGTGGCCGAGTTCAACGACGCCTGCCGCACCAGCGTGCTGCGCTACACGAGCGAGTGGGAGCGCTACGTGAACCGCCAGGCTCGGTGGGTCGACTTCGCCAACGACTACAAGACGCTCGACCTGCCCTACATGGAGAGCGTCATGTGGGCGTTCAAGACGCTGTGGGACAAGGGCCTCGTGTACGAGGGCTACAAGGTGCTCCCTTACTGCTGGCGCTGCGAGACACCGCTGTCGAACACCGAGACGCGCATGGACGACGTCTACCGGGACCGCCAGGACCCGGCCCTCACGGTGATGTTCCGCCTCACCGAGGGCCTGCCCGACGCAGCCGACGTGCCCACCAACGTGCTGGCGTGGACGACCACGCCCTGGACGCTGCCGTCGAACCTGGCCCTCGCCGTCGGCCCCGAGATCGAGTACGTGGTGGTCGAGGACGGCGGTGTCCGCTACGTGCTGGCCGAGGCCCGCCTGGGCGCGTACCGCAAGGAACTGGCCGAGGCCACCGTGGTCGCACGGATCACCGGCGCCGACCTGGTGGGCCGCACGTACGCGCCGCTGTTCCGGTTCCTGGCCGACACGCCCAACGCGTTCCGGGTGCTGAGCGCCGACTTCGTCTCCACCGACGACGGCACCGGCGTGGTGCACATGTCGCCCGGCCACGGCGAGGAGGACCAGAACGTCTGCAACGCCAACGGCATCGACACCGTCGTACCCATGGACGGCCACGGCTGCTACACGGCCGAGATCACGCCGTGGGTCGGCATCCACGTGTTCGAAGCCAATCCGCTCGTCATCCGTGACCTGAAGGACCGGGGCCTCGTGGTGCGCCACGAGAGCTACGACCACCCGTACCCGCACTGCTGGCGGTGCGCCAATCCGCTCGTGTATCGGGCCATCGGCTCGTGGTTCGTGCGGGTGACGGCGTTCCGCGACCGCATGGTCGAGCTGAACGAGCAGATCCGCTGGGTGCCCGACCACATCCGCGACGGTTCGTTCGGGAAGTGGATCGGCAACGCTCGCGACTGGTCGATCAGCCGCAACCGCTTCTGGGGTTCGCCCATCCCCGTGTGGCGCTCCGACGACCCGAACTTCCCGCGCCTCGACGTGTACGGCTCGCTCGAGGAACTGCAGCGCGACTTCGGGGTCGAGGTCACCGACCTGCACCGTCCGTTCGTCGACGACCTCGTGCGCCCCAACCCCGACGACCCGTCGGGCCAGGCGATGATGCGCCGCGTCGGCGAGGTGCTCGACTGCTGGTTCGAGTCGGGCTCCATGCCCTTCGCCCAGGTGCACTACCCGTTCGACAACCGGGACTGGTTCGAGAGCCACTACCCGGGCGATTTCATCGTCGAGTACATCGGTCAGACGCGCGGCTGGTTCTACACGCTCCACGTGCTGGCCACCGCGCTGTTCGACCGCCCGGCCTTCCGCACCTGCGTCGCCCACGGCATCGTCCTCGGCAACGACGGGCAGAAGATGTCCAAGAGCCTGCGCAACTACCCCGACCCGTACGAGATGTACGACACCTACGGCGCCGACGCCATGCGCTGGTTCCTGCTGTCGTCGGCCATCCTGCGCGGGTCCGATCTGATCGTGACCGAGCAGGGCATCCGCGACTCGGTGCGGCAGGTGATCCTGCCGTTGTGGAACGCGTGGTACTTCTTCTCGCTCTACGCCTCGGCCGAGAGCGCCGACTTCCAGGCGCGGCATCGCACCGACCAGACAGGCGTGCTCGACCGCTACCTGTTGGCCAAGCTGCACGACCTCGTCGCCGACGCCACGACCCAGATGGACGCCTACGACCTGTTCGGCGCGGCGGCCACGGTGCGCACGTTCCTCGACACGCTCACGAACTGGTACATCCGGCGCAGCCGTGACCGCTTCTGGGATGGCACGACCAACGGCGGCCAGGACACCGTGGACGCGTTCGACACGCTCTACACGGCGCTGTCCGTGCTCACACGTGTCGCCGCTCCGCTGCTGCCCATGATCGCCGAGGAGATCTACGGCGGTCTCACGGGCGGCGCCTCCGTGCACCTGACCGACTGGCCGGCGGCCGACGAACTGCCCGCCGACCCCGACCTCGTGCGGGCCATGGATCAGGTGCGCGACGTGTGCTCGGTGGCCTCGTCGGTGCGCAAGGCCCGCGGCCTGCGGGTGCGGCTGCCGCTGGCCCAGCTCGACGTGACTGCGCCCGGAGCGTTCGGGCTGCAGCAGTTCCACGAGATCATCAAGGACGAGCTGAACGTTCGTCTGGTGACCTTCAACGAGAACGTCAATGCCGGAGCTCGCTACGAGCTGAAGCTCCTACCAGCCGCGCTCGGGCCGCGATTGGGCGGTGAGATGCAGCGCGTCATGGCTGCGTTCCGCAAGGGCGACTATCCGCCGCTCGAGGTTGGTGAGCGGCCGTTCGTGGGCGGTATCAAGCTGGAAGATGGCGAGTACGAGCTGAAGCTCGTGCCGACCGATCCCGGGTCGAGCGCGGTGCTGTCGTCGGGCGACGGCGTGGTCAGCCTGGACACGGTCGTGACCGCCGAGCTCGAGGCCGAGGGCGTGGCCCGCGACGTGGTGCGGCTGGTGCAGCAGGCCCGCCGCGAGGCCGGCCTGGCCATCAGCGACCGGATCGTGCTCACCCTCGGCCTGTCCGACCGGTTGCGGGCCGCGGTCGCCGCCCACGAGGCGTTCGTGACGGGCGAGACGTTGGCCACGGAGCTGGTGTACGCCGACGGCCCGGGCGGGAGCGAGGTCGACGGCGAACCCGTGCACGTGGCCGTCACCCGGGCCGGTGCCTGAGCCCGACCCGTTCGTGGCCGTCGACGGCGGCGTCGTGCTGCACCTGCGGGTGCAGCCCGGCGCCCGCCAGAGCGTCGTCGTCGGTCGACACGGCGACGCGCTCAAGGTGAAGGTGGCGGCACCACCCGTGGAGGGCAAGGCCAACGCGGCGGTCGTGGCGCTGGTGGCCGCCGTCCTGCGGGTGCGGGTCGGCCAGGTCGAAGTGCTCGCCGGTCCGATGAGTCGGACCAAGCGGGTGAAGGTCGTCGGCGTCACGATCGACCAGGTCCGGGAGGTGCTCGGTGCCATGGGCGCGTTGTGACGGTCCGCGGCGGACCGGTAGGGTTGCCCGCCACTCGAACGGAAAATGAGGTCAGCCATGGCGAAGGGTGGAACTCCCAAGTCGGCCCCGGCGAAGCCGGCGGCCAAGGGCGCCGCCTCCGGCAAGGCTCCACCGTCACCGGCGAAGAAGGCGGCGCCCGCGGCGACACCAGCGGCGAAGAAGGCAGCACCCGCGCCAGCACCGGCGGCGAAGAGAGCAGCCGCACCCGCGGCACCGACGAAGAAGGCGGCACCTGTGGCACCGGCAGCGAAGAAGGCGGCGGCAGCTCCCGCTCCGGCCAAGAGGGCGGCCGAGCCGGCTGCGCCGGCCAAGAAGGCGGCGGTTGCTCCCGCCCCGGCGCCCGCTCCTGCGGCCCCGGCGGCGGCGGCCAAGAAGGCCGCGCCCCCGGTGAAGCCCCCGTTCCGCTCCGGGCCGGCCGAGCCGCTCGGCGGCCCGCTCGACGCGAAGTTCCTCGACGCCCAGCGCGAGATGCTGGAGGAGGAGCGGGTGAAGCTGCTCGGGCAGGCCGAGTCGCTCGAAGGCGAAGCGGCCGCGCTCATGGAAGACCTCGATCCGGGCGACGTGCAGTTCGACGACGAGTCGGGTGAGGGCGACACCATGGTCGTCGAGCGTTCGCGCGACCTGGCCCTGTCGGCCCAGGCCCGTCAGCTCGTCGTCGAGATCGACGCCGCCCTCATCCGCATCGAGGCCCGCACCTACGGCTACTCGCTGGTGTCGGGCAAGCCGATCCCCAAGGACCGGCTGAGGGCGATCCCGTGGGCCATCGAGCTCGTCGAGGAGAAGGTCGGAGGTCTCGGCCGGCGATGACCGACCCTGGCTCCACCGCGCCCGCCGATCACGTGGTGGAGCCGGCGCCGTGCGAGGACGCTCCACTGGTGGACGCGCCCGTCGACGAGCCCGTCCCGGTGGGCGGGGCGCGCCCTCCCCACCGCATGCGGACGCTGGCGCTCGTGGCGCTCGGCGTCGTCGCCGTCGACCAGGTGACCAAGGCGTGGGCCCAGCGGGCCATGGCGGACGGGCACGAGATCCGCGTGCTCGGCCGTCTCCTGAAGTTCACCCTCACCTACAACAGCGGCATGGCGTTCTCGCGGGGCAAGGGTCTCGGTCCGGTCATCGGGGTCCTGGCGCTGGTGGTGGTCGTGGTGCTGCTCGGCTCGCTGCGCAAAGAGGCGTCGCGCTTCGGACAGATCGTGCTGGCCATGGTGGTCGGCGGCGCGGCCGGCAACATCGTCGACCGCCTGTTCCGCCACGGCGGGTTCATGCGCGGTTCGGTGGTCGACTTCATCCAGCTGCCGCACTGGCCCGTGTTCAACGTGGCCGACATCGCCGTGTCCCTGGGCGGGGTCACCCTGGTCGCCGCGGCGCTGCTGGCCGGCCGTCGTTCGCAGACGCCGTCGTGATCGAGCAGATCCCCGACGCGCTGGCGGGGGAGCGGCTGGACCGCATCGTCGCCCTCGTCACCGGCCTCAGCCGCTCCGAGTCGAGCGCGCTCATCGAGCAGGGCGTCGTGTCGCTCGACGGCACGGTGGTCATCTCGGGCAAGTTCCGCGTCCGGGCCGAGCAGACGCTCACCATCGACGGTGATCCCGAACCCCGTCCCGACGCCATCCCCGACGCCGATCCCTCCGTGGCGCTGACCGTGGTGTTCGCCGACGACGACGTGATCGTGATCGACAAGACCGAGGGCCTCGTGGTGCACCCCGGTGCCGGCATCGAGGACGGCACGGTCGTCAATGGCGTACTGGCCCGCTACCCCGAGGTCGCCGCCGTCGGCGATCCGACCCGTCCCGGCATCGTGCATCGGCTCGACCGGGGCACGAGCGGGCTCATGGTCGTGGCCCGTTCCGAACGGGCCTACACGTCGCTGGTGGGCCAGTTGGCCAGCCGCAAGGCGGGGCGCCGCTACCTGGCCGTCGCCTGTGGGGCCTTCGACGCCGGCACCGGCCTGATCGACGCGCCCTTGGGGCGCAGCGAGCGCGACCGGACCCGCATGGCCGTTCGGGCCGAGGGGCGCGAGGCGCGCACGCGCTTCGAGGTGCGGGAGGCCTACGTCAAGCCGGTCCTGGCCGCGCTGGTGATGTGCCAGCTCGAGACCGGGCGTACCCACCAGATCCGCGTCCATCTCGCGGCCATCGGGCATCCGGTGCTGGGCGACAGCCGCTACGGCGGGTCCCGGGCGATGATGCCGCTGCCGCGCCCCATGCTGCACGCCACCGAACTCGCGTTCGAGCACCCCGGCAGGGGCGAGACGGTTCGCTTCTGCGTAGAACCACCGGCCGACATGGCCGAGGTGATCGAGCGCCTGCGGGCCGGGTCGGCCAACCCCGACCCCGACTGAGCCGGGCGGGGTGCGGCCGGTGCTCGGGACGGCCCACGGGCGTTCGCCCCGTCGGGCCCGGATCAGTGGGTGTGGGTGATGTCGAGCCCGCTCGGCCAGGTCTTCTCGCCGCGGGCCTGGGAGGCGATGTCGGCCAGCGTGTAGCTGGCCAGGTGCTGGCGCATGTGCTCGCCGGCCACACCCCAGATGGCCAGCAGCACGCACTGGCCCTCGTGGTCGCAGGCGCCGTCCTGGTGGGGGGCGCCGAAGTCGCCGACCTGGATGGGGCCGTCGACCGCGCTGACGATCTCGGACAGGCGGATCTGCTCGGACGGGCGGGCCAGCACGTAGCCCCCGCCCACACCGCGCTTGGAGCGCACGAGGCCGGCGCCCTTCAGGGCGAGGAGGATCTGCTCCAGGTACGGCTGGGGCAGACCGGTGCGCTCGGCGATGTCGCGCACCGAGGTGGGACCCGCTTCGGCCGTGTGGAGCGCGAGCGACAGGAGCGCCCTGGCTGCGTAGTCACCCCGCGTCGACACCCTCACGGGCACCATCGTAGGGGTCCCAGGGGGGCCAACGCCCGCACCGGCCTGGCACGAACCCGTCCGAAGTGGTCGAATGACGGCGTCATGGTGCAACCGGCGGAGCCGCCCGTGCTGCCTCACCACGCCAAGGGATGCGTGGCCAACCTCGTGCCCGCCCTGTTGGGGCCGGGTGGCGCCGCCGCGATCCCGGCCTGGTTCCCGGCGCCGGTGGCCCATGCCCGTCAGGTCGTGCTGCTCGTGCTGGACGGTCTCGGCTGGAACCAGCTCCAGGCGCGGGTGCCACTGGCGCCGGCCATGCACGCCATGGTCGGGTCGGCCATCACCACGATCGTGCCGTCCACCACGGCCGCCGCCCTGACGTCGATCACCACCGGGCTGGAGCCGGGCGAGCACGGCATCGTGGGGTACCGGTTCCCCATGCGGGGTGAGATCCTCAACACGCTGCGGTGGTCCACGCCCACGGGTGACGCCCGCAACCGCATCGACCCCCGCCGCACCCAGCCCGTGCCGTCGTTCCTGGGTGCATCGGTCCCGGTGGTCACCAAGGCCGAGTTCGCCACCAGCGGGTTCAGCGGCGCCCACCTGGCCGGCACCCGCATGCTCGGCTACCGCACGACCTCGACGCTGCTGGTGGAGGTGCGTCGCATGCTCGAGGCGGGGGAGCGGTTCGTCTACGCGTACTACGACGGCATCGACAAGATCGCCCACGAGTACGGCTTCGGCCCTCACTACGACGCCGAGGTCGCATTCGTGGACCGGTTGGTGGCCGAGGTGCAGGGCATGCTGCCGCCCGACGCCGCGTTGCTGGTCACGGCCGACCACGGCCAGGTCGACGTGGGCGACAACATCGTGCGGCTCGATCCGTCGTTGCACCCGCTGCTCACCATGCAATCGGGGGAGGGGCGGTTCCGGTGGCTCCACGCCCGCGCCGGCGCCGCCGCCGAACTGCTCGACGCCGCCCGGTCGGCCCACGACCACCACGCCTGGGTGGTGGGGGTGGACGAGGTGGTGAACGACGGGTGGCTCGGCGCTACGGTGACCGCGACCGCCCGGGCGCGTCTCGGCGACGTGGCCCTGGTGGCTCGTGACCTGATCAGCTTCGACGATCCGGCCGACACCGGGCCCTACGAGCTGCGCTGCCGGCACGGGTCGGTCACCGCCGATGAGATGTTGGTCCCCCTGCTCGCCGGCCGCCGGTGAGCCCGACGACGAGGAGCCCCGCCATGAGCGCGAGCGACGGAACCGACCCGCAGCCGGAGCACGCGGAGCTGATCCAGCCCGGCCGGGAGCAGCCGACCGACGTGTCGCAGGAGACCGAGTCGGTGGGCCAGCCCGGCAAGGTCATGCGCATCGGCACGATGGTCAAGCAGCTCCTCGACGAGGTGAAGGCCGCCCCTCTCGACGACGCCAGCCGGGCCCGCCTGGTGGCGATCTACCAGCGGTCGGTCGACGAGCTGGCCGTGGCCCTGTCGCCCGACCTCCAGGAGGAGCTGCGCAACCTGGCGTTGCCGTTCGAGAACAACTCGCCCAGCGACGCCGAGTTGCGCATCGCCCAGGCCCAGCTCGTCGGGTGGCTCGAGGGTCTGTTCCACGGCATCCAGGCGACCCTGTTCGCCCAGCAGCTGGCCGCCCGCCAGCAGCTCGAGCAGATGCGGGGCCAGATCGGCCCGGGCATCCCCCCGGGGCGACCCGACGTCGAGGGCCGGCCGGGCACGTACCTGTAGCGCCGGCCGATCGAGCTCGGGCCCCGGTCACCCTGACCGGCCCGGCGGCCGCGCTGCTAGAGTCGGGGAATCACACCGATGTGATTCTCCACAGGGTGTGGACAGCGTCTGTGGACATCCCTGTGCACTGCGGGGTGAGGGCTGCCGCGGGCGATGACGCGACGGCTGGACCGACACCGGATCGACGAGGAAGGAGCAGGTCGTGGGCGATTCGTTCACCCACCTGCACGTGCACACCGAGTACTCGATGCTCGACGGCGCGGCCCGACTCGATGATCTGGTGGCCGCGGCGGCCTCCGACGGCCAGCCCGCCATCGGCATCACCGACCACGGCAACATGTACGGGGTCCTCGATTTCTACAAGGAGTGCCGCACGCGGGGTGTCAAGCCCATCATCGGCACCGAGGCCTACATGGCCTTCGAGACGGGGCTCGCGCGGCCCTCCCGCGGTGGGCGGGGCGACGACTCCGGCGGCGACGCCGACGGCGGCAAGAAGCTCTACTACCACCTGACGCTCCTGGCCGAGAACGAGATCGGCTACCGCAACCTCATCCAGCTCTCCAGCCTGGCGTTCATGGAGGGCTACTACTACAAGCCCCGCATGGACTGGGACCTGCTCGAGCGGTACCACGAGGGGCTCATCGCCACCACCGGCTGCCTCGGCGGTCACGTGCTGCAGTCGCTCCTCCAGGGCGACGAGCGCGGCGCCACCGCGGCGGCGGCCCGGCTGCAGGACATCTTCGGCAGGAACAACCTCTTCGTCGAGATCCAGGACCACGGCCTCGCCGCGCAGAAGCAGACGAACCCGCAGTTGCTCGAGATCGCCCGCACCATCGGCGCGCCGGTGGTGGCCACCAACGACAGCCACTACACGCACCGCCACGACTCCGAGTCGCACGACGCCCTGCTGTGCGTGCAGACCGGCGCCCTCATGAGCGACCCGAAGCGGTTCAAGTTCGAGGGCACCGAGCACTACCTGAAGCCGGCCAACGAGATGCGGTACCTCTTCCGCGAGGTGCCCGAAGCGTGCGACAACACGCTCTGGATCGCCGAACGCGCCGACCTGGAGATCGAGTTCGGCAAGGCCCAGCTGCCCGAGTTCGCGGTGCCGGATCAGTTCGCCGACGACACGGCCTACCTCGAGCACCTGGCCTGGGAGGGCGCCAAGATGCGCTGGGGCGACGTGCTGCCCCAGACCGTCGTCGAACGCGTCGCCTACGAGCTCAAGGTCATCGCCGACATGGGGTTCAGCTCGTACTTCCTCATCGTCTGGGACCTCATCAAGCACGCCAAGGACACCGGCATCCGCGTCGGGCCCGGCCGTGGGTCGGCCGCCGGGTGCGCGGTCGCCTACTGCCTGCAGATCACCGATCTCGACCCGATCCGGTACGACCTGCTGTTCGAGCGCTTCCTGAACCCGAGCCGCGTGTCCATGCCCGACATCGACATGGACTTCGACTCCCGCTACCGCGACGAGATGATCCGCTACGCCGCCGAGCGCTACGGCCGTGACCACGTGGCCCAGATCATCACCTTCTCCACCATCAAGGCCCGGGCCGCCGTGCGCGACGCCGCCCGCGTGCTCGGTTACCCGTACGGCGTGGGCGACAAGGTCGCCAAGGCCATGCCCCCGTTGGTGATGGGCCGCGACACGCCGCTGTACGCCTGCCTCGAGGAGTTCCCCAAGTTCGCCGACGGCTACCGGGCCGCCGCCGAGCTGCGCGAGATGTACACGACCGATCCCGACGTGAAGCGCGTGATCGACGTTGCCCGCGGGCTCGAGGGCCTGCGCCGGGGCGACGGCATCCACGCCGCCGCCGTGGTGATCACCCGCGGTCCCCTCACCGAGTACCTGCCCATCCAGCGCAAGCCGGAGAACGGCAAGCCGCTCGATGAGTCGCCGGTCGTCACCCAGTACGAGATGCACGGCGTCGAAGAGCTCGGCCTGCTGAAGATGGACTTCCTCGGTCTGCGCAACCTCGACGTCATCACCGACACCGTCGAGATGATCCGCGCTCGGCGGGATGCCACGTTCGACATCGACACGGTGCCGCTCGACGACAAGGCCACCTACGCCCTGCTCACCGCGGGCGACACCATCGGCGTGTTCCAGCTGGAATCGTCGCCCATGCGCGCCCTGCTGCGCGCCCTGGCGCCCAACACGTTCGAAGACGTGTCCGCCGTGCTCGCGCTCTACCGGCCGGGGCCGATGAGCGTGAACATGCACTACGACTACGCCGACCGCAAGAACGCCCGCAAGCCGGTCGAGTACTTCCACGAGGACGCCAAGGACGTGCTCGGCGACACGTACGGGCTCATGATCTACCAAGAGTCGGTGATGCGCGTGGCGCAGAAGTTCGCCGGCTACTCGCTCGCCGAGGCCGACAACCTTCGGAAGGCCTGCGGGAAGAAGATCAGAGAGATGATGGCCAAGGAGCGCTCCGGCTTCGAGGAGGGCTGTGAGCGCACGGGCTACGGGCGGGCGCTGGGTCAGCAGCTGTTCGACGTCATCGAGAAGTTCGCCGACTACGCGTTCAACAAGAGCCACACGTTCGGCTACGGCCTCATCACTTACCAGACCGCCTACCTGAAGGCGCACTACCCGGTCGAGTACCTGGCGTGCGTGCTCACGTCGGTGAAGTCGAACCTCGACAAGGCGGCCGTGTACCTGGCCGACTGCCGCGCCATCGGGGTGCGGGTGCTGAACCCCGACATCAACCTGTCGACGATGAACTTCGACGCGCTGGCGCCCGACATGATCCCTGAGGGCGTCGAGCTGGCGGCCAACAGCCCCGGCGCGATCACGTTCGGCCTGTCGGCGGTGCGCAACGTGGGCGAGGGTCTCGTGGAGCTGCTGGTCGCCGACCGTGTCGCCAACGGCCCCTACAACAGCTTCCACGACTTCGCAGAGCGCGTGCCCGAGCCGGTGCTGAACAAGCGCACGGTTGAGTCGCTCATCAAGGCGGGCGCCTTCGATCGCCTCGGTCACCCCCGCCGCGGGTTGCTCGCCGTGTTCGAGCAGATCATCGACACCACCGTGGCTCGTCGCCGCGAGCGCGATGCCGGTGTCATGAGCCTGTTCGGCGATTGGGCTGACGACACCGCGGTGACCGCGGACGCCGGTTTCACCGAGCGCATCGCCGTTCCCGACATGGAGTTCGACAAGAACGCCCGTCTCCGCTTCGAGAAGGAGATGCTCGGCCTCTACGTGTCCGACCATCCGCTCATGGGCATCGAGTGGGCGCTGCGCCGCCGGGCCGACTGCCCGGTGGCCGACCTGGCCGACAAGCCCGACGGCACCGTCGTCACCGTGGGCGGCGTCATCACCGGCCTGGCCCGCAAGTTCACCAAGAAGGGCGACCCGATGGCGGTGTTCACCCTGGAAGATCTCGACGCCTCCATCGAGGTCACGGTCTTCCCGAAGTCGATGCTCGAGCACGGCCACAAGCTGGCCGACGACACGGTCGTGCTCGTCAAGGCCAGGGTCGACAACCGTGACGACACACCCAAGCTGCTGTGCACCGACCTCAACGTGTTCGAGACGAACGACCTCACGTCGTCGGCGCCGCTGCGGCTGAAGCTGCCGGCGGCCACGCTGTCGGAGCAGCGCATCGAACGACTCAAGCGCGTGCTCGGCGACCATCCGGGTGACTCCCCGGTGTTCGTGCACCTCGGCGAGGGCAAGGTCCTGCGCCTCTCCGACCAGTACTGCGTCGACGTGTCCAACGTGGTCGGGGAGCTGCGCGTCGCCTTCGGTCACGACGCGGTCCTCCTGTAAGGGACCGACCCGGCGCCCAGCGTGGTGGCCGGTGCACGCCGGTAGAAGGCGTTGTGCTGGTCTTTCCCAACAGGTGGGACAGTCCGCTCGTTCCGGTTTTCGGTCCAGGTCCGCTCAGTGGCAGAATGGTGGAGTCCCACTACGGGTCCGCCCGTCGGGCAATCGACGCCGGTCCTGGCGTCGAGCACATGGTGCCGACCACACGGTGCCCGGAAGGAACGCTGGGGAGCGGTAATCACGATGCCGATCGAGGTCTTGACCAAGGATTGCACGGCCCTCACGGACGCCGATCTGGCGGAGATGGCTGACATGGGCGCGCAGACGCCCGTCGATTTCGGGGTCGGCCTCCTGTCCAAAGCCAAGGAGGACTGGGTCCTCTCCACCACCGCGCGGGTCGAGGGGAAGCTCCACGGCTTCACCTTCTCCACGCTGGAGCGCATCGGCGGCACGCCCTGCGTGCTGCTCGGGCTGGTGAGCGTGAAGCGCTCGTCGAAGCGCGACACGGTGCTCAAGGGCCTCATGGCCGAGGCCTACCACCGGTCCCTCATGGCCTTCCCCGACGAAGACGTCCTCATCGGGGCGCGCTTCGTCACCCCATCGGGGTTCGAGGCGTTCCGTGCCCTCACCGACGTGGTGCCCCGCCCCGACTACCGCGCCGTGGGTGAAGAGCGGGCCTGGGGTCGCCGCCTGGCCAAGCGCTTCGGTACGGAGGGCACCTACGAGGAGCAGAGCTTCACGGTGAAGGGCGCCGGTTCGCTGGCCGCCCACGTCGACATCGAATCGTTGAAGCCCGAGGCCATCGAGGCGAAGATCGTCACCATGTTCAAGGGCCTCAAGCCCAACAAGGGTGACTGCCTCGTGGCCTGCGGTTGGGCCATGGCCGAAGATCTGCTGAAGCTGGGCGCCCGCCACTGACGTCGTTCCCCGTGCTCGTCCGCGCCCGACGGATGACGCGAGCCTTCGACCGCCGGCCCGTGGAGCCGGCCGTCGTCGACGCGCTCGTCGCACTGGCCCGGCGCGCCCCCGCGGCGGGCAACACCGACGGGCTCGATTGGGTGGTGCTCGAGGGCGCGGGCACCGCCACGTTCTGGGACACGACCATGCCGGCCGAGCGGCGGCAGGGCTTCGCCTTCCCCGGGCTGCTCGATGCCCCCGTGGTGCTGGTGCCCGTCGCCGATCCTGGGGCGTACGCGACGCGCTACGCCGAGCACGACAAGGCCCGCTCGGGTCTGGCCGATCCGGCGCGCTGGCCGGTGCCCTACTGGTCGATGGACGGGGCGATGGCGGTCATGATCGTGCTGCTGGGGGCCGAAGATGCCGGCCTCGGTGCGCTCTGGTTCGGCGTGTTCAACGAGGGCGAGGCGCTGGCAGAGCGGCTGGGCATCCCCGCCGACCGCCAGATCCTCGGTGCGGTGGCGCTCGGCCACCCGCTCCCGGCCCGCGCCGGCCGATCGGCCGACCGCGCCCGTCGCCCGGTGGCCGAGACCATCCACCGCGGCGCCTGGTAGCGGTGGCGGTCGGGTCGTCAGGCGCGCGTCAGCGAGTCGAGCTGGGTGGTCAGCGCCTCGGGCGTGGTGACCGGCGCCTGGCAGGCGTAACCGTGGCACACGTAGGCCAGGCCGTCGGTGCGCCCCTCCCACAGCGGTGATTCGTAGCGTTCGCCCCACACCACGACGGCGTTGGGCAGGTACGGCCGGCGGGCGGCCCGCACCAGATCGGGCCGGTCGCCGGTGATCACGATCTCGGTGGCGCCGCCGCGCCGTTGATCGACCACCGCCAGCAGGTGGGAGAAGGCCGAGGGCGCCTGGGCCATCACGGCGCCGGCCAGACGCAGGATCTGCTCCGCGTGGTTGGCGTAGCGCGGGTCGCCGGTGAGCACGGCGAGCCGCTCCAGCCCGTTGGCCGCCATCGAGTTGGCCGACGGCGTGGCGTTGTCCATCAGGTCCTTCTGGCGGGCGACGAGCTCCACCGTGTCGACCGCGGCGGTGTACAGCCCGCCGCGCTGGGCGTCCCAGAAGCGGGCCAGCATGGCGTCGGCCACCGTCACCGCCTCGCGGACCCAGCGGGCCTCGCCGGTGGCCGTCGCCAACGCCACGAACGCCTCCACGACGGCGGCGTGGTCGGCGGCGAGGGCGTCGTGGCGCGCCCGGCCGGCCGAGCCGGCATCGGCCTGCCACGAGCGGTGCCAGCGGTCGCCGTCGCGGAGCTCGCCGAGCAGGAACTCGCCGTTGGCCACGGCGGCGGCCAGCCAGTCGGCCCGGTCGAGCACGGCGGCGGCCTCGGCCAGCGTGGTGAGCATCAGCGCGTTCCACTCGGTGAGGACCTTGTCGTCGAGCCCGGGGCGCCGGCGCCGCTCGCGCGCCTCGAACAGACGGCGCCGCACCGCTTCGATGGGGGCGGGGCGCACGAGCTCGCCGCGGGCGTGCCGGCGGTGCAGGATCGAGCGTCCCTCGAAGTTGCCGCCGCCGGTCACACCGAACCAGGCCGAGGCCGTGCCGGCGTCGGCACCCAGGACAGCCTCGATCTCCTCGGGTGTCCACGTGTGGAACAGGCCCTCGTGGCCACGGCCGTGCTCGTCGGGGGAGTCGGCGTCCTCGGCCGAGAAGAACCCGCCCTCGGGGTGGCGAAGATCGCGCAGCACGTACCCGATCGTCTCCTCCACGACGAGGCGCCAGTTCGGGTTGCCGGTCGCCTGATGCCCGTGCAGGTAGATGCGGGCCAGCAGCGCCTGGTCGTAGAGCATCTTCTCGAAGTGGGGCACGAGCCAATGGTCGTCGGTGGAGTAGCGGGCGAAGCCGCCCCCGAGGTGGTCGTACAGACCGCCCGAGGCCATGGCGTCCAGGGACGTCGTGACCATCTGGAGGGCGTCGGCGCTGCCGTTGGCGGCGTGGGCCCGCAGCACGAGCTCCAGGCACGTGCTCGACGGGAACTTCGGGGCGCGGCCGAACCCGCCGTCGTCGGCGTCGAACCGCTGGGTCAGCTCACCGAGGGCGGCGTTGAGCGCGTCGACACCGGGCGTACCCTCGGCCGGCTCCAACCGGCCGGTGCGCCCGATGATCTCGGTGAGCTCGCCGGCCTGGTCGAGCAGGTCGTGGCGGTTGGTGCGCCACGCCTCGTCGACGGCGTCCATCAACTGCAGGAACGTGGGCTTCGGGTAGTAGGTGCCGCCGTAGAACGGCTGCCCGTCGGGCGCCATGAACACGGTCATGGGCCAGCCGCCCCGGCCGCTGATCGCCTGCACCGCCTCCATGTAGACGGCGTCCACGTCGGGGCGCTCCTCGCGATCGACCTTCACGCAGACGAACCGATCGTTCATGGCTGCGGCGACCTCGTCGTCCTCGAAGCACTCGTGGGCCATCACGTGGCACCAGTGGCAGGCCGAGTAGCCCACCGAGAGCAGGATCGGGCGGTCCTCGGCGCGGGCCCGCGCGAAGGCCTCGTCACCCCACGGGTACCAGTCGACGGGGTTGTCGCGGTGCTGGCGCAGGTAGGGCGAGGTCTCCTCGGCGAGCCGGTTCACCGGGCCAGGGTACGAGACGGTGTCGGCGCCGCGGGTGGCGGGCGGTCGCCGCTGCTCAAGATGCCGGGTCGCCCGGCCGATGGGTTCCCATGAGACGGCCGATCCCGCAGCCGCACGTGATCGAACGCACGCCCATGTGGCGCGCCGCGTCGGTGGTGCTGGCGATGGCCGCCCTCATCACCGTGGCCGAGGGCTACGTGGCGCCCGACGGGCGCGTCGTCGGTGCGCTGCTCAGCGGTGTGTTCCCCGCGCTGGGCGCGCTCGTCGCGTGGCGCTTCGGCCCGCGGTTGCGCCCCCGCCCGTCGTTCGTGGTGGGTCGCGTGTTCCTCACCCTGTCGGTCGTGACCGTGTCCCAGTCGGTGTTCACGTGGCGCGACACGGCCGTGGGCGCGGCGATGGCCTTCCACTACGTGGTGGCCATCGTGTTCGCCGCCGTGTACTTCGACCGGCGTGAGGTCTACGAGACGCTGTCGCTCACCGGCGTGCTCTTCGGGCTGGTGCTGTTCTCCGACGGCTACACGGCGGCCGAGGTGCTGATCTGGACGCTCACGATGTTGGGTGTGTCGTCGTCGGGCCTGGTGATCCACGCCGTCGTGCGGCACATGCACGGCCTGTCGTACCGCGATGGTCTCACCGGCGCCTCGAACCGGCGGGCGTGGGACGTCGGCGTGGCCAACGCGGTCGACGAGCACAGTCGGGCCGGCCAGCCGTTGTCACTGCTGCTGGTCGACATCGACCACTTCAAGTCCATCAACGACAGCGACGGGCACGAGGCCGGCGACCGCGTGCTGTGCGCCGCCGTCACGGTGTGGTCCGACCTCGTGCGGGCGTCGGACCTGCTGGCCCGCCTCGGCGGCGACGAGTTCGCGCTGCTCCTGCACCGGTGCGATACCGAGGCGGCGCTCCACCTCGCCGATCTGTTGTGCGCCGGCCTGCGGCGGGTCACCGGGGCGTCGTGCAGCATCGGTGCCGTCACGATGCGCTCGCAGGTCGGTGCGGCGGCGCTGTTGGCCGCGGCCGACGCCCAACTCTACGAAGCGAAGACCGCCGGGCGCAGCTGCGTGCGGGCCACCGTGGTCGACGGCGGCGAGGAAGCCCGGGCGCCGCACGCCGTCTGAGCGGCGCGACGCGCTCGGGTACGGGCGTCTCAGCGCGCCGGGGGCGGCCCGCTGACGATGCCCAGTGCGTTGGCCAAACGCTCGGCGGCCACGGCGACGTGGGCCGTGCCGAAGGTGCTGGCGTCGGGCAGCGACGCGCCCAGCAGTGCCGGGGGTAGCACCGGGTAGCCGGCGAGCCGGAAGCCCGCTGGCACCTCGTGCCAGTCGGCCCCGTCGAGGCAGAGCCAGCCGCGCCGCAGACGGGCCAGGGGCGAGCGCCCGAGCTGGTCGCGCACCTCGGCGACGGTGCCGTCCAGGTCGGCGAGCCAGGCCGTGCGATCGTCGCCGCCGACGTAGAGCGACCGCCCGACCCGTGACCGTGCGGCGTGGAGCCCCACGCGACCGATCACCGGTCGTACCTGCACCACGTCGATGCCCGCCGGCCACACGAGGATGTGGTCGACGACCGGTTCGGCTCCCGGCCGCAGCCGGGTCAGCACCCTGCCGTGGCCGGCCACGCGTTCACGCAGGATCCCGGCGAGGTCGGGCACGGATGACGAGGACGGCGTGGACAGGGGCGGGGCCGCAGCCAGCGCGGTCTCCCGGAGCATCCCGACGTGCCGGAGCGGTTCGGCGGACATGGCCTCTCATCGGCCGCTCCGCCCAGAACTTGAGGAGTTCCTGAGGGAATGCCCGTTCGGCGGCGACGAACCGCGGGGCGGGGCCCGGGCCGAGGCCTGACGGCGCGACCCCACTAGGGTGCCGAGCCGTGCGCGTGTACCTGGCCGGGCCCTTGTTCAGCGAGGCGGAGCGCGGCTACCTGGAGTCGGTCGCCGAACGGCTCGAGGCCGAGGGCATCGAGGTGTTCGTGCCGCACCGGCACACCATCGATCCGCTCACCCCGGCCAACGTGTTCGCCATCGACGCCGGTGGCGTTCGTGACGCCCACGCCGTGCTGGCGTGGCTCGACGGACCGATGGTGGACGACGGCACCGCCTGTGAGATCGGCATGTTCGCCCAGCTGTGCGCCACCGACCCCGCCGCTCACGCCGGCATCGTGGGGCTGGTGACCGACCTGCGCAGCTTCCGGCGCCATGCCGCCGGTCTACCCGACGCCGGCGTGAACCTGTTCGTGGCCGGTGCCATCGAAACGTGCGGCAAGGTCGCCCTGTCGCTCGACGGCGCCGTGGCCCAACTGCTGGCGTGGCGCACCGAGCGGGGTTGGTAGCGGTGGCCAACCGTTGGGTGCTCGGCGCCCGCCCCCGCACGCTGCCCGCATCGGTGGTGCCGGTGGTCGTCGGTACCGCGGCGGCGTTCGGTCTCGGTTCCCACGTGTTCTGGTGGCGCGCGGTGGCCGCCGGCGTGGTCGCCCTGGCCCTGCAGATCGCCACGAACTACGCCAACGACTACAGCGACGGCGTGAAGGGCACCGACGACGGGCGTGTCGGCCCGGTGCGCCTGGTCGCCTCGGGCCTGGCGTCACCGGGCTCGGTGAAGCGGGCCGCGTTCGTTGCCTTCGGCGTGGCCGGCGTGGCCGGTGCCGCGCTGGCCCTGGCCACCACGCCGTGGCTCGTGGCCGTGGGTGCGGCGTCCATGCTGGCCGGTTGGTTCTACACGGGCGGACCGAAGCCCTACGGCTACCTCGGCCTGGGTGAAGTGTTCGTCTTCGTCTTCTTCGGCCTGGTGGCCACCGCAGGGTCCACCTTCGTGCAGGTCGAGCGGGTCACCGGGGTCGCGGTTATCGCCGGCTGCGCCATGGGCTGCCTGTCGTGCTCGCTGCTGGTCGTGAACAACCTGCGCGACATCCCCACCGACACGGTGGCGGGCAAGCGCACGTTGGCCGTGCGCCTGGGCGACGCCCGCACGCGCTGGTTCTACGTGGTGCTCGTGGCCGCGGCGTTCGCCTGCGCCGCCGGCATCGGGGTGTCCCGGCCGGGTGCGTTCGCCGCGCTGGCCGCCGTGGTGGTGGCGGTGCCGCCCGTGCGCATCGTGCGGGGCGGAGCCACGGGCCGGGCGCTCATCGCGGTGCTCGGGGGCACGGGCCGGCTGCAGCTCGTGTTCGGCCTGCTGCTGGCCCTCGGCGTCGGCCTCACGCGGTAGCGCTCAACCAGCCCCGCAGCAGCCACAGGAACGCGTCGGGCTGCTCGCTGTGGGCGGCGTGGCCGGCGTCGGGCACGGCGGCGAACGAGGCGTTGCGCCCGATGGCCGCGGCCAGGCGGCGGCCCAGCGTCACGAACTTGTGGTCGTCGGCGCCCGCCATCACCAGCACCGGCATGGTCAGGCCGGCCAGCCGGTCCCACGTGGGCTCCTGGGTGCCGGCGCCGGCGCAGCGTAGCGACGACGCCAGACCGGCCGCGGTGTTGCGGGCCCGCTCGGCGCGGCCGGCAGGGTCGGCGGGCAGGCGGGCGAACATCGGCAGGCCGAGCCAGCGGTCGAGGAAGGCCTCCACTCCGTCGCGCTCGATGCTGTCGGCCAGTTCGTCGTCGCTGTGCCGCCGGGCGGCGCGCTCGTCGGCGTCCTCGATGCCGGCGGTGGCACCGAGCAGCACGAGCCGATCGACCACGTCGGGTCGGGCCAGCGCGGTGTGCAGGCACATGCGCCCACCCATCGAGTAGCCGATGAACGTGGCCGGGCCGTGCTCGGCGAGCAGCGCGCCGGCCTGCCCCAGGTCGGCGGTGATGTCGCTCGCCCCGCCGTGGCCGGGCGCGTCGGGCGTGAGGACCTCGTGGTCGTCGGCGAGGTCGTCGGCCACGGCGCCCCACGACCGGCCGGTCTGGGTGAACCCGTGGGCGAGGACGAGTCGGGGGCCGTGGCCCCGGCGTTCGGTGGCGAGGCTCAGATCTCGCACGCCTCGTCGGTGCAGGCGTTCGCCGCCGAAGCGGCCGCCTCGGCCGCTTCCTGGGCGAAGAGCTGCTCGACGCGCTGGAAGGCCCGCAGGAACAGCTCGGGCTCCTGGGCGCCGGGGATCGCCCAACGGCCTGCAAACACGAACGTGGGCACCGCGGTGATGTCGAGCTCGTTGGCCTGGGCGATCTCGGCCCGGGTCTCGGCCACGCCCTCGTCGCTCTCCAACAGGGCACGGGCCCGCTCGCCGTTCATGCCGGCCGCCTCGGCCAGCTCGACGAGGGTGTCGGTGTCGCCCACGTTCTGGCCGTCGACGAAGTAGGCCTGTAGCAGGCGCTCCTTCAGGGCCGACTGGGTGGCCAGCCCGGACTCGGCCTCGGCCAGGCCGAGCAGGCGGTGGGCGGCCAGCGTGTTGGCCCGCACGGCGCGGTCCATGCGGAAGCCGAGGCCCACCTGGGCGGCCACGTTGGTGACGTTGTCGATGATGGCGGCCGCCCGTTCGGGTCCCCCGAACTTCTTGGCGTAGGCCTCGGCCACCGGGGTGGCCGAGCCGGGAGGGGCGGTCGGGTCGAGCTGGTACGGGCGCCACACGACCTCGACGTCGTCGCGTCCCTCGTACTGCTCGAGGGCGGCTTCGAACTTGCGTTTGCCGATGTAGCACCAGGGGCAGACCACGTCGGACCAGATCTCGACTCGCATCGCCTGCCACGATAGGCGCTCGTATGACCGATCCCGTCGCCGCAAGCCCGCCCGTGACCGTGACCGCCACGTTCTGCGCCACGTTGGTCGACGAGTGGGTTCGCCACGGTGTCGCTCACGCCATGGTCGCGCCTGGCTCGCGCTCCACGCCGCTGGCCCTCGCGCTGGCCGCCCGCGGCGATCTCCGCGTCCACGTGTTCCACGACGAGCGCTCGGCCGCCTTCGCCGCGCTCGGGATCGGGCGAGCCACCGGCATGCCCGCGGTGCTGCTGTGCACCAGCGGCACGGCCGCGGCGAACTTCCACCCCGCGGTGATCGAGGCGCACCAGGGGAACGTGCCCCTCGTCGTCGGCACCGCCGACCGCCCGCCCGAGCTGCGTGACGTGGCCGCGCCCCAGACCATCGACCAGGTCGGCCTGTATGGCAGCGCGGTGCGCTGGTTCTGCGATCCGGGCGTGCCCGACGACGCCGTGCGCGACACGTGGCGCTCGCTGGCGGCGCGCGCCGTGCTCGATGCCCGCGGGCCCCGCCCCGGGCCGGTGCAGCTAAACCTGCCGTTCCGCGATCCGCTGGTGGGCACGCCGGGCGAGCTGCCGCCGGCCCGGGTCGACGGGTGGCACCGCGCCCTCGTGGGCGACCGCGTGCTCGACGACGACGCGCTCGCCGCGCTCGCCGCGGTGCTCGACCAGCAGCGCGGCGCCATCGTGGCCGGCGCCGGGGCGGGCGACCCGTCGGCGATCCACGCGTTCGCCGAATCGGTCGGCTGGCCGGTGCTGGCCGACCCGCGCTCGGGTTGCCGCCGCCCCGGCCGCGCCACCGTGGCCGCGTTCGATGCGATCCTGCGCCACGCTGCTTTCGCCCGCGACCACGCACCGGCGGTGGTGCTGCGGCTCGGCTTCCCGCCGGCGTCGAAGGTGCTGAACCAGTGGATCACCGCGTCCGGTGCGGTGCAGGTGCAGGTGCACGCGTCGGCCCAGTGGATCGACCCCGACCGTCTCGTCGCCACGCGGGTGGTGGCCGACCCCTCGGTGCTGTGCGCCGCTCTCACCGGTCGGGTGCGCGGCGCCACCGGCACCACGTGGGCGGCGCGCTGGCGCCACGCCGAGCAGCGGGCCCAGGCCGCGCTCGACGCCGCCGTCTCGTCGCCGGCTCACCTCACCGAGCCGGCGGTGTCGCGCACGCTCACCGCGGCGTTGCCCGACGGCGCCGCGTTGGTGGTGTCGTCGTCCATGCCGGTGCGCGATGTGGAGTGGTACGGCGTGGTCCGCGACGGCCTCACGGTGCACGCCAACCGCGGCGCCAACGGCATCGACGGTGTGGTGTCCACCGCGGTCGGCGTGGCGCTGGCGTCGCCGGCCACGCCGACGGCGTTGCTCATCGGCGACCTCGCCTTCCTGCACGACGCCAGCGGGCTGCTGGCGTTGCGAGGACGCGACCTGAACCTCACCATCGTCGTGGTCGACAACCGGGGCGGCGCCATCTTCAGCTTCCTGCCCCAGAAGGCGATGCTGCCCGCCGATCGCTACGAGCAGCTGTTCGGCACGCCGGCCGACACCGACCCGGCCGCGGTCGCCGCGGCCCACGGGCTCGACGTGCAGGAGGTCGCCACCGTGGCCGACCTGCGCGCCGCCGTGGCCCACGCCACCGAACGCCAGGGGGTGCGCGTGCTGGTCGTGCGATCCGACCGCGATCGCAACGTGGCCGACCACGACGCCCTGCACCGCGCCGTGGCCGCCGCCCTCTGATCGCCCGCCCCACGGGCGTGGCAGCGCCGGTCACCGTTGTTCTGGGCAGCGAAAGCGTTGTCCAGCAACCCCTTCGCTGCCCAGAACAACAAACGAGACATCGCACCCAACCGGGCCAGGCGTGCTGCAGGAGCTCGAGGGGCTCTCCCGAACCGAGTACCGACCGATGGTCGCGTCAGGCTCGCACGATGGCCGACAGCATGGCCTGGAGCTTGGCCTGGGTCTCGGCCAGTTCCAGGTCGGGGTCGCTGGCGGCCACGATGCCGCCGCCGGCGAACAGGCGGGCGCTGCGGCGGTCGGCCGACAGCTCGGCGCACCGGATGGCCACCGCCCAGGTGCCGTTGCCCTCGGCATCGACCCAGCCGACGGCCCCGCCGTAGCGACCCCGCTCGAAGCCTTCCACCGCGGTGATGAGCGCGATCGCCTCGGCGCGCGGGTGGCCGCCGAGCGCCGGGGTGGGCAGCAGCAGGCGGGCCAGCTCCACGACCGTCGGGGCCGGCTTCGAGAGGCGGCCCTCCATGGCGGTGCCCAGGTGCTGCACGTTGGCCACCTGCACGATGGAGGGCTCCTCCTCCCAGTCGAGGTAGCTGCAGTACGGGACGAGCGCGTCGTACACGACGTCGATCACGACGCGGTGCTCCACCTGGTCCTTCATCGACGCGATCAGGTTGGCGGCCACGCGCGCGTCGTGGGTCGGGTCGCCGGTGCGCGGTGCGGTGCCGGCCAGCGGGTGCGAGCGCACCACGTCGCCCCGTCGCTCCACGAGCAGTTCGGGGCTGGCACCGATGAACCCGTCGATCGAGTACCGGTAGCTCGACCCGAAGCTGGCCCGCAGCCGCAGCAGGACGCCGTGCACGTCGAGCGGTTCGTCGCACTCCACGAACACGTCGCGGGCGATCACCGCCTTGAGCAGCTCGCCCTGCTTCACCGCGTCGCGTGCGGCGGCGACGGCGGCCAGGTACGTGGGCACGGACACGCCGGGGCGGATGCGGAACGCGTCGGCGCGCGGGCGAGGCGCCGGCGGCGGCACCAGCAGCTGCTCCGCGTCGATCGGGGCCAGCCCGTCGCCGTCGATCGTGGTGACCCAGCGCTCGCCACCGGGGCCCTTGCCGACCACGAGCCGGGGCACCACCAGCTCGGCCGGCGCGCCGGGCAGGAAGGGCAGGCAGCCGATGGCCACCGGTCCGGCGCCGGTGACACCCATGGTGTCGTCGTGGGGGATCGAGGCCAGCAGCGCGGCGGCCTCGTCGACCGGTACGCGCATCGCTTCGCCCCGGCCGGCCAGGCCGACACCGTCGCGCACGAACAGCATCCCGTCGGCGGCGGCCACGCCGTTCAGGTCGACGTCGGTGGCCAGCGGCCGGGTGGTGGCGCGCAACGAGCCCACCGCGGTCAGCCCCGGGTGCCGGTGAGCAGCTGGGTGATACCCCCCGACAGCAGTTGGCGCCGGGCGCCGGGGAACCCGGCCGCGGCCAGGCGGGCCATCATGGCGTCGGGCTGGGGCAGGTAGGCGACGCTGCGGGGCAGGTAGCGGTAGGCGGCGCCGTCGGACAGCAGGGCCCCGACCTTGGGCACGACCTTGCCGAAGTAGATGGCGTGCCCGGTGCGCAGCACCGGGTTGGCCGGCGTGGCCACGTCGAGCAGGGCGATGCGGCCGCCGGGGCGCACGACGCGGCCGAGCTCGTCGAAGAACGCGCCCAGGTCGACGAAGTTGCGCAGGGCGAAGCCACACGACACGCCGTCGACCGAGCGGTCGGGGAGCGGCAGGCGCAGCACGTCGGCCTGCACCCGCGGTGAACCCGAGCGGTCGTTGGCCAGCATGCCGAACGACAGGTCGACGCTGATCGGGCGCAGCCCGGCCTTGGCCAGGTCGATGCACAGGTCGCCGGTGCCCGAGGCGAGGTCGAGCACGGTCGAGCCGGCGGCCAGGCCGAGCGAGCGCACCGCCTTGCGGCGCCAGCCGACGTCCATGCGGAAGGTCATCACCCGGTTCACCAGGTCGTAGCGGGGCGCGATGGCGTCGAACATGTCGCGCACCGCCCGCACCTTCTCGTCGCCGGTCGGCAGCTCGTCGCGATCCCAGGTCTTCACTGCGCCGAGGCTAGGCGGGGCCGCCGGGCCGCGGAGCATCAAGGTAGGGCGGCACCCGGCACACGGGCACGGCCGCTCGCTAGCCTGCCGACGGTGGGGTCGTCGTGGGTACCGATGGTGTCGTTGGCCGATGCGGACGCCGCGGTGCCCGCCATCGCCGATGCGTGCGCTCGGGTGGGCTTCCTGACGGTGGTCGACCACGGCGTGCCCGACGCGGCGCTCGCCGGCCTGTGGGACACGGCGACGGCGTTCTTCGACCTGCCCGACGCCGATCGGCGCGCGGTCGCCATGCCGTACGCCGGCTACCCGTACGGCTGGTCGCCGTTCAGCTACGAGACGCTGACCGCGTCGATCGGTGCGACCAGCCCCCCCGATCTGAAGGAGAGCTACGCCATCGGCCCGGTCGACCCGCCGCGCCATGCGTTCGTCGACCCGGACGAGGCCAGCGCATGGTCGTCGAACCTGTGGCCGGCGGCGCTGCCGGATCTGCGCCCGGCGTGGGAGACGGCGTTCCACTGCTTCAGTGACCTCGCCGCCACGCTCCTGTCGCTGATGGCCCGCGCCCTCGAGCTGCCCGCCGATCACTTCGCGCCGCTCATCGATCGCCACACGTCGGCCATGCGGGCGCTGAACTATCCGGCGCTCACCGCGGCGCCCCGCCCCGGCCAACAGCGGGCCGGGGCCCACACCGACTACGGCACGCTCACCGTGCTCGTGGCCCGGCCCGATCAGCCCGGGCTCCAGGTGCAGCGCCCGAACGGTTCCTGGGCGGCGGCCGACCCGGTTCCCGGCGGACTCGTGGTGAACCTGGGCGACGCCATGGCCCGGTGGACCAACGACCGGTGGCGGTCCACCATGCACCGCGTCGTCGTGGGCAATGGCGCCCCGGCGGTCCGCCGCCAGTCGATCGCCTTCTTCCACAACGCCAACTGGGACGCCCGCATCGAGTGCATCCCGTCGTGCCTGGCACCGGGGGAGTCGCCCCGCTACGCGCCGATCGAGGCCGGCCCCCACCTCATGGCCAAGTTCCGCTCGACGGTCGGCGGCTGAGCGCCAGGTGCCAGGTGCCAGGCGCTAGGCCGTGCCGATGCAGGCGAGCGCGGTGGCGGTGGCGATGTCGGTGCGCTCGCCGCGGTCGCGTGCCTCGGCGCAGGCGGCGGCCAACGCCACCGCCGGGGCATGCCCGGACCGCAGCCCGCGGTGCAGCGCGACCATCACGTGGATCATCGCCTCGTCGGGCACGATGGCCATCGGTGCCACCACCGAACGGGCGCCCAGCCCGAGCAGCGCGGTGGCGGTGCCGAGCAGTTCGTCGCCGATGTGCACGGATGCGAGGCCGGCGTCGCACGCGGGCAGCACGATCGTGCGGGCGGCCAGGCGACGCCGCTCCAACTCGTACACGCTGAGCGGGCCGTCGTGCAGACGCACCGACGAGAACATCGGGCTGTCGGCGCGGAACGTACCGTGGGCGGCGAGGTGCACCACGCGGCACGAGCCGAGCAGGTCGAGCACACCATCGGTGGTGGCGGCGGCGTCCACCAGGCAACGGGGCGCGTCGTACAGCGCGGCGACCTCCAGCACCTCACGGCGACCGCCGTGCAGGTCGGGCCCGGCCGCCAGCCCAACGGTCATCGGGCCGGTCGATGGTGTGTCGTCGTCGCCGTGCCGCAACCAGAACGAGGCGCTGGGCGCCACGGTGACCGCCCGCCCCACGAGCGAGGGCAGGGCCCCCCACAACAGGTTGTGCAACGACCCGGTCGGCACGATCACGACGGGGCCCGACGCGGGCAGGCCACACGGCCGCAGCAGGCGGGCGTCGAGCGCGGCCCCGGCGTGGGTGAGCGACTCGAGCGCCAGCCGCGCCGCGCCGGCCGGGGTCGACGCGTTGGCCAGGCGGCGCACGGCGAAGGAGAGGAAGCGGATCTCGTCGGTGATGTCGGCGATCGGGCCCAGGTCGTGCAGCGACGTGCGGGAGGCGTCGACCCGCACCGCGTACAGCCGCCCTTCGACCTCGGTGAAGGCCACGAGCACGGCGTCGTCGAGCCGACTGCGCAGCGCCTTCTGGTCGAGGGCGTGGAAGCCATCGCGATGGCCCGCGCCGCTCTCGTGGCGCGCCCGGTCGCGGATCGCTTCCTCCAGGTGGGCGATCTCGGACGTGACCTCGCGGGTGGCCCGTCCCTCCAGGGTGGCCTCGCGCGCCTGCGTCGACAGATGGCGCCAACGGGCTAGGTCGCGTGAGAGCTCGCTGTCGTCGGACGGCTGGACGCGGGTGGCCACCAGCGAGGCGGCCCGCCATCGTTCGGCCCACGCCAGCACGTCGGGGGCGCGTCGGGCGGCCAGCGCGAGGCGCAACCCGAGCCGAGCCAGGTCGGCGCCGAGCGACCCCGAGCCGGCGCGCAGGTCGCGGGCACCCAACGTGGCCCGGTGGGCGTCGAGCTCGCGGAAGCCGGCCGACAGGGCGCGTCGGGCGGCGTCCTTGCGGCCGTCAGCCACCCGCAGCAGGGCGGTGGCGTGCCAGGCCTGCACCCGCAGCTCGGCGGTGGCGTGGCGGTGGGCGCCGGTGGCCAGGGCGAGCTCGGCGCGGGCCACGTCGACCCGGCCGAGGGCCAGCGCGACGCGCCCGACGAACGTGCGCACGTGGAGGGCTTCGGTCGGCCAGCCTCGACGCTCGAGCTCCGCCGCGGTGCGGCGGGCGCGGGCGAGCAGCTTGGGCGGCGGGTTGGTGAGCTCCTCGACGGCCACGACATCGGCCTGGAGGGCGATGTAGTCGGCCAGCGCGGCCCAGGCGTAGCGGCGGGCCCGCCGGAAGCTCACCGCGGCGTCCGTCGCCTGCTGCGAGGCGGCGTCGTACTCGCGCAGCGCCAGCAAGGCGCGGGCGAGCAACAGGCGCGCCTCGGCCGCCACCATCTGGTTGCCTCCGGACAGCGCGGCCTCCAGCGAGCGCTCGGCGGCGGCGCGGGCTTCGGCGGCCAGGCCGGCGATGAGCAGCACGTCGCAGCGGTCGCTGTCGAGCGCCGAGGTGAGGCGGGCCGGGCTGCCGAGCGCCTCGTACGCGGCGCGGGCCCGATCGAGGCAAGCAAGGGCGGCGGGCACGTCGCCGCGACGACCGTGCAGGAAACCCATGTTGTGCTCGGCGCCGGCGACCATCAGCTCCTGATCGAGAGCGGCGGCCAAGGTGCCCGCCTCGACGAAGTCGGCGGCGGCGTCGTCGAAGCGGCCGACGCGGGTGAGCACGATGCCCCGGTCCATGAGGGTGCGGGTCTCAGCGAGGCGGTCGCCGGCCTCGCGCAGCAGGGGGATGGCTTCGTCGTAGTCGGCCAGTGCCTCGGTGAGCCGTCCCAGGATCATGAGCAGCAGGCCGCGCTGCATCACGATGCGTCCGCGTCCGGCGTCGTGCACCAGTTGCTGCTCGGCCCGCGTGAGCTCGCGCACGGCCTGCTGGGTGTGGCCGCTCGACATGAGGACCACCGCGAGGCTGTTGCGGATGTGGGCCTCGAGTTCCTCGAAGCCGGCGCGCCGGGCCGTTGCCGCCGCGTCGCGCAACAGCGTTCGCGCCTGGGGCACCTCGTCGCGCTCGGCGAGAGAGCGGCCGAGTGCCCATTGGGCAACGGCACGCGCCTCGCCGGTCGCTGTCGCCCGATCGAGCACGGCCGTGGCCCGGCGCGCCGCGCTGGCCGGATCGCGCTGCACCTCGGCGAGGGCGCGCCGTGCGTCGACCAGGTCACGCGACGACGTTGTCATCGCCGGTCGGTCGCGATGTATCTGACAAGCTGCACGCGGCTTTCATAGTCGATAGCGAGCGAGCTCCGCAGGAGGGACTTCCCAGTGGCCAAGCGTGACGTGCCCGGCAAACCGGCGGCGAAGAAGGCAGCGGGCACGAAGGCGGTCGCGTCGGCGACCGGTCGCGGCAGGTCGAACACGGCGAAGAAGGCCGGCGCGCCCCGCACGCGGGCGTCCAGCCCGGGTGGGTTCGTCGATCCGCCCGGCGAACAGCCCGATCCGTGGGCGTCGGTCGCGTTCGGTACCGGTGGTCGGGGTTTTGCCTACAAGCGTGGGCAGCTCATCATCCCGCCAGCCTCGCGGCCCGCACTGCAATCGTTGATCGGTGACGCCCAGATCATCAATGAGAGCGGCACCCTGCTGCTGGCGGCGATCCCGAAGGACATCAGCCCGGTCCGCTTGGCCGCCCGCCTGAGGCGCCAGGGGTTCGCGTCGTTCCTGAACCACGTGTTCTTCACCGATCCGGCGCACTTCGCCAACGTGCCACCCGTCGGTCGCCGAAGCGCCGTCCGCACGGCGTCGGCCGGCATGACGGCCAACCCCGCCTACTTCGCCAACCCGGCGTATTTCGCCAACCCGGCGTACTTCGCCAACCCGGCGTACTTCGCCAATCCCGCCTACTTCGCCAATCCGGCGTGGTACGGCAGCCCCGGGCTCGCCTCGTACCTGCAGGGGAGCTGCTCGTGCTGCGACGAGGGCCCGGCCAGTGAGACCGACACGGCCGTGCCGGCGCCCACGCGCAGCAACGCGGTGCCGGTGCCGGCGGGCGACGCGCCGGTCATGCCGCCACTGCCGATCGGGGTGCCCGAGGTGCGCGTCGTCGTGGTCGACACCGGCCTGGCCGCCGTGACCTTCCGCCCCGACTTCGCCGGCGGCGATGTGCAGGCCCGCCAGAACAGCGGCCTCGACGCGCCCGACCCGGGCCACGACGGGTACCTCGACCCGGTCGCCGGTCACGGTACGTTCATCGCCGGCATCCTGCGTCGCCTCGCTCCCGGTTCGCGCGTCGCCGTCGACCAGGTGCTCGACACGTTCGGCGTGGGCGAGGACTTCGAGATCGCCCTGCACCTCGACGCCATCGCGTCGTCGGGTCCGTTGCCCCACCTCGTGAACCTGTCCTTCAGCGGCTACACCATCGACGACCAGCCGCCGGCCGCCATCGCCGGCGCGGTCGCCTCACTGCAGGATGCCGGCGTCGTGGTGGTCGCGTCGGCGGGCAACAGCGCCAGCTGCCGGTTGAACTGGCCGGCGGCGCTGTCGGACGTGATCGCCGTGGGGGCGCTCGGCTCGCAGGGCGCGGCGCCGTTCAGCAACTTCGGGCCATGGGTCGACGCCTGCGCGCCGGGGGTCGACATCATCAGCACGTTCTTCGAGAACTGCCTGAGCGGCGGGGGCGCGGTGCCGAGCGATTCGGACCTCGACGACTTCAAGGGTTGGGCCCGTTGGAGCGGCACGTCGTTCTCGGCTCCCATCGTCGTGGCGGCGCTGGCGCGCCACATGATGTCGCACGGCGCCAGCGCGAAGGACGCGGTGAAGGCCGTGCTGCACGACCCCGGGCTGTTCCGCTTCCCCGGGTTGGGCACCGTCGTCAACGAGGCCTGAGCCCGCCGGTCAGTCGATCCCGGCCTCGGCCACGCGCTTGGCCCAGCGGTAGTCGGCCTTGCCCGAGGGGCTGCGCACGATCTCGTCGACGAACACGATGGCCTTGGGCACCTTGTAGCGGGCGATCGAACGTTCCGCGGTGGCCTGCAGTTCTGACTCGGTCGGGGTGCAGCCGTCCCGGCGGCGCACGATGGCCACGACCTCCTGACCCCAACGGTCGCTCGGACGCGGCGCCACGACGCAGTCGTACACACCGGGGTGCTCGCGCAGCGCCTGCTCGACCTCTTCGGCGAAGATCTTCTCGCCGCCCGAGTTGATGGTCACCGAGTCACGTCCGTGCAGCTCGATGGTGCCGTCCCGGGTCAGGCGGGCCCGGTCGCCGGGCACGCCGTAGCGCACGCCGTCGATCACCGGGTAGGTCCGCCCGGTCTTGGTCCGGTCGTGCAGGTAGCCGAGGGCCAGCTGGCCCGACTTGGCCAACCAGCCCAGCTCGGGGTCACCCGGGGCCAGCACCCGTGTGAGGTCGGCCGACAGCACGTGGTTGCCCGGCGTCATCGGGAACGTGCCGGTCGTGGCGTGGCCGCCGGTGGCGACCTGGGCGAGCTGGCCACCCACCTCCGACGAACCGAGGCCGTCGACGATCATGAGGGTCGGCAGCCGGGCCAGCAGCTGCCCCTTGAGCGGGGCCGAGAGCGCGGCTCCGCCCGACAGGAGCACGGTGAGGCAGCTGAGGTCGTAGGTGGCGCGGTCGAGCTCGTCGATGAGCGGGCGGGCGAAGGCGTCGCCCACGATCAGCAGGAACTCGGCCCGCTCGCGTTCGATCGTCGACCAGATGTCGGCCGGGTCGAGCCGCTCGGGGTGGGAGGCCACGTACACGGTGCCGCCGGTGTTCCACGTGCGCAAGGCGATCCAGTGGCCGGCGCCGTGCATGAACGGCGGGGCCACGACGGCGCGCAGCGGGTTGGCCAGCTCGGCGACGACCTCGTCGAGCGTGGTCGCCGTGCGCGAGCCACCGAAGCACTCCTGCCAGGCGTCGCCCTGGCGCCACAGCACGCCTTTGGGCATGCCCGTGGTGCCGCCCGTGTAGAGGATGTACAGGTCATCGGGTGATGGTGTGACCGGCGGTGGCGTGGCCGGCGCCGCGGCCAGGGCCTCCTCGTACCAGACGGCCCCGGGCAGCAGGTCGCCGGAGCCGTCGTCGATCTGGAGCAGCAGCCGCAGCGAGGGCACGTCAGCGCGCACGGCGGCCACCGTCTCGGCGAAACGGGTGTCGAACACCAGGGCGCTCGGTGCCGCGTCGATCAGCAGGTACCGCAGCTCGTCGGCGACGTAGCGGTAGTTCACGTTGAACGGTGCCACGCGGGCTTTGAAGGCGCCGAGCATGGCCTCGAGGTACTCGTTGCCGTTGTAGCAGTAGATGCCGAGGTGGTCCTGGCCCGACTCCCAGTTGGCCAGCTCCGACCGTTCCGTGTGGCAACCGAGGCCGGCGGTGTGGAGCACGTTGGCCAGGCGTCGGGTGCGGTCGGTGACCTCGTGCCAGGTGAGGCGCCGGTCGCGGAACACCAGGGCCACCTCGTGGGGTCGCGACGCGCTGATGGCCTCGTGGACTGCCCCGATGCTCCATGCCACGGCGGGCAACGTAGGCGACGCCCCGGGGCCCGTAGCAATCCGAAGACGGGGTCGGAGGTCTCCGATCTCGTAGCATCGTCCCGTGCTGAGCAACGACGAGGTGCAGGAGCTCGTGATGGCCGCCGCGGGCGGTGACCAACGGGCCTGGAACGCCCTCGTCGACAACTTCTCGGGGCTGGTCTGGTCGGTGATCCGCTCCTACGGCGTGTACGGCGCCGAGGCCAACGACGTGTTCCAGACGGTGTGGCTCCGGTTCGTCGAGCACGTGACCCGGGTCGACAACCCCAAGGCGTGGCTGGCCACCACCGCCCGCCACGAGTGCTTCCGGGTGTCGCGCAAGGCCTCCCGGCTCACCCCCATGGCCGACGTGCCCGAGACCCCCACCGTCGACGACACCGAGGCCGTGCTCGATGCCATCACCGACGCCAACCGGCGTGGTGCGGTGGTGGCCGCCTTCGGCCGGCTGCCCGACGGCTGCCAGCAGCTCCTGCGTCTGCTCACCGAGGATCTGAGCTACGACGAGATCGCCGAGCTCATCGGCCGCCCCAAAGGTTCCATCGGCCCCACCCGGGCCCGCTGCCTCGATCGGCTTCGCGGGCTCTTGGGCCCGTCTTGAGGTATTCGTGACCAGATCGGGCGCTCGGTAGTGGTGAGCAAGGAGAACCCAGACATGCGAGACGGCGGTAGCGATCACATGGATGCGGCCATGCGCGCCCTTGGCGAGGCGCTCCGGGCCGGCGACGGACCACCAGCTGAACTGGTCGCGTCGGCCAAGGAGCTGTTCACGTGGCGCACGGTCGACGCCGAGCTGGCCACGCTCACCTTCGACTCGCTGGCCGATCCGGAGCTCGCCGGCGTGCGCGGCGCCGACGCCGCCCGGTCGGTCACGTTCGAGACGGCCGCGGTCGTGATCGACGTCGAGATCTCGCCGGCCGGAGAGCGATTCGACCTGGTCGGGTCGTTGGCGCCGGCCGATGCCGCCGGTCTGGTGCTCCAGCATGGTGACGGCGCCACCACCGACGTCGTGGTCGACGGCTTGGGCCGCTTCCGTCTCCCGGGCGTGGCCGCTGGCACCGTGCGCTTCGTGGTCCAGGCCGGTGAGGGCGCCCGCGTCGTCACCGACTGGGTCGGTCTTTGAGCGAACCGGGCGTGACGACCGGCCCCGTCGACTACGTGTAGAGCGTCAGGACGGCGACGGTACGAGGGGCGATGCCCGTCTGGGTCACCTGCGCCACCCACGTTCCGCCGCTGGAGGCGACGGCGGGGCTGCCGGCCACCGTGGTCGGCGGAAGCGTGGTCGTGGTGGGGGCCGGCGTGGTCGTGGTCGCTGCGGTGCCGTTGCCCTCGGGGTTCGGCACCACGCCGGGCACCGGGTTGCCGGTGATCTCGGCGCCGCTGGCGCAGCGGTAGTGGGCGTCGCCGCCCGAGACCGCCGGCGGCGGCAGGGTGACGCCGGGGGGCACGATCGTGGTCGTGGTCGTGGTGGCGTCGACCACGACCGTGGTGCTAGGCGCCGGTGTGGTGGTGGCCGGCGGTCGCGTGGTGGTGGTCGCTCCGCCCCGGGTCGTCGTGGTGGTGGCCGGCGCCCTGGTGGTCGTGGTGGCGGCACCGGTGGTCGTGGTGGCGCCGCCGGCGGTCGTGGTCGTGGTCGGGTCGGCGCGCGGCACGTGGGCCTTGCCGGCCCCGCTGACCGTGGCCGCGGCCCGGGCCGTGGCGGCGCTGGGCACCGGCACGCAGCGGTCGCCGCCTTCGAGCACGACGGCGAAGTACGGGGTGCCGCCGTCGGCCACGAGCTCGGCGGCGGCGGTGCTGGCCCGCACGAGCACGACCGGGGCGTCGAGATCGGTGAAGCAGGCCACGAGCGTGGTGTCGTGCGGGGCGGCCATGCACGGGTCGTAGCTGGTGACCGGGCCGCCGGCCGCGGTCGGCACGTCACAGCGCAGCACGCCCACCCGAGCGGGCATCAACGCGGAACGACCGCAGATGCCGGGAACCGGATCGGCCGCCACGGTGGCCACGGCCAGGGCACCGTTGCTGAAGGCCCGGACCGCCCGCAGGTTGGTGGTCGGCTGCACCGGCGCGTTGGTGGCGTCGGCGACCGGCCGCAGCGAGCCGGAGCCGTCGGGCGTGGGCAGGTCGGCCGAGGAGAACCAGCCCTGGGCCACGTCGCTGGCCAGGGCTTCGTAGCGGCCGCCGACGACGCGGAGGTAGTCGGCGTTGGGGTTGTAGGCCCAGATCGCCTTGATGACGCCGTCGCGGGTGGCGAGCGTGTCGGCGCCGGCGGCCGAGCACAGGTACCGGCCGGCGGCCAGCGCCTCGTCGTAGATGTTGTTCACGTCGATGACCCCGTCGGCGTTGCCGTCGGCACCCCACCGACGCCAGGTGGACGGGATGAACTGCATGGGCCCGATGGCGTGGTCGACGGCCGGGTCGGTGTCGATGAGGCCCTGGTCGGTGTCGGCGCCGATGGGGATGCCGAGGATCGGCGGGGTGGTGGTGCCATGGCTGTCGAGGCGGCCCATGCCGTGGTTCGACTCGGTCTTGCCGATGGCAGCCAGCAGCTCCCAGCGCAGGCCACAGCTGGGAAGTTCCAGGCGGACCGAAAGCTCGGCGTGCTTGTAGGCGTCGTAGGCGACGGTGGTCATGCCCGTGATGGTGCCGGGGCCGAGCCGCTTCACGTACGCCTCGAGTTGGGCCTCGGCGTCGAGCACGCGCCCTTTGGCTTCGGCGATGAGCGGGTCGAGCCGGCTCCGGTCGTCGGTCAGGCGGTCGCGCTCGGAGAGGGCGTCCGTGAGCGAGGCGTCCGCGCTCTTGGAGCGCTTGCGGGCCTCGCGCGCCAGTTGCAGGGTGCGCTTCGAGCTGGCCCGCACGATGCCGAGGCTCCAGGTGACGTCGTTCACGTTGCCCTGGCCGACGGCGTTGATGAGGGCGAACGACTGGGCCGCGGGGTCGGTGTTCATGTAGGCGGCGATGGCCTGGCGGCGGGCCGTGGCGAGCAGTGCCGAGGCCGAGCGGGTCTCCTCGGAGGCCGACCCCGACAGCGCGTCGGCGACCGTGCCGGCGTCGGCGAGCTGGCGGTCGAGCTCGGCGGCCCGGTTCTCGAGTCGCGTCACCTCGGTGGTCAGGGCGGTGATCCGGGTGGCCAGGCTCGACGCCGAGACCGCGGCGGGGGCCAGCGCGACCTGGGTGACGCCCGCCCCGCGGGGTGGGTCGGTGGTGGTGGCCGCGGGCGCGGCGACGGGCGCGAGGAACGACGCCGTGCTCACGAGCACGGCGAAGCCAACCAGCGCTCCGCCTCGCAGGACCATGGTCGTCCAGCCTAGGTCACCGAGGGCGGACGCCAACGTCCATTGGTGGCAATCACGTCTCGCTCTGTGACAGTTCCTTGCCGGGTGGGCGGCGGCCCCGGCCGGGTCCGGAGGCCGAGCGAGCTCAGGCGTACATGAGGAAGATGACCTCCGCCACGCAGCTCGGCTTTCTGGCGCCCTCGCACACGAAGGTGTACTCGAAGGTCGTCTGCACGCCGCCGGCGATCTCGTTGACCGACAGCAGCTTGGCACCGAGGCGCACCCGGGCACCCACGGGCACCGGTGCCATGAAGCGCACCTTGTTGGCGCCGTAGTTCACGCCCATCTTCACGCCGCTGACCGCGTACACCAACGGGCCGAGCATGGGGCCGAGCGACAGCGTCAGGTAGCCGTGGGCGATGGGCCCGCCGAACGGTGACTCCTTCTTGGCCCGCTCCACGTCGATGTGGATCCACTGGTGGTCGCCGGTGGCCTCGGCGAACTGGTTGACGCGCTCCTGGGAGATCTCGACGTAGTCGGAGTAGCCGAGGTGGTCGCCGACGCGTGACGTGAGGTCTTCGATGCTGATGACGGTGGGCATGGCGCGATCCTGCCACCCCCGGCGCAACCGTCCGTAGTCCGTGTTCGCGACCCACGGGTAGGGTCCCGTGCCATGCGCTTCGCGTTCTCGACCTCCCCGCAGCTGTGCACCTACGACGAGCTGGAAGCGGTGTGGCAGGCCGCCGACGGCGTCGAGCTCTGGGAGTCGGGGTGGACGTTCGACCACTTCGAGCCGATCCTCACCGATGACCGCGGTGGACCGTGCCTGGAGGGCTGGGTGACGCTCACCGCGCTGCTCGGTGCGACCCGTCGCCTGCGGGGCGGGGTGCTGGTGACCGGCATGGTGTACCGCCATCCCGCGGTGCTGGCCAACATGGCCGCCGCGCTCGACCACACCAGCCGTGGCCGGCTCGAGCTCGGCCTGGGCGCGGCGTGGAACACCGACGAGTGTGACGCATACGGGATCGAACTGGGCACGCTCACCGAGCGCTTCGACCGCTTCGCCGAGGGGCTCGAGGTGATCCGGCTGCTGCTCACCCAGGAGCGGTCGAGCTTCACCGGCCGCTACTACGAGCTGCGCGACGCCTACTGCGCGCCCAAGCCGGTGCAGCGGCCGCACCCGCCGATCTGCATCGGTGGGCTGGGGGAGAAGCGCACCCTGCCGCTCGTGGCCCGCTACGCCCAGCACTGGAACTACCCCGGCACCGGCGAGGACCCCGTCGCCGAGTTCCACCGGTTGTGGACGATCGTCGAGCGTCACTGCGCCGAGATCGGGCGCGACCCGGCCGGGATCACGGTCTCCACGATGCTCTTCGCCGGCCGCCAGCCCCTGCCCGATGTGCTGGAGCGGGCCCGGCAGTACCGCGACGCCGGCGTCGCCCTCGGCATCGTCGGTCTGCCCAAGCCGCTGCGGGTCGACGACGTCCACCGCTTCGCCGACGCCTTCGGCAACCTCTAGCGCGCGCTACGCGCCGATGGCGTGGTAGCCGCCGTCGACGTGGACGATCTCGCCGGTCGTGGCCGGGAACCAGTCCGACAGCAGGCCGATGACGGCGCGGGCGGCGGGCTCGGGGTCGTTGATGTCCCAGCCGAGCGGGGCCCGCGTCTGCCACGCCTCTTCGAACTGGCCGAACCCGGGGATCGACTTCGCCGCCATGGTGCGGATGGGGCCGGCGGCGACGAGGTTGACCCGGATGCCCTTGGGTCCGAGGTACTTGGCGAGGTAGCGCGAGGTCGACTCGAGCGCGGACTTGGCCACGCCCATCCAGTCGTAGGCCGGCCATGCCACCGTGTTGTCGAAGTCGAGACCGACCAGCGAGCTGCCCGCGGGCATGAGCGGCGCGAAGGCGTCCATGAGGGCCTTGAGCGAGTAGGCGCTCACGTTCATGGCCACGCTGACGTCCTCCCAGGTGGCCTCCATGAACGTGCCGCCCAGGCAGATGGCCGGGGCGAACCCGATGGCGTGGACCACACCGTCCACGCGGCCCCAGCTGGCCTGCAGCCGCTCGCGCGCCGCGGTGAGGTGCTGGGGCTGGGTCACGTCGAGCTCGAAGACGTCGGGCGCGGTGGGCAGTTTGCGGGCGGTGCGCTCCGTGAGCGACAGCCCCCGGCCGGCCCCCGTGAGCACGATCTCGGCGCCCTGCTCCTGCGCCAACCGGGCGATGGAGAAGGCGATGGAGGCGTCCGTGAGGACGCCGGTGACCACGATGCGCTTGCCGTCGAGGAGACCCATGAGCCCGTACCGTACAGGTCGGCGCACGGCGCGTCGGGAGAGCCCGGGCGGCGCGCCCGGCGATCGGCCTGCATGCCCCGGTCGGCGGTGTGCCAACCTGTACGACCATGCAGATCGGCATTTTGGGCGGCACTGGTCCCGCTGGTACGGCGCTCGGCGCCCGCCTGGCTTCGGTCGGGTACGACGTCGTGCTCGGCTCGCGTTCGAAGTACCGGGCCATGGAAGCGCGTGACGCACTCGTCGAACGCTGGCCCGACCGCGACCTGCGCATCGACGCCAGCGACAACCCGGGTGCGGCCTCGTGCGAGGTGGTCATCATCGCCACCCCGTGGGACTCGGCGGCCACCACGGCGTCCGACCTGGAGCCGTACCTGGCCGGCAAGGTCGTCATCTCCATGGCCAACGCGCTCGTGCGGGTCGGCCACGAGTTCCAGCCGCTCGTACCGCCGCGCGGTTCGGTGGCGGCGCACGTGCAGGCGGCCGTGCCCACGTGCCGCGTCGTGGCGGCGTTCCACCACCTTCCGGCCAAGGAGCTCGGTCACCTGGGCGAGCCCATCGACTCCGATGTGCTCATCTGCTCCGACGACATCACCGCGATCAAGATCGTGTCCGACATCGTGCGCCACATCCCCGGGTGCCGCCCGCTCGACGCCGGTGAGCTCTCGAACGCCACGGCCATCGAGGCCTTCACGGCCGTGCTCCTGCAGTTGAACGTGCGCTACAAGACCCGCGTGGCGCCCAAGCTCACCGGCATCAAGGAGCTGTGAGCCCGCCGTGACGTTGCGCCTGTACGACACCGCGCGTCAGGCGGTGGTGCCGTTCGAACCGCCCACCGATCGGCCCGTGCTCATGTACACGTGTGGCATCACGCCGTACGACGCCACGCACCTCGGCCACGCCTCCACGTTCCTGGCCTACGACGTGCTCATCCGTCGCCTCATCGACCTCGGCCACGAGGTGCGATGCGTCCGCAACGTCACCGACGTCGACGATCCGCTGTTCGCCAAGGCCCGCCAGCTCGGGGTGCACTACCTCGATCTCGCCGCCGGTGAAGAGGCGCGCTTCAAGCGTGACATGACAGCGCTCAACGTGCTGCCCTGCTACAGCGAGCCGCGCGCGTCGTCGGCCATCCCCGACATACGCGGCTTCATCGGCATGGTGATCGATCGCGGCCACGCCTACGTGGCCGGCGGCTCGGTGTACTTCGACGTGTCCTCCTTCCCGGGCTTCGGTTCGGTGAGCAACTACGACGAGGCCACGATGCTCGACTACGCCCGCCAGCGTGGCGGCAAGGTCGACGATCCGAACAAGCGCAACCCGCTCGACTTCGTGCTGTGGCACCCGTCGGAGCCGGACGAGCCGGCGTGGGAGACCATGTGGGGCCCGGGTCGCCCGGGGTGGCACATCGAGTGCTCGGCCCTGGCCCTGCGCGAACTGGGCACCACCATCGACCTGCACGGTGGCGGCGCCGATCTGATCTTCCCGCACCACGAGTGCGAGCGCGCCCAGTCGGAGGCGGCCACGGGCGAGCCGTTCGTGCGCCACTGGATGCACGCCGCGCTCGTCTCCAAGGACGGCGAGAAGATGTCGAAGAGCCTGGGGAACCTGGTCTTCATCGACAAGCTCCGCCAGGACCACGATCCCCGGGCGATCCGCATGGGGATCATCGAGCACCACTACCGCGACCCGTGGTCGTGGGACGACGGCCTGATGGCCCGGGCCGAGGCCCGGTTCGCCCGCTGGCGCGGCCACCAGGGGCCCACCGGTGCGGCGACCATGGCCGCCGTGCGCGCCGCGCTCGACGACGACCTCGACACGCCGACGGCGTTCGCGGCCATCGATGCCGCGGTGGCGACCGGCGACGGGGCCGGCGACGCCGCCCGCCTCTTGGGCGTCGATCTCTGACCCTGTTTGCTCGGGGGCTGTGCCCCCGGACCCCATCGGCGCCGGGCTCGCTGGCGCTCGCGCCGTCGCCGGGTCTTCGCAGGCTCAGACCACGGGGCGTGACCTGTGGCACGCCCAATGCTGGATTTTCGTTTCCTGTAACATGCGCGACATCGTCGTGCGCCTACCCTGACAGCGTGACAGACACGAGTGCCGGTGCCGGCAAGCTGCAGGACCGCACCCGGGGTGTGCTCGGCCCGGTCTCCCGGAAGCTCTGGAACTTCCGGCTCGAAGGCTACGACCGGCTGCCCACCGACGGTCCGGCGATCTTGTGCCCGAACCACGTCAGCTTCCTGGACTCGGCGTTCCTGATGCTGACCTTGCCCCGGCGCATCAGCTTCGTGGGCAAGGCCGAGTACCTCGACGACTGGAAGACGAAGTACCTGTTCCCGGCCCTGGGCATGATCCCCATCGACCGCAGTGGCGGACGGGCCTCCCTGGCCGCGCTGGACGCGGCCGAGCAGGTGCTGCGCCGAGGCGAGCTGTTCGGCATCTTCCCCGAGGGCACCCGCAGCCGTGACGGCTCGCTGTACAAGGGCCATACGGGCGCGGCGCGCCTGGCGTTCAAGGTGAACTGCCCCGTCTACCCGGTCGGGGTGATCGGGACGCGCGAGATCCAGCCGCCCGACGCCAAGGCCCCCAAGTTGTTCAAGCCTTGCACCATCCGCATCGGTCGCCCGGTCCATCCCGACCGGTTCCGGCGCGGCGGGCGCGAAGACCGCTTCGGGTATCGACAGCTGATGGACGAAGTCATGTTCGAGATCCGGGAGCTGACGGGCCAGGACTACAAGGACGTGTACGCCACGAAGCGTGCCGAGGCGCTCCCGAGCGATACCTCGCACGTTGCCGCGGTCGGTGAAGCGGTGGCCAACCCTTCGCCAGTGCTCGTCCAGTAAACATTGCAGTTGGTTGACGTTTCCTTTGCGGGTTTGTCATGGTCGGTCCGTCATCTGACGGGCCCCTTGCTCGGCCGGATGGCGGGTCCATCGGTCGGGCGAGGGATGTGGAGGTCATGGGATGCGCGCACTACAAGGCACGCTGGGACGGGCGGTGGTCGTGTCGGGGTTGTTGGCGGCGGGAGCCACGGCGGTCAGCGCCGTCTCGAGCGATCCACCACCGTCGGTGGTGTACTCCTCGACGGTGCAGGCCGATGCGCCCGTCGGGTTCTGGCGGCTGGGGGACGGTGACGGCACCGCCGCCGACGCCTCGGGCGCCGGCCGCAACGGCAGCTACGCCGGCCCGGTCGGTCACACGAAGGGTGCGTTGGTCGACGACGGCAACAAGAGCCTGAAGCTCAACGACAACACGCCCACCAACGCCCAGGCGGTGGTGCCCGACGACGGATCGCTGTCGATCGCCGGCGATCTCACGATCGAGGCATGGGTCAACAGCACGGGCAGCACGGGCAACTACCAGATGATCGTCACGAAGTCGCCGGGCGCCAACGCCGGCAAGGCGAGCGGGATCCCGAGCAACTACGAGCTGTGGTTGCGGCCGGACCTGGTCCCCGAGTTCCGCGAGACGGCGGGCGAGGGCAACCCGATCGTGAAGGCGTCGTCGCCGGTCGCCCTCAAGACGTGGACGCACCTCGTGGTGACCCGCGCCGGCAACAAGGTCTCGTTCTTCCTGAACGGGGTGCCGGCCGGCGGCGGGTCCACCGGCATCGGTGACGTGAAGACGAACAGCCTGCCGGTGCGCATCGGGTCGCGTGAGGACATGGCCGACACCGCCTACTTCACGTTCCGGGGCGCGCTCGACGAGGTCGCCGTCTACAACAAGGCGCTGGCGCCCGACCGGGTCGCCCTGCACTACAAGGCCGGCACCGATCCGGCATCGTTGGCGCCGACCACCACGGCCGCGCCGGTGACGGAACCGCCGACGACGGCCCCGGCCACCACCGAGGCCCCGGCCACCACGGCGGCGCCCACGACGGCGGCGCCCACCACGCCGGCCACGACGGCGGCGGCCACCACGGTGGCGACCACGGCCGTGACCTCACCTCCGGTCACCACCGGCAGCGGTGGCATCAACCAGCAGCCGATCGGCACCACACCGCCGGCAGGCCCGATCGCCGGCACGTGGCCGACGTCGCCCCAGGCGATCAACGCCGCGGTGTGCGACGCCGCCGGAACACGTGGTCCGGCCGCGGCCCCGACCGTCGCCGGCTACATCGCCAAGGTCGTGACGCCGGCGACGCTGGTCACCGAGCTCGGCGCATCCAAGAACGCCAACGGCGGCAAGGTGCTGTTCTTCTTCACGCCCGGCAACTACTCGATCAGCCAGATCGTGCCGGCGGCCGGGAACATGTTCGTCGGCGGCGCGCCCACGGCCACCTACCCGAAGGGCGCCGTGCTGACGCCCTCGGCCGGCACGAAGTACGCCTTCGGTGGCGGCTCGGCCAGCGTGACGCTGAAGTACCTCACGATCCAGGGCTTCCCGGGGGCGTGGCCGGCCTACAACGAGGGCATCGTCAACCACGACTCGGCCGACAACTGGCTGTTCGAGGGCAACACGATCCAGGACAACCACAACGCCGCCATGATGCTGGGCACCGGCAACGTGGTGCGCAGCAACTGCCTGCGCAACAACGGCCAGTACGCCTTCAACGCCTACGAGGCGGCCAGCAACGGCACCGACGTCACCATCGAGAACAACGAGATCTCGGGCAACAACACCGACGAGATGGAGATGAAGTTCCCGGGCTGCGGGTGCTCGGGCGGCGGCAAGTTCTGGGTGTTCGCCAACGTGACGTACCGGAACAACTGGGTGCACGACAACAAGGGCGCCGGGCTGTGGACCGACGGCAACAACAACGGCTTCATGATCACGAACAACATCTTCGAGAACAACACCGACGAAGCCGTCGCCTACGAGGTCAGCTACAACGCGGTGATCGCCAACAACCTCATCCGCAACAACATGACCCGCAAGGTCACCAACGGCGGGTTCCGGCCCCGCTCGAACACCTTCCCCGATGCCGCGGTGTACATCTCCGACGCCTCGGGTGCAGCCAACGTGCCCAACAAGTTCGGGATCACCACGATCTCGGTCACCGGCAACTTCTTCGACGACAACCCCAACGGGATCACCCTGTTCCCGAACCTCATGCGGGGCTGCTCGGCGACGAAGTGGTGGCTGGTGTCCGACAACTGCAACGCCCTGAAGCGGCCGTTGGCCGGCGGTGACCAGTGGGGCGTGAAGAACGTGAACGTGTCGGGCAACACCTTCCGGTACAACCCGGCCCGGGCCTACGCCACGTGCCAGGGCGTGTACTGCGGCCGCAACAGCGTGTTCGCCGGCCGTCAGGGCACGGTGACCGGCAGCGGTGGCACGGTCAACCTGAGCGAGCAGACCACGGCGGCGGCCGCCGCGCTGGTCTTCGACGGCACGATCCGCTTCGCCAACAACCGCTACATCGGTGACTGGCACTTCACGCCGATCGACACCTCCTGCGTGGTGCCGATCGCCAACTGGCAGAAGGCGGGTACGCCCTCGCTGTTCGGGTCGTTCGCCACGGCGAACAACTACCTGCAGTGCGGCAGCCACTTGAACGACGTCGGCTTCGGGCAGGACAAGGGCAGCACCATCGAGGCGTTCAAGTGAACCCCCACTAGCGCTTCGGCGAGCACCCCGGTCGCTCGCCGGTCGCCACGTGCCCCGTCACCGGTCGCCCCCGGTGGCGGGGCACGGCCGCGTCTGGGGTGCTATGTGAAAGGCCGTCGCGGTGGTCGGCCGGTAGCATCGCTGGGCTATGGCCGACCAGATCACGATCCTGCTCCCCGACGGCTCCTCTCGTTCGTACCCGTCGGGCACCACCGCGGGCGACGTGGCGGCGTCGATCGGTTCGGGTCTGGCCAAGGCGGCGCTGGCGGCCACGGCCGACGGTGCCGAGATCGACCTGGACGTGGCGCTGGCCGACGGTGCCCACGTGGCCATCATCACGGGCACGTCACCCGCGGGGCGCCACGTGCTGCGCCACTCCACGTCGCACGTCATGGCCCAGGCGGTGACCCAGCTGTTCCCCGGGGCCAGGTTCTCCATCGGTCCCGCCATCGAGGACGGCTTCTACTACGACTTCGAGCTGCCCGGTGGCCGCACGTTCTCGGAGGAGGACCTCGCCGCCATCGAGGCGCGCATGCGCGAGATCATCAAGGCGAACCAGCCGTTCGAGCGCCGCGAGCTCCGTTTCGACGACGCCCTCGCGCTCTTCGCCGACCAGCCCTACAAGTGCGAGATCATCCAGCGCGTGCGCGGCGGTGCCGCCGATGGTGCCGACGCCGACGAGGTCGGTTCGGCCGACACGGTGAGCGTGTACCGGAACTCGCCCGATTTCGTCGACATGTGCCGGGGGCCGCACGTGCCGTCCACGGCCAGGCTCGGCCACTTCAAGCTCATGAAGGTGGCCGGCGCCTACTGGCGGGGCAACGAGAAGGGCCCGCAGCTGCAGCGCATCTACGGCACCGCGTGGGAGTCGAAGGCCACGCTGGAAGAGCATCTTCACCGCCTGGAGGAGGCCGAGAAGCGCGACCACCGCAAGCTCGCCGTCGAGCTCGACCTGCTCAGCTTCCCGCGCGAGCTCGGCGGCGGTCTGGCCGTGTGGCACCCGAAGGGCGCGGCCATCCGCAAGCTGATGGAGGACTACAGCCGGGCCCGGCACGTGAACGGTGGCTACGAGTTCGTCTACACGCCGCACCTGGCCAACGGCCAGCTGTTCGAAACCTCGGGCCACCTTGCCTGGTACAAGGACGGCATGTACCCGGCCATGGAGATGGACAACGGGACGTACTACCCGAAGCCCATGAACTGCCCGATGCACTGCTTGATCTTCCGGTCGCGGCAGCGTTCCTACCGCGAGCTGCCGCTGCGGTTGTTCGAGCTCGGCACCGTGTACCGCTACGAGCGGGCGGGCACGCTGCACGGTCTGCTCCGCACGCGCGGCTTCACGCAGGACGACAGCCACATCTACTGCACCGAAGACCAGCTGGCCGACGAGATCGCGTCGTTGCTCGACTTCGTCATCTCGGTGCTGCGCGCCTTCGGCTTCGAGGACTTCCAGTTCTACCTGTCGACGAAGGATCCCGAGAAGTACGTCGGCTCCGACGAGATCTGGGCCAAGGCCACCGACGCCCTGCGGGCCGCGCTCGACAAGCACGGGCTGGAGTACGCCATCAAGGAGGGCGACGCCGCCTTCTACGGCCCGAAGATCGACATCGACGTGAAGGATGCCATCGGTCGTCGGTGGCAGCTCTCCACGATCCAGTGCGACTTCAACCATCCCGAGCGTTTCAACCTGGAGTACGTAGGCGCCGACAACGCGCGCCACCGGCCGATCATGCTGCACCGTGCGCTGTTCGGTTCGCTCGAGCGCTTCTTCGGGGTGCTCGTGGAGCACTACGCCGGTGCCTTCCCCACGTGGCTGGCGCCCGTGCAGGTGAGCGTGCTGCCCGTGGCCGATGCCCACGAGGCCTATGCCCGGACGGTGGTCCACCAGCTCAAGGCCGGGGGCTTCCGGTCGGAGCTGATCGTGGCCGACGAAGGTCTGGGCAAGCGCATCGCTGTGCAGAAGTCGGCCAAGATCCCGTACGTGCTCGTGGTGGGCGACACCGACATCGCCGCCGGCACCGTCGGCGTGAACGCCCGCGGTCAGCAGGTGGAGCGCGACGTGCCGGTGAGCACCTTCCTCGAGCGTCTGGCGGCCGACGTGGCCGCCGCCGCCATCCCCGTCTGATCAAGGTTCCCGGCCCGCTCACCGGCCGAGGGCGCGGTCGAGCAGGTCGGCGCTGAGCTGGTCGGCGTCGAGCGGTAGGCCGCGCGCCGCGAACCACGTCGCCACGTTGGCCACGTCGCGCCGCAGGAACACCGGCCCCTGCGGGTTGCCGACGACGTCGACGATCTGGGGCAGATCGATCAGCCACACGTGCTCGTCGTGCACGAGGAGGTTGTAGGCCGACAGGTCGCCGTGGGTGTAACCGGCCTCGGCCATGGCGGTGAGCGACGACCACAGGTCGTGCCACAACCCGTCGAGCTCGGCGCGCCGCGGACGCACCTGGGCCAGGCGCGGCGCGGCCGTGCCGTCGCCGTCGCCCACGAACTCGATGGTCAGATCGGTGCCGTCGCGCTGCACCGGGTAGGGCACGGGCAGACCGAGCTCCCACAGTCGCCCGAGGGCGGCGAACTCGGCCACGGCCCACTGGGCGGCGATGATGTCGAGGCCGATCGAGGTGCGGTTGGCCATGGCCCGCATCTCGCGGCTGCGGCGCACGCGCCGACCCTCCAGGTAGCCGGCATCGCGGTGGAACAGGCGCTGCTCGCGCGACCGGTAGCGCTTGACGGCCAGCAGGCACGCCGAGCCGTCGGGCGCGATGCGCTCCAGCAGGTGCACCTCGGCCTCCTTGCCGGTCTTGAGGATGCCGCGCTCGTGGTCGAGGGCGTCGCCGTCGACCACGAGCCAGTCGGGCGCGGGGGTGGGGCCGCGCTGATCGGCGTCGGCGTAGCTGCTCCAACGGGCGCCCTGGGGCAGGTCGGCGTCGTCGGGCGGTGCGAAGAGATCGCCGGCCGCGAAGGCGGCGGCGTCGGACAGGAACGGTGAAGGGTCGTCATCGTCCCAACGACGACGACGGAAGGCCTTGGTCAACGGAGAGAGGCTCCTCGAAAGAGCGAGGAGCGCAGGCCCACAGGGGCCGACCGCGAACGATCAACGGGTCAGCCGGGACCGGGCGCCACCTCGCGCCGGGTAGGGATGGGGGAAGCGCTGTCGAACACCTGCATGGCCATCCTCCTCTGCCGCGGCGGCCGGGAACGGCTGCCGTTGACGGAGCGCATCTTGGCCGACTGCGGCGGCCGGGCCCAGTGAATATCCGCGCGGCGTGGTGGTCGACCATGATCGGGTTGTGCTCGAACGGTTGTGGAACGGGTGGCGGACCAGCTACGTGCAGTCGATCCCTGATGAGCCCCCCGACGGCGACACCCGTTCGGTGTTCACCCGCATTCTGGCGTCGGGCCTGAGCGACGAGGAGGCGAACGTCGTGCACCGCGGGCGTTGGTGCTTCGCCATCCTGAACGCCTACCCGTATGCCACCGGGCACACCCTGATCCTCCCGTACCGGGAGATCGCCGACCTCGAAGACCTCGACGAGGCCGAGACGGCCGAGCTGTGGGCCACCACCACCGCCGCGGTGCGGGCAGTGAAGGCCGCCTACCGCCCGGCCGGCCTGAACGTGGGCATCAACCTGGGGCGGCCGGCCGGGGGCAGCATCAGCCAGCACCTGCACGTCCACGTGGTGCCCCGCTGGACGGGCGACGGCAACTTCATGCTGGCCGTGGCCAACACCCGCACCCTGCCCGAGGCCCTGTCGGCCACCGCGGCCAGGATCCGCAGCGCCTGGCCCCAGTAGGGTTGTCGCCGTGGCCGACCCCCGACACGCCGAGAACACCGACGACCTGCGCGACGCACTCCCCGCGGACCTGCACGCCCACGACCCGGCCGTGCCCTACAAGTTCCCGGACAACAGCAGGCGCCGCACGCCCGGCGTCATGTATCTGGTGATCGCCGCCATCTGCCTGGTCCTGTGGCTGGTGCGGCGAGGCGACGCCCCGGTGCTGGTGAACCGGGGGTTCGTGCTCGCCGCCGGGCTGCTGGGCGCCCTGGGTCTGCTGTGCCTCACCTCGGGTTGGCGCATGCACCTGGACGAGAAGCAGGCTCTGGAGAGCGCCACCGCCGCCGTGGGCTTCCCGGTGGGGCACGCCTCGGCCCAGCTGTCGTGGCGCGGGCTGCGCAGCCGCCCGACCTGGCGGATCCTGTGCTACTCGGCCGAGGAGCCGCCCCGGCGGCGCGGGTTCGTGCTGGTCGACGCCATCGACGGACACACGGTGGAGCACCTCGTGGAGGACAACCCCGAGGAGTGGACGACCTGAATCGGCCGCCGGGCCCCCCTCCTTCTGTGCGTGATGCGTCGCACATGTGAGACGGGAGCGGCTCAGAACGGGTGCTTCCAGCGGGGGACCGGTCGTGCACACGTACCCGTGTGCGCCTTCCTCCCGAACTCATCCGGATCTCCGGCCGCCAGCACGGCCTGATCACGCTCGACCAGTGGCGCCGAACCACCCAGTCGCGAGCGTCCTTCTACCGCGCTCTGTCCGCCGGTCTCCTCGTCGATGTGCTCCCTGGCGTCGCCGCGTTGAGCGGGACGGTCGTGGGGCCGATGAGCCGCATCACCGCGGGTGTCCTCCACTACGGCCCCGAGGTCGACGTGTCCCACCGCAGCTCAGCCTTCGTGTGGGGGGCCGAGGTCGTCGGCGACCGACCGGTCGATCTGCTCCTCGTCGGGCATCGACGTTCGACCGCCCGAACCGGCTACCGGTTGCACCGCAGCACGGAGCCGGTGCCGACCCGGATGCGCCACGGCCTGCGCGTCACGTCGGCCCCGGTGACGCTGCTCCAACTCGGCGCGGTGGTCGATCGGCGCGTCGTGTTGCAGGCCTTCGAAGCGATGCTCGTGCGTCGGGTCGTGACGTACCGGTCGGTGGAGCGGGTCCTCGCCGAGCCGCGCCGGAGTGGTCGGGACGGCGTGCTCGCTCTCGAGTGGGCCCTCGGTGAAGCCGGTCTCGGCGTGCGCATGCCCGACAGTGCGGTGGAAGCTGAAGCGGCCCGTGTGTTCCGGCGGGCCGGCCTCCAGCACTGGGTCTTCCACGCCCACATCGAAGGGTTCGAGGTCGACTTCGCCTTCGTGGCGGAGCGGCTCGTCGTCGAGATCGACGGGTGGGACTTCCATGCCCGCCGCCGTTCGAGGTGGGAGGACGGCCTCCAGCGCGACCTCGTGCTCATGGCCTGTGGCTGGCAGGTGGTGCACCTGACCTGGGCGATGATCGTGCGCCATCCCGGTCGGGCAGCGCGCCAGCTCGCCGCGGTCCTGGCCCAGCGTTCTGTGCGTGATGCGTCGCAGATGTGAGACGGATCCGGCGCAAAACCGGACTGCGCAGGGCCCCGATGGCCCGAAGGTACGTCTCCTGCGTGAGGTCGTCGGCGGTGTTGCGGTCGCCGGCGTGGGCACAGAACCTCCAGACGTCGGCCTGGCCGGGCTCGACGGACAGCTGACCGACCTGGAGACCGCCTCGCTCGAGGCGCACCTTGCCACCTGCGCCGATTGCGACCACCGCGACGAGCAGATGGCCGGGCTGCACCGGCTGGTGCGCTTGCGCCCCTCCGAGGCGGTACCCGACCTCGGCGAGCGCATCCTGGCTGCGGCCAACCCGCCGCGGCCGGGCCACGGCGAGTGGATCCGTTCCAGCCTGCTGGTCGTCGCCCGCGCTGTACGGCGACTCGGCCGGGGCGACCGTGCACGCGTCGCGCCACCTGGGCACGCTGGCCTTCGCCTTCGCCATCGGGTTCGTCTACGCGGCGTGGAAGCCGGTGCGGGCGTTCGGTCTGCTGCCCCTCGCCGGCGCGCTGGCGGTGGGCCTCACCATCACCTCGATCCTCGACCTGGTAGAGGGCCACGCCAACGCGCGGGGCGAAGCCCACCACGTGCTCGACGTGGCCGGGTTGCTGCTGCTGTGGGCGCTGGCCGGCATGCCCCGGCCCACCGGCTGGCGGCCGGCGTCGCGCCACGAGCACGAGGTGCGGTCACGACGCGCGCTGCGGGCCGCCGCGTCCCGCCGGGCCGAGGGCGACACGTTGTCCGATGTCGGCTAGCCCGCGCCGGGTTCGACCCCGTCGGCGCCGATCGCGGGCGTGTCCGTCGTGATCACCGGCAGCTGGGCGGTGGCCATGTCCTGCACGATGCGGCCACCGCTCACGAACGGCAGCACGTCGCGCACGTAGGAGCGGATCGTCTCCTCCATGCCGACGTCGAAGCCGCGTGCCTCGGACAGGAACCAGCGGTGCTCGAGCAGCTGGTGGTACACCTCGGCCGGCTCCAGGCGATCGGCCAGGTCCATGGGGATGGCGGCGATGGCCGGGTCGAACACCTGCTCCAACCAGCGCACCGCCACCACCGACTCCGGGAGCGATCGGGTCTGGTACGCGCCGAACTGGCGGATGTCGTTGAGGAGCCGGCGGGCCTGGTTCTCCTGGGTGCGCAGGCCGGTCAACGAGGCGAGCTTGGGCCCGTGGAAGCCGTTCTCCACGACGCGTGGCGTCAGGCGGATGCGATCGCCCGACGGGTTCGAGGTGACCTCCAGCTCCACGACGTCGAAGCCGAGCTCGTTGACGCGGGCGATGCGTTGGGCCACCCGGTAGCGCTCGGTGGGACCGAACGTCTCGCTGTTGGTGACCTCGGCCCACAGGGCCTCGTAGCGCTCACCGAGGGCCTGGGCGGTGGCCACCGCGTCCACGCTCTCGGGCACCTTGCCCGCAGCCTGCAGATCGAACAGGCCGCCGAGGAAGTTCTCCATGGCGATGGTGAGGTCGAACGAGCGCTGCCCGTCGGAGAGCTGTTCGTGGTGCTCGCCGGTCTCGACGTCGACGATGTAGGCCGACAGGGCGCCGGCGTCGCGCCGGAACAGCGTGTTCGACAGCGAGCAGTCGCCCCAGAAGAAGCCGGCGAGGTGGGCCCGCACCAGCAGGCCGACGAGGGCGTCGAGCAGCTGGTCGCGCAGCTGGGGGATGGACACCTGACCGACGAACAACCGGCGGTAGGGGAGCGAGAAGTCGAGGTGGCGGGTCACGAGCAGACCCTCGCCGTCGGCGTGGGTGCCGCGGTCGGTGACGACGGCGACCGGCTCCACCGAGGGGATGCTGGCGGTGTTCAGGTGGCGCAGCAGCGTGTACTCGCGCTCGGCCAGGTGCTCGGGCAGCTCCTTCACCACGTACAGGTGGTCGGCCAGTTCGAGGTACCGCACGATGTGGCGGTGGGCGCCGTCGGTGCCGATCTTGACGCGCCTGTCGACCCACGTCTCCAGGCGATCGGCGATGGGCAGCTCGAGCAGCCCCTGGTGTTCAGCGGGCGAGGAGACCTGGACGCGCACGCCCAGAGCCTGGCACGCCGATCACCCGGCGTGGGGTCGAACCGCGTTCAGCTCTTGCCGTTCCCGTTGTGCACGGTGGCCCTGGCCTTGTCGACAAGGTGGTCGGGGAGGACGTCGTAGTGGTCGTGGGTGGCCTCGAACCGACCTCGTCCGCCGGTCATCGAGCGCAGGTCGATGGCGTAGCGGGTGAGCTCGGCGGTGGGCACGATGGCCGAGATCTCCTGGTGCGACGACTCGATCTGCTCGGTGCCCAACACGCGGCCGCGGCGCGAGTTGATGTCGCCCATCACGTCGCCCTGTAGGCCCGCGGGCACCTCGACCTTCAGCAGCGAGACCGGTTCGAGCACCACGACGCGAGCCTTGGTCATGGCCTCCTTGAAACCGAGCGACGCCGCGGTCCTGAACGCCATCTCGGAGGAGTCGACCGCGTGGAACTTGCCGTCGAAGCACTCGACGCGCACGTCGACCACCGGGAAGCCGTGCACGCCACCGTGCACCATCGTCTCCTCGACGCCCTTCTGCACCGCGGGGATGTACTGGCGGGGGATGGCGCCGCCGACGATGGAGTCGACGAACTCGAACCCCTTGCCCCGCTCGAGCGGGGCGACGCGCAGGAACGCCACGGCGTACTGGCCGTGACCGCCGGACTGCTTCTTGACCTTGCCCTCGGCCTCGGCCGCGCCGGCGATGGTCTCGCGGTAGGGCACGCGCAGGTCTTCGGTCACCACGTTCACCCCGAACTTGCGGGCCAGGCGTTCGAGCACGACCGACAGGTGGGTGTCGCCGGCGCCGCGCAGCACGGTCTGGTGGGTCTCTTCGCGGCGCTCCACGGAAAGCGAGGTGTCCTCCACCTGCAGCCGCTGCAGCGCGGCCGACAACTTGTCGTCGTCGGCCTGCGTCTTGGCCTTGATGGCCAGCGCGTACACCGCGGGTGCCGGCGCGATCGGTGGCACGGTGACGGGCTTGCCCTTGGGCGTGAGCGTGTGGCCGGTACGGGTGCCGGCCAGCTTGGCCACCGCAGCGATGTCGCCGGCGCGCACCTCGGTGACGGGGATCTGGTCCTTGCCGCGCAGCATGAACAGGCCGTGCAGGCGCTCGTCGGCACCGGTGGCCGGGTTGAGCAGGTGGTCGTCGGTCTTCACGGTGCCCGACAGCACCTTGAACAGCGAGAGCTGGCCGACGAACTGGTCGACGACGGTCTTGAACACGAAGGCCAGCGGCTCGGCGGCGGCATCGGCGCCGATGGCCACCTCGGTGCCGCCGGCGACCACGGTCGACTGGCGATCGGCGGGCGACGGGCCGAGCTCGCAGATGAAGTCGGCCAGGCGGTCGACGCCGATGCCGGTGGCCGCCGAGCCGCACAGCACGGGGAACTCGACGCAGTCGAGGACCGCGTGGGCCAGCGTGCGCTCGAGCTCATCCACGCTGGGCACGTCGCCCGACAGGTAGCGCTCGAGCTGCTCGTCGTCGCCGGTGACGATCTCCTCCACGAGCAGGTCGTGCATCTCGTGCTCGGCCACTTCGATGTCGGGCGGCAGCGGCGCGCCGTGGTGGCTGCCGTCGGCGTCGTATTCGATGGCCTCCTCGGTCAGCACGTTGGCCACGCCGTGGAGCGCGCCGGCCTCGCCGAGGGGCAGTTCGAGCGGGGCGAACCCGCTGCCGAACGTGGCCCGCAACTGGTCGAGCACGTGCTGGAAGTTGGCGCGGTCCTTGTCCTCCTTGTTCACGAAGACCATGCGGGGCAGTCTCAGCTCGGCACAGCGCTTCCAGAGGATCTCGGTCTGCACCTCGACGCCTTCCACCGCGCTCACGACGAACACGGCGAGGTCGGCGACACGCAACGCCGCCTCGGCCTCGCCCATGAAGTCGGCGTACCCGGGCGTGTCGATCAGGTTGATCTTGCACGTCTGGCCGGCGTCGGTGGTCCATTCGAACGGGGCGAGGGCCATCGACAGCGAGATGCCGCGCTTGTGCTCCTCGGCTTCGGTGTCACACGCGGTGCTGCCGTCTTCCACGCGTCCGGCACGGGTGATCGCCTTGGCCTGCACGAGGAGGGCCTCGGCCAGGGTCGTCTTCCCACTGCCACCGTGGCCCACCAGCGCCACGTTGCGGATCTGCTCGGTCGGGTAGCTCGGCATGGACCCCCCTGGTCAGTCGCTCGGGCCCGAATGTACCCGGGCGTGCGATGGCCCCGTGACGGCCCGAGCGCCCCCGGTGGGGAGGCCTTGGTCCCTGGACGTGACCCTGCGCACGGGTGACCTCGAACCGCCCTCGCCGGCGCTCAGGCGGCCAGGTCGGCCATGGCCCGCAGTTCGCCGCCGATGACCAGGGCGTGGCGGCGCAGCGCGTCGAGCGGCGCGTCGTCCCAACGATCGGCGTGGATCGAAGCGATCCGGTCGGCCAGTGCCGCGGCGGTGGCGGCCGCGTCGGCACCGACGGCTACGCCGAGCGCGCCGGCGGCGTCGGCCACGTGCTGCTCGACGGTGGCGGCGTGGCGTTGGGCCGTGGCGTGGGCGTCGGGATCGTCACGGGTGGCGTCGAGGGCTTCCCGCAGGCGGCGGGGGAAGCTGCGGAACGCGACCGCGAGGTCGCTCGGTGCTGTCTCACTCATGCTGGTCACCGTACCCAACCAGGGGAAACACTGAAACGTGACGATCACCGCCCGCTCCGGCGCCGGCCGGCGGTGTAACCTGATTGCGATGTTCGACGGTCGTTTTCGTGCCCCCATCGAGAAGGCCGTGCGACCGGTCGGTCAGGGCCTCCGCCGCACCGGCATGAGCCCCGACCACCTCACGGCCATCGGTCTGCTCGTCGCCGCGGCCGCCGCCGTGGTCATCGGTCGGGGCGCGCTGCGCGGCGGTCTGCTGCTCGTGGTGCTGGCCGCCCTGCCCGATCTTCTCGACGGTGCGCTGGCCAAGGCGGCCAACGTGGCCAGCCAGCGGGGGGCGTTCTTCGACTCCGTGGCCGACCGCGTCACCGACGCGCTCCTTTTCGGCGGTGTCGCCTGGCACCTGGCCAGCGCCAGCCGCCCTCACCTCGCCCTCCTGCCGTTCGCGGTCATGGGGGTGTCGCAGCTCATCTCCTACGAGCGGGCCAAGGCCGAGTCGCTCGGGCTCACGGCCAAGGGTGGGCTCATGGAGCGCGCCGAGCGCATCATCCTGCTGTGCCTCGGTCTGCTGTTCGACTCGCTGCTCGTGCCGGTGCTGTGGCTCATGCTCGTCCTCACGTGCATCACGGCCGTGCAGCGGTTCGTGAAGGTGTGGAAGCAGGCGAACGTGGCTCCGGCCACGGCGGCCAAGCTCGAGGCCCGCGACTCCCGCCGGGTGGCGCGCCGCTCGGCGCGGGTGAGCCGGCGCCGCACGCTGCTGCAGCAGCGCCGCCGCCCCACGCGGTGACCGAGCGCGAGGGTCGGTTCGACCGCTTCGGTCTGCGCGGGTTCAAGCTCGCCAGCCTGGCCGCGCAGTCGATGCCCGGGCCGGTGGCGCGGGCGACCGCACTGTCGCTGGGCATGGCCTTCGCCCAGGGGATGCGCTCGAAGCGGGCCATGGTCGAGCGCCACCTGCAGCGGGTGAACCCGGGACTGCAGGGCCACGCCCTGCGCCGTGCCGCCAACGACGCGTTCGACTCGTACGCCCGCTACTGGGTGGAGAGCTTCCGGCTGCCGTCGCTGCCGGCGTCGGAGGTGAAGCGCCACATGGCCACCGAGGGCTACGCCAACGTGCTGGGTGGGTTGAAGAACGGCACCGGAGTGATCCTGGCCCTGCCGCACCTGGGCGGTTGGGAGTGGGCCGGTCGTTGGGTCGCCGACCAGAAGATCCCGATCACCGTGGTGGTGGAGACGATCGAGCCGCCCGAGCTGTTCGAGTGGTTCCGCGACCTGCGCTCGAAGCTGGGCATGACGGTGGTGCCGCTCGGCCCCGGTGCGGCCGCCGCGTGCCTGAAGGCGCTGAAGCAGAACGAGGTGCTGGCCCTGCTGTCGGACCGCGACATCGGTGGCGGTGGCGTGCCGGTCACGTTCTTCGGCGAGCAGACGACGCTGCCGGCGGGCCCGGCCACGCTCGCGCTGCGCACCGGCGCGCCGGTGCTGCCGACGGCGGTGTACTTCACGCAGAGGGGCGATGGACATCTCGGCGTGATCCATCCGCCGGTCACGATCGAGCGCACGGGCAAGCTCCGCGCCGATGTCGCCACCTTCACCCAGGCCATGGCGACCGACCTCGAGAGCCTCATCCGCCGTGCGCCCGAGCAGTGGCACTTGTTCCAGCCCAACTGGCCATCCGACCCCGGATATGGCCTCTGAATCTACGTATGTCGCGAGCCCGTGATCCCACTGCCCGTGGATGGCGACAACTGACTACACTGTCGTCATGGGTGTGGTGTCCATCCGCTTCTCCGACGAACCGGTGCACGATCGGCTGCGTGAAGTCGCCCGCCGCCAGCGGGTTGCCCTGTCGACGTTGGCCGAGCGTCTCATCGACGAGGGTCTCCGTTCCG